>CAYHCO010000012.1:43268-46704 GCA_964355105.1 uncultured Porphyromonadaceae bacterium
GGCGACAGCAAGCCGGAGATGCATTCCCGACTCAGGTGGCTGAATTCCGATATTGCGGTGGATGATGGTGTGATCCCTCCATACACACCAATCGGTGTTTCCGGTCAGACCCTGAAAATCCTCGGTCGTGATCTGATTTTGGATAATAACGGATTGCCGAAACAGGTGCTGAGCTATTTCGCACCGGAAATGACAAAACTGCTGGAGACCGGGGCTCCCTTGCTGGCTGAGCCCATGGCTTTCGAGATAGAAATCAACGGCAAGCCCCAGACGGTGAAAACGACAGGCATGAAGATAACCGGGAAAGCAGAGGGTGCGGTCTACTGGGTATCCGACTGGAGTGCTGGTGATCTCGACTTTCATCTGGCCGGCCGACTGGAATTCGACGGATTCCTCACCTACCGGATTGCCGCAAAGGCGAAGAATGCCATCGATATATCAGATATTGAATTTGTTATACCCATGAACGAAGAGCATGTGCAATATATGCTCGGGTTGGGTCAGAAGGGCGGCAAAGCCCCTGATCAGTTCCGGTACAGGTGGGATCCTTATTTCAACTGCGACGGGCCCTGGCTTGGGTCGGTGAATGCAGGCATCCAGGCAACTTTCAGGGCCGAGAATTATGAGCGGCCGCTGAATACCAATTTCTACCATCAGAAGCCTTTGAACATGCCGCCATCGTGGTATAATGAGGGCAAGGGCGGCATTGAGCTCGCCCGCGACGGCAAGGAGTATGAACTGACCGCTTACAGTGGCGAACGAACGATGAAAGCAGGGGAAACGCTGCATTTCGATATTAACATTCTCCTGACCCCGTTCCGCAAGATCGACCCGGCAAAGCAATGGCATGACCGGTATTACCATAAATACATGCCGCTGGATACGATCAGCAAGGCTGGAGCCAACGTGATCAACGTTCACCATGCCACAGCCATCAATCCATTCATCAATTACCCGTTCCTGAGGCCGGCGCAGATGAAAGCGTATATCGATTCGGCACATGCGATTAAGGATAAAGTGAAGATTTATTACACGGTGCGCGAGCTTACGAACAGCTGTCCCGAGATCTGGGCACTGAAATCGCTCGGCAATGAAATTCTTTCTTACGGTCCGGGCGGCGGCTACTCCTGGCTGCAGGAGCATCTCGACGGGAATTACATTCCGGCATGGTTTGTTCCGGAGCTGAGCGATGCCGCGATCATCAATTCGGGGACTTCGCGCTGGCATAATTATTATCTGGAAGGGCTTAACTGGCTGGTCAACAATGTGGGTATCGACGGATTGTATATCGATGATGTGGCTTTCGACCGGAGTGTGATGAAACGGGCCAGGAAGGTTATGCTGCGTGGAAATCCCGCCGCTATGATCGATCTGCATTCGGCTAATCAGTTTAATGATCGGGACGGATACACCAACTCGGGAAATCTCTACATGGAGCATTTCCCGTATCTCGACAGGCTCTGGTTCGGGGAGTATTTTGATTATAACGGATCGCCGGATTACTGGATGACTGAAGTTGCAGGTATTCCTTTTGGATTGATGGGCGAGATGCTTCAGGATGGCGGCAACCAATGGCGGGGCCTTATTTACGGAATGACATCCCGTGCTCCGTGGTCGGGTGATCCCGCCAATATCTGGAAACTTGTGGATGATTTCGGCATCGGGCAATCGGAAATGATTGGTTACTGGGTACCTGACTGTCCGGTTAAAACCGGCAGGCCCGATATCCTCGCAACCGTTTACAAAGCGAAGGGCAAAACCCTGATCGCCATTGCCTCCTGGGCTGCCGGTCCGGCAAGGATTTCGCTCGATATTGATTGGAAAGCGCTGGGTATTGATCCTGCAAAAGCAAAATTTACCCTGCCTGCAGTTAAAAAATTCCAGGATGCTTCAACCCTTAAACCCGGTGAATCGTTCATCGTGCCAAGTGGGAAAGGACTAGCGATCATCATTACACAATAAAATTCGACAATTCGATAATGAAGAAGAGGAAGTTGGGTTACCCAGGTTCCTCTTTCTCATTTTAGTATCGACTTGTTCTTTAATTGCCGAATTGTCAAATTATCGAATTATTCAATTACCTGCCAAATCTCCTTGTTTTGAGCTCGTAATGCTGTAATTTTGCACCTTCAATTATCTCAAATAATTTACACGAATGAAAATTTCAAAAATTAAAGCAATCGAAATCCTCGACTCCAGAGGAAATCCAACGGTAGAAGCCAATATAAAATTAGATGATGGTACAACGGCACGGGCAATGGTCCCCAGTGGAGCATCCACCGGCGAACGCGAAGCCTGCGAACTGCGCGACGGCGACAAGAAGCGTTACAACGGCAAGGGTGTACTGAAGGCTGTTGAGCATGTTAATGTTGATATTGCCAACGCGGTTGACGGAAAATGCTTTGTAAACCAGCGGGAACTGGATTATTTCCTGATCGGGCTCGATGGAACTCACAATAAGGCTAACCTGGGCGCCAATGCAATCCTGGCTGTTTCCATGGCTTTCGCGAAAGCTATGGCTGCCAGCGCAAAAACGCCGCTTTATCAGTACCTGGGCGGATTGAACGCACATCTGCTGCCGGTTCCGTGCATGAACATCATCAATGGCGGATCGCACGCCGATAACAATGTCGACTTTCAGGAGTTCATGATTGCCCCGCACGGTGCACCTTCGTTCCGCGAAGCCATCCGCATGGGATCGGAAGTTTTCCACGCACTGAAATCGATTCTGAAAGCCAAGGGATACAGCACCGGTGTTGGTGATGAAGGCGGTTTTGCACCGAACCTTAAATCGAACGAAGAAGCTGTTGAAGTGATCCTCGAAGCTATCGTGAAAGCCGGTTACAAACCTGGCGATGAGATCAGCATTTCCCTCGACCCGGCTTGCAGCGAATTGTGGGAAGATGGCAAGTACAAGATGTTCAAGAGCTCAGGAAAATTGCTGAGCAGCGATGAACTGATCAGTCTTTGGGAAAATTGGGTGCGTCAGTATCCGATCGTTTCGCTTGAGGATGGTCTGGCTGAAAACGACTGGGCTGGTTGGGCAAAACTGACTAAAGCTCTCGGAAGCAAGATCGAGATCGTCGGTGACGACCTCTTCTGCACCAACAAAGCTATCCTTGCCGAAGGTATTAAGCAGGGTGTTGCCAACTCGGTTCTGATTAAACTGAACCAGATCGGCACCGTTACCGAAACCCTCGAAACCATTGAGCTGGCTTATAAGAACAAATATTCAGCATTCGTTTCACACCGCTCCGGTGAAACCGTGGACACCTTTATTTCAGACCTGACTGTTGCCGTTAACGCCGGTCACCTGAAAACGGGCAGCGCTTGTCGCGGTGAACGTGTTGAAAAATTCAACCAGCTGATGCGTATCGAAAACGAGCTGGGTGCCAGCGGACATTTTGCCGGCAAGAAAGCGTTCATCAACGGATAA
>CAYHCO010000012.1:46804-49745 GCA_964355105.1 uncultured Porphyromonadaceae bacterium
GGCACCCAGGTGTCCTTGTCGCCCCAGATAGCCAGCGCGGGTTTGCTGAATTTTGTTCCATCCGTGGTTAACGGTTTCGATTGAGGACTGGAACGGATAAATGCACGGGCAAAACCGGGCTGCCGTAAGGCTTTATAATATTCTTCCACATCAATCGGATCCGGTTCAGCAGCGTAGGCCGATCGGAGCAATTTCCGGATCTTTACTTTTCGGATCAGAAATGCTTTTCCCAGGCCTGTGGCAATCCACTCGAAAGGCCTGAATTTCAGGAGTGCCGGTCCGTTGCGAGTTTTTCCGCCGGGCGATCCGAACAGGGCTGGGTCGACAAAAACAACTTTGTCAACCTTCTCCGGATTCAGGATGGCCATGACCTGAACAATGCCGCCACCCATTGAATGTCCGATCAAATTCCATTTTTTATCAGGATTAATCCGATTGAGAAATTTCCATAACAGGGCGGCCCGGTTATCTGCCGACTGGCTGAAATTTGGGTCTTTGCCGCTGTATCCGAATGGTGGAACATCCACTGCCACTACATTCCAGCCTTCTGCAGCAAGTGCAGGGGCATTCTTTTCCCATGACCAGGTTGATCCTGCCATGCCATGCACCATCAGAATCCAGGGCAGTGTATCAGCGGAAATTGCTGCCGGCCAAATCCGGTAATGCAGCATCATCTTGTCTATCTCGATGAACTTGCTGTTGAAGAAAGGCTTATCCACAGGAATTCTGGCGCTGCTTTTACCGCATGAGGGAAAGCAAATGGTAGTGAAAAGCAATAAGATACTCAGCAGCAGGGGCCTTGCCATATGTCGTGATAATTTCAATCTCACCGGGTATGGTTTATTTAATGGGGTCATTCAGATTCTTCAACCATTTAGCGGCCAGTCCGGGCCAGGTTTCGGCAGCCGGATTTCCCGCCCTTACCCCGTATCCGTGACCACCTGCGGGCAGAAAATGAAGCTCAACCGGGACTTTTGCATCGCGCAGGGCGCCGGCCATCACCAGGGAACTGTTGCCAAAGGGATCGTCCGCCGTCTCGAACAGAAACATCGGCGGTGTTTTCGAATCCACTTTCAGCTCCGGGGTCAGACTTTTATTCGGGCCCTGATCAAGGTAGGCCGGATAGATCAGCAAGGCAAAATCGGGCCTGGCCGATAAATTATCAAAAGCATCCACCGGCTCATAAGTTTTATCGGAATATCGGGTACTTGCTCTTGCAGATAAACTTCCTCCGGCTGAGAATCCCATAATACCAACCTTTTTAATGCCCGGTTTACCCTGGGTGCCCCTGTTCTTTACGATCCTGATTGCGCGCTGTGCATCCATCAGCGCTGCTGCGGGGTTGTCGGGTACCCGGTAGTGCAGGACATAAGCCGTAATACCGAGAGAATTCAGCCAACCCGCCACTTCATAACCTTCCAGGTCAACAGCCAGTATGCTGTATCCGCCACCCGGACAAACGACCACGCTCATACCGGTCGTATTCCCGCTTTTCGGTTCAAAAACTTCCATCACCGGATCAGTTACGGAGGCAATCCGCGTAACATTTCCGCCATGATCATCACTGATTACATCGGCTGCTCTTGGCCGGTTATCACCAGGCACCGCACCGGGCCAAAGCTTGATTTTTAGTGAAGATTGGGCATAAGCCATTGAAGTAGTTGCCATCAGGAGAAATATAAGGGACAGGAGCTTTAGTCGATTTCCAAAAGTTGCCATGCTATAGTTGTTTCCCTAACAAATATATAAAAACAAAGGTTGCGGGATTTTTCCATTTCCATCAGTTTGCTGCATCTATATAGAAAAATTGGAGTTGCAATACTATAGAGACATGGCCGTTAGCCGATTTTCTTCCGACGCTCACTATTGCAGCAAAAAATCTGGCGACAGAGATGACTAATCACAATGTGACTCAGGATAATTTGTATGGGGAAGAGGTAATTGCTGTTGAACACATACAGAACAATAAAGGTGTGCGTATAATCCTCGTTCAACGTGGAATAAAACCGGAATCTCTTCCGCCCGAGGATGATATTAAAAAGCTTGAGCGCCTTGTGAAATCCGAAGAAAAGAGATTGGCAAAAGGATCTGGTAAATTACCCAGGTAGAGATCTATTTATTGCTTGGTTAATTTATACCCAACCACTCGGACATTCATGATAAACATTGGATTACCAGGGTCGTCTTCAATCCTTTTTCGGATATTGGCGATGTGGAATGCAATGGTCCTTAGTTAACCATGTTATCGTCTACCCATAATAGAGTCAGCAGTTGCACCGATTTCAGCTTTTTTGCCTCCGAATTGCTAAATTCAAGGTTTGAAATCCGGGATGGTCGGGATCTCTTGACCATGCTCTGAGTTTACATAAAGATAGGGCAGATTTATGAAAAAGACATTATTGGTATTGGCGCTCATCGCACTTGTTTTATTTACCGGCTGCAGCAAGAGCTCAGATTCGGGAGTCACTTTTGTGGGCGGAACTTCCCGCTGGATATTCTCGAACGGGATCGTTACCGTGCTGGTAAAATCGTCGCAGGGGGTTTATGAGATCTTTCGCAATTCCGACCAGAAGAGGATCATATCGGGAGCGTATCTCAAGATCGATAATGATTCCATGAATGAGCCCGGACGCAGACCGCAATATGATATTCTGGATTTTGTGCATAACGGCGAAACGGGGAGATACCTGCTGATAACGAGCTCAAAAGAGGGAGGTCCGGGGTTGGGACTGAGGTTTGGACTGCTGCCGGGCAAGGATTATATCGTGATCGATGGCGGAATCATGAACCGGGGCACAACAGCCCTGCAAATCAAAGAATTCAGCGTGCTGACGAATGGTAAGCTTTATGCCGGGAAAAAGCTAACCCCCGGATTCCGCATGCTCGACGGTAACGGAGGGGGAGAGGATACCCGTGTTACCCGCAAGCCTGCGCTCGATTG
>CAYHCO010000012.1:49845-98889 GCA_964355105.1 uncultured Porphyromonadaceae bacterium
TGATAAGGATGATATCGTACTGGCAATATCAGGCTTGGAACCGGGGAAGGAATATGCTGTCGGAATTGCCTGGAGCGACGATGCAGAAACCCGGAATCAGTCGGTGGCCTGGTCGTTGAAAAATGAGCAAAACTCCTTGCTGGCAAAGCACAAGCTGCCTTCACACGGAGGCGGGGAAAGCCCGGAGGAGATCTGGCTGAACCTGCCGCCAAATGCTGTTACCGGTGATACACTGAAAATCCATATCCGGAATGAAGGAGGTATTAATGCCGTCCTCAGTGATTTCAAGGTTTGTGAGGGAAGAGTGAAGGATAATGTCAACGGGGTTGCCAGCCCCGTCTCCGAAATGAAGACCGAACCTGAAAATCTTATGCTCAACCTGTTCGCAAAAGATCCGGTCGGCAAAAAGGTCGATGCCGGACAATCCTGGTTTCCCGAAGATGCTTTTTATATCTCGATAGGACATACAAACCCTTTTGAAGCGCTCGAACAATATGGCGATGTGCTGAAGGATTTTCAAAAGATTAATCTGCAGTATTATACGTTTCCAACCGTATGCCTCTGGTATGCTCAGCACAAAGCCTATGGCGACGGGCCATCGGTGAACGATGCCCCGGGGGCAGTGGCCGAAATGGACCGGGCCGTAAAATCGGGATTTCTGAGGTACAGTCCGGTTTCCATTCGTCTGGTCCCTGATGCGTATGAGGAAAACAACGAGCAGGGGTGGTGGGACGAGAAACACTGGCAGATGTACGGAACCGGCAAATATGCAAATCCGCCTGACGGCAACGTGGATGTAGCTCCCGGGCATTACAAGAAACCCTATGAGACCACCCGCAAGTGGGCCCAGGCCATTATTGAGCGCGGCGGAATTCCGCTGACCTATTTCCAGACCGGCCGCCGTTCAGATGACTATGCCGCCGCATTTCCGGAGCACATGCTTTTCAATGGTCAGGATGCTACAATTCCTGATCAGGATTGGATGATCAAAGGAAAAGTTGGGTACGACTTTACCGATTCCGGATTTTTGGCGCATATGCAGGAAGTGTATAAAAACCTTGCTGATGGCGGGGTGCAGGGACTCATGTACGATTATCCCTATACCGGATGGGCACAACATGGCGGTATGGATGATCAGTATTCAACAACCGCTTCCGCTTATCGGACCGTCTTCCAGCTAGCGCGAACAGGTCTCGGACCTCATGCCTACCTCGACGAGCGCAATCTCGATCACGGCTCGGATATCACGCTCGGAATCGTTTCGTCGCAGCGGATCTGGGGAGATACCGACAAAGTATCGCCGCTGATGATCACAAAAGGAGCCCTGCGGTGGTACAAAAACCGAAAAGTGGTGAGCTACGATATGGATGCCAAGAACCTGCTTAAAGTCCAGCCGGGCAACCGTGACGGCGTACGCAAGCTGTTAACCCTGATGTACACCACTTGCGGCAGGTTCCTGATGGCCAACAGTTTCGACCGGCTGAGCCCGGATATGCTCCACGACCTGTCCCGGATTTTTCCTTACCCCGATACCTGGATATCCGCCCGTCCGGTTGATGCACTGATCTCAAAATATCCGGAGATATTTGCTTTTAAAGTGAGTGACGGATGGTACCAGATGGTTGTTTACAATTCAGATGATCAGAATTTTGCGACCAAAACCATCAGGTTCGGATCTCCCGATTATTTCGGCGCCCTCGACCTGAAAGCCGACAAAAAATACTTCGCCTGGGAATTCTGGGATAACAAGCAGGCCGGTGAATTCATGGGATCAGAATTATTGAAACTTGATTTGCGGCCCGGAGAAGCCAAAATGATATCTATCAGGGAGATACAGGAGTATCCGCAGCTGATATCCACCGACCGGCATATCATGCAGGGGCTCATCGAAAGCAATTCATTGAAATGGGATCCGGCATCCATGGAGGTAACCGGACAGGTTAACCTTGTTAAAGGCGAGGAGATGAACCTGATCTTTGCGAATAACGGTTACACCCTGAAAAGTGCAGAATTAACCGACGGGACCGCAGTTGCCGGAAACATCCCGGAAAGCGGCTTGTCAACGGTTAAAATCGGAACTGATCAGGGCGGTTGGAAAAACCTTCGGCTGAAGTATCAAAAATAGCCTGAGAGCCGCATCCTGCATAAAGTAGCTTATCTTTAAGCCTATTATTTTAATGTCACCACCATGAAGAAATTTGTGCCCGTATTCCTCTGTTTAATTTTGATTGCCTTAAGTTCGTGCAAGCAGGAAACGCCTGATGTAAGGATCATTCCACAACCGGACAAGATGTCCATTGAGCCATCGATGGTGAAATTTCCAACCCAAAGGACCGTATATATGGACAAGGGCGACAGTTTACTGCTGCTGGCCGGTGCCTACCTCTGCGAAAAGCTGGGGTATTCCGATATGAATTTCGAAGGAAAAAATCCAGGTCATTGCATTTATCTTGATGTAGTTACGCCTCGTGATGGAGCAAATCCCGATGCCTACACCCTGGTAACCAACAAGAACGGAATCGTGATTCAGGGAAACAGTGCCCGCGGGGTGTTTTACGGTATTCAGACCTTACTCCAGCTTTTGCCGCCCGATGTTTATGACCGAGGTATCGAAATGGGAAAAACCCTGAAAATTCCACAGGTCAGCATTCAGGATGAGCCGCGGTACGGCTGGCGGGGTATGCACCTCGATGTTGGAAGGCATCAGTACAGCGTGGAGTTCATCAAGAAATACATTGATATGCTGGCCATGCACAAGATGAATGTTTTTCATTGGCATCTGACAGAAGATCAGGGCTGGCGAATTGAAATCAAGAAATATCCCAGGCTCACGGAGATCGGTTCCATTCGAAAAAATGCCGACGGCACCACCTACGGCGGTTTTTACACGCAGGATCAGATCAGGGAAGTGGTTAAATATGCCAGGAGTCGTTTTATCGATGTGATGCCTGAGATCGAGATGCCTGGTCACTCGGTGGCTGCGCTGGCTGCCTACCCGGAGCTCTCCTGCACCGGCGGTCCGTTTGAGGTACGCACGGCCTGGGGTGTTTCGGAGGATGTGTATTGTGCGGGCAAAGAGGCCACATTCGCATTTGTTCAGGATGTGCTGTCGGAGGTAATCGCTTTGTTTCCATATAAATACCTGCATATCGGGGGCGACGAGTGCCCGAAATCGAGATGGGCAAAATGCCCGGATTGCCAAAAAAGGATGAAAACTGAAGGCCTGAAGGATGAGATGGAGCTGCAATCCTATTTTATCCGCCGCATTGAGAAATTCCTCATTGCCAACAACCGCAGTCTGGTTGGCTGGGACGAAATACTGGAAGGCGGGCTGGCTCCGGAAGCCACCGTCATGTCGTGGCGCGGTGAGGCCGGCGGTATTGAGGCCGCCAAACAGGGGCACGATGTGATCATGTCGCCGACCTCAACCTGTTATTTCGATTTTTATCAGGGCGATCCCCGCTTTGAACCCAAGGCTATTGGCGGATTCCTGGCCCTGGAAAAGGTTTATTCCTACGAACCCACACCTGATGTTTTAACTGCTCAGGAAGGCAAACATGTATTGGGTGCCCAGGGGAACGTGTGGACAGAATATATCCCGACCGAGAAACAGGTGGAATACATGGCTCTGCCCAGGATGAGCGCTCTGGCCGAGGTCGTGTGGAGCCCGAAAGACGTGCGTGATTACGAAAAGTTCCTGTTCCGCATGGAGCGCCAGTATCAGCGCTTCGATGCCATGAAGCTGAATTACAGGGTGCCCACTCCTGTGACAACGGCGGAAGGCTCCGTTTTTACCGATTCCATGGTCGTTGATTTTCACACCGCCACACAGGATGCTGAAATACTGATTACTACTGATGGGTCCGATCCGTTAGCCGGCGGCAAGCCTTATACTGAACCCATTGTATTGAAATCCAACGCTCAGATTAAAGCCGTTACCCGGATGAAGTCGGGTCGCACCAGCGCCATTGTTGAGATTTCAGCCGAAAAGCAGGAGATGCTCCTGGGGATGCAGCTATCGGCAGGCGAAATCAAGGGTATCGATTATGAATTGTACTTGGGACTGTTTAAGACCACCCTGGATATGGACAGTCAGAAAAGCACTTCCCGCGGGATTCTGTCCACCTTCGGGTTGCCTGAACCTGCCCCTTCAAAGCCTTTCGGAATGATCATGCGCGGCTATCTCCGAATTGACAAACCGGGAGTGTACCGTTTTTATCTGAAATCTGATGACGGGTCGACACTGACCATTGGCGACCACACGGTGATCAATCATGACGGGGAGCACGGGGCAACGCAGAAGACCGGCGAAACGGCCCTTGGCAAAGGATGGCACATGTATGAAGTCCGCTATTTTGATGCCGGCGGCGCACGATCGCTGTCGCTCAGCTGGTCTGGCATGGGAATCACCAAAGAGCCGATCCCCGCGGAGAGGCTCGCCTCGCTAACCAATCCAGTCATGATGATAGCTCGCTAATTGAGGTACAAATGCTATCTTTGCGAGCTTTAGCGACCATAATATTTTAACGATGAATGACCTGCAAGCTATTCTAAAGAACTTCTGTACCGAGGGAACGGTTTCCTCCGCTTTGCCTTACGGCAGCGGTCACATTAACGACACGTTTAAAGTGGAAACGGCCGAAGTCGGATGCCACAATTATATTCTGCAGCGCATCAATCACAAAATATTCAAGAACGTGCCGGGCCTGATGGACAATATCGCCCGGGTAACCAGACATATCCGGACCAAACTCGAAAATACCCCCGGCGCCGATCCTGATCGTCAGGGACTCACCCTGATCGCTGCTAAGGATGGTAAATCCTATTACCAGGATCCCGATGGGAATTTCTGGAGGATGTACATTTTCATTGAAGACAACCGCAGCTACGATATCGTGGATACCCCCGAGAAAGCTTATGAGGGCGGCAGAATGTTCGGCAAGTTCCAATCGATGATTGCCGACCTGCCCGGTGGACCCCTTCACGAGACCATCCCGAACTTCCACAATATCGACATGCGTCTGGAGACACTCCGCCAGACTATCGCCAATGACCCGGTCGGCAGGGCTTCCATTGTGACTGCCGAAGCTGAATTTGTTTTTGCCAGGGCAGAAGAGATGGGCACGATCCTGCACCTGGGTCAGCAAGGACTGATCCCGCTCAGGATCACGCACAACGACACCAAATTCAACAATGTTCTGCTCGACAGTAACGACAAAGGATTGTGCGTAATCGACCTGGATACCGTTATGCCCGGATATGTTCACTACGATTTCGGCGACAGCATCCGCACCTCCACGAATACAGGAGCTGAGGATGACCCCGATCTGACCCGGGTTGAGATGGACATAAGGCTTTTTGAAGCCTATACCCAAGGATTCCTCGAAGAAACCAGAAGTACACTCACCCCAACCGAACTGGATAATCTGGCGCTTGCAGGCAAGCTATTACCCTACATGATCGGCGTCCGGTTTTTAACTGATTATGTTGATGGCGACAACTACTTCAAGATCAAGCACGAGCATCACAACCTGCAGCGGGCCAGGGCTCAGTTCAAGCTGCTGCAGAGTCAGGAGAGGCAGTTTGAGGAGATGAAGAGAATCGTAACACGTAACTCGTGACGCGAAACGCGTAACACGGAGCGCGGAAAAATTATTTCTGCTTGAAGCGAATCAATCCAAGCAACATTTGCCTTACACGATTTAAACTGATATATACAGGACCCAAATCTGAAGTGATAAGGTGCAGCTTTTCACTTATTTCAAGTTGTGTTTCGAGTTCAGATAGGGAACCTAAAGAAATATACAGGAATTGAATGAATTCCTTTGAAGATTTCCTGGCTGCACCTTCGGCTATATTTGATGGTATTGATATTGCTGCTCTTCTCATTTGCTGCGCGAGACCATATCGTTCTTCGACTGGGTATTTTGATGTTATTTCGTAAACATTTGCCACCAAATCCATCGACAGTCTCCAAACATCCATATTTTTGTGTATCATAACAATGAGTTTATCTATTAGATGCATTAATCACCTCACAATGGAAAATCCGAAAGCTCTTTTATTTTTTTCGTGTCACGTGTATCGTGTCCCGCGTTTCGATCTCCTCTACCGTGTCTCGCGTGACGCGTTTCGCGTCACGATTCTTCCTGCAATCGTTCTATGGTTAGCTACCTCCTGCGCCCCCCAGCAGTCCCAGCTCCCTGCTCCCCCCGGAGGCGGCGGTGAGGCAAATCCTACACTGAAAACCAATGCGGCGGCCATGAAGAATTTCCAGGATATGCGGTTCGGCATGTTCGTTCATTGGGGCCCCATAGCTATGAAGGGGACTGAGATCGGCTGGTCGAGAGGCCGTGAAGTGCCTATCAATACTTACGATAGTCTTTATCTGCAGTTCAATCCCGTGAAATTCAATGCGGATGAGTGGATCGGTCTGGCAAAAGAGGCCGGTATGAAATATTTCGTGATCACTTCGAAGCATCACGATGGTTTTGCGTTGTGGCCTTCGGATTATACGGATTACGATATTGCTTCCACTCCGTACAAAAAAGATGTTTTGAAAGATATGGAGCTGGCTTGTGAGAAGCAGGGGATCCTGTTCGGGACGTACCATTCGGTGCTCGACTGGCATCATCCGGATTATACCACCCGCTACGGTGGTGATCCGAGGCCGGTCGACAGCACAACCATGGTGAAGTACAAACAATATCTGTTTAGCCAGGTTAAAGAACTCATTGAAAAATACCATACCAATATCCTGTGGTTCGACGGGCAGTGGGAGAAATCATGGACTCATGTGGACGGGATGGAATTGTACAAATATATCCGCGACCTGCGTGATGATATTCTTATCAATAACAGGGTTGATAAAGGGTTCGCCTCGATGGAGGGAATGACCGGCGATGTGGCAAAATTTGCCGGAGACTATGGTACCCCGGAACAGCGGATTGGAGGGTTTTCAAGGGAACTGCCGTGGGAATCCTGCATCACCGTTGGGGAACAGTGGGCATGGAAGCCCAACGATAAGCTGAAAAGCGTCGACGAGATTGTTCATACGTTGATTAAAACTGTTGGGGGTAACGGCAACCTGCTGCTGAATGTCGGGCCGATGCCTGACGGGCAGATCGAGCCGCGACAAGTGGACCTGCTCAAGGGAGTGGGCAAGTGGGTAACCATAAACGGCGAAGGTATTTACGGAACCCGGGGTGGTCCGTTCCTGCCAAACGACAAGTTGGCTTCAACGCACAAAGGACAGGTCGTATATCTTCAGGTGATGGACAAATCGATGAAGGAAATTACCCTGCCTCTGCCGCAGGGAGTTAAGGCTACCCGCGTGAGCCTGCTTGGTGGCAAATCGGTCAGCTACGATAACCGTCAGGGTGCATTGCTCATACGGGTTCCGGAAAACCTTCCGGAATCAGCAGCTTACGTTTATAAGATCAAGCTTAACCGCGATGCCGGACAGATTGAGCCGGTTGCTGTAAAATGATCAGATACTTTACCGCGGCAATTATCCTGTTAACGGCCACCATCGATGGCCGGAGTGAGAAGGTGCAGCCGGCAGCCCTGAATCCTGGCGGTACCTGGGTGAACAATGCTAAGGTTCTGACCGCCTATGGCGAGATCCTTGGATTTGCCGACAAAGGCAATACCTGGTGCTGGAGAGGTATACCCTATGCCAAGCCGCCGGTTGGAGGTTTGAGGTGGAAAGCTCCTCTCGACCCGGCTCCCTGGACCGGAACGCGGAGTGCCCGGAAATTCTCAACACCGGCTTCCCAGGTACTGCCAGTTGTGGGGGTTCTGGGATCTGAGGATTGCCTCTATCTAAATGTATGGCGTCCGAAAAACGATGCTAAGAAGCTTCCCGTATACCTATTTATACATGGCGGAGGCAATTCGCTCGGCACCGGCAATTCCCGCGACTATTACGGTCATGCCGTAGCTGGCGAATCGCAAATGGTATATGTTTCCGTTAATTTTCGTTTGGGCGTGATGGGCTGGTTCCGGCATCCGGCTATTACCGGTTCCGGCTCACCTGAAGACCAAAGCGGTAATTTCGGAACCCTCGACCTGATAAAGGCCCTTCAGTGGGTTCAGAAAAACATTGAAGCTTTCGGCGGAGATCCCGGGAACGTTACCATCTCGGGCGAATCGGGCGGTGCAATGAATGTGCTCTCGTTGCTTACTTCCCCTCTTGCAAAAGGATTGTTCCATCGGGCGGTTTGTGAGAGCGGACTGAACCTCATCCATAGCACGAGTGAGGCAGAGGGCCAGACAGTTAAGCTGATCAAGAATTTGCTGATTGAAGATCGGAAGGCATCTGACTCATCCGCGGCTCAACAGGTTTATAACCGGATGACCGCTGCGGAGATCGAGACCTACCTGCGCTCGAAACCGGCTGAGGAAATTATGAAGAGGATTCCAACCATCGTTGGGGGCATGGCTGAGTGGTATTCGATCTTTTCAGACGGTACGGTAATCCCTGCTCAGGGGTACGGAGTATTTGCCGGTGGTAACTGGGCAAACCGGGTGCCGCTGGTCATCGGAGTCAATAAAGACGAGATGAAACTTTTCCTTTTTCTGGCAAAGGAATATGAGCCCGGAACCAGAGAATATGAGCTGCTTTCCCGATATACTTCTTTGCTCTGGAGGGTGAGCGGAATGGATACGGTGGTGATGCAGATGACTTCTTCCAAAGATGCACCATCCGTATATGCTTACCGCTTCGATTGGGGCAGTCAGGATGATTCGGGACAAAGCGTTTTGCCGAAAGATATGGGTACGAAATTGGGCGCAAACCACTACGCCGAAATTCCGTTTTTCCTGGGCATGCGTAAAAACCAGCTTTCGGTTTTGAGCGGATCAACCTATACAACCAGGAATAAGCCTGGGCGTGAAAAGCTGACGAGGGTTTGCCTTTCCTACCTCGCCAATTTTGCCAGGACCGGCAATCCCAACGGGGAAGGCTTACCGCTTTGGAACCCCTGGAATCCGGAGCCGGGTGCTGAGAAATATTTAATTCTGGACGCCGGCTTCAGGGACCTCCGGATCTCCCGCGGGTCCGATACTGTTAGTGTCCGGCGTGTAATTGATAAAATCAACAGTGAACTGAAAGAACCCGAACGAAGTGATATTCTAAGGAAACTAAGCAAGCCCCTGCCCTTCGGATTCGGAAAATGAATGGATCACATTAATCACCCAAGTAAATAATTGCCTGTTTTGTTTAAACTTTTGCTCAACACAGGCGTTCTAAACGCATGAAATTTAGACTTCTGTTATTTTGTTATTTCGCCTCTCTTTGGTTCAATGCGAATCAGGTGGTGGCCGGCGAGGAAGATGATGCACGCTTCTCACTCAGTGGCTATGTAAAAGATGCCGTCACCGGTGAGGTGCTGATCTTTGCAAGTGTTGCTATTGTGGAGCTTAACGCCGGTGTGTCGACCAACCAATACGGGTTTTATTCCGTAAAAGTGGCTGCCGGCACCTATACCGTGATCTATTCTTATCTGGGTTATGAAAACCTTGAACGTAAAATCAATCTCAAGTCAAATCTGAAACTGGATATTGAGCTTACACCCAAATCCAGGATTTTGAGGAGCGTGGATATCAAGGCTGAGGGAAAGAGGAGTGCCGTAAGAAGCCTTGAAATGAGCTCTATACAATTGGATATTAGACAGTTGAAGGCGATTCCGGTGCTTTTTGGCGAACGGGATATTTTAAAGGGAATTCAACTTCTTCCCGGTGTGAGTCCAAGCGGCGAGGGTGGAAGCAGCTATTTCGTGAGAGGTGGCGAAGCCGACCAGAACCATATTCTTCTTGATGAGGCTCCTGTTTACAATGCCTCACACCTGCTTGGCTTTTTCTCAGTTTTCAATTCAGATGCGATCAAAGATGTCAAATTGTACAAAGGCGGGATTCCTGCTCCTTATGGTGGCAGGGTTTCATCAGTGCTGGATATCAGAATGCGCGACGGAAACTCAAAGGAATGGGGGGCCACCGGCGGGATCGGACTGATATCATCGAGATTGTCGGTTGAGGGCCCGCTGGTAAAAGACAAAAGTTCAATCCTGCTTTCCGGACGACGCACCTATGCCGATGTGGCACTGAAGGCAGTCAGCGACCTGGCCGACAGTCTGGATTTTTATTTCTACGATTTCAATCTAAAAGCGAACTATATTTTAGGCGACCGCGACCGGTTATACCTCTCCGGTTATATGGGTAAGGATATCTTTTCCCGTAAACAAGCCGGATTTGATTCAGGCAATACTACGCTGACACTTCGTTGGAATCATAATTTCAGTTCTGAACTTTTCCTCAATACCTCGCTGATTTACAGCGATTACAATTACGGATTTAAGGCTGCATTCGGAAAGTTCTCCTTTGATTTAAGATCCGGAATTCTCGATTACAGTGCCAAACAGGACTATACCTGGTATCCTGGCACCAATAATACGGTCCGTTTTGGGTGGACCACGGCCTATCACCAATTCAAGCCCGGCAATTTCACTTCCAACGATACTGTCGGATTCTTTAAGCCGATCGAGCAGCAGCAGGCATTGGAAAGCGGTGTTTACCTTTCTAACGAACAAAAGGTAAGCGAATCTTTCAGCATGAATTACGGGGTGCGCGTGAGTATGTTCAATAATATCGGACCGTATACGGTTCACAGTTACGGTCCCAACCATGAAATGCTGGACTCAACAGCCTACGGATCGGGGAAGTTCTATCATACCTACTTTGGATTTGAACCCCGGATGACAGCCAACTATCTGATTAATAATACGAATTCGATCAAGGCAAGCTACAACAGGATGTTCCAGTACCTTCATATCCTGTCGAACTCCCTTTCGAGTTCGCCTACCGATCTCTGGACCCCCAGCACGCCATTGATTAAGCCAACTACGGCTGATCAGGTTGCTCTTGGGTATTTTAAGAATCTTCCTAAAAACAATGTGGACCTGAGCGTGGAAGCTTACTATAAAATCCTCGGTAACCTCGTCGACTACAGGAATGGCGCCAATACTTTTTTAAATCCTGAAATTGAGGCGGAGCTGGAATTTGGACGGGGACGGGCGTATGGCCTGGAATTCTCGGCAAGTCGAAATTCCGGCAAATTAACCGGATGGATCAGCTATACACTCGCGAAATCAGAAAAGCAATTCGATAAGATAAATTTTGGCAAGTGGTTTTCCGCCCGACAGGACCGGACTCACAGCATATCGATTGTTGCAGCCTATGAGCTTTCCGAAAGATGGATGTTTTCGGGGAACTGGATTTATTATACCGGTGATGCAGTCACTTTCCCAAGCGGTAAATATTTGATCGACGGCGTTTTGATCAATTTATATACCGGCCGGAATGCTTCCAGAATGCCGGATTACCATCGACTCGACCTCGGAATAACTTATCAGTTCAAGCCGAAGAAGAGATTCAACTCTGATATCAATGTTTCGGTATACAATGTGTACAACCACAAAAATGCCTACAGTATTTCGTTCAGGGAGAGCGAGGATAATCCCGGTACAACCGAGGCGGTAAGGCTTTCACTTTTTGGGATCGTGCCTTCGATCACATGGAACTTTAAATTTTAGCACACAAAGATGAAATTCAATTATATATCGATTTTGATGTTTATTGGGGTGGTTGCCGCACTTGCTTCCTGTGAGGAGGTTATCCAACTCGAATTGAAGAATACTCAGCCGGTTACCGTTATTGAGGCCACGCTGAATGCCACAACCGGTGAATGCAAGGTTGAAGCAACCCATTCAGCCGGCTTTTACGATACCAATTTTACCCGAATCAAGGGGGCGACAGTTAAGTTGACAACCGGGTCGGGAATGGAAAGGATTTTAACCGAGGTGGGTCCTGGAGTATACCTGGCGCGCAGCCTGAAACCTGTTCCCGACGAGATTTTCAGTCTGACCCTGACCGATTCTGCTGGAAATATTTTTACAGCAACATCCTCAGTTCCGCACCCTGTTTTTCTCGACAGCCTGAAGGTGGTAAGGGGATTCGGCGATCCCCGCCCAGATGCCGAACCGATTTTTCTTATCAATCCAAAGTGGCAGGATCCTCCGGGAGTCTCCAATTATTACCGTTTTAAAGTAACCAAAAACGGCAAGCTTCGTCAGGGTAGTTTTAACATAACCAGCGATGAGGCATTTGATGGAACCGAGGTGGATATCCCCTTGTACCGGTATTCTTTTGACCTTGGCGATACGGTGAGGTTAGAGTTTCAGACCATCGATTCTGTCAGTCACGCCTATTTCAGCCAGGTGAATGATATGGCCCGGCCAAGTTTTGTTTCTGCCACTCCATATAATCCGATAGGAAATTTTGATAACGGGGCTCTGGGATATTTCGGCATTTACTGTTCCGAAATCAGGGATACCATTGTTTCGATAAGGAGATAGCCAGAATTTCGACCAACGGCGCAAAATCGCAAAGATTTTATTTGTCGTAATGGTATCGGCAGCTATAAATTAAGATCTGCCCATTAACTACCTGATAAACCAACCTGTGTTCCTGATCGATCCTTCTTGACCAAAGTCCTGAAAGATCGTATTTGAGTGGTTCCGGTCTGCCTTTTCCTTCATAGGGGGTTGACTGGATATCCTTGATCAATGCATTGATCTTCCTGATCATCTTTTTATCATCTGTTTGCCAGGAAAGATATTCTTCCCAACCAAGGATAGAAAAAGTAATCGGCATCATTCGATATCTAGGTCCTTCTGCACCGTTTTACCTGCTTTCATCTGCTCAATCGATTCATAAAGCCTTTCGGCATTTTTGCGGGAACTCAGCAGATGCAAGGTTTCCATCATCGAGTTATATTCCTCCAGTGAAATAATGACGGCGCCCTTTCCAGAACCCCTCTTGATGATAAGGGTTTCGTGGTCCTCCTCCACGGTATCCAGAAATTCCTTTAATCCCTTCCGAAGTTCAGTATAATTTGCTGCCAACATCTCTTTTTCTTTAAGTAATTAATAAAGTACAATAATACGTACTTATTTCTTATCCCTTATTACTTATTACTAATTTCTGCCCTCTTCCTTTCCTTCCTGCCCTCCTGCCTTCCTGCCTTTTTGCCCTAAAGGCTAACGCCCATCTCCTGAAACCGTGCGGCCGCATTCAGAAAATGCGCCGTGATCCAGAACACGGTCCAATGCTCGGCATAACCACCGCGCAATCGGTACACATCGGAAAGATCGCCCGCCTGACCAAAATTGGTTTCCTGCATCTGCTCGCCCTGACTGCCAAAGGGATCGGTGAGCTGGCCACAAGAGCGGAACATCACCTTGGCCAGATTTTTCAGATCCTCATTATCGGTATACATGCCCAACCGGTAAATGTCGGGGGTAAAAAAGACTCCGAATACGTCAATATGTTGATTTTGAGGTGACACAACCGTCCAGCCGCGCGTCTTGAACTGGTGGTCGGCCATGCGCCCCGGAGGCAGGGGGATATCCCATACAACGGTGTAACTCAGACAAACATCGCAGGCATGGATGGCCCACATCAGGTACTGCTTCTCTTTGGTCATTTCATACACACTCATGAACCCCTGGAACGCCGCCCAGGCTCCTTCCTTATCTTCTCCTGATGCATCCAGCGTACCGCCCCAATAAGGCTCCTTCATGTCGAGATGTCGTGCAGCATAATATTTCGCGGCTTTGATGGCTGCTGCCCGGTATTTCTCCGTGTCGAACAGTTTGGCTGCGATACAGAGGGGGGCTATGTAAAATCCTTCGGCAGTGGAACGCGGGGTCCAGTTCTGAGCCAGGATCCGGTTAGCTGCAAAATCACAAGCTTTTTTTAAGAATATCTCCCATCGGGCAGTGTCGTATCTTTTGCTGGAACGCGCACTCTCAATGGCCTTGGCAACGCTGTACATGCCCTGGCCCATGGAAACCGGGTCCTTGTTTCCATAGATCTTCTTGTTAACATTGTAAACAACCGGAAATCCATCGGCCTCAACCGGATAGGTGGTAAGAAAATCAATGGATTTCTGAACCATGCGGTCGATGGCAGCATCGTCATTCAACTGATTTCTCAAAACCTGCAGCGCGTATCCGGGCGATTCAGCCTGACCGCACCATCCCATAACAACCTCTGGCCGGTCCATCCAGGGATACATATTGAATCCGGCATGACTGTCGCTCTCGGTCCAACGGGCTTTCGCCAGCCGGTACTTCGATTCTACAATTTCCTTTGCAGATGGAAGGTCTTCCGCATAAAAAGGCTTGTACATCCTGATTGCATCGTGAACGGGTTTCTGGAACGCAGTTCCAGCCTTTACAATGGGATATAAATCAAGATAAAAAGTCTTCTCGATGATGGCGCCCGGCTTAACACTGATATATGTGTTACCGTATTTCATGGTGCCGCACTGATGAGCCTTGGCCACGCTTCGCTGGTCGTTATATGTTATCGGGCCCGATAATAGTGTGAGCTCCGAATAGCCCTGATGGGCAGTTACTCCCATCGACCACCAATGATCAAAAAGTTTCAGGTCGCGGAGGGAACTGGGCAAGGTATGGATAACCGCTCCGAATTTGTCAGATCCGGATTCCAGGCAGGTGAACGGCATGGGAAAGCGGTGATCCTCGAAAATGACCATCTCCCCGGGGTTGCCGAAATAATGGGCAACACAGTCGGGGGTATTTTTGTATCCGGATGGATTGCCGTAGTAAATGATCCCCGGCAAAAAGGCCTGCAGGCCTTCGCCTTCAACTTTAAAACGGACCGATAGGGTAACGGAATCCAAGGCTTGCTTGCCGGTCCATTCGAACCGGCGAATACATTTTACCAACCCGTTTTCGATCCGGTATGCATCGCGTATCTTCCAGGTTCCCTGCGGCAGGACTAATTCACCGGAAATGATTTTCCAATCGCCCGACTGTTCAATTTTCGAGGGCGAGGCGTGATGCCAGCTTGCCGGCCAGGCATTTTCCCAGGCTGTGGCTATTGACCATAATCCCTCCGCAGGGACCGTGATCAGGGGTTTGCCATCTAAACTGATAGAGGGAACCGGCTTGCCTGATTTTTCAGAAATGGTAAATTGAAACAAATAGGCCTGCGACCAGCAGGTACTTAATAGCAGAAATGCCAGTATGGCTAACGGTTTTCTCATTGACTGATAATTGGGAAAGCACTGATGCGGAGCCGCGCGGCACCCATCGGTACCAGCTCCACCTTGACATCCGGACTGCTGGATTTCACCGGTCCGTCGGTCAGGACACCACAAAGATTGTATTGGTCAAGTTTCCATTCCGGTATCTGCCTGGCCTGGACCTCGAGGCTCAGCGGCACCTCCTCAAGCGTAAACGGAAAGTCTGATTGCGGCCAGGGCCGGTGAACGATCCTGAATGATTTCAGAGGTTCTTTCGGATCAAGCACTAACCCGTAATTCCAGTCGGAGGCCGGATGTATCTCCCAGGACGGCCATTTGGAGGCATCAACACCTTCCTGCCATTTGGAATCGCGGACGGCTGTCTTGCCACTCTCTTTTTTTATGTATTCTTCCTTGATCTTCAGCGAAAAGGTCAGCGGGCCGTAATTTACACTCATTGATTTGTGATTCTTTTCCCAGGTAGTCAGGGAAATTTTCATCGGCAGGAGAAGCTCTATCCGGTCACCACTGTTCCACTGGCGGTTGATCCTGATAATGCTCCCGGCTTTGGTGGATGTGGTGAAGGCGGTTCCGTTGATCTTAACTTTTGCTCCGGCACACCATTTCGGAACCCTCAGATACAAGGGGAATTCCTCCGGTGAGTCCATTTTCATCACGAACACCATGGTGGAGTCGAAAGGGTAGCGTGTGGTCTCGGAAATCTCGACGACCGTCCCTTTGCCCACCTTGACATTCACTTTGCTTTCGCAATAGAGTGCAGCGAAAACGCCATTGTCGGGCGTGGCCAGCCAGAGGTTCTCTGCAAAATAGGGCCAGCCCTGACCGTGATTGTGCTGACAGCAGCGACTGCTGAATGGGTTCATCATCAGGAAAGGCCCGGCATTGTCGATCCCGGGCGAGTGGTTCTGGTCGTCACACAGAACCATGTTGGGAGCCGTGAGATAGCGCAATGATTTGAAATCCGGCATGGTAGAGGCCGGGTAGGTATTAAAAGCTACATTCTCGGTATGGTCTGCCCAAAAATTATCTCCGGTAATGCAAAGCATGTTTTCATTGGAATTCATCTGTTCCACGATACCGCAAGTTTCAATAGCCTGTCGTGGATCATCATATCCCGGCCGCGCATTTTCATCGGCTCCGTACATCCCGCCCGGCACCTGTCCGAAATGCTCACGGATGATCTGAAAAACCTCATATGAAGCCTGAACGTCATCAGGATTGTGACTGATCTGCGAATAAATGGCCGGTTCCCGGAATCCCTGGGCCAGGTTAACATTGTGCCAGTCCGGAAGCAGTGACCACCAGACCGGGTATTTTTTGCTTTCCTCGCCGGTAACGGTAAGCTCATTATCCCTGGTTGTCCAGCTGACTCCGCACCGGTGGATCTTTTCACCAAGCTCCAGTAAGGCTGGATCGCCTGTCCGGTTATAGAGCCAGATTACGCTGTACAGATTGTCGCCGGAGCGCAGCCCCTGCCAGTATCCTTTCATAAAATTCTGATCGGGAACGGTGAGCTGATATTTAAAATACCGGCTCATAAAACTGAGGATCCTCTTGTCGCCGGTAAACTCGTAATACGACTGTACGCAATAGAGTGCGATCATATTGGGCCAGAAATCCTGCTTCCCGTTATCCAGATTATGCGGACCGAAATCGCCGTTCTCCTTCTGGCTGGCCAGGATCGCCTCAATCCAGATTTTCGCCTCTTTGATCATGTCCTGATCTTTCAAAACATAAGCCAGATCGCCGAAACCCTTAAGCCAGTAAGGAACTTCCTCCCAACCCCATTTGCCCTTGCCATCCGCCGACAGCCAGGCGTTGTCGCTCTTTTGAAGCCAGGCACTGATATTCTCCAGCTGGCCATTGAGGCCGCTGCGCTGACGGTCGAGATAAACTTTCAGCCAGCCGCCGGGCTCAATACTGCCCACCGGCAATTTGATGTATTTGGCCGGCACCAGCGGGCTGCGGTTTCCCACATACCAGCTGTTCGACTTTTCCGTGTTTTTTGCCTGTGAAAAAGCAGGCATCCCGTTCATTATCAGTATGCCTGTAATCAGAATCAATAAGAATTTTTTCATTTTATTCCCGATTTAACGAGGAGCTCTTTAAGTTTGGGACTGGAAGGCCGGGGGGCGTTGCCGCTAACGATTTTTCCTTCCGGATCGAGTAAAATAAACCGTGGGATCAAATCAATATTAAAGATCTTGTTATAAGTTGATCGCATAGCCTCATCGGCAATCAGCTGAATTCCAGTCAGATTATTCTCCACAACGTAATTCTTCCATTTATCATGATCAGCTGCCTTGTCGTAGGAGATGCTTACAAAATGGATGTTCTTGCCACGATATTCCTCCTCTGTCTTTTTCAGGCTTGGGATCTCCTTGATGCAGGGCCCGCACCAGGTAGCCCAAAAATCAATGTACACAAACTTTCCGCGCAGGTCGTTCAGGGAAACGGTTTTCCCATTTACGTCAGCCAGAGAAAATGCGGGAGCAGGATTGCCTTCCAGCATACCCTCGAGATGCTGGTATTTTTTCTTTACCGGTTCCCCGATATCGGGATAGGGACAATTGGCGCCAAGTTCATCATAAAGTGCCTTCCTGAAATCGCGGGCCAGGGCGTACGCCATGAATTCGTAAGCCAGACGAGCCGGAACCTGTGATTTAACGTACTGGTAGAAATCGCCTTTTTCGGGTTTATCGGCATTGTCTATCTCGTGTTTTTTATGAAGCCAGGCGTTCAGGAAATAATAGTATCCGATGCCCTTGTCACCAATATGTTCGGAAAGGTTGACAGAATCCAGAAAAGTGTAATAATCCGGTGGCAGCAGGGTTGTTTTGCCCTGGTTGAAACTGGAATGCCCGCCCGGATAGCTGATCTTGGAGGATATGGCACCGGTAATGTAGTCGGAGGTATAAACATTTAGCAGGGCAGGACTCAGCTTGTGAAATCGGTCGTAATCTTTGAGGAAAGTAAGTTTTTCCTCTTTCAGCTGATCGATGAGATTTTTGTAATCATCAGGATCCCTGTATGTTATATTGTAATAATTCCAGAGGTACTTGTTTCTGTAATCGTTAAATACTTGCTCCTCTTCATTCACGAATTCGTTGTTAAACCGTCCTCTGCCGTTAAAGTAAATCGAGTCGTTAATCTTCTCAACATCCACATTCATGGTCAGGCTGTCGCCGGGTTCGAGCCAGAGATACAACATTCGGAAATCGAAGGATTCCACCGAGAGAGTTGAATCTTTTCCATTAACAAGCTTGATTTCGAACTTATAAGTCCAGGGAACTTTTCCTAAAGAGAAAAACCCTTTCAGCGGGCTCGCGGATTCAAGCACCATTTTGTAGGAGCCGTCGGGATTGATTTTTACCGATGGTTTCTGAGTGGTGCTTAAAAGCTCGAATGCATCGTAGGTAAATACGGCGGCGGTGTCCTTGAAATTGCGGATCTTGCCGGTGACCACGATCCGACCCACTGTACGGGCAGGCTTTTGATTGCAGGCAGCCAGGATTGAACATGCCGCGACCAGGAATGCTAATAAACGGATTGTCAGTTTCATAACGAGATTTGCCGGGAATAAGATCCGGTCTGATAAATATACTCCCCTTTTACTGAAAAAGGAAGTGCTGTTTGGTTTGACTAAGGTGTTATTTCACATATTCTGACAGCAGTCGCCGCAATCCACCTTCCTCCTGGTATCCGATGATCTTTTTCACACTGTTGCCGTTCGGGTCAACAAGAATCAGGGTAGGATATCCGGTTATGCCGTATTGGTCAGGATAGGTTTTTGTGCTGTCGTTCACCTGTATCCAGGGCGATTTATCCTCAACAATTGCCTCCTTCCAGCGCTTGAAATCCTTGGGTTTATCGACGGATATGCTGATGATCTCAAAGTTTTTCGTCTGCTTCCAGTCCTTATAGATATCGATCATGTGTGGCGTGAGCTTGCGGCACCAAGGGCAATCGACGTACCAGAAATCCAGGAGTACCCATTTGCCGCGAAAATCCGACAGTGAAACCATCTTCCCGGTGGTGTCGGGAAAGGTAAATGGTGGCGCTGGTTTTCCCGAAATGGTACGTTCGGCAATTTCATATTCTTTAAGGATCATGTTGTACCATCTGCTGCCGGCAAAGGCCTTGAACTCATCGACATAGGATTTCAGGTTCTCCACGGGTTCACTTCTGGTGATGGGCAGGGTGATGACCAGTCCGGCAAAATTCGGGTTTGCCTTGATCAGTTCCCGTGTTTTATCGAGCGTCTTCTGATTGGCTTGCTCGTGAAGAATCCATACCGACTCACATTCTTCCTTGCTCCGCGGAGTCTTGGCGTAGGCTGCATTCCAGGCTCTCCATACTTTTGTAGCCTCATCCTGATAAGGTTTCAGCTCATCGAAAAGTTTCTGGAGGGTTGTATTGTTTTCGGTACCCCCAAGCCTGAAACCGGATGCCTTGGAGTAATCAACGGTAACTTTGCCCGGTTCGAGCACCACGCGGGTACTCAGGTAGGATGGGGGCGTGAAGCCAATCGATACCAGTTTCGGAAAGGTGTCGACAATACCCGAAAAAGTGCATTTCCCATCATTCAGGGGGAGAGTGTCCGACGAAACATCCCAATTATTGTAAACGATCCGATTACCCGGGCCGCCATCGGAAGTAACCTCAATAACGTACCGGTTACCGGGTCCGCAGGAAACTGCAAGAAGCAGGATCATGCAAAGGGTCATAATATTTTTCATGGCAGGCAATATTGGTTTCAATCATAAGCGCGTTTATAATATTAGGACTATTTTTAGGAAAAGCAATAATCCAAAAACATGATACTCAGCAATGATTGACATTCCTGACGATGCTGCCGCCCTGGCCGCCCGATTCATCAACAGCACCAACAGGCATGTATTCCTGACCGGCAAGGCAGGCACGGGCAAAACGACGTTCCTGAGGAGCATCGTGGGCCTGACCGATAAGAACACCATCGTTGCTGCTCCCACCGGGATCGCCGCGATTAATGCGGGCGGGGTAACCCTCCATTCCCTGTTTCAGCTGCCGTTCGGGACCTTTATCCCTTCCAGCCAATTGCCTGAGGGGGATATCAATATACAACTGAACACACCGGATTCCCTGATTGGCGGTATGCAGTTGCATGCAACGAAACGTAAGCTTCTCAGAGAGCTTGAACTCCTGATCATTGATGAGGTGAGCATGCTTCGGGCTGACCTGCTCGATGCCATTGATGTGATCCTTCGTGTTGTCCGGCGAAATAAGTCACAGCCATTCGGCGGGGTTCAGGTCCTCTTTATTGGAGACCTGTTCCAGCTGCCGCCCGTGGTAAAGCAGGAGGAATGGGAGTATCTAAAGGAGTATTACCGCGATATATATTTCTTTGAGGCCTATGCCCTGCTCGATCAGCAGCCGGTTTACATTGAGCTCGACAAGATTTACCGGCAGTCGGATGACAGGTTTATCAAGCTGTTAAACCATTTCCGCGGGAACACGGTTACCCGCGAGGATACGGAGCTGCTTAATTCCAGGTATATACCCGATTTTCAGCCTGATGCCAGTGAGGGATATATTAACCTGACTACTCACAACCGCAAGGCTGATACGATAAACCGGGATGCTTTGGAAAAATTGTCCGGGAAATTGTTCAGCTACGATGCGGTTACCGATGGCGATTTCAGTGAATACCTGTATCCGGTGGAGGCTACGCTGGAATTGAAAGAGGGCGCACAGGTCATGTTTATCAAAAATGATTATTCCGGAGAGCAGCGATATTTTAACGGGAAAATCGGAACCGTCAGTTCGCTGAGCAAAGATGAAATCGGCGTAAGTTTCGAGTCTGGCGGCAATGAGATTCTGGTGGAAAGGTACACCTGGGAAAACAAGAAATTTACTTTGTCGCGCGAAACCAACGAGATACAGGAAGTTGTTGCGGGTACCTTTTCCCATTATCCGCTTAAGCTCGCCTGGGCTATCACGGTGCATAAAAGTCAGGGCCTGACATTCGAAAAAGCAATCATCGACGTTTCCTCGGCTTTTGCTCCGGGGCAAATCTACGTGGCATTATCCAGGCTTGTATCCCTCGACGGACTGGTGCTTTCGGCAAGGCTGCCCTGGTCGGGTCCGGCGCAGGCGGAGGCACTGCGGCAGTTCGTGCAGCGCAAGGAGACCGATCCGCACCCTGAGGCCGTCCTGCCATTGGCGATCCGCCATTTTATCAGGGATACCGCCTTGAAGGCATATAATTTCACCCCGATGATGAGTCATCTTCATTACCTTTCCGATCATAAGGACAAGAAAGAGAAGAAGCCCGGGAAAAAGCAGCGCGAATGGGCTGCAGTGATGGAATCGGAATTGCTGCCGGTGAAGGAGACTGCCGATAAATTCCGCGATCAGCTCAGACGGCTGTTTAAATCGACCGACGAGAATTACCTGATACAGGTCAGGACCCGGATGGAGGCCGCCCGTGGATATTTCGATCCCCTGATCGGCGATCTTTCAGAAAAAGTGAACAAGCAAATCCAGATCCTGGAGAAGGAAAAGAAAAACAAGACTTTCCACACTAAACTCAAGGACATGGAAGGATTGATACACAAGCAGAAACAGATGATGGACAAGGCAGAAGAGCTGGTGCGTAATGCGCTGGATGAGGGGGCTAAAACCTCACCTTGATTTTCAGCGAATCGGGAATCTCTTTTTCCGAGGCTACCATAACGTATCCGCCGCCACTGCCGGAAGTAATGGCTCCGGGGTAATACGGAAAATAATTCGTTTCCAGCTCCTCCATCACCCAATCAGGCACGGTATAGGGCAGAAGCTTTTTCCAGGTGAGGAAGGTTTGTTTCATCGCGAGGCCCAACCCGTTAACATCCTTCCTGAGAATGCTTTCCCAGCACCGGTCGCCGGATTCACCCAATTCTTTTACAAGGGCAGGTTCCAGATTTTTCACTTTCAGCGGATCATAGCCTTCTGGCCGTGGCTTAAGCGGAACCAGATGGATAACGCTTGAAAGCCAGTCGCAGATGTCAGCATCCACCAAGGTGTCGATACGCTCAGGCCAGTATTTGCCGTTGTAATATAACCGGTTGATTCCGGGCTTAAGCAACCCCAGATGATCCTGTGATCCGGAGATATAGTTGTTGTGAAAATTTTCGGCTCCAAAGAGCAATTGGGCATTGCGCACGGGATCGCCTGCCGGGAGCTGGTTTCCCCATAATTCAATGGCTACGCTTCTGGAACTGGTGGCCATGCCCGATCGGTCATTGAAGTCGATCGAGGGCCAGATCTGAGCAACCACCACAGATCCCGGGTGTACTTCCGAAACCCACGGCTGATCCATCCATCCGCCGGCAATGCATATGCGGTAAGGAAATTTCAGGTCTTTCTTGGTTCCCGAACTGGAGCGGGCAGGCAGACCTTCTTCGGGTATGCGCTCGAGAACAATATATTCAACCCCATGTCTTCTGCACAATTCCTTCTTGTCGGGAGTGTCGCCGTCATGATTGACAACAAAATAATCCGGTTTAAGCTGAGCCATCTCATCGGCAAAATCGATGACGCCCATGCCTTTTGAAACCTGGGCCTCCTCAACATACCTGATGGATCCGACCATAAACTTCCTCTCCTCTTCGGAGAAATAGGGAGCCTTGCCTTTGAGCTGCCGGATATTCTCATCGCGGCCCAGGAAAACGTAAAGTTTGCCGTATCTGGCTGCTGTTTTGAAAAATGCAACATGACCGGCATGCAGCAGGTCATAGCAGCCACTGACCATCACTTTTTTATCGGAACCCTGCATCAATTGAACCTGACAGGTTTAGTGGATTTTTTAGCTTCGATCATCTGTTCCCTTATCCAGGCATAGGTTTTCCTGAGACCGTCCATCAACGGGATCGACGGTTCCCAGTTCAGATATTGCCTGATCAGGGTGTTTTCACTGTTTCGACCGCGCACTCCTTTCGGGGCACTCAGGTCATAAGAGCGGTTCAGTTTGTATCCGGCTATCTCTTCAGCCATGTCGGCTAGCTGGTTAATCGATACCATCTCACTGCTGCCCAGGTTGATCGGCTCCTCGATGTTGCTGTACATGATATCCAGAATCCCCTTGATGCAATCATCGATATACATGAAGCTGCGGGTCTGGTGACCGTCGCCCCAGATAACCATGTCCTTAACGCCATTGAGTTCAGCATCGATCACCTTGCGACACAATGCTGCCGGAGCTTTCTCCCGGCCACCGTCGTAGGTGCCGAACGGCCCGTAAACATTGTGGAAGCGGGCTATCCTGACGATAATCCCGTAATCTTCCATGAAATGACGGCACATGCGTTCACTGAACAGTTTTTCCCAGCCGTAACCGTCTTCAGCCATCGCAGGGTAAGCATCGGATTCGCGCAATCCGGGATTATCGGTATCGGTTTGTTTGGTGGCATTATACACGCAGGCAGACGAAGCATAGAAGAAACGGCTGATGCCCTTATCGCGGGCTGCCATCAGAAGATGTGTGTTGATGAGCACACTGAGCATGCACTCCGCCTTGTGCGTTTCGATGAATCCCATTCCACCCATGTCGGCAGCAAGATTGTAAATTTCATGAAATCCGTTTACCGCAGTATAACAGTTTTCCCTGAAGGTCAGGTCGAGGACGAGGTTATCAGCCTCTTCCGTAACCTGATACCATTGATTCAGTGGTTTCTTGTCCACTGCACGCACATGGTATCCTCTGGCTTTTAATGCTTTAACCAGATGCCCGCCGATAAATCCGCCGGCACCGGCTACTACTGCTCGTTTCATTTGATGAATCCTTTATTCCGCATGAGCGGGGTGATGTCGGGCTGGCGGCCGCGGAAATTGACGAACATTTCAGATGGATCCATGGTGCCATCTTTGGCCAGGATATTTTCCCGAAGGGATTTTGCGGTGGCCTGATCGAAGAGTCCTTTTTCCTTGAAAGCCTCAAAGGCATCGTTATCCAGAACGGCAGCCCACTGGTAACCGTAATATCCGGCATCATAGCCTCCGGTGATATGGATAAAATAGGTGCTCCTGTAGCGGGGCTCGATCTCCGGTATCAGTCCTTTGCCGGTCAGAAAATCTTTCTCAAATTTGCCGATCTCCAGCGCTGAAGTATCTGTCCTGCTGTGGAAAGCCATATCCAGATAACAGGCAGCCAGGAATTCGGTTGAGGTAAAGCCCTGGTTGAAATAACTCGAATTGGTGAGTTTGGTGATCAGCTTATCTGGAATTGGCTCGCCGGTCTGATAATGTTTTGCAAATGATTTCAGCACTGCAGGCTCGGTGCACCAGTGTTCCTTGATCTGGCTCGGCAGTTCAACAAAATCCTGTGCAACGAAAGTCGTGCTCAGTGTGTTTTCGGCAAACAGCGATTCCAGCGCATGTCCAAATTCATGGAAATGGGTGAGTGCCTCATCAAGGCTGATCAGGGCTGGCTTGTCGCCCGAAGGCCTGGTGAAATTTCCGACCATGGTAATTACCGGAGTTATTTCCTTTCCATCTTTCCACCAATGGTCGCGGTAAGCTCCGCACCAGGCTCCCTGCTGCTTGCTGGAGCGTGGGAACAGGTCCATAAAAAGCACCCCGATATGCGATCCGTCGGCTTCTTTTACCTCATAAGCCATGGCTTCGGGATGAGGCTTGGGAATATTGGCGATCTCGGTGAACGTAATGCCGTACAGTTTATTGGCAACATCAAAGGCGCCGTCTCTCACGTTCTCCACCTTGAAATAGGGGCGAAGCTCGTTCTCATCCATATCATATTGTTCTTTCCGGAGCTTTTCGGCGTAATACCACCAGTCGCTGCTCTCCAACTTGAATTTGCCGCTTTCGCGGTCAATGATCTTCTGCATTTCCTCACGGTCGCGGATGGCTGCCGAGAGGGCAGGTGACCAGAGCTTGTCGAGGAGCGCAAAAACGTTCTCCGGATTTTTCGCCATCCTGGATTCCAGAATGATGTGCGAATGGGTTTTATAGCCCAGGAGCTGAGCCCTCTGTGCCCGGAGGCTGATGATGCGGGAAAGGTTTTTGTTGTTGTCCTTGCTGTTGCCGTTGTTTCCCCGGTTCAGATAACCGTTGTACAGTTTCTTTCGCAATTCCCTGTTTTCGGCATATTGCAGGAAAGGTGTCATGCTGGGACGGGTCGGTGTGAAAACCCATTTCCCTTCCATGCCGGCGGCTTTGGCTGCCTCGGCGGCACTGCTGATGGACCCCTCAGGTAAGCCGGCAAGGTCTTCTTTTTTGTCGATGACGAGTTTGAAATCGTTGGTCTCCGACATGACATTCTGGTCGAACTGAACAGAAAGCACCGCCAGTTCAGAATTAAGCTTCTTGAGCTCTTCCTGCTTTTCAGGGCTCAGATTGGCACCGTTGCGGACAAATCCCTTGTAAAGGTTTTCCAGGATGTAGGTCTGGGCTGCATCAAGACTAAATTTTTTCTGATTTTCATAAACCGATTTTATCCGGCTGAACAGCTTGGGATTCAGGCTTATGGCATCACTATGAGCCGACAGTTCAGGTGATATGGCCACCTGTATCTGCTGGAGTGAATCATTGGTGTTGGCCTCAGTGAGACCAAAAAATACGCGCGACACCTTGGCGAGCAGCTCACCACTCTTGTCGAGGGCAACGATCGTATTCTCGAACGTGGGCTCTTCTTTATTGTTAACCACGGCTTCCACCTCTTTCATATGCTCTTCCATGCCCAGCTTAAATGCCGGCGTATAATGGTGAGGCTGTATCAGGTCGAAAGGCGGCACACCAAAAGGTGTGGTAAACTCATTAAGCAGGGGATTATCCATAGAAGAAGTTTTTGGGCTGGTCTGACAGGCGGATAATGCGCCCAACAGGACCAGGCCGGCCAGGAAAAGTTTGAATTTCATGGAATGAAGGTTAAGCGGATTTTATGATGATCGTTTTCATGACATCCGACACATCCTCAACGGAATCAGTAGCCATTTCCAGGGTTTCCAGGATCTCCTTGTTTTTAATCAGCTCGATGGCATTCTTCTCCGTTTCGAATAATTCCGAAAGAAGCTGATGATAAATATCGTCTGCCACATTTTCCAGCTCATTGATTTTTACGCAGGCATCCGATATCTTTTTGGGTTTTTTCAGATTGCGCAGTTCCTTAGTGGCGATTTTTATCTGTTCGCAGCCCCTGATCAGCACGGCAACCATTTCTTTAAACTGTGGCGGGAGTTTTTTCGGCTTGTACAATTTTATTTGCTGGCTCACTGAATTTACGTAATCCAGCACGTCATCCATCTTTGATACGAGTTCGTGAATATCCTCCCGGTCAAAAGGAGTGATGAAGGTGGTATCCAGGGCATCAAATACGCCATGTGCAATGTCATCGGCTTTCTTTTCCAGGTTTTTTATTTCACGGAAATGATCCATTTCTGTGGAGGGATTATTGCTTTCAACGATTTTCGACAAAATAACGGCTGCCTCCGTGACGAGGTCTGCAAGGTCTTCGAATAACGGGAAGAATTTTTCCTCTTTTGGGAGGAAGATCTTTTTCATGAATCCGGTAGCCATATCAGGACAATGTTAAGTTAAATAAATCCTTTATGCTGACTTAATTATAATGGTTTTCAGGATGTCCGATACATCCTCGACCCTGTCAGTGGTGGCTTCAAGAGTTTCGAGGATTTCCTTGTTTTTGATGAGCTCGATCGGGTCTGTTTCAGTATCAAAAAGTTCCGAGATCAACTGATGGTAAATGTCATCAGCAATATTCTCAAGTTCGTTGATCTTAACGCAGGCGTCATTGATTTTCTGTGGCTCCTTAAGATTGTGAAGCCCCATTACGGCCACCCTGATCTGTTCGCAACCCCTTACCACAACCAGGCAGAGTTCGCGGAACTGCGGCAGGAGCTTCTTGGGCTTGTAAAGCTTGATCTGCTGGCTGCATGCATTGATGTTGTCCATCACATCATCCAGCTTGGAGGTCAGCTTCTGGATATCCTCCCGGTCGAAAGGGGTAATGAAGGTGGCATCAAGCTGATCGAAAACCTGGTGAACGATATCATCTGCCTTGGTTTCAAGAAGCTTGATCTCCTTAAAAATCTCCTCCTGCTGCGACGGCTCGTAATGATCGATTATCCTGGAAAGCAGGTGTGCCGCTTTGGATATTAATTCCGACATATCCTCGAACATCGGGAAGAACTTTTCTTCTTTGGGGAGTAATAATTTTTTAAAGTAGCTTTGAGACATAATGATTTGAATAACAAATAATTAAAAAAATAGGTACCGCAATCAGATCAGTCGAAAGTTACTCTTTTATCAGTTCGGACGATGCGCCCTGATGTGATTTTTTATGCGGAGAGTGCGGATTCCAGCCGGCTATTCCCAGCATGATAAAAAATCCTATGATATAGGCGACCATAACATGCCAGCCCTTCTTTAAATAGGCGAAGGTGTCCTTCGCTTCCGGATACATATTGGAGAGAGCAACACCGGCCGATGATCCGAACCAGATCATGGATCCGCCAAAACCGACTGCGAAAGAAAGGATGCCCCAGTCGTACCCTCCTTGTTCCAGGCAGAGTTTGGTGAGAGGGATATTATCGAAGACTGCTGAAACGAAACCGAGGCTGAATGAACTGACCCACGATGCTTTTGGCAGTTCATCAACAGGCATGAGCGATGCAATGGTAACGAGTGACATGAGGAAGACGGTTCCGCGCCATGCATTTTTCATTTCATGCCATGGTGTTTTGCGGAAAGCCGTACCTATCAAAATAGCTACCCATACTCCGATGGCCGGAAAATCCAGAAGATAATTTGACAGTATTGCTCCGATGAGGATCAGAAAAACGATGAAAAGCTTGCCTTTATCAGCACGGATGCCTGCATCATTATTGGCATCAATAGGCTGATACTTATGTTGTTGCCTGGCTCCGACAATGGCGAAAATCATGAATGCGCCGATGGATCCCCAGAAAGCTTTAAGAACCCATACCGGATTGACTCCGTCTATCCACATCAGGGTAGTGGTGGTATCACCTACAACCGATCCGGCGCCTCCCGCATTGCTGGCGGCAACAATGGCCGCTAGAAATCCGAGGTGAACCCTGCCTTTATACAGAACCATGGCCATGGCTCCGCCAATCATCGCGGCAGCTATATTGTCGAGGAATGATGAAAGCACCATGACTAAAGCCAGTAATACCAATCCGCCGGTCCACCCGTTCGGCAGGTAATTAGGCAGGATATCGGGTAATCGTGATTCCTCGAAATGCTTGGCCAGGATGGCAAAACCGAAGAGGAGCCCCAAAAGGTTTATCAGAGTTCGCCATTCGCCCTCCCGCTCGGGTGTGCCCACAATATGCTCGGGCAGATCAAAAGCGGGATCAAAGATGAATTTGAATGCCAGGACCACGGCGAGCCCGATGAGGGCTGCCTGCATGGTCTTGTGGTGAAAAACCGCCACTCCGATTAACGTGAGGGCAAAAAGGATGAATTCAACCCTTACCGGCCCGATCGATGGGACAACGCCGGCTGTGGCGGCAAAAGAGACGAGTGGGAAAAGGAATAAGATTCCTGTTAGTGTTGTTGCGCGATAAACGATCTGCTTGGTCATTGATGACATAAGTGCCGAATTTTGGACCAAATATAGCATAATTGGTTTCCAAAATATTGAGGTTAAAAGGTTGGAATTCCAGATTTTGAAGGTCGAGATTCCAATTCAGAATTCTGAATTCCGAGGGGGGAGATTCAAGTATTTATGAAGTTTTGAAACAAATTTTTCCATTTCCCGACAAGTTAGGCATCTATACCATAAATACTCAACAGATGAATGATTTGCAAAAACGGTTATTGAACTTTTCGGCTGATGTTTTCAAGGGCATTCAGAAATTGCCGTATAATGTTGATCTCAGGGATAACAAGAACCAATTGGTGAGGGCGTCATCTTCACCTGGAGCACATTATGGGGAAGCACAATCAGCAAGCTCCAGAAAGGATTTTATATATAAGATTGGGGCAGTCCTGAAGGAATTAAGGGAAAGTTATTATTGGCTGATGTTCTTTAAACAGATTTATCCTTCCAACGCTGAAATTCACAAACTCTCTGCTGAGGCAGAGGAACTTGTAAAGATATTCGCTACTATCAGAAAAAGGGTCAGCGCAAATAATTCACCCGAATTAACAACCCCTCCAACATAAATGCTGACTTGAATCTCCCACCTCGGAATTCGGGTGCGCCACGTGCGCACAACAAAGGTAAATATAGCGCAATATTAACCAAGGTTGAGCGCGCAACTGTTGCAACGATGATAGAAAAGGGTAACTAACTTAAAGATAGAAAGGACAACCAAGGCCTATCGGTATCGGCTATCAGGAGCAGGTATCAAACCACCCTGCGGTGCTTCCTGCTTCAGGCGGGAGGTGTTGAGCGGACAGGGAGTAAGGGAGGGCATTAGCCTCTCAGGTAAGTTCACGGGAGCTGAACGCAAGTGAACCGCTGATGAAGTGTCGAAAAGAGGAGCGATAACGACTATAACTGCGCATTTGAGTGGCAAAGGAAGCGTACAGAGCATACCTGAATAGCGTTCTGTACAGTCGTTCGGCATATAGGCGGCAGGAACCGTGGACAGGCGTAGCAACGGAACGTGGGAAGCAGACCGGCAATGGGAATCGAAACGGCACAAGCGAAGAACTCGCAAGGCCAAAAGTAGAGAAGTGCCGGTTTGTGGCGGATGAAGCCGTAGTAGTATTGATAGCTGCTGAAAGGCAGCAGGAGCGAAGGGCTTCACGTAACGGGTCATAGTATGTATCACAACTGACAAACAGGATGATGTTTGAACAAGGACCAAAGACGATCGGAATCACGAAGGAACAGGTATGGGAAGCGTGGAAAGGAGTCAAACAGGGAGGTCATGGCGTTGGTGTAGACCAGGTCACGGTTGAAATGATTGAGCAAAACCCGCGGAAATATCTGTATCCGGTTTGGAACCGAATGGCGAGCGGTAGTTATTTTCCACCGCCGGTCAGGGAAGTCTCCATACCTAAATCCAATGGAAAAGAACGCCTGCTTGGGATACCCACCTTGCGTGACCGGGTAGCTCAGGAGGTGATCCGCAAGGAGCTGGAGGAAGAACTTGAACCGCTCTTTCATCCCAGCAGCTATGGATACCGCCCCGGCAAGAGTGCGAAACAAGCCTTGGAGGCCTGCACACATAATTGCTGGAAGATGGAATACGTAGTGGATGTGGACATCAAGGGGTTCTTTGACAACATTGACCACGAGAGGATGATGGAGTTTCTGCAGAAACACACCACCAAGCGGCATATCCTGCTTTACTGCAAACGATGGCTAAAAGCTCCGGTTCTGAAGATCAGCGGAGAATTAGTTACCGAGCGGACGAAAGGCACGCCACAAGGGGGAGTGATCAGTCCACTGTTGGCGAACTTGTATTTGCACGAAGTCTTTGACTTGTGGATACAGGAGACGATAAACGGACTTGAGTTTGAAAGGTACGCAGATGACATTGTTATCCACACGTGGAGCATGAAACAATCGGAGTTTGTGCTGGACAAATTGCGCAAGCGGATGAAAGAGTATGGTCTGGAACTCAGCGATGAGAAAACCAAGATCGTGCACTGTAACAAGCCAATGCGCAAGAGGACCACCCCAAAGGACACCCCGGTCAGCTTTGACTTTTTGGGGTTCACCTTCAAGCCACGACTGAATAAGAAAGCGAATGAAGGACTTTTCTGGGGGTTCGGACCGGGAGTAAGCCAAAAGAGCATGACAAGGCTGAATGCAGAGCTAAAGATGGTGCATCGCCGAACCCATCTCACGGTTTACCAGCTGGCAGCACATCTTGCTCCGAAGCTCAACGGCTGGATCAGGTATTATGGACAGTTTAGGATATCGGCATTATCCCCGCTCTTCTATGGTCTTAATGCTCGGCTGGCCAAATGGGTTGCCCGCAAATACAAGCTCTCCAGCAAGTGGGCCAGTTTTGCGTGGTTAATCCGTTTAAGCAAAATGCAACCAACGTTGTTTGTACATTGGAAATATGGATGGTTACCGTAAGTTTGTTACGAAGAGCCGTATGATGGGAGACTGTCAAGTACGGTTCTGTGAGAGGCTGGGGCTGAAATGCCCCGGCCTACTCGACAATTCTGAACTGGAATCTCTAACTTCCTACTTCTGAAACCCTCGTAGCTCCTCAAGGCTTAGAGTGGTTTTCGGATCAAAGTCTTTGGAGACGGCATATCCGGAAAGGCTGGCAAGCATTTGCCGCGCCGCCGGCCGTTTATCCAAATTATTGATCAAATCGCTGCCGGTAATGATGAGCTTCCCGTTGCCGGCACGGACCTCGAATATAAGCGCCAGGCTGCGGTTGGTGAACCAGTCATCGATAATACGGACAATCGGTTGCGGTCGGGAGGCGAGGCCGTCAAGCAGAAGTGCGCGGGCGGGTGCCACCAGATCCCACCATTGAAAAGTGCTGTAATATTCGGTTGGGAATTCCTTAAATGCCGGATGTTTCGGATTGCAAAGAATGCCGAGGGTATGCGGGGCCTGACCCCTGGTCCAAGCCGTATTCCAGAAAATGCTTGAGAATCCGAGGGCTATGCTGCCTCCTTTTTCGGATGCAACCCCATCAGGGCCCAGGCTTAGTATTGCCGAGCCACCCTGTTCGAGAAGCCTGGACAACTGAGGGGTTACCGTATGAAAAACCGGGATTGCGGATTTTTCCGTTATTTTCGGATAGACCCAGAAATCCCACTTGTTCATTCTTTCGCCAACACTGACTTCGAGCGTAAATTTTGAGGCTTTGGTCACACCCGAAAGGGCCCATTCAATCTTGCCCACCGGAGTATTGGTTCCCGAAAGTATGTCGGCAGCCGACCACTTAACTTCCTTCTGAATTTGTCCTTCTGCATTCAAAATTCTGATTGGTCCTTCGACTTCCTTGAGTTTTGCAGGTCCGTAATTGGCAATTTCGATATCGGCTGTGAAATTCTCATCTGAATTGAAAACCAGTTTTGTCATTCTGGCCAGTGGGACCACGGAATTACAGAACAGACTGTATTCAGCAGGGGTGATATATCCCTTTTCCTCCCAGAAGGGATTCAATACACCAACCAGTGCGGTGCCCTGTCCCGGAAAATCATGCAGGTCGAGCAGCTGGAATCCGCCCATGCCCGGAGTCCGCAAGGCTGCCTCAATATCGGCTTTGTAACAGAGAGCCTGCAGCTTTCCGGAAGCCAGCAGAAAGGAATCTGCCAGTTGGCCCAGCTGATTTGCTTCCAGCGTTTCCTTGAAGATCTCGAAGTTTTTAGCTTTCAGGACACCGGAATATTGCGGCATTTCCTTAAAATCGGGATATACACACCACTGGCCGATCTCATGGCTCACAACCGGCTTGCCAGGAAAGTTCTTATCGTTAATATCCCTGAAATCGTAGGCTGTCTGCGGAGCCTGTGCATTTATTATACTGTTGAGCCCCTGTCCCCATCCTTGAATTCTCGGATTTGGGGTGCTGTAGAAATCCTCGGAAGGTACTATTGGCCAACCCGAAGCTGAAGTGTACACGCGCCGGTGATCCTTCTTTTTCCAATAAGACACAAATTCATCCAGGAAAGCAACCTGGTTGCTTCCGCCAGGCTCGTTGCCGTAGGACATCATGACGAATGACGGATGATTGCCGTAATCGTTTACAATTCGCTCACTTTCAGCGTACAGCCAGTCGTCAAACGTGTTGCCGGTACCCACTTCAGTCCAGGCGCATACCTCCGCATACAGGTATATGCCCTCAATATCGGCGGCAGTGAAGGCTGCTTCGGGCGGACACCACGAATGGAATCTCATGTGATTAAGGCCGTGGGCCTTGATAATCTTGAAAATCCGCTGCCACTCTTCCACCTTGAGGGCAGGATAGCCTGTTTTCGGAAATATTGCACATTCAAGTGTTCCCCTGAGGAAGGTTGGCCTGCCGTTGATGGCCAAACGGGTGCCCTGGGCCCTGAAATCACGCATCCCGAAAAGTATGTTGTTCCTTTGAACATCCTTGGTATCGGACATGGTCAGCGACACCTGCATGTTGTAGAGATTGGGTGAGAATTCATCCCAAAGCAGGCAATCGTCACCCATGGGATACACTAATTCGAACACTTCACTTCCCGCAGGTACCTCTTTTTTCATCCTGATGGGATTCAGCGAGTTGTTTGGTTTATCGAACTGGCTGACCAAAACTTCAATCGTGACGGACTGATTGCTCTTTGAACCGTTCTCAATGCTTCCCGCAATCTTCACCACATGGTTCTCAATATCGGGATACAGCTTGATATTCCCCAACTGTACAACCGGCAGGGCTTCAATGGTCATTTTACCAACGATACCATTCCAGTTCGACTGCGTATGGTCGGATACGCTGTGAGCATTCTCACCTACATCCACAATCATCCTGTTATCTATCCTGACAGTCAGCAGGTGGGAACCGGTGGTCGCTATTCTGGTAAGATCGAATCGGTGTGCGGTAGCCAGACTGTTCAATTTGCCGGCAAATTTTCCGTCGATCCATACCGATGACTCCCAGTGGCAACGCTCAAGCGTGAGAATGATTCGCTGACCTTTCCAGGCTGATGGGATTTTTATTTCCCGCTGGTACCAGGCGGCCCCGACATAATAAAAGTCGGGCTGCAGCCAGAAGGGTATTTTCACATTGCCCGGCTTTCGGTATTTCTCATATTTATCGGCAGAAAACCATGATTTGTCAACCACCTGTCCGGTCCATACGGTTCGTACGCTGACCGGAAAGCCTTTGCCATTTTCTGCCAGTGAGCCCGGCAGATGCAAGGTGTCGGCGGGAAATGCCTCACTAAACCATTTTTGATCAATTCCCTGGTCGAGCGAGTCAATCCGAAATTTCCAGGTGCCGGATAAGTCGCGCTGATAAGTCGTTGGCTGACAGGAGCTCAACATAATTATCAAGGCAAGGGCGAGCATTGGGGTGGGGTGGTGTTTCATGATAAATCAATAATGTTCCAATTTGTCAATGTGCTAATCTGATATTTAATTGAAAGAGATGTATACCAGGGGCTGTTTTCCTGATATCGGAATGGAAAACACCCAACCATCGCTGGATTTTGTCCCTGGTATGGATTGGCTGTCAACTCTTATGAATATGCTTTTCACACGGCTGGAACGGACGGTCAGATTGGTCTTGTGAATGTTGTTAGTCCTGTTTTCGAGTTCAAAGGCAATCTGGCCAAAATCATTATTTACCCGGATAGGCTTTTCGGCCGCAAAACCGTCACGGTCCAGCTCCATCGTGATCCGGTTGTCAGGGGTTACGGCATGGAACCTTTTGCGAAGACCGTCACGCGGGACCACTTCCATCGATCCTTTCGACTGGGTAAGTGATCCGCCGTAAGCGATCCAGCCGAATATCGAATCCTTGGCGAGTATAGTGGCAGCCATCCGTGTTGAGGATCCGTAGCCCAGATCGATCTCACCGTCGTAATTCCAGGGACCGCGCGGAACTTCCTTTCGGATCCAGGCTCGTCCCCACTTCGAATTATTAAAAGTCCAGCCGCTGGCTCCGTCATTCTCGATGCCCGGATACCAGAAACCGTAATTGCTTTCCGGAGTTCCGGCATTCATCAACGCCCAGTGGCACAGGTAAGAAGCATACCCCAGCTGCAGCCAGTCGTTGGGGTTTTTGGCAAAGTTGACCGCATAATCCAGTATGCCCCAGCCGCCCATATTAGCCATGTAGCTCATGGATCCCCCATCGGAGCTGGAGGTAAAATCTGCCCCTAATAAATAGTAACTTGTTTCCAGCCAGCCTCTCACGGCAAGGCCACCCATCAGTTGCCGCTCCATAAAATCCCGTGAATCGGCCTGACTCACCTTCGGATGCGAATACCATTTCTGTTTGTTCTTGTCATACCAGAGATTGGTATCGGGACTCATGACATTTTGAGTGCCGTATTTTGCGAGTGCATAGGAGGATTCGAAGGCGGTCCGGTCCAGACTGTACTCGCTGCGGAAGGGATATTTGTCGTCATATACAAAATACTTCACCTTTTTCTCCCATTCACCGCGCAATACTTCTGCCTTCTTACTTAATTCATCTGCCTTGCCTTCTGCTTTCTGCCTTTTGCCTTCTGCCTTGAGCTCGTCAATGAGCTCCGGGATCACCAGCTCATTGTAACATCCCCATTTATAGGTCTCGTACCATGGTAAAATCTCGTAGGGATAGGTAAAGTAGGCTTTGGCTGTCTGGTAGGCCCGTTCAAGATATTGGCCAGCCGTCAGGTAGTGAACCATATCAGGATACATTTTTGCGATCTGGTACATGTGCCAGTAGAGCATGATCATATGTGGGTAATCGTATGATCGCCAGACATTCATCTTGTCGAGGTTGCGGTTCTTGATTCCGGCACGAAGGACCGGATCACGGTTGACCATCCAGTTGGGGGTGCCGTAAATGCCATAAGGATAGGGTGTTTCCTGATCAGTCCGCTGCAGTTTGCCCCAAACGAAATTTTTCAGGTAATACTCCACGGATTCGATCTCTTTATCGTCAGGGTAAACCACATTCTTGGCTGCCACAAAAGGTGCCTTACAGAGCGCCGGATCATCGCAGGCGAGTACGTACCCCCACCAGAAATCAAATCCATCGGTATTGTCGGGCCCGCGCAACACCTTGTTTTTCATGTCGTAAACCGAATACAGTCCATCGTACCACTTGGCCGGATCGCGATGCTGCTGGTGGTTGACGATGAAACTGCTTCTTTTTTTGAACAGGGTTTCAAGGGACTGACAGGAGAAAAATTCCAGTTGAGTGACCAGCGAGCCATTGTAATGGATCATCAACTTGTTCTCGCCTGGCTTCCGAAATTTAACTTCATACAGGAAATGTCCGGCTGGCTTCTCTCCAAGCGCAGTAACCGTGGTCTGTCCGGGAAATTCTGCAACGATCGAGTCGATTTTGTTTTTTGTGTGCAGGGAAAATCGGGCGGTCAGGTCTTCAGGAACAGTCATCCCTGGAATTACCCTGATATCAAACAATCCGTTTTCATACAGCAGATTGCGGAGTTCCTGGTAGCTGTCTGCCCATTGTATCCTGAATCCGTAACGGACCTTGCTGTTTGTTCCGTTCACCGGGTCGAGGGTGACCGCGGTATGCGGCTGGCGCCAGGTGCCGCGGGTTTCGAGACTTCCGGCGTGGGCGGAATGGATATAGGCAAGAAAACCTCCGTTGCTGGTGAAATATTCCAGTTTTGTTCCGGGACGCACGGTGATCAGCAGATAGGGCGGCTGTCCGGAGGGTTTGGTGAAATAGATGAATGAACCGTTTCCGGATATGAAATTGTGCTTGGTAAAGCATTGCTCGAAAATCTCCTTCGGATCCTCACCGCCGGGTGTCTTCCAGGGTATCGGTATGGCCAGATCGCCTATGGTAACCGGAAAATCCATCATGCTCTCAATCCCGATTTCATAGTCCAGCCACTTTTCCCCCAACGTGAATTGTTGCTCCATCTTCAACGGCATCCCCGGAATAAAATCGACATACTTAATCCTATCCCCTTTTGCTTCTTCCTGATTTATCCCCCCGGATCCAGTCCGGGGCAGGCTCCCTGCCCTCTGCCCTTTGCCCTCTATGGTCATCCGCTTCTCATCCTGATACAGGTCGAGCCAGTCCCCTTTTCCAACCTGATATTTTACCACCGGATTGCCAAAAGTGCCGTCGAGTAGGTTGGCATGTGCCGGATCGTTTGGAAAGGTTATAGCCCTGATCCCCCTCGAGTTGAATGTCGCCTTAATGTTATTGTTTTCAAGCACCTGAGTAAATCCCTCAGGTACAATGCAAAAGGCCCAGATAAGTACTACGGCAACCCTATATGCTTGAAGGCGTTTCATTTCCAAATTATCGAATTTCCAAATTATCGAATTATCGAATTATCGAATTGTCAAATTATCAAGCGCGCACCGGCGGCTTCATCAAGCAACCAGATCAATTGGCCATGCACCGGCTTAACCAGTGAGGCCGGCAGTTTTTCGAAGCCTTCACCCTTTTGAAGGATCTGGGCAACTTTTTCCGCTTTGGCTGCCCCGGTGGCAATTATCCACACCTCCTTTGCCTGGTTGATCAGCTTGCCGGTGGCTGTCACCCTTACCTGGCCGGTTACGGGATGTACGCTGGGCTCAAAAAACCTATCAGAATGGAAAAGTCCGATATTCTCCGGAAAGATGGATGCCGTGTGGCCATCTTCTCCCAAGCCAAGCCAAATCATGTCGAACCGTGGAATTCCATTCTCATGAGGGAGCATATAATCAACTCTTTCCGTATATCTTTTGACTTCTTCCTCCGGATCGCTTTCGCCGAGAATCCTGCAAAAATGCAATTCCGGCAAATGAAGATGTTTAAACAGGTTTTCGTAAGCCATCTGGAAATTACTCTGGGGATCGGTCGGTGGAACGCACCGCTCGTCGCCCCAGAAAAAGTTAATCCTCGACCAGTCAATTTTAGATGTGTATTTTTCTGCGATAATTTTAAAAATCGCTTTCGGAGTAGATCCGCCGGAGAGGGCTATCGAATAATACTGGCTGGAGGATTTTTTTTGTAACTGGCTATGAATCCGCGTTATAATATAAGCGGTCAATTCGTTCAGGTCAGGAAATATCTTGATTTTAGCTTCCATTTTAAAGTTCACAGTATATGCCGTCGTCGGATAAATTCTTACAGGGATACCGCCATGTAATATTAGGTTCCTCAATGAGATCATCAGCCCTTTCCGGGCCCCAGGTGCCTGCCGGGTAACCGAATACCGGGACACATGGATTGTCTTTCCATTCATTCAGCACGGGATCCAGGAATTTCCAGGCAGCAAGAACTGCATCGGCGCGTGCATAAAGCGTAGAGTCGCCCGTCATGCAGTCGAGCAGCAATCGTTCATACGCTTCAGGTATCCTGCTGATGGCCAGATCACTGTAATGAAAATCCATGTTCACGGTCTGAACATCGAATCCTGCGCCGGGGGTCTTCATCCCAAACTTAAGCAGTATGCCTTCATCCGGCTGTATCCTGATGACAAGCTGATTACCGGTATTTTTATCTTTTTCACCGGCAAAGAGGTAATGGGGTGTTGGCCTAAAGTGAATGACCGCTTCGGTCACCCTCGTTGGCAAACGCTTGCCCGTGCGGATATAGAATGGCACGCCGCCCCAGCGCCAGTTATCAATATGGAATTTTAATGCGGCATAGGTCTCGGTTTTGGATTCCGGATTCACACCCTCTTCCTGGCGATAACCTTTGATTTTTTCGCCCTTGATGGAGGATTCCACATATTGACCCCGAATGGCCGATTTCATTATATCTTCAGGACTGTAAGGCCTGATCGACTGTAATACCTTTACGGTTTCATTCCTGATGGCATCCGAATTCATGGATGCCGGTGGCTCCATGGCAATAAGCCCGACGATCTGCAATAAATGATTCTGTATCATGTCGCGCAGCGCCCCCGATCCCTCATAATATCCGCCGCGCTTCTCCACACCCAGACTTTCAGCAGAGGTTATCTCCACGTGGTGTATATAATTACGGTTCCACAGCGGCTCGAAGATCCCGTTTGTAAATCGCGTGACCAGTACATTCTGCACCGTCTCCTTGCCCAGGTAATGATCAATACGGTAGATCTGATTCTCCGGCCAATCCTGCTGAAGTGAATCGTTCAGTGTAACGGCACTTTGCAGGTCATAGCCGAAAGGCTTTTCGATGATGATCCTTTTCCAACCGTCCGACTGGTCATTGAGGCTGATACTTGCCAGATGAGCAGGGATAATTCCATATAAACTCGGAGGGGTGGAGAGATAGAAAATGATGTTTGCGGGAATATTTAAAATCACCTGTAACTCCTGAAGCCTGTTCTTCAATTCAATAAATGAACCGGCATCTTGTGCGTCAACACTCTGATAGTGTATCTTTTGTAAAAATCCTTCTATCCGGTCCGAAGCTCTTTCTCCTGCGAAATCCATCAGCCCGCCTCTCAGCGATTCCCTGAAAAGATCTTCCGAAAGCGGAGAACGGCTGACCCCGATGATCGCAAATTTATCGGGCAGGAGGTCCTGAATCTCAAGTGAATAAAGAGCCGGCACCAGCTTTCTCCGGGTTAAATCGCCCGATGCGCCGAAGATAACTAACAATTGATTTTCAGCTCTGTTCATTTGATACCTTTACTGCTCACGAATATACAACACCTGGATGGATTCCCGCACCCGTTATGATTCAGACACCGGCGTCACGAGGAGTTTTTTCGGATACCCACCGGAAGGCCCCGTTCCCGATGATCTACTCACCAGTTCCGAAATTGCCGGGGATTACCTTGATAGGCATCGGGAATCTTTCAATCTCGACGGGATTGGATTGGTGCTATCGGAGGAAAAGGACGGCGGTTCACAGATCACCTGCAAATATCTGCAATACCAGCTGAACATACCGGTTTACGGGGCCTACCTGAATGTTACCCTCAGGAAATCCGACCGGAAGGTGGTTTCTTCGGTTAACAGGATCGACTATCTGGTTCCGGGCGCCGTTACGGATCCGGTACCGGCAGTGACTAAGGCTGAGGCACTGGATATTTTACGGAACCGATATCAAACGGTAACTGCCGATATTACTTTCTCGGAACCGGAACTGTACATCTTTAACCTGAACCTGGTGTGGCGTATCGGCTTGGATTCCAGGTCATCGGGGTTGCATCTTGAGGTTATGATCAATGCCCTTGACGGATCTGTTGCCGGCGAACTCGACCGGCGCAGATTCTATTCAAGCCGCCCGGCCAAAGTGTTCAGCCCGGATCCGGTTACCTCTTCGCAGAATTCATCGCTTCACTGGAATTCGCTGCTGGCGGTTCTGAATGCAGAACGTGCCGATGTTATGCTGGGAAATCTTGATGATCCGGTCGCCGGGATTTTTTCACTTAGCGGGAAATGGGTTAAAATCACTGAGAAAGAAAATCCGGCTGTCCGTGTTCCTGCTGCCGGCAAGGACTTTAACTACTCCTCCGATCATCCGGATTTTCTGAGCGTGATGGCTTACTTTTATATCGATAAGTTGGCTGAATGGCTACGTTCACTGGAGGTCCACTCTTTGAATGCCTCGATGACCGGCCCGATCGAAGTGGATGCCCAGGGTGCCGGCGGAGCCGATAATTCCCATTTTGCGGCGCCCCTGTCAGGCCCGGTATATATCGCTTTCGGTGAAGGGGGAACTCCGGATGCCAGTGATCCCGGAATTATTACCCATGAATTTGGACATGCCGTGCATTTTTTTCTGCTCGGAGGACTGGCACAGGCCGGAAGTTTTGAGGAAGGATTTAACGATTTTCTTTCCTGCGTTTTTCGCGATCGGTTCAATCTTCACGGGTTCGACCGGGCCAATCCTTTTCCCTGGGACAATAATGCCACCGTCAGCTGGGATCCTACCCGCCGCTGCGATATGAAATATCGTTTTGATGATAAAGGATACGACAAATATGAATTTTATAAAAAGGGAACGGTCTATGCCACTGCTCTTTGGGATATTTATCTTGCTATGGGCGGCCAATCAACCAATAAGGAAAAGCGTCTGGAAGCAGCCTGCGAAATAACTGCCAGCTGTCTGGAAACGCTTATCGCACTCGGGGATACAAAACCGATGGCTGACCTGGCTAATGGGTTGATCAGTAGTGATCTGAGTCGGACCAGAGGCAAGAATGAAAAAGTGATCAGGGAGGCGTTCCGTAAAAGGGGACTAAGCTTGTCCTAATACCTGACAATTCTCTTTGAGATCATATAATTGTCAGCATAGGTGATGCGGACAATATAGGCGCCAGGCTGAAAATCTCTTAAGGACAACCTGTCGTTATTAATTGCCGAATGCACGATCTGGCCGCTAAGCGTATACAATTCCAATTTGATTACCGGCTCCGCGCGACCCCCGACAAAAAGCCAATCGTTAACCGGATTTGGAAAAATGAATGGCTCATAATTCAGTCGTGTATCAGATCTGCCGGTCACCTGCTCGAACGTCAGGCTGATATGGGTGTAATAAATGGTGGTCCTCCCTTCGAATCCCGAGTCCGTGCCCATGCAGACCCAGACGGACCCCTGATTGTCGGTTGATATTTTAAACGGATGAGAGGCATTAGACCTGTTGATCAGCGTATAAACGGTAGTTGTATCGGTAACCCCGACGTTTCCGAGCGTGTCCATATCCTTGCCCGGCGAAACCTGGTTCGACTTGTCAATGTTGAGGAAATAAAAACCGTTCGAATCCACCTTGACCGGTTCAATCAGGCTAGCGCCGCCTTTGATGGTAACGCTTTCGGCCGGCGATCCGCCAATCCCTACAGAGTGAGTGGCAGCATCGGAAGCAAGTTCAATATTGATCAGGAGTTTATAGTTAGTATAAGGCAATAACCCTGTTATTCTCTTCTTGATAAACATAAAAAGGTCATCGCTATGATTGTTACCCGTAATCATTAACCCGAATTTCAGCGGATCCAGGGGCGCAGGCAAAGAGGCTCTTTTGAATGCCAACTCATAAAATATGGAATCAGTTACCGGGTAATCGGCAAAGTCACCCGCCCAGCCGGCATATCCTTCTGAAAAATCAAAAACCACGTTCTGCGCTTTGATGCTAAGGCAGTTGAAGATTAGCAAGGCTGCAAGTATGATATGTCCAACCCTCTTCATTTTACTCCGATAAAAGTTTAATAATAGTAACTTCCGCGGGGCAATGGAACCTTATCGGTATACCGCTGACCCCGGCACCCCTGGAAGTGTAGCCGGTCATTTCCCCCAATTGCCACTGACCGTGATTGAATTTCTTTCCCTCAAACTGGTGGCTGATTACCGGAACTCCATCTTTCAGGCATATCTGGCCGCCATGGGTGTGACCGCACAGATAGAGGTCATATTTCTGTTCAGCTGCTGCCCTGGCCAGTTCTGAAGTATGGATCATGGCAATCTTGAACTGGTAACCTCTGGTTTCCAGGCTTAACAGCGCAGATTCAGTATAAAAATCAAAGGGGTCGTCAGTGCCGGTTATCAGAATTTTCTGGTGTCCCTTGATGATTTCCACCGATTCATTGACCAACAGCTCCATGCCGGATTCCTTTTCATGCTGGGCCATCAGGTAGGTGTCGTGATTGCCCAGAACGGCAAATGTGCCGTAGGGTGCCTTGATGTATTTGGCCAGGATCATCATGGGTTTTAGGATGTGGCTGAAACTTCCCGACCGGTCGAGACGGTAATCGCCTGTCAGCAGGCAGATATCAAATTTCAGGTCCTTGATTTTTCCAATGATCACAGAGGCAAAGCCCGGAATGCTGTCGATGTGAAGATCGGAAAGGTGCAAAATCCGAAATCCGTTGAATGCGGAAGGAAGGTTGGGATACTTCAGCTCTATCTCATTAACCCTGATGTTTTTAGTGTTTGTGTAACCCTTGTGATATAAACCTGTGATTTTCAGGAAAAAGGCAAAAATCTTAAGCAGTCGAAGAAACAGGTCCCAGTGACTCTTACTTTTTCCGCCTCTTTTCTTACGCACGGCTCCGAGGTTTTCTAAAACCGACCGGGTGGCCGCCCAGATCAGCCTCTTTTGGGATCGAATTTCCGGAGGGTCGACGAATTTATACATCGGGTTTCATTTATTACCCTAATCTACAAAAGTCAGAGGTCAAGTCAAAATCTATATCCTATTTTCATGCCCAATGTCAGATGGAGAATTACTGATTCTCCCTCGACTAAATAATATGAAGGAAACTCAACGAACATCTGCTCCGGGCTTTCTACCGGATTTACAACATCGGTATAAGTGATTATTCTTTTCGCAACTCCAATGCCTCCATAAAAATCTAAATTAAGTCGGCGCCACACCGATAGATTCATTCCACCGATAAAGTGAATTCCATACTTTTGCTTGCTGAATTTTGCAGCATCATAAGTGGTCTCGATGTTTGAATTTCCATTCCAGTAATGACCTGATTCTAAATAATCATTCATATTAATGTAAAAGAATTCCGTTGCCAGGTATGGATAATAATAATCGCTCCCTTTTAATATATATTTTATCTCAGGTCTGATCTCAAAGAATGAATAGTCATGTCCAAAAGGCGCATTTAATCGCCATTTATTAAGAAAATTATTCCCGATTCCTACCTCAATACTATATCCGATCCTGTTTTTAGGAATATACTCTACTCCAAATCTGAATCTTGGAGTAGGGTCAACCATCGACAAAGGCATGATGTTAAAATTCAGATGGTTCTTTATCTCAGTAATTTCTTGAGAGGATATGTTCTGCGTCAACAGGAATGACAGGAGCACAATTGCAAATAGCTGTTTCATGTTTATTATTTACTTCAGCAGTTTCCTGTTTTCGACTTCCAGTAAAACCATCATCTGCTGAATGGCTATTTGATTTAGTTTTACCAGCCGTTCGTTTTGTGGCATCGCTAATTTACAGGTAATCTGTGAACTCTTGAATTTATAATAGCATAATTCTCCGTGACTCTCTATGTTCTCAGTGCCTCCGTGGTTCTCTTAAACTTATTTCCTTCCAATCAGATCCAGCACCCCATTGATGAAAGTGAGAGGATGCACCGGATTGCCGGGAACAAACAGATCTACGGGATGCCGATCCAGGAAACTTCGGTTGAGAGCGTTGCCGTCCTTAAATAGCCCGCCGGAGATGGCATCTGTGCCACAAAGAATAATCAGGCTTGGGGTGGGTGTTGCATCAAAACAGATCTGAAGGGCTTCAGCCATGTTTTCTGTGATCGGCCCGGTGATAACGAGTCCGTCAGCATGTCTGGGAGAAGCTACAAACTCGATGCCGTAGCGACCCATATCAAAATTGACGTTTCCGGCAGCATTGAGTTCCATTTCATTGCTGGCATCACCCCCGGCGGATACCTGGCGGAGCTTTAATGACCGGCGGAATAAAGAACGGATTTCTTTTCGTACCAAATCAGGGTCAAGAATTATTGGTTCATCCTGATCAGACTTGATAATTAACCTATTACGATTATTTGTGGCAATGTGGTAATCGTTCGTAAACCGGATATTTGCGGGAGCTGCAAACTCGCACTCCCGACAAAAAACACATTTCCCAAGATCGATTCCCAGCGGACTTTTTTCGATTGCCCCCGTGGGGCACATCGCTGCCAGGCGGATGGTTTCATCTTCTGACATCTCTCCCGTTATCACCGGCCGCCCGCGAAACAGGGGTGTCAGCTCTGCGTTGCGCAGGTCGCGGACGTACTGAATGCCATGCTGCCGGAGTATTTTGATTGATCTGATCATGCCTGGGTTATAAATCGTGACCGCAATAGGAAAGGTTGAAACTCTTGTTGCAGACCGGAAAATCCGATATTTCCTGATTCCTGACTGCCAGTGCCAGCGCCATCCAGTTGTGGAACGACGGATCTTTTATCTTGTAATGAATGATTTCGCCTGTCGGACCGGTCACAGCCGCATGTGCAATCTCACCGCGCCACCCTTCAACGACGGCCAACCCAAAACTGTCCCCTGCCAACTGCTGACTGCCTACTGCCAACTGCTGACTGCCAACTGCCGACTGCCAACTGCCTGCTGCCGACTGCCCACTGCCAACTGCCGACTGCCTACTGCCAACTGCCAACTGTCTCCCTGCCCAATCGGTGACCATTTCGATCGACTTGCGGGTCTCGAGGTTGCGGATCATCGCCCGGGCCAGCACATCGCCTGATTCCAGAACCACAGGTTCGTAATTCATACCAGCATAATGGCCGGTAGGATGCGTCGACCGGATATCCCTGGCCACTCCTGCCATCCGGGCGGCCATGCCAACGGCGCCAATGCTCAGTGCCTGGCTCCTGGTAACGGTTCCGATACCGTCGAAACGGATAAGAATGGAAGGTCCGGTGAAAATATTATCAGTGACATCACGAAAGCGCATCCCTGTATCTTCCAGCGTTTTCAGCATCGATTCAATCACAGGTGCAGTCAGGGGATAGTGGGTGCCGCCCGGGCGGATCAGTCCTTTCCCGAAGCGGTTGCCGCACCAGAGCTGCGTTGTATTTATGATAGTGGTTCGCAGGGCTTCATTCACCACCTGGCCGAACTGGTAGGCAATATCGGTGCAAAGCGCCGCGGTATCGCCAATATGAATGGCGATGCGCTCGAGTTCCAGGGCAATCGCGCGTTCAGCCTGGAGTGTATCGCTCACCTTCATGCCAGCCATCGACTCTGACAGCTGTGCATGCGCAATTCCATGTCCGACAGCAGTATCGCCTGCTATATTCTCTGCAAGAACGCTCCGCTTAAGGGTTGATCCGGCTTCGACAAAAAGCTTTTCGATACCCCGGTGCTGATATCCCAGCTGGATCTCAAGATGCAAAACTTTCTCCCCGTTGCAGGTAAAACGGAAATGCCCGGGCTCAATAACCCCTGCATGTATCGGGCCAACCCCGACTTCGTGCAGTTCTTCGCTTCGCATCCGGTAGAACGGGTAGTCGTTCATGCCCAGATCCTTCCGATGACGATCGGCCGGGAACCTCACTGGTTTCAACCAGGGATGGCCGTTAAATCCGATTCCGAAATTTTCATGGATCTCCCGTTCAAAAAGATGCATGGCCTGGATCCGGGGAGTAAGAGATTCCAGAGTATTAACGCTTTTGCCCTGCTCGTGAGAGAATACCAGGAACTTACCCGATGCGTCATCTGCCAGTACGGCTATGAATTTCAATCCGTCGCCATACGGAAAAGCATAGTAGAGAACACAGTGAACCGCCTCCTCCTGCATTAATCCAATCAGCTGGTCAGCAAAATCCGGATAATTGAGCACCGGAATGGTTGCCAGCCCAATGGCAGAGGCACCAGGTAAAATCTCGATATATGAATAATCTTGCTTAACCATTACACATTGGGCAGACCCGAAATAATCTGATTGATAATATCTTGCAAAAATGGTGGCTGATAAAAGCAGGCACCCACAACTATCAGGAGAAAAATAAACTGGCTTACGGTTTCCCATCTGGCTACCGTTCCCAGAGTATGAGCTCCTTCATTTTCCCGTGGCGGTGAAAACAGCAGATGAAGCACCCGGGTGCTCATGGCGTATATTACACAGCAGAGCAGGATGAGCACCAGAACCAGGACAAACCAGCTTTTTCCGGCAACCAGGGCCTCTAATATCAGGAACTCACTCACAAACAGCCCGGATGGTGGTATGGCAAGGATTGCCAGCATGCCGATCAATAAGGCAATGGCACCGGTAGGAAAGAGTTTCAGGTAGTAACCGCTGTCGTCGAGCTTGAACGTTCCTAATACCCGCCCCATCTGTCCAACCTGAAAAAAGAGGCTTGACTTGGTGAGGGAGTGAAGCACAAGCAGCAGGAAAGCAGCGTAATAACCGATGCCTCCGATCCCAATCGCGATTGCTACCAACCCCATATTTTCGAGTGTCGAATAAGCGAGCATTCGCTTGGTATGCTTGGCCTTCAGCATATAACCGGCGGCAACCAGTACCGACAGGACTCCGGCCAGGATAAGAACTTTGTTCATCCAGCCGAAAATCGGTGAACCCGACAATGCCTTGTAAATCCTGAATATCGAAAGAAAACCGAGGTTGACCAGTCCGGTGGATATTATTGCACCCACCGGTGCCAGCGCCACGGAGTTGGCATCGATCCCGACCGTATGCATAGGGAACAATTCCATCTTGGTGCTGTAGCCGGTAAGGACGAACAGGAAGGCAATCTTGAGATATACCGGGTCCAGGCCGGCAGCTACTGAAGCCAGGCTTTCGAAAGACAACCCGTGCATGCCGGTGCCCTTCATCGAAAGACTGGCGAACAGAATGCCCATGTATGCCAGGGCGATACCGGTTGAGCAGATGAAGATGTATTTCCAGGTTGCCTCCAGTGAATGCAGGGTCCGCTCGCTGTAAATCAGCACGGAAGCAGTGAGGGTGGTGGCTTCAACCAATATCCAGACCAAGGTGATGTCATTCGCGAGGTAGGCGCCCGTGATGGCCGCGATCAATCCGGTAAGTGCCGCGTAATAATAACTGAACCTCTTGTTCAGCGGATCGGTGAAATAGGGAAATCCCTGGATCACAGTTGCCGTGGAGATTATGGTGAGCAGCCCCAAAAAAAGGATGCCGGCAGGATCGTAACTGAAATAACCAAGCTCAGTCTCACCCGCATGCATAAGGACATAGGCGTTAAACAGCCACTGTATCAGGATAAAAGCGACCATCAGCCATCGGGCAAGCTGCAGTCGGCGTACCGCTAGCATCGTCGAGGCAATCAGGAGGGCTGATATGAAATAAACGGCTATCATTCTTAATGTTTCAGGCTGGTGAGGTTATCAGACTCCAGGTCGCTGAACTGACTTCCGATATGGTTCATCAATACGCCGATAATTAGCACGCTCACAAAAATATCCAGCAAAATGCCCACGTTGATCAGCATCGGCATCTCGCTTCCGATGGCCAGGGAGAAGAAAAACACGGCATTCTCAATTACCAGGAATCCGATCATGTGTGAAAAAATCCTTCTGTGGGTAATCACGAGGAGTACGCCGGTAAAAAGCGTGAACAGGGCAATCGTCATGAAAACGGCATCGAGACTGGGATTCTTCAGAATATTCGACAGGATAATGCTGATAAAGAGTCCGGCCATCGTAAATATCAAGGAATAAAATGCCGGAAAGGCTTTGGGGTGAACTTTGTAAACCTTGGTCTGGTTGATGATGCGGTAAAGGAAGTAGGGAACGATGATCGCCTTGAATATCAATGTTTCTGCTGAAACAAATATCAGGTTGGCCAGATCTATGGTCTTTAACTCGATCAGGGCTATCCCAAACAGCAGGAATCCTTGAACGGCAATGAGTTTTGCGTATGACCTGAATCTCTCGGTTATACTGAGATAAACCAGCGTTCCCGCAAAAAGTACAATCAGCAGATAGAACATATCAATCAGATAATCAATTTATCAGTCAGGATCAGCACCACCAGGAAAGCCAGCATGGCAACGGCAGTCAGGGTGAGGATGAATTGTGCGTTTTTCAGCATTTTATTTCGTGCACGGAACGATTCGGCAGCGCCCACTATCATCGCGAAGGCTGCCTGAATACCCAGAAAAAGCAAAACCTGGTAGCCGGGCTTCCATAATGCCGGAACAAGCGAGCTGCAGATCAGCGATCCGTAAACCGCAAATTTTATGGCGGTGGTTATATGGATCAAGGCTTTGTCGAAACCGCTGTAATCCAGGATCATAACCTCGTGGACCATGGTAAGCTCAAGATGAGTTTTAGGGTCGTCGACCGGCATCCTGGAATTTTCAATCATGGCAATCTGAACCAGCAGGTAAAAGCCTATCAGTCCGAAAACAGTGATAATCGGGTTTTCGGAGACGTGGAAAGCGGTAAAGATCTCTGAGAACGAGGTGTACCCGGTGAGCATGGCAAAAGTGCCCATCAATACCAGGAAAGCAGGTTCAACCAGCATCGAATAAAGGGCTTCCCGGTTGGCGCCCATGCCCTCGAAGCTGCTTCCCGTATCCAGGGCACCGATGATCATGAAAAATTTTCCAAGGGCCAGCATGTAGGAGAAAAATACAAAATCTGCCTGAAAAGGAATGAGCGCCGGCATGGAAGCAAATGGCAGGACGGCCAGCACCGACAGCATGGCTGCGAGACTCACAACCGGGGCATAACGGAAAACCCAGCCTGTGGTAGTACTGTATACGGCTCCTTTATTCAGTAATACCCTGATATCAATCATCGGCTGCAGTATTCCGGGACCCTTGCGGCCACTCAGAATGCTCTTCGTCCGGATAATGATGCCGGGAAAGAAAATCGCGGCAAGAAGTATTAAAGGTATTCCTGCCATGGGTTAGAA
>CAYHCO010000013.1:0-1268 GCA_964355105.1 uncultured Porphyromonadaceae bacterium
CCGTAAACGGTTACCTGGTTGGCAGGTTTTCCGATGGTATGCCCTGCGAGGTCGAAGCCTTCAGCCTTGGCAACCGTCACCACCTTGCCGGCATCCATGTCGGCCTGGGTGACAATATGCGTTGCCGTGACCGGGAACGATTCGCCCGGCATCAGGATGACATTCGGACGGACACTGATGATCACCGCGTTAGGATCGGTTACGGCGGTAGAGATGAGGCTGACGTTACCGGAGTTTTTCACCTCGATATGGTAGCTGATCACTTCGCCGACTTCCGAGAAGGTAGCGCTCACCGGCGCGGCAACGGCCGTGAGTTCCGGCATCTGGATACCGGTAATGCTGGTCTGGTTGCTGGCGGTGCTCACCGGCTGCTGGTGCGGATCCTGACCGAAAGCGTTTACCGATCGGACAATCTTTCCGGCATCCATATCGGCCCAGGTAACCAGGTAAATTCCGGTCCACCTTGCCGATTCTCCCGGAGCCAGCTTGTCGACTGCGATTCCTGCGCCGGCACCTGCACCGGAAAGGGTAATGTCGCCAAGGGTTGTCAGGGAAAGGTCTGATACCGTGAGGTTACCGTTATTTTTCACCTCGATGGCGTATGTGATGGTGTCGCCTGCCATCTTGTAAGAGGTCTCCGACGGATAGATCTTCGCCGTCAGTTTCGGCTCGGCAATGGCGTAGATCGTTACCGGGTTGCCGGTTCTGTCGATCGCGGTGCCATCGGGATGTTGTCCGCTGATGGTGACGGTATTGCTGATCATTCCTGCATCGAGATCACTCTGGATGACAGTATGGTTTGCCGTTACGATGACGGTTCCGAAGGCGCTAAGATTAACTACCGGACTGCCGGTGATCTGAGCGTTAGGATCCGTGATCAGGATATTGTTCAGCGGCGTATTCCCACTGTTCCGTATAGTGATGTTGTAATGGATCACTTCACCTGCCGTCCTGAAGGAGGATTCCTGTGAAACGGTGGTCACCGAGAGGCCCGGAACCAGACCGGCTTCCAACAATATCTCATTGGTGTTGCGGATGATCTGGCTGCCATCGGGCTTGTACCCGGTAAGCGTGGCCCGACCGGTCAATTGGCCTGCTGCCACATCGGCCGGGGTCACCGTGTGCTCAGCCGTGAACATCGCGGTATTGCCCGGAAGCAGATCCATGATGGCCGTGCCATTGGGGAAGGTGGCTCCCGGAGCGGATATCTCCAGCTTGGTGAGCGTGATGTTCCCGTTGTTGCGGATGTTCACCGTGTAATGGATCAC
>CAYHCO010000013.1:1368-2734 GCA_964355105.1 uncultured Porphyromonadaceae bacterium
GTGATCACGTTGTTGTAATGGATCAGGTCGCCGACATTCTCAAAGGAGCTCTCCTGTGCAGTCTTGACGAGCTGCAGCATCGGATCCTGCTTGGCGAATACGGTTACCTCGTTGCTGTTCACCTGATCAACATACCCGTAATAGTCCGTTCCGCGGGCGATGGCACTGTTCACCACCTTGCCTGTATCGAGGTCCTTCTGGGTGATCACGTGATAAGCTTTCACGGTTGCCGTTTTTTCGGTCTCGATCCGGAATATCGGAATCGTGGTAGTTATAACCGCATTAGCATCAAATACATAGACATTTGACAGGTAGGTGCTGCGGTAATTTTTCAGGGTCATCTCGTAATGGATGGTATCGCCGATCGACTTGAAGGAAGTCTCCTGGGCCAGCATCACGACAGAAAGATGATCGGGCTGATTATTGAACAGCGTCACCACGTTACTGTCGTCCTTGACTGATTTGTTGGTCGGATCGAACCCTTCCACGTAAGCGATATTAGCGATCTTGCCGGCATCGATATCGGCCTGGGTAACCCGGTGAATGGCATTCAGCGTGACGGTTGCCCTCGGGATGAGGCTGCTTACTGTGCTGCTGCCCACAATGGTTGCGTTCGGGTCGGTGACTACGATTTTCGACAGGGTAACGTTACCGCAGTTGAATACCTCGAGGGTGTAATGGATGATCTCACCCACCGATTTGAACCTCGTTTCGGCTGCAAATTTGGTGATGGTGATCTGCGGTCGCTGGGTACCCTTGGCTTTAACCAGGTTACTCTTGTCGCTCACACCCTTGGCGTTAACATTAATACCCACAGCGGTGACGGTATTATTCACCTCGCCCGAATCGATATCTGCCTGTGTAACGATATGGGATGCAAATACATCGGCCGATTGCCATGCATTGAGTCGCGGTATCGGGCTGCCCGATGTGATGATGGCGTTGGTATCGCTTACCGTGATGTTGTACAGGTTGTCGCCGCTGTTGTTGTAAACGATGATTTTGTATCGCAGAATATCCCCGACGGCGCTGTAAACGCTGTCGATGGCCATCTTGGTGACCAGCAGGTTCGGGTGCGGTACGGTGATCTCGTTATGATCGGTTACCGTATTGTTACCGGTGCTTGGGTCATAGGTTGAGCTGCCCACGGAAGCCGTATTGTTGAGTGCGGTTCCCCTCGACAGGTCGGGTGCCACGGTGCCCCTGATCATCAGGCTGAAAGTGCTGTTTGCACGTACCGTGCCTGCGGTGTACGGACTTACCCACGGTCTCCAGGAATTGCCGTTGTCCACGGTGAACTCCGGATTCTGGATGGCAGCGGATACTGCGTCTGTGATCTGGACACCTTGTGCATCGGAGTAACCGG
>CAYHCO010000013.1:2834-55023 GCA_964355105.1 uncultured Porphyromonadaceae bacterium
CGTATCAGCAGACTGGCCGTGGCGTTTGCTGCTACCGTTCCAATCGTGTAGCTGCCACTCCAGGTTAACCAGGTCGTTCCGCCGTTCACGCTGTACTGCGGAGTCAGGATATTGGCAGATACCGCATCGGTAACTAAAACAGACTGCGCATCTCCCGGGCCGGTATTCATTACCCCGATGGTGTAGGTGATCACTTCACCGCCGGCAACCGGATGCGGTGATCCTGTTTTCGAAATCGACAGGTTGGCCAGTGCGTTGATCGTGGAGGTTACGGTGGAGCTGCCATTGCCCGACGATGGGTCGAAGGTCGGACTGGATACCGTTGCCGTATTGCTTATTACAGTTCCGTGAAGGACGCTTGAACTTACTGTTCCTCGGATCAGGATGCTCAGGCTGCCGCCCATAGCCAGGGTTCCGTTGGTATAAGATCCTGTCCAGGTCTGCCAGGATGAGCCGTTGTTCGTTGAATACTGGACTCCGGTGATCGACGTGGAAACGTTATCGGTAATAGTAACGCTCTGTGCATCGCTCGGACCGGCGTTGGTAACGGCCAGCGTGTACTGGATCGTTTGGCCTGCCGACGGGGTTGCCGTGTTGCAGGTTTTCACGATCGACAGGTCGGCGCTGCCGGTTACGGTCGTATTGATCGCCGAATTGTTATTGGTATTGTCGGGATCGGAGACCGGGCTGGTCACTGATGCTGTGTTCGGTATCGATGTGGTGACGTTTGCCAGCACGTTGGCCTTGATGAGGACAACAGTAGTTGATCCGCTGGCGAGGGTTCCGAGTGTCAGGGTACCGGTCCAGGTAGTCCAGGTTGCCCGGTTATCGGTCGAGTACTGGGCGCCTGACAGGTAACTTGCATTGATATTGTCGGTTACAACCACACCGGTTGCATCGCTCGATCCGTTATTGGTTACCGTGATGGCGTACTCCACCGGCTGGCCGGCATACACCGGCGAGGTGTTGCAGGTTTTCACGGCCGACAGGTCGGCCGACCAGGTAACCGGCGAAGTGATCGATGAACTGTTGTTGCTGCTGGATGGATCGCTGGTTGTGGATGAAACGGTTGCCGTGTTGGCGATGGTTGCTCCGGTATAGGCACTGTTCAGTGTAGCGCGTACCAGAATGCCCACCGACCGGTTCGCGATCAGCGTTCCGGCGTTGTAGGATCCTGTCCAGGCGCTCCATGAAGTACCTGAATTGGTGGAGTACTCAAAGGTGCCCGCATTGAATGGCGGGGTGGTGAGTGCATCGGTGAAGGTAACCGCAGCTGCATCGCTCGGTCCGGCATTGAAGGCCGTCAGGGTATAGGTCACCCTGGCTCCCGCTACCACCGTTCCGGCCGTTTTCAAAATAGCCACGTTGGCGGAGGTGGTCACCGTAGATGTGCTGGTGGCCGAGTTGCCCGATGAACTTGGATCGGCGGTGCTGCTGGCCACGCTTGCGGTGTTGGCCAGACTGCTGTTATTGGCAGTGCTGCTTGCCACGGTGCCGCGTATCAGAATACTTACGCTTCCTGATGCAGCCAGTGTGCCATGTGTGTACGTTCCGGTCCAGTCGGTCCAGGTTGATCCTGCGTTAAGCGAGTACTGAGCGCCGGTTATCGCTGCCGGAACGGCATCGGTGATAACTACGTCGGATGCGCTGTTCGGACCGGCATTGCTGACAGTCAGGGTATACTGAACGGTCTGGCCCGCAACGACCGGCGAAGTGTTGCAAACTTTGGTTATCGACAGGTCGGCGCTGGGAGCAATAACAATTGTCGCAATTGCATCATCGCAGTTCGACGGGTTCAGCAGTTCGCAAACACGGTAGGTAATAGTATAAGTGCCTGCCGGAGTGTTGGCTGGAACACTGATGGTTCCTGTCAGCGGATTGAGGGCCGGTACCGGATCGCCGACGTTAACCGGCGTAGCGGCTGTAAGAACGGTGATCGATATCTTGGCAATATCGGCGGTTGTTCCGTTCAGCGTGGTATTGGTCAGTATCGATCCTGCATTGGACGATCCAGCAACACCGTTCACCGGGCCGTAGGTACCGTCGTTGGCAACCAGCGGAGCTGGGGCGACGTAAACGGTAACGGTGCCCTGATCACAATTGGTTGGATTACTTACCTGGCAAATCTGGTAAGTAATAGTATAGGTTCCGGCGGGAGTCCCGGCGGCTACAGAGACTACTCCGGTTCCGGTATTTAATGTTACTCCGTCACTGGGGTCACTGACTGCCGTAAGGTTAACCAGGGTCAGGTTAACTGCCGCACTATTCAATACGTCATTCGTCAGAACGTTAACAACACTCGAATTACCGGTATAACCGTTCACCGGACTGCTGCTGACGTTATCATCATTGGCTGCAATCGTAGATGCCACTGATACGCTGATGGTTCCAGAGTTGGATGTTGCACCCGAATTGTCGTTCACCGTATAACTGATAGAAGCGGTTCCCGAGAAGTTAAGAGCCGGAGTGAAGCTGACAACACCCGAGGAGTTAACTGTCCAGGTGTTTCCGCTTGCATCGGTATAACTTGACTGAATACCCGGAGTGGAAGGATCCAGGTCAACGGTTGCCGCATCGATTGTTCCATCAACGTCGGTGTCATTGGAAACCACATTGATGGTTGTGGCAACATTCAGTACTGTGGATTTGGTGTCATTGACTGCCACCGGCGCATCGTTCACCGCATTTATGGTAATCGTGACCGTTGCCGTGCTGCAGAGTGACGGAGTGCCATTATCGCAAACCTGATAGGTAAAGGTGTCGGTTCCGTTGTAATTGGCTGTCGGTGTGTAGGTATAGGTGCCGTTTGCATTGATAACGAGTGTTCCATGTGATGGACCAGATACCGGTGTGGTATTGATAGTCAGAGTATTACCTTCAGGATCGGTGTCGTTGGCCAGAAGGTTTGAGCCCGAAAGGGTCCCGTCTTCATTCACAGAAGCGACATCGTTTATTGCTGCAGGCGGATCATTAACTGCCACGATTGTGAGGTTGACCAGTGCAACGGAACAGTATGCCGTCAGGTCGCAAACCTGATAGGTAAATTGGTCGGTTCCGTTATAATTTGCCGATGGAGTAAAAGTAACCACACCTGTTGTTGGATTTACCGAAACCGTACCGTGATCAGGACCGGTGACAATCGTAACAGAGCCGTAATTAAAGTTGCCCTGTGGATCATAATCGTTGGCAACCACGTCGATGGTAACGGGGGTATCTTCATTGGTCGTCACCACATCGTTCACGGCAACCGGAGCAATCGGAGGAATCTGAATGGAAACCGTTGCCTCGGCACAGGCTGCATTCGTATCGCAGACCCTGTAAATATAGCTGTCAGTTCCGAAGTACCCTGTATTCGGGGTATAGGTGATCGCCCCGGTAACAGGATTGATGGATGTGGTACCGTGCAGAGGTGCGGTAACAATCGAAACCGTAGATGGGGAAAGGTTGCCGTCCACATCATAATCATTGGCAAGGACATCGGTGGTCACCGGGGTGTTGAGTGAGGCTCCGGCATTGTCGTTAAGAGCCACCGGTGTGTCATTAACCGGTGTAACCGTAATTGAAATTACACCAATATTGGATGTTGCACCCGTGTTGTCATTTACAGTATAATTAATCGAAGCCGATCCGTTGAAGTTCAGTGCGGGGGTAAAGGTAACCACACCCGAAGAATTCACGCTCCACACATTTCCATTGGCATCGGTGAAACTACTCTGAATGCCTGCAGTAGCCGGATCCAGGTCAACTGTCGCAACATTGATCGTTCCATCGGAATCCGTATCGTTAGCTACCACATTGATCGTGGTTGGAGAATCTTCATTGGTTGTTTTGGTGTCATTAACCGCAACCGGCGCAACATTAACGGCATCCGGCCGTGTTACAGTGACGTTGAAACTGCAACCCGCGGTGTTGCCGCAAGCGTCTGTAGCAGTCCAGGTAACGAGGGTAAAACCCGGATTGAATGTCACACCGGCGAGGGTTGTGTTACCGCTGCCAGTGGTGGCACCGGTCAATACATAGCTCAATGAAGGTGTTCCGCAGTTGTCTGTTGCTGCGGAAGGATTAAATTCGGTTCCTGAGGCGGCGTAAGTAAGGCTGGATGTGCCGGTGCTTCTGGAAAGGTCTGCAATACAGGTAATCACCGGAACCGTATTGTCGGCAACCGTAATCACCTGAGAGCATTCACTCCAGTTCCCACTTGCATCGGTTGCCCGGTAAGTTCTGGTAAGCGTGTATCTGTTTGCACACGTCTGGCTGCTGATGACATCGCTCCGGTGAGTGACCGTTACCGCAGAAATATTATCTGAAGTTACCGGTGCAGTCAGGTCGACTGCCGGCACTGCCGAAGCGCATGATACGGAAACCGGAGCCGGGCAGACGATGGTCGGGTTGGTCTGGTCGAGAACGGTGGTTGGGCCTGCTGTAGACGAGTTGTTTCCGGATACTGCATCGGTTGTTGTGGCAGATACCGAAGCGGTATTGCTGATGGGTCCGCCGTTGGTCAGGTTAACCGTTGCCCGGACTTTGAGGACCAGGGTAACATTGTAGGGTACTGAGCCCAGGGCAAATGTATTGGTACCCGGCCAGGCTGTCCAGGTGGTACCACCGTCATCGGAATACTGCGGATTGGTCAATCCGGATGGCAGAATATCGGTAACAACAGCTGCCGCAGCATTGCTGGGTCCGAGGTTTTTAACCGTTATATCCCAGGCAATCTGGCTACCCGCAACTACGGTGGCCGAAGTGAGCGTTTTAGTAACCCACATATCGGCTGAGGTTGCTATCGGGGTAGTTATGGAGCTGGAATTATTGGCAGATGTAGGATCAGGGGTACTGCTGGATATGTTAGCTGAACCGGGGACGTTGGTTACAACTCCTGACGGTACATTGCCGCGTATCAGTACAGTTACCGTGGTGGATGTATTCAGTGTCCCCACATTGTAGGTGCCGGTCCACGTATTCCAGGTAGTTCCGTTGTCGGTCGAATATTCAGCACCGGTAATGTACGATGCATCAATAATATCCTCAATCACCACACCGGTGGCATTATATGTCGCCGAATTGTTGGTGGCGGTCAGGGTGTAATTGATCTGGGTTCCCGCAGTTACACTGGCTGGTCCGGTTAAGGTAATGGAAAGGTCGGCGGAAACGTTCATCGGAGTGTTGATGGTAGCCGAGTTATTTGCAGACACCGGATCAGGAGTTGATGAGGATACCGATGCTGTATTGCTGAGCGGATCGGTAGCATCATTTGTAACGTTACCCCTCAGGAGCAGGGTATAGTCGGCATTGCTGGCCAGAGTTCCGATATTCAGGGAACCGGTCCAGGTATTCCAGGTGGAACCGCCGTCGGTTGAATATTGCGGACTCGTCACATAGGTTGCATTGAATGCATCAGATATAACTACCGAAAGTGCGTCACTCGGTCCGCTGTTGTGCACGACCACAGTGTAATTCCCCGTGGTATTACGCTGCAATGGTGCCGAGGTACAGGTAACATCGATATGCAGGTCGGCAGAGGTAGTGATTGCGGCAGTTTCCGTATCGCTGTTATTTCCTGATGTGTTGTCGGTCATATCGGAAGACACGGAGGCTGTATTGCTCAAAGTGCCGGTCTTGCTGCTCAGAAGGGTGCCGCGGATATAAGAAATCGTCATGGCACCGGATGCCATCGTTCCTTCATTGAAGGTTCCGGTAAAGGTGCTCCAGGTGGTTCCGTTGGTGGAATATTCGATATTGCTGAGCCAGGTATTGACATCCGCAACCGTAACGTTGGTGGCGGTTGCCGGACCGTTATTCCCGATCACCAGGGTATACTGAACCCGGCTACCGGCGACTACCGGTGATGTGGTTATCGTTTTGCTGATATACACATCGGCTGCATTGGATACTGTTGGTGTTGAGGTTGCCGTGTTGTTTCCGGGTGTTGGATCGGTTTGGTCGCCAGAAATCGTTGCTGTATTGGCATAGGTTCCGGTGGCCTTGACAGTTGCTACCAGTGTTAAGGTTGCGCTTGCACCGTTGTTCATGGTCCCGATAGTCCAGGTGGGTGCACTCCACGATCCAGTTGAAGGAGTGGCACTTACAAATGTGTAACCTGACGGTAACGCATCGGATACGCTGACTCCCGTTGCTGTGCTCGGGCCGCTGTTGGCTGCTGTAATGGTAAATGTTACCGTACTTCCTGTTCCGGGTGTGGCATTATCAACTGTTTTGGTAATCGACAGATTGGTAATCGGAACCGGTACAGGGGTATTGGTTACCGAGTTGTTGCCCGGTGTCGGATCGGCCTGATCGCCGGTAATTGTAGCCGTGTTGTCGTAGGCTCCGGTTGCTTTGACTGTGGCAACAACGGTTAATGTTGCGCTGGCACCGTTTGCCATACTCCCGATCGTCCAGGTGGGAGCGCTCCAGGTGCCGGTTGATGGAGTGGCACTGACGAAGGTGTAACCTGATGGCAGTGCATCGCTTACAGCAACTCCGGTTGCTGCGCTGGGTCCGTTGTTGGTAGCTGTAATGGTAAAGGTTACATCGCTGCCAACGTTAGGTGTGGAATTGTCCACGGTTTTGGTTACCGCGAGGTTGGTTTGAGGAACCGGAACCGGAGTATTGGTTACCGAGTTGTTGCCTGGTGTCGGATCGTTCTGGTCGCCGGTGATGGCAGCCGTGTTGGCGTATGATCCGGTGGCCTTGACAGTTGCCACCACGGTTAAAGTAGCACTTGCTCCGTTTGCCATGCTTCCGATGGTCCAGTTAGGTGCGCTCCAGGAACCGGTTGAAGGAGTGGCGCTGACGAAAGTATAACCAGCCGGCAGGGCATCGCTTACGCTGACTCCGGTTGCCGCACTGGGTCCATTGTTGGTGGCAGTAATGGTAAACGTTACGTTGCTTCCGACGTTAGGAGTGGCGTTATCTGCGGTTTTAGTTACAGCAAGGTTTGTTTGCGGTACCGGTACCGGGGTATTGGTAACCGAGTTGTTACCCGGTGTTGGATCGTTTTGATCACCTGTAATCGAAGCAGTATTGGCGTAGGATCCGGTGGCATTGACCGTTGCTACAACAGTTAATGTTGCGCTTGCCCCGTTTGCCATGCTTCCGATGGTCCAGGTAGGAGCACTCCAGGTGCCGGTTGAAGGAGTGGCGCTGACGAGTGTGTAACCTGCAGGCAATGCATCGCTGACACTTACGCCGGTGGCTGCACTCGGTCCGCTGTTGGATGCGGTAACTGTAAAGGTTACGTTGCTTCCAACGTTAGGCGTGGAATTATCTACTGTTTTGGTTACCACAAGGTTAGTTTGCGGAACCGGTACCGGGGTATTGGTTACTGTGTTGTTGCCCGGTGTTGGATCGGTCTGATCGCCGGTAATGGTTACCGTGTTGGCATACGATCCGGTGGCATTTACGGTAGCCACTACGCTTAAAGTGGCAGTAGCGCCGTTGCTCATGGTTCCTATGCTCCAGGTGGGTGAACTCCAGGTTCCGGCTGAAGGAGTGGCGCTGACGAGTGTGTACCCGGCAGGCAGGGATTCAGTCAGGCTGACTCCGGATGCCCCGCACGGACCGTTGTTTCCTGCTGTAATGGTAAAGGTTACGTTGCTGCCAACATTCGGTGTGTTGCTGCTTGCCGATTTTGTAACTACCAGGTCAGAGGTAGCACCGGCAGGGGTATTTATCACCACATCCGCTGATGCAGCTGAGGTACAACCCGTTGCAGAGCTGGTGACGGTAAAGTTATAAGTTCCGGGAGCAAGGCCGGTAACGGTTTTGCTTGTAGTGCTGCCTGTAATGCCTCCGGGATTGATGGTCCATGAAGTGGCGGGCAGGTTGCTTAAAACCACGCTGCCGGTTGGAGTTGTGCAATCCGGTTGAGTGATGGTTCCAACCACCGGGGTGCCCGGGACTGCCGTGAGAGTAACGTCGTATTGTGCTGTGGTATATGAACAGCCGGTTGCGGTAATCGTTTCAGTAACTTTTACCCATCCTGATGCTCCTGAACCCCAGGTTACGTTGACCGAATTACCGGTTGTGGAGCCAACGATGGTTCCGCCGGAGATGGTCCACGCATAGGTGTGTCCTGAAATGCTCGATGTTGAATAGGTATTGCTTGCCGAGCTGGCGCAGGTGGTTGTTGACCCTGATATTACGGGTGTCGGCAGCGGATTCACGGTTATTGTTCCGATGGCTGTTACGGGTGAACAGGCTAACCCGGTAGTAGTGGTTACGGTATAGCTGTACGGTGATCCTGCTGATGCTGTGGGGCTTCCACTGATGGTGAATACCCCTGATGCGTAGGATCCGGTTACTCCGGCAGGAAGACCGGTAACCGTTGCATCATAGGCACCGCCGCCAATCGCGTAAGTAATGTTGGTGATGGCGGAATTCAAACATACCGCTTGTGTATTGGTACCGGAGGCTGAGGATAGGCTGATGGTTGGCAGCGCTTCCACGGATATCGTGGCATCGGCTGAAGATGCCGGGTTCGGTGCGTTGCTGATGGTCCAGCGGACGGTGTATTGACCGATTCCCCCTGCGGGAGTAAAGGTTGCGGTTGGATTGGATACACTGCTGAACTGACTGGAGGCGGTGCTGGGTCCGCTGATTACGCTCCACGCGCCGGTTCCTGATACAGGCGTATTACCGGCAAGAGTTGCCGTTCCGGCTCCGGAGATACACATTGCCTGGGTTGATGCGTTGGTTGCAGTTGTGGGCGGTGCCACTACCTGAATGGTTACGGTAACCGGACCGGCAAATAAACCGGTGGGATTGGTCACCCGGTAGGTAAACGTGAATGTCCCGGTATAGCCTGGATAGGGGGTGAAAGTGAATGTTCCGTTATTACTCGGATCCCAGGCGACTGTTCCCTGTGTGGCCAGTGGCGAGGTAAGCTGCATGAAGCTCAGAACGGAATACTGGGAGTCTGAGTCGTTGGATGCAACAGTGGCATTCACTATTTGTGTGTTATAGGCAGTTACGTAACTGTCGCTAACGGCTACCGGGGTGCTGCAGGAAGGTGTGGTAACGATCCCGCTGGCGATGGCTGTGCAAGATCTGGCATCGGTAACGGTTACCGAATAGGTTCCGGCATCCAGACTGGAAATGTTGGCGGTGGTGCCTATCACCGTTGCTGATGGATTTTTGGTCCATGAATAAGTGTAAGGCGCTGTTCCGCCAGATACTGTTGCAATGACGGTACCGTTCGCTGAAAGACAGGTACGGGCGAAAGCTTCAACAGTTACACCCAATGCCGATGGTGTGCCGACAGTTATTGTTGCTGACCGGGTGCAGGTGTTGGCATCGGTTACGGTAACAGTGTATGTGCCTGTAGCCAGGCCGGTAATATCTTCAGTGACAGCGGTATAGGAGCTTGGTCCTGTCCACGCATAGGAAGCGTAAGGCCCGGTACCTCCGGTAACCGTTATATTGATGGCCCCCGTAGAGCCTCCATAGCAGCTGACATCGGTAACTGCCGAGCTGATCGACATCTGGGTTGGTTGTCCTACGGTGGCAGAAGTTGACGTGGTACATCCGTTTGCATCAGTAATTGTAACAGTGTAAGTTTGTGCAGATAACCCCGTTGGGTCCTCTGATGTAGATCCGTTTGACCACAGGTAAGAAAGTGTTCCCGTTCCCCCGCTGGCAGTGAGGTTGATGCTTCCGTTCGATCCACCGTAGCAGGATGTATTCGTTGCAACGGCTGTCCGGCTGAAAGCGGTTGGCCTTGATATGGTCTTTGAGTCGGTTGCGGTGCATCCGTTGGCATCGGTGACGGTAACATTATAGGTGCCATCCGAGAGTCCTGAAATATCCTGGGTGGCGGCTGTATAAGAGCTGGGGCCGGTCCAGGCATAGGTGTACGGAGAAGCTCCACCGCTGACGGACAGGTTGATACTTCCGTCGCTGTTGGCGTTACAGCTGATATCTGTTTTTGTAGAGGATGCTGATAAAGCTGAAGGCTGGGTGAGCGTATAGCTGGCGGTTCCAGTACAGCTGTTGCCATCGGTTACGGTAACCGTATAGGTGCCTGCCGGACGGCTGGTAAGATCCTCCGAAGTGGAGGTATAACCGCTGGGACCGGTCCAGGCGTAGGTAAGGGTTCCGGTTCCGCCGGTGGCCGTAATATTAATGGCACCTGTTGAGGCGCCGTTACAAAGGATATTGGTCAGTGATGCGGTTATCGAGATAACCGAAGGATTGGTTACCGTCTGGCTGCCAAGGGCAACATAGCAGGTGGAATTAGCGGCATCGCGGATGTTCACGCTGTAGGTTCCGGCTGACAGGCTTGTAAAGCTGCCGCTCGACTGCCAGGTTCCGGTATTCAGCTGATATTCATAAGTACCGTAACCCCCGGCGGGTGAGCTTACGGTGATGGTTCCGTTATTGAGGTTGTTGCAGGTAATATTGGTCTTGCCGACTGTTGCACTCAAAACGGTTGGCTCGGTAACAGTCTGGTCGGAGAATGATTTTTCGCAGGTCGGATTTGCTGCATCTCGCATTTTCAGAGTGTAGGTGCCCGCGGACAGACCGGTATAGCTGCCGCTCGACTGCCAGGCACCTGTGCCCAGCTTATATTGGTAAGTGCCGTAACCCCCACTTGGGCTGGTGAGGACGACAGAACCGTCGTTGGCACCGAAGCAACCGATATTGGTCTTGGTAACCGTTGCATCAAGTATGGCAGGTTGAGTAATAGTCACCGCGGTGCCACCGGTCAGCGAAAATGTACAAACGCTGGTTGCATCTGTAACCGTAACGCTGTAGGTGCCGGCAACCAGACCGGTTAAGTTTTGGTTATGGCTCTGTCCCACTGGTACAACACCCCCTCCGGATGCAGTCCAGTTAAAGGTATAGGGTGATGTACCGCCGCTTACAGCCAGTACGATCTGCCCGTTTGATCCCCCGTTGCAGCTGATGTTCGTTGCCGTTGGAGTGGCAGTCAGGGCTGCTGACGGTTGGGTGAGGGTATAGCTGAGGCTCAGAGTACATGCTGTCGGGAGCACTGCATCTGAAATGGTTACGTTATAGGTTCCCGCAGCCAGGCTTGATATGTTTTGGCTCGTTGAGGTGAAACTGCTGGGGCCGGTCCAGGCATAGGTATACCCTGGAGTGCCGCCCGATACGGAAAGGTTGATGGCTCCGGTTGATGCCCCAAAGCATTTGATATTTGTTGTGGTGGCTTCAGCCTGCAGGGCATTCGGTTGGGTCAGGGTAACTGAAGCATATGCGTGGCAGCCTCCTGATGTTACGTCAACACTATAGGTACCGGCTACAAGTCCAGATGGATCTTCAACTGTTCCTTGCCCGGAGGGTATGACTCCTCCATTGCTGGCGGTCCATACATAAGTGTATCCTGAACCACCGCCTACCGTTAGGTTAATCGATCCGGTGCTTCCCCCATTACAACCGATATTAGTTGATGACGTTATGGTTGCGGTGGGACCGTCGCTGTTCAGCACAGCATAAGTTGCCTGGGTGGAACAGCCGGCTGCGTTGTAAACGGTTACTGTATAGTTGCCGGCAGCTACACCACTGATATCTTCGGTAGTTGCTCCGTTGCTCCATGAAAATGAAGTTCCATCTGTAGTTAAAGCAATTGAACCAGTTGAATTTCCGCAGGTTGCATTGGTAACCGAACTGGCAGTAATGGATGGTACGGCATTCACCGCTACGACAACCGATGCAGTCGCCGAGCAGCCGTCGGAGTCGGTGACGGTAACCGTATAGGTGCCGTTATGCGTTCCGGAAGAAGCATTATAAATTACAGGGTTTGCACTCTGACTGGTAAAACTGTTCGGGCCGGTCCATGAATAAGTTGTTCCTCCACTTGCATGCAGGTTGATGGCTCCGCCTGCGCAAGCCGCATCGGCTGATGCATAGGCGGTTGGTGCCTGAACATAAACGGTAACCGTAGATGGCGTACTATTGTCGCAACTCGCATTTGAACCATATACACTTATTGTATAAGCCCCAACTGGTGCAACGGGATAAATTCCGTGGGCAGTCCAGTTGACAGTGATTGATGGTGTTCCTGTGCCTGACGTTATATAAGCTGTATAATCACCACTGGTTGTCTTGGTAATCGACCAGGTATAGGTGGTGTTGGCCGGATTCGGATCGACCGAGAAAACAGTTCCGGCATCGGACTGACAAACGGTAAGCCCGGTGCAACCCGATGCTGCGGTCAATACGTGAGCACCGGAGGTTGCGGTACAGCCGTTTGCATCGGTTACAGTAACCGTATAACTGCCGGCTGCTAGACCGGCCCGGTCTCTTGGATTGCTTGTTCCCGAAACATCTGCCCAATCGTAGGTATAGGGCGCGGTGCCCCCACTAATGGAGAGTGTTATGCTTCCGTCGCTGTAGCAGGTTGGCTGGGTGACAGTTGGGGTAATTGACACTCTGCTCACAGTAACAGTAATAGCGGTCCCGGTGCTCGAGCATCCTGTAGAATTTTTCTTGACGGACAATGTGCCGTTGTAAACGGCCGCCGCGGCCCCCGAAGGCACAGTTATGGCTATGGGAGAGCTGGTCAGAGAAGCGTCTGTTACGTTGGAGAAGCCTGCGGTAATTGCAGTGGCATCCCAAACGATACTGTACTTGTCGGGTGAACCTGTAGTTGCCAGATAGGGAAGATTTGCCGAGGTTGTTCCACCGCAAACTAAGGGATTGGCACCCAGGGTAACTGTTGGGAGGGCATTTACCGTAATGGTGGCGGTGCTTGATAACTGAGCCGAGCAGCTTGAAGATGCAACGGTGGCAAGAACATTGAAAGTTGTCGTAGAGCTTAGAGAGCCTGTCGGCAGGTTGATTGTTCCTCCGGTTCCAGCAACTGGTGAACCAACAGAGCTGTTGTCGGCATTATTTCGAAGTTGATAATTTACGCCGGATTCCGACAAGGCTACCGTAATGTTTGTGCTTGATCCTGTACATAGAGAGCCAGTCCCTCCGACAGTCAAACTTGTGGTTGGCAGTGAATTCACCGTTATCGCTCCTGTAACATTACTAGTAGTAGTGCAGGTATTGCTATTAGTCACAACACAATAATAATACAAGGTTCCGGCGGATGAAGTTAACGGTGTATAGGTGTCGGAGGTTGAAGAGCTTGTGTGGGTTGCTACTAAGGTGCCTCCACTGTTGGAGGCTGAGGTATTACTATACCACTTATAGGAACTTATTGAACCACTCCCGGCTGATGCTGTGATTGATAAATCTGTAGGTGTCGCATTCAAACATAAACTTTGCGTCCCGGTTGATGGATGAGAGCTAATTCCCGGGACGGCATTAACCGTCACGGTGGCGGTGCTTGTTAATTGAGCACTGCAGCTTGAAGTGGCATTTGTGGCTAATACATTATAGGTGGTTGTCGCCGACAAATTACCTGTTGGTAAATTAATTGTTCCACCTGTCCCTGCAACAGCAGAGCCAACAGCACTATTGTCGGCATTATTACGTAACTGATAATTAACGCCACTTTCTGAAAGAGCTACTGTGATATTAGTTCCCGAACCCGAGCAGAGTGATGTTGTACCTCCCACAGTCAGACTATTGGTTGGTAATGCATTTACTGAAAGGTTCGAACCATTGTCACTTCCATTAACTGCCGGACTATCACTAACAACTCTGATCCTATAGCCAGTGCCCGTTGTGGTTCCAGCTGGAATGGTCGCACTTATACTCTGACTTCCGCTGGCATTTGATGTCACTGTCTGTAAATCAACAGGGGATGCGAACGAACCAGAAGAGTTGGATAATTGGGCCTTAAAGATGGTTGTGCCAGCCCCGAAATTCGCTGATGGTGAGTAATTAAAAGGCACATTTATGCTGGACGCACCTGCACAAAATGGGGAGCCAGAAACTGTACCAGTTGTTATAGTGTTACTTACTGAGATATTAAACGTCGAGCTAGTGGCACCAGTAAGCCCTCCTGCTGAAGCTGTCAATGTATATCCCGTCCCAACGTTATTAATCTTTACACCAGAAAATGTTGCAACACCAGATGTTGCTGATAATGGATTAGTGTCAACAGTTAATGTTCCACTACCTGGATTCGTTCCAATGGCCAACGTTATGGAATTGGAGGCTGTAGTAACTGTTGTGCCAAACTGATCTTGGACAGTTACAGCGGGCTGAGTTGGAAGATTAACGCCTGGTGAGCCGTTACTGGGCTGAGTAGTAAAAGCTAATTTTGATGCAGAGCCAAAGGTTTGAGATAGTGAGCCCGCACTGGTCGTACCTAAAGTTATACCAGCTATTGAATTACTTGCTGCTGAAAAGATTATGTCACCACTTCCAGGAATATTTCCTCCTAATGTTGCTTGTACCTGAATCCCGGAAATAGTAATTTGATCGATTTTATTGGAAGGGTTATTTGTAGTATACGTAATAACTATTGATGTTGAAGTTACTGATATTCCCAGGGCAGTCATATCCCGGGAGGCGGTATATGTTACTGTACCCACGCCTGTATTGAAATTCCATCCGGAAGGTGCGGCTAGGGTAAAAGTGCCATTGGTGATAGCTGCAGTAAAGTCCCCGTTCTGACCTTCAAGAATAATTATATCACCAAGAGTAGTCCAAGCGGGAGAAGTCGCATTTGCAGCTTTGTCAGCTGAGATATTTGTTCCACCTGTCGCGGTAGTAATGGTGACAGTCGCCATAACAGGATGGATAGAGAGTCCAAACGCCAGAGCAAATGCAATCATTTTTGCACATGTTTTCGCAGGGAATCTTGAAGCCAGATTTGGTAATATTTTGATCATATCAGCTGATATTTCGTATCGTCAATATTTTTATTTTCTGATCGTACCCGGTGTTACGGTACTGGAATTAATCGTGGTTACCGTTACCGATCTGCTTGCCGTGCAGCTGTTTGCATCGGTTACGGTTACGGAATAGGTGCCGGCGGCAAGGCCGGTTCTATCCTGCGTGGTGGCTCCGCCAACCCATAGGTAAGTATAGGCGGCTGTGCCTCCTGAAACCGTAAGGTCGATGGCGCCGTTGGACGAGCCGGTGCCGCTCGGACAGGTTTCATTGGTTACAGCGGTAGTCAGGCTTAAGGCTGTCGGCTGGGTTATGGTTCCGGTATAGGTTGCGGTACAGCCGCTTGCATCGGTTACGGTTACCGAGTAGGTGCCGGCCGGTCGACTGCTGATGTTCTGCGTTGTGGCAGTGAAACTGCTCGGACCGGTCCATGCATAAGTGTATGGAGAGGTTCCGCCACTCACCGAAATCGATATGGCTCCGGTGCTGTTGCTGTTGCAAAGTACGTTGGTGACCGTCGGCGTGATACTGATGGCGGCCGACGGCTGGGTTACGGCCAGAGTGCCTGAGGAGGCGGTACATCCGTTGGCGTCGGTGACGGTAACGGAATAGTTGCCGGCTGCGAGGCTTGTTCGGTTCTGCGATGTGTTACCGTCATTCCACAGGTAGGTTATTGTTCCGGTTCCGCCACTGACTGATATTGAGATGGCCCCTGTGGTATTTCCGTTGCACAAGATATTGGTAATCGAGGGGGTGATGGTCATTCCGGTTGGCTGGGCAACAATGGCCGATGTGGTGGCGGTGCATTGCGGGCTGTAACTGTCGGTTACGGTTACGCTGTAGGTTTTTGCGGACAGACTGCTGAGGTTTTGCGTAGTTGCAGTAAAGCTGGTTGCTGTCCAGGCGTAGGTGTAACCCGGGGTTCCGCCGGATACGCTTAAACTGATGCTGCCGGTTGATCCCCCGTTACAGGTTGCATCGGTCGGTGTGGCCGTCAGGCTGATCGGCGCATTGATACTTACGGTAACGGTAAAAGTGCTGCCGGTGCAGCTTCCTTTGACTGGAGTAACCGTGTAGGTGGCGGTTTGAACGGTACCTGTCGGATTGGTGAGTGTACCGGTTATGCTTGATGCTCCGCTGCCGGTAGCCCCGCCGGTCATGCTTCCCGTAACTACCGGGGCACTCCAGCTGTAAGTGGTTCCGGATGGAACAATGCCGTTGGTTGTGTTAACCGGGGTAACCGTAAAGGCAGAACCGCTGCATGCATTGGCAGTCATGTTGTTGATGTACGGTGTGGCGCCAACCGTAATGACCAGGGTTGAGGCAGTTCCGGCTCCGCAGGAGTTGTTTCCGGTTACCGAAAGGGTGCCTGAGGTTGCATTGGATGCGAAACTCAGTGTCACGGATTCGGTCGTCCCGTTGATCGTCACATTGGTTCCGGAATAGCTCCAGGTATAGGAGGTTGCGGTGGAAAGTGCAGTGATGCTGTAGGGGACTGACGATTGTCCGGCACAAACCGATGAACTGCCGGTAATGGCGCCTGCAGCCGGCAATGCGGTAACGAAGACCGATATCGCGTCGCTGGTCACACTACCGTTGGCATTGGATACCAGGCAACGGTAATAGGTTTTGGTTGATAAGGCAGCGGTGGTATAAGTTGCTGAGGTGGCTCCGCCGATATTGGCAAAGGGACCGTTATAGGCTGTGGTTGAAGATTGCCACTGATACCCGGTGGCATTGACGGCCGTTATGCTTAATGTGGTTGTGCTGCCGGAACAAATCGATGCATTGGCAGGCTGAACGCTGATCACCGGTGGCGAAGTAGAACTGTAAACGGTGATCGTAAATCCGTAATAAGAGCTGCACGCTCCGGCTCCGGAGGCAATGGCAATGGTTCCGGTGTAATTGCCTGTGGCAGCAGCTGCGGGAACTACCAAAGCGATGTTGCCGGGAGCTGTAGGAACAGCTGTGGCAACGGTTACATCGGTGAACCCCTGGTTTTTAGCCGAAATTGAATAGGCTATTGTGTACGTGTCGGCTGAAATGGTTGCCGGCGGGCCAACAGCCGTGACGGATTTTGCCGTGAACGGCAGATTAACCGAGGTCGTTCCTTTCAGTACTGATACGCTGGTGCTCGAGAAGGTGACCGTGGGCGAGGGACTTGGCGTATCGAAATTAATTGCCGTACCGGATGTTACGGTACACGATGAGTTGGCCAGTTTAAATGCCTTGACGTATACCGGTCCAAGATTTGAACTTATCGAATTGGTTGTTAATGTGATGGCAGATCCGGTTCCCACGTAGGCAGGTCCAACGCCTGTTCCGGCTCCGTCGACCAACTGATAAATAACCAAAGATTCCGATGTGGTTAAGGTTATGCTACCGGCTCCGCCCACACAGTATCCAAAGCTTCCGCCGGTATAGGTTGGGGTGGCAGGCTGCAGGCATTGAACAGTTGCCGATGCCGAACTGAGCGAGCTTTCGCAACTCGAGGCAGCGGTCAGCGTGACGTTAAGTGTGGCACCTATGTATAGATCGGTAGAGAGCAGACTGCCCACACTCCAGGCTCCGGCAGCGCTGACGGTTATCCCGGCAGCGGCGCCAATCTGGCTTTGATCGATATATAATTTGAGAGTCACCGGATAGGTTCCTCCGGATATCGTGCCGCTAACTGAACTTTGACCTTCGGTTGGAGCCGTTATTGCGATTGTATAAGGTGTTAAACTGGTCTGGGTTGATATGGTGAGAGCATCCGAATCCGGACTTGTGGTCACGCAGCTGCCTGCTGTTACTGCTGCAACAACGACATTGCCTGAAACGAGGCTAAGCCCGGTGACCGTCCACGCTCCGCTGGTTACAGTGGCTGTGCCCAGAGCGGTGCGCGGTGAAGGAGTGGTCCTGTAAAGAGTAATGGTACTTCCGTCAGCGTCGTTTGAGTATCCGCTTATGGAGGTAACCGGGCTCGTGGGTGAACACCCGATGGTACTTATTGTGGGCTTTGTTCCTGCATGAGTTACCGACACACCCGTAGCAGTCGGTGTCGGGCATTTTCCCGGATCGGTTTCAGTGGCTGTAATAGAAGCACAGCTATAGGTGGTAAGGTTTAATCCCGTAATCGTCCAGGTTGTGGAACTTGCAACTGTGGTGCTTTTCAGGAAGGTTCCATCCGCGTAAAGATTGATCAGGGTTCCGGTTGAAGAGGCGCAGGTACCTGATACCGATGTGGTGGAGATAGTTATTGTAGAAGTGGTTATTGTTGGTACAGTTGAGGATCCTGCGGTGCTGTACTGACAATCGGTTAAATAAGAGGATACGCATTTGCCCGGCTCCTGGAAGGTGAAAAAATACACCCCCGCAGGGAAGGTCTGACCGGTCTGCGTGGAAAAGGTCATGGTCTGGGATGCGGTAGCACTGGTTTGGGGGTTAACTATATTGACAAGTGAACCGTTCTTGTCGGGATAGGTGGCGAGGGTGTAATCTGCATTGTACCAGGTAAAAATGGTTCCAGCCGCAAAAGTGTTTGTTACGGTATAACCCTTACCGCCGCTGATTTTGGTTAGTGTAACCCCGCTGGTGGAGGTGCTGCCGGCACAACCCGTGACTGTTGTTATGTCGCAATCGTTGGCAGATAAACCTTTTTCGACTGCGGTAGCTGTTGCCTTAACAATCTGTCCATTGGCAAGGGTAACCGAAGGGCTCAAAGAGGAAACATTTATAGACCAGGTAGTTCCGGAAGTAGTAGTGGTCCCGCTCCCGATCAGGGTGGTTCCATCGCTCTGGTAAACATATACAGTGATACTTGTACCCGAGGCTTCGGTTGAGGTTCCGCTGATTGCCGTGCTGCTGGTGCCAACGGCATCGATCGATGGGCAGGCACTTCGCGGAAGGACTGAATTACCGGGCGTTGTTGGTGTTTCAGCCAGGATGTGAGTCAGAAAAATAGCGTCCAGACTACCGGTGGACCCGGTTCCGCCGACATCCGACTGGGCGTTGTTACCCATGGCAGGTTGCGGGTTCATGCTGGTCAAAGTAATGGTCCTTAAGGCTGAGGAGGGGGTGAAAAGCCCTGATATAGATGAGTATGGCAGGTAAAAATCATAGAAATAATCCTGATTTCCACTGGTGTAGGTTGAGGCAATTGATTTCTGGGCATTGGTATCGTAACTGTAACTGGCGACAAGAGTGCCGGAAGTGGTGCCGTCGATATTATACGCCTGAACGTTAAAGTTGGTTTGTAGGACAATTTCCACTTCAAATCCCGGGTTACCGGTCATGGCATTCGGATCGGAACCTGTTCCGGTAAATCCAAATTTGCTGTCGGTATCGATGAGCACTGAATAGGACTTAGAGTTCGGGGCAAAGTAATCGATCCGGAACCGATAAAAAAGATTGGTACCGTCGGAATACCACATGATCGCATTGTTTCCAGCGACATCGATTCCAATGATTTCGGAAAAAGCTCCTGTAGGTCCTCTCAACAGGTCAGAAACCGGATCGGCCTTGTCTAAATCCATAAACGGTATCTCGCTCTGAATCACATCATTGTTTGGCGGGACGGTAAAACCAAGCTGAACACCATTCGTCTTCAAGGAAACATATCCGTCGCCGTCAGGATCCAAAACAGCTTTGCCTGGAGCCAGTGCGGGCTTTGTGATCATCCCGGGTGTTTGTGCCCAAACGGAAAAAACCGGGGTGAAAAGCAGCCCGGCCAACAGGATGAATTGTGATATCTTTTTAGTCATAATCCTACAATTGCAATCATAAATACTCTTAATCGCTCCTTGAACAATCTTTTGTAATCTCTCAGAAATCCCTGCGTAAAAGGGAGGTTTTCGCCAAATTAAGCAAATATGATAAATTATTCACAACTATAGATATGTGAAATCCGCCAATGCTCCAGAAATTTAAAAAGTTGGAGTACTAATTATTCTACAGCCTAGTATTAGCGCTGGTGTTAAGCGATCGGTGATACTCGAGTGGTGTCATTCCGGTCTCGGTTTTAAAGGCTGCAAAGAAGCTGGATTTTGAGGAGAATCCTGCCAGGTGACCCAATCCTTCCACACTGTGTTTTTCTTCTTCGCCCTTTTCGATCAGCATTTTTACATAATCTACGCGAAGACGGTTCTTATAGGTTGTGAAGGAAATATTTAGGTGCTGCGAAAAGTAGTACCTGATGTGATGTACCGGTATTTTCAATTGAACCGACAGGGAATTGATCGAAAATTCAGGATCGAGGAAAGGCTGGTTCTCAACCATCAGGCATTCGAGGCGTGTTTGAAGGTCGTTTAGCCTGGTAGCCGCATCCTGACCGGGATCCTGACCGGGATCCTTGCCCGGCTTACCGGGTTTTACCGTAGCGATCCTGGGCAATCCGTACATAACCTGTGGAAACATTAAAAGGCTGACTGTGAGTATAACCAGAATGGCACCAGCTAAAATCAGGGCAGGCTGAACATGGGAAAGAAATTCCGACCGGCTCCGGTATCTGAGATGGTCAACAATGATATTCATCGTGTTGATGAACCATAAGGTTGATATTCCCAAGAAAATAATGAGCCAGCGCTTCGTGGATTTTAGCTGGACCGATGGTACCGATGAACGTTCACTCCATTGGTATTTCCAGACCAGGTACCACTGAACCACCAGGTAGACAGTCATCTGCAAAGGCCTGAGAAACAGATTGATTTTGGAAGGCAATACATTGACAGCCAGGTAGGGCAGGGTCCAATTATCGGACTGGATAATGCCGGCGATCTCCATCTTGTGATCCCAGGAGCTCAGGTAATAAGGCATCAGTCCCCCCACCTGGATGAAAAACAAAGCGAAATGCAGGTAATCGTATTTGGATAGTTTGGGATTGTCGCGCAAAACACTGCGCACATACAGGTAAGAAAATGGCCCGATCAGGTAGAAAAACGGTATGGTCGTTGGCCCGAGCAACGCCGACAAAATCACTGAGTCCCCGTACATTCCGATGCAAAGGCCCATGGTGTAAAGGGATGCAAAAAAGAAAAAGGATCCCAGAAAACGGTTCGATCCGGTATAACCCCTGTTGTAAAACAGGATTACCAGCGACAAAAATAGTCCTGTAAGAGATATATATCCCAGGATGTTATTCATCCGTTATTCCACATTAAGGAGGCAGGTTCCACTTTCAGTTACGAAAATAGAAAAATATTCCAGAAAGATTACAAAGACGTCAATGAACGCGTTTATAATAATCAGTAAATCAAAATATTATATAAAACGATCTAGTTTTCAAGTTTATTCAACCTAAAAAGCAACAAGCGCTATGCCAAAAAGGGGAAATTATTGGGCTTTAACCCAGACAAGCTTCCATTGGGTACCGTATATCTCGTAGGTATCCCAGTAAGTCAGTTTGGTGACTGTTTGGGTGGTGCCGGCCTTATAAAATGAGTAGGTTGTGGTGCCATTGTCCTCGGCATCGATCTTCCTGCCGGCTTCAAGTAATTCGGGAAATCCGGCATACAAAGGGTCGGTAAAAAGGTCGCGACCGATCTCAGCGGCGTCCTGGTCATACAAAATCCTGCCTCCTTCTTCCATTACCCACATCTCGAAATCCTTCCCTTCAAAAATCGGCTTCAATACGATCTCCAAGAGCTGCTCCGGGTAAAAAAGTGCATCGACGGCCCCTAATGGGGCATTGTTCTTCACCACCGGATGAATGACCACAGTTGCATAGAAACCCTCTACTGCAAAAAATTGTTTACTCAAAACCGGCAGTTTTGTCTCAAAACACTTGATGATATGGTCCTGATCACTGATATCGATACCCTGGGAGCCGTAGTAAATGGAAGGTTCCACGATCAGCATGATCCCGGCAGGAGTGACCCAGGAGAATTCGATCACAAAATCAGATTCATTGACCAGTTCCTTAATTTTCGACCTTATCTTAACCGTATCCGGATAAATCGACAGAATATTTACCACCGCCGTACCTATGCTCTGATTCAGGAGGTTGAATTCGGCCGTCAGGTTGGTTTTGGCTGTCACCAGCTCAGCGGGCAATTCCGATTCTTCATTTTTGCAGGTGGCAAACAGAACAGTCAGTGAAATCAGCAGGTATAAAACTTTCGTTTTCATAGGGGGCCTTTATTTCTTCTTTAAACTTAAGTAAACTTCTGACTCTTTAACAACTCGTTTCGTATATTCGTGGCATAACCATTACCCATGCAAAAATCGATATTCTTTATCTTGTTCACCTTCACGATACTGGCACCGACCTTACTCCGGGCACAAGAATCTGAAAGTAAATTGTACCGTATCCATGTTAAGGATTTCAGTCAGATCAGGGATATTGAGAGTACCGGCATCAGCGTATATAACCGGAAACCGGGGGAGTGGATAGAGGTTTTGGCCAGACCGGAGCAAATGCAAAAACTGAATATCAACGGGGTAACCGTTGAATTCATCGCCGAAAGCTTTAAAGATCTTTACCGGGATGCTCTTGATTTAAAGTCGGTTCCGCCATTTCACGGTTATCAGAATACCTTGGATGAACTCAAAAGGATTCACGCCAGTTATCCTGATATTACCCGTCTGGTTACCATAGGGCTCAGCAATAAAGGCAGGGCGATCCTCTGTCTGAAGATCTCCGACAATCCGGGAGTCGACGAGGATGAGCCGCCCCTGCTGTTTCTTGGAGCCCATCACGGCAACGAGGTTCACAGCGTCGAAATTCCATTATATCAAATCAATTATCTCTGCGATAATTACGGGGTGGATCCCGAGGTAACTGCCTGGGTCAACAATATGGAGATCTGGTATGTTCCGATGGTGAACCCTGATGGGCGTGAAGCCATGCAGCGGGGCAATGATCACGGGGTCGACCTGAACCGGAATTATTCATTCGGATTTACGCCCGGCGGAGGCCATGGCCCCTCGGCCTTCTCCGAACCGGAAACGCGTGCCATACGGGATTTTACGGCTAAATATCCGCCCATCATGAGCCTTTCCTATCATACTTCGGCACAGTACGTGCTCTATTCCTGGACCCATACCGATGCCTCAGCACCGGATTCAGCGGCCATGATTTACCTGGGAGGCAAGGTTAGTGAGGCAACAACCATACCGGGAGGGCATTACAGTCTGGTGCAGGGTGGCCGCTGGTATTTTACGGCTGGCGAATATTGCGATTACATGTACGTGAACCATAATACCCTGGCCTTTACCGTGGAGCTCGGGCTCAGTCAGGCTCCCGATTACAGCGTGGTCCCGGAAATGAACATCGCCAACCTGAACGGGTGGAAAACCATGGTCCGCCAGGCCTCAAAGGCCGGGGTAACCGGACTGGTCACGGACGCGGGCACGGGAGTGCCGGTGCCCGCTACCATTGAAATTCCGCAAATTAATGACCAGGGGAAATTGCTGGCCCGGCATGCCGACAGCCAATATGGCCGCTATTACCGTTACCTCGTGCCGGGAACCTATACTTTTCAGATATCGGCACCCGGATACCGTACTGTCATCAAGGACGTTACGATCTATGCCGACAGCCTGACCCACTGGGATATCAAGATGGACCGCGCTGCATTTCTGGAGGTGAGCCAGGTCGTACTTTCAGATAAGAGGACTGCATCAACCTCGGGCAACGGCGACGGGAAGGTGAATGTGGGGGAGATGGTCGGGTTTTCCATGACCCTCAATAATGTACAATCGATCCGGGCATCGAAGGTTTATGCGAAGATCGGCTCAGACAACCCCAACATCCGGTTTTTCAGGGACAGCATTTATTTCGGCAACATCGAGGGTGATAAATCCAAAACCTCTGCGGATACGGCACTGTTCCGTATCGATCCGAATACCCCGGACGGTGAGATTTTAGACCTTCGGATATCCATCAGCGACTCAGCCGGATTCGGCTGGCTGGAGCATTCTGAGGTTGAAGCTTTTACTCCTGAGCTGGACATTGCGAAAATCAGTATCGATGACTCAAACGGCAATGGCAACGGGGCTTTCGACAATGGCGAAACGGTAACTCTCGGACTTAAAGTTTCCAATGACGGTCGTCAGGGACTGCACGTTCTGTCGGCGGTTATTACAACATCAGACACGTTTTTCACTATCGTTTCCGACCAGGATGAAGCCGATGAGCTTGGTGAAGGCGGTGATCACACTTTTTATTTTCAGGTGAGCCTGCCACCGGGGGCGCCGAAGGGATACCTGGCCGGTTTTCATGCCGATATTTCATCGGCAGAGGGTTGCTCGACATCTATTGCCTTCAAGATGAACAATATAAACGGGTTTTACGATGATTTTGAGAAAGGGGAGAACGGATGGGTGCACGCTTCGTACGGAACCTCATCAAATGCCCACGACGACTGGCAGCTGGGTACGCCGGCCGGCAAGGCGGGTGATCCCGGCAGTGCCTGGTCGGGAGTTAATTGCCGGGGTAACAATATGGGCTGGGATTCCTATGCGGGGACCAGCTGGGATGGATCGTACCAGGCGAATCAGTACAATTATCTGAGGAGCCCGGTTATTGATTGCTCGGGTTTTAAAAATTCAGGGTTGAAATTCATGCGCTGGCTGAATGTCAGGATCAGCGATTTTGCCCGAATCCGGGTGAACAACGTGGTAGTTTGGGAAAACGGTCAGCAGAGCCTCTTCGATATTAACTGGACCTCCAAAGTAATCGACATCTCCGCCATCGCCGACAATAACCCGTCCGTAACCGTTGTTTTCGAGCTACAGAGCAACAGCACCGGAACTGCCGGTGGTTGGAACATCGATGATGTGATTGTTGGCAACGGACTTGCCCCGGGATCCACCTCGGTGGAGGCTCTTCCGGCTTCGGTTCAGGCTGTGCTCTATGATTGCCGTCCCAACCCTTTCAGCTCCCAAACCGTTATCAGCTATTTTATTCCGGAAGGCGGACCCGTGGAGCTGGCGATATATGACCAGGCGGGAAACAGGGTCCGGATGCTGCGAACGGGAAACGAGCCATCGGGACAACATGAGGTGCTGTGGAATGGGAAGAGCGACACGGGCCGGCCGGTTCCCCCGGGCATCTATTATTACAGTCTGAAAACAGGTAAGGCGCTGAAGACGAAGAGGATGGCGGTGTTGAGGTGAATTGGGTAAGGGTGAACGTTCTACCGGGGGATTTGGAGGTTTGGGAGGAGATCCCGTTTTTCAACGGGATGACACCTCTGTCGATCTTACTGCGACTGCCAACTGCCAACTGCCAACTGCCTACAGCCAACTGCCAACTGCCTACTGCCAACTGCTGACTGCCAACTGCTCTATTTCCGTGTTTAGCTAAAAGTTACATTAATTAAGCCTACCTTGTGCCCCGTTACAATTAGAATAAAAACAGCAATTTATGGGTAGGTCGCAGGAAACAAGCAACAAAAAAGAAGTACGAAGCAAGCAGGATAAAAAGCGCAAAGAGAAAGAAAAGAAGAGGATTCTCAGAAAAGAAAATGAAGGCAGCGGCAGTCCCGACAGCATGATTGCCTATGTAGATGAATTTGGCATGATCTCCTCAACCCCGCCCGAATTCGACAGGCGAAAGCAGACCAAACTCGAAGATATCGAAATCAGCATACCCAAAAGAGACGCATCCCAGATGGTTAACCCCATCAGGAAAGGCATCCTTACCTTTTTCAATGATTCCAAAGGATTTGGATTTATCCGGGATCTTGAAACCCAGCAGAGTGTTTTTGTGCATGTAAACAATTTCCAGGAAGATATCCAGCAGGATAATATCGTCAACTTTGAGATTGAGAACGGCCAGCGCGGACCGGCTGCCGTTAATGTTAAGCTCTGGAAAGCTGAAGTGGCGCCCAAAGTAGCCCCGGCAGCGCCCACTCCGCCCGCTGCTCCGGCAGCCGAATAGAGCCTGCCCCGGACTTGATCCGGCCGCCGAATAAGGCCGAAGGCAGTAGGCAGAAGGCAAAAATTAGTAATAAGAAATATTTTTAGGGAATAAGGCTGTTGGGAAACTGGCGGCCTTTTTTTCAATCCCCAGGTTAAAACCCGGGGCTATTGATAATAATCCCCCCCCGGGTTAAAACCAGGGGCTATTGATAAGCCCCCTTTTCCTTATTTCCTAATCCTTATTCCTAATTTTTGCCCTCTGCCCTCTGCCTTTTGCCTTTAATCGCATCGATTGTTTATTCATAACTAATTTCGTAATATCAGGCTGTAAAGGTTTGATTTTGCGTTATTTAATTAACGGAGGAGTTAATTATGGATACATCTGATCACACACTGCTGAAAGAAATTCAGGAGCTGCGCGCCTCGGTAGATGAGATGGGATCGAGGATTGCCGATATGGAACGCAAATTCTCGCGTCTCGAGGCATCACCCATGAAACGGTACCTGCTCTATTGGAATCCGGAGGGCGACGACGATGCTGAGGAGGAGAAAGTGGAGCGCAAAGGCCTCGAATCCACCATCGGCGAAGATGGTTTTGCCTGGCTCAGCAGCTTCATAATCATGTTCCTGGTGATTTTCATCATGGTACTTTTTCAGAAAAAAGTAGGGTCACTGGCCGAAACAATAACCGGACTGGTTTCTACCGGAGGGGTATTCGTCCTGACCTATTTCATGCGGATAAAATTCCCCACTCAGGTGTACCGCATACGCATGGGCGCCTTTCTGCTGCTGTATTACGTGGTTCTCCGGATGCATTTTTTCAGCTCGCCACCTGTCATTGAAAGCCGGACGCTGGAGATGATCCTCTTAGTGATCCCGATACTCGCACAATTCTTATTTGCCTGGAAATACCAGTCGCAACTGTTGACTTCCATCGGACTGACCATGCTGGTTACGGCAGGGTTGCTGTCGGATTCCACTTTGGTTGCACTCGGTGCCGGAACCCTGGCCACCATCCTCTCGGTTGCCCTGTTTATCCGGTCGGGATGGTCGGTGCAACTGATGTACGCGCTCTTCCTGGTTTATATCAACCACTTGCTCTGGCTTTTCGGAAATCCGATTGCAGGCCATCCTATCCTGATGGTTGCTTCGCCCCAGACCAACCTCCTGTTCCTGTTTGCCAACGGCATACTTTTCTCACTCGGATCGCTGTTTTTTCAGCGCAAAGAAGTTCCGGCAAACTTCAGCATCTCGGTGAATATCTGGAACGCAATCCTGTTTTCGGGAATCTTCCTTTTACAGGTAACCAAGTTTTACAAGACCGACTACATGATTTTCTTTATCCTGATAGCCGTCTTCACCATGACCTATGCCGCTTTGCTGAAAAAGCAGGATAAGAATCCGTTCATCGTGGCCTTTTACGCATGCATCAGTTTTGTGGCGATCAGCATCACCATTTACGGGTTCGCCGGTCTGCCCGGATCGTATCTCTGGCTGGCCCTGCAAAGTATCCTGGTAGTATCGGTCGCCCTTTGGTTCCGCCTGAAACTGATCGTTATCGTAAACGTTTTCCTGTTTCTCGGTCTCCTGATATTTTACCTGGTTCAGACCAAGCCTATCAATTCCATAGATATTGTTTTTACGCTCACCGCCCTGATTACCGCCCGGATATTGTTCTGGCAAAAGGAACGTTTGGAGCTGAAAAATGAGGTATTGCGGAATTTTTACCTGATCACCGCTTTCCTGCTGATCCCGTTTACCTTGTACTTTGCGATGCCCAAACAATTTGTAACCCTCTCCTGGGTAGGCGCGGCAGCACTCTTTTTCGGGTTGAGCTTCCTGCTGAAAATCATGAAATACCGCTGGATATCGATCGGACTGCTGATCCTGGCAATCTTCTACCTGTTCCTGTTCGACCTGAAAACGATGGATGTCGTTTTCCGCGTGGTGGCTCTGATGATCGTAGCCGCCATCACACTCGCCGGATCATTGTATTACACCAATATTCGAAGAAGAAGATCGGGGAACGATGAAGAAGACCGGTAGACGAAGAAGAAGATCGGAAGAGTTGGCAGTTGGCAGCAGGAGGGCAAAAAGGAAAGTCTTAAAATTTTAAGACTAAATTTGTAAAATGGAGTCCAGATCGATAGAGTTGTCATCCCCGCGAAGGCGGGGACCCCGTCCCTTACCACGACATTCAAGAGGAATTTTCGCATCGCTGCATTCCCGGAATTACCGTCTCTACTTTACCGGTCAGGGTATTTCGCTGATCGGATCGTGGATGCAGAGTATTGCGCTCAGCTGGCTGGTTTACCGGCTTACCGGATCGGTTTTCCTGCTCGGGCTGATCGGGTTCCTCGGACAGATCCCAACCTTTTTACTGACTCCTTTCTCAGGGGTGCTCACCGACCGGTTCAACCGTCTGCGGATCATGACCCTGACCCAGGTATTTTATATGGTGCAGGCAACCACACTGGCTTTGCTGGTCCTGTTTAACGCAATCGAGGTTTGGCATCTCATCGCCCTGAGCGTTTTTTCCGGCATCGTCACCGCTTTCGATGCCCCCGCCAGGCAATCACTGGTGGTCGATCTGATCGATAATCCCGACGATCTGGGAAATGCCATTGCACTGAATTCAGCCATATTCAATGGTGCCCGTCTGATTGGACCGGCCATCGCCGGGATAGCCATCGCAGCATTGGGTGAGGGGGTCTGCTTTGCCATGAATGCAGCCAGTTTTGTGGCTGTGATCGGTGCACTCCTGCAGATAAAGTTGCCGCCACGCAAGCAGGCGGCCTCAACGGATAATTTCAAGAAGAGTTTTTCCGATGGCTTCCGGTACACTTTCCAGTCGATCCCGATTAGGCGCCTCATGCTGCTGCTTGCCACTCTCGGAATTATCGGCATGCCGTTCATCGTTCTGCTACCGGCATACGCCAAGGAGATCCTGAAAGGAGATTCCCATACGCTCGGACTCCTGATGTCAGCGCTGGGCGCCGGCGCACTGACCTCATCGATATACATGGCTTCGAGAAAAACCGTTCTGGGACTCGGAACCATCATTGCCGCAAGTTTCAGCGTTTTGGGGCTTGCCCTGATGCTGGCTTCTTTTTCGCAGACCCTTTACGCATCGATGATCGTGTTTTATTTCGGCGGCGGAGCCATGATCCTCACCCTGGCATCCATGAACACCCTGCTGCAAACCATTGCCGATGAAGACAAGCGCGGCCGGGTGATGAGTTTTTACGCGATGGCGGTGATGGGAACCAGCCCGTTTGGAAACCTTCTGGCCGGCACCGCAGCGAGCGGTTTGGGTATTCCCATTGCCATGCTGATCGCCGGTGCCATTACCTTGGTGGCCGGTATCTGGTTTGGCCTTACGATAAAGTCGTTCCGTAAATTCGTCCGCCCGATTTACGTAGATAAGGGTATCCTGCCCGGACTTCCGAATGAAGTCAACTGAAAGATTTTTCCTAAATTAACGGGGAAATCTTCTCATCAGTTTATCAGCTCATGTTTACCATATCAATCCGCAACGAAGCCGCTGTTTGTCTCGTTATTCCCGAAGGCAGGTTGGATACCCTCAACAGCGCAGCATTTAACGACAAAGTACAACTGCTTGTTGATCAGGAAGATCATCTGATCATCGATTTCCGGAGCTGCAATTACCTGTCGAGCACGGGTATCCGCTCACTTATGGCTGCGGCAAAAAAACTGGCAGCCAAGAGGGGCAGCCTGATGCTTGCCAACCTGTCGCCCGAAGTTTACCAGGTGATCGAGATGACGGGATTGCACAAGGTATTTCCGGTATTCAAGGATGCAGCCGGGGCACGCGAGGAGGTACTGCGGTTGCGGAAAAGCATAGGTAAGAGCTCTGAAATCAGCATTGGTGATTATCAATATCAGGTTCAGGACAACGGCATATCAGCCGGACAGGCCTGGCATTGGGTAAGTCCCGATATAGCCGGATTTGACGAGCTGGCCTTGTCGGCCGGTTCGGGAACGCCTGCCGAATCGCTCGTTGACGACGGCGAAAATCAGGGGTCATTCTTCACGATCGGAAATTGTGCCGGCTTCATTCCTTTCAACAAAAATATGCAGGCCGATTTCAGGGTGGTCAGCGATCCCTCGGCAGCAGGCATTTTCCTGCAGCACGCCTGGTCGTTCAGCCCGGCGCCAACCCGACAGGTTAAGCTGGCGGAAAGGAATGATATTGATATGAGTACACTGCTCGAAGCCCTTACCAGGATTCAGCAAATGGTCGGTTCGGGTATGGCCAGAGGCATGGTGATTGCCGATTTCAATGAATTTCTTCCCTCGATATCAGTCGGGATAATCGCCGACGACAAGATGCGCGGCGGAAGGTTTCTGCTGAATTCCCTTCCTGATTTGAACCCCGGCGAATCGTTTACCGAATTTGTCCGCCGGGCGCTGAATATCGAAAATATTGAAGGGGTGGGACTGCTCGATCAGTCTATGCGCCTGACCAACCCCATAATCTGGCTGTTCGATTCCGACGTTTGGGGCAATCCGGCAGAAAACCGTATCAAGGTTGAAACTTCTGAACCATTCCCCTTTGAGCCATACAAGATGTTTATGGCCAGACGGTTATATATCGATTCTGCCCGGGTGGTGGTAAAGCAGCTTCATGGCGGCTATTCGGCCCAGACTTTCCAGGTGGAATCGTTCGACCGTGAGGGGCGTAAACTCAGGCCGACCGTACTGAAAATCGCCAACCGTAACCTGATTGCGCGTGAGGCAAGTCGCTGCCAGGAATATGCTTTGCCTTACATCATGAACAACAGCGCCATCGTTCTCGGGACCGTATTTTTCTGCGACCAGGGTGCGCTGCGCTACAATTTTGTGGGCATCGGCGGCGAGCAAACCCGACTCAGGTGGCTCACCCATCTGTTTAACGAATGGCCGACGGCTCAGCTGGAGCCGCTGTTCGACAAGATTTTCCTCCAGATATTGAAGCCCTGGTACGGGCAACCGGTTAAGGGGAAAATTTATCCGTATCGCGACCAGGATCCGACGACCACCTTTTTTACCACGCTGTGCGAAACGGCCATGGAACAGCTGTCGATACATGCCGATGATCAGTATATGCTGATTGAGGAGACCGGCGAGAAATGGATCAACCCTTACTGGTTCCTCAAGCACGAGTACCCGGCACGCCGCAACCAGGCGATCGACTATTACTCATCTATCTGTCACGGCGACCTGAACATGCAGAATATCCTGCTGGATCAGGAAATGAACGTGTACCTGATAGATTTTTCCGAGACTAAACCGCGTTCCGCGATATCTGATTTTGCGCGTCTGGAGGCCATCTTCATGATCGAGCATGCCGTTCTCGAGACCCCGGACGACCGGAAACTGATGATTGACTTTACCACGGAATTTTACAACAGGGACCGTCTCACCACAGTACCTGATCTGGAATGGCACGGCAGGCAACCGGAAAAGATGCACCGTAATCTGTCGCTGACCCGCCGGATGCGACAATACGCGCTCGAATGCACTTCCGGCGATCCCAACATCGTTCCTTATTACCTGGCCTTGCTTGAGTGGATCCTGCCGATCGTCTGCTACGGCGGCGTTCCGGTGGAATACAAGAGATTATCGGCCTACGTGGCCGGCATGCTTTGCCAGAAAATTATCGAGAAAGCGTGAATCATGGCAGAAGGCAGTAGGCAGTCTTCAATTAGCAAATTATCGAATTATCGAATTATCGAATTATCGAATTTTCAAATTATCGAATTATCGAATTATCGAATTTTCAAATTATCGAATTTCTTACTCGATCAGAAGTGTTGCAATGGAGTGAGGCCTGCTGATGCACTCAACCGCTTTGGTTCCGATATACATCCGGTAAGGGAATTTCTGTGAGGAGGTATTCATGACGACAACAGCCAGTTTGCCGTTTTCATTGATGAAGGCGGTAGTCAGCAGCTGGGCGCGGCTTGAGGAGCTGATCACCCGCCGGGCGCCAGGCTTGATGAATTTTGAGAAGTGGCCGATATAATAGAAGGAGTTCATGTAATGGAGCGTTCCCTCCTTGGTTTTCGCGTGTACCGGGGCAAAGCAGTATCCGGCCACGTGATTTGGTCCGCCGGTCTCATCTAAAAGGATGTTCCAGTCGGTCCAGGCGATGGCACCGTTATTGAAATCCTGGATCATATTTTCGCCGTAATTCTCGCCCCATTTCCACTGGTTGAAAGTCTCCCAGCTGAAGGGGTAATTGCAGGCTTCGGTGAGCAGGAGGTTAGTGTTCGGGAAAGCCTCTGCCGTCCGTTTCACGTTATCATACTGCCGGCTGCCGGTCCATACCTCATACCAGTGAAACCCGATGCCCCAGATATATTTTGCTGCTTCGGGATCGCTCAGCAGGGTTGATGCTCTCTGGTATATCAGGTCGCGGTTGTGATCCCATGCAACCAATTTCTTGTCGCCCAGGTTATTTTTTTTCAGTGTCGGTCCCAGGAAATTCTTGATAAAATCGCGTTCCTCCTCGGCTGTGTACATGCAGCTCTCCCATATCTGCTTAGCCATGGGCTCATTCTGGGTAGTGAGGCCCCATACCGGGATTCCCGATTTTTCCAGTGCCTGGATATATTTCACGTAATAATCAGCCCAGGTCTGAAAATATTCAGGCAGCAATTTGCCTCCGTGGAGCCGGTCGTTATTGTCTTTCATCCATGCCGGCGGACTCCAGGAACTCACAAACAGGTCGAGCTTGCCGCCTGCTGTTTCCATCGCTTTTTTGATCAGGGGAATCTTGTATTTCTCGTCGTGGGCAATGCTGAAAGTCTTGAGCTCCTTGTCGCCATCCTGAATATAGGTATACATGTCGCTTGAGAAATCGCAGCTGTTCATGTGTGTCCGTCCGAAAGTGTACCCGATGCCCTTGTTTTTATCGTAATAAGCCTCGATAATTTCTTTCTGCTTATCGGCCGGAAGTTTTGCGAAGGTTTCGGCTGCCGCATCGGTGAATGCGCCGCCGATGCCGAGGAAAGTCTGGAACCGGTGTGAGGGATCCACAAATATGGAAGGCTGCGTTTCCAGCGGCTGGCCAAATTCAGCGAAGGCGAGGGTATCGGTTGCCGTCAGTCTCAGATCCGTGCTGTCGGCGGTGGTATACACGATGACCTTCCGGTTCTCAATGCTGAATGGTGCATTATTATCAGCAGGGTTATTGGCGGTATTTACCGGTTTATTGCTTGTGCATGCCGATAAGCAGCAGATAATAAGGAAAATATAAATCTTTTGCATAGATTAAATTTTCCAAAAATTAATGAAAAACCGGCAATTAAAAAAACCGGACATCAAACCAGAGGCACGGAGTTATTTGCTTCTGCATAGCTTTTGAAATTATTTAGAATAGCCTGCCAGCCAGCGCGTTGCAATTCTATTGAATTTTCATTCTCCGCTTCAAAGGATTGAACAATATCAGTCTGGTTATCAATCGCAGAAAAAGTGGTTTTCACTTTTCTACCGTCGCCGAGGGTGCTGTCGATATGGCGGTGAAGCACAATCCGGTCATAATTACCCCAGAAATCAAAGCCCATGCTGCCGTCCTTCGCTTCCATTCTCGAGCTGAAACGCCCTCCTTCTTGCAGGTCGTTTTCCGCTTTAGTCGTATGCCAGTCGTCCGATGCGGCGTTCCAGCGAACAATGTGCTCCGGCTCCGACCAGAGCCGCCAGGCGATATCAACAGGAACATCAAGAGTTGCCTGTATGGTGATATAGTTTCGTCCCATGTTTTGAAAATAAAACACCCGGGAAGCTAAATTGTTTCGCCGCTGCCAACTGCCCACTGCCAACTGCCTACTGCCCACTGCCTACTGCCCACTGCCTACTGGCGCAAATGGCTGGAGCCACGCCACCTCCATATCGCCCTTGGCGTAACCGTTCTCCTTCGGCTTGTCGGAGCGGATCCACGCACGCACGAAAAGCTCCTTGCCGGAGGCCATGTAAGTACCTTTGGTGCCGGTTACGGTGCTTAATATTTCGGGATGATCCTGGCCATGCAGCCAGCCAATGAACTCGATGGTGTAAATGACTCCCTTAACGGGTTTTATCTCGATAGACATTTTGTTTTTACGGATACTGAAATCCTTGAGCTCCACTCCGGTGGAGGCGTAGAAATCTCCCTTCATCATTGAGCCGTAAAGTACGGCCGGGTTAAGCCCGCTTGCTCTGATCATGCTCCAGCCGCGACCGGGATTAGCTTTTCCCACCTCCCATTTGTCGTACTGGTGGGCATCGTCGCTGGCAACTCCGAGTAGGAGCGGTTCATTGTGATCGATTCTCCATTTATTGGCCTGGTCCCACATGGTCTCGGTCGACAGATGGGCGGAGTCGCCGTAATTTCGTACGGAAGGATGGCCGTTGTATACTTCGAAAAACCGGGCACCGCATTTTGCCAGGTCATCAGCCGTCAGGCCCCAGCCAAAATTCGGGTGGTTGACAATGATCCACTCGGGATTTCCCGAGGTGGCGAGCGATTGCCGGATGGCTTTCACATTGGCAATCACGCACTCCGATACCGTGGCTCCTCCGGTAGGTTTCACAACCTGGCTCATATTAAATCCGCCTAGATGAACCGGTCGTTTTTCGGATGCATCGGTGATCTCTTCAGAGGTCAGGAGCAGGAATTCATTGTCCTTGTCAAATTCTTTACGAAGATCTTTCAACTCTTTCAGCTTCACCGAATCCTTACCTGACACCCGATACCTGACACCCTGCTGAAGCACGTTATGGTCGGTAATGGCCAGAAACTGATAGCCGTGATCGCGGTACCACTTCGCCACCTCTTCGGGATAAGTATTGCCGTCGCTCCAATAGGAATGGGTATGCAGGTTCCCTTTCATGAAACGCACAGGCTGGTTTTTTTGAAATGCCGACAGCATGCCGGTGAGGAGGATGACAGCTGCAATAATGGTTAATCTTGATTTCATAATGACAAGGCAGGGGTTGATTGTTGCCCGATCAAATATAATCAGGATGGACCAAAAAAGAGCACCTGCCCCTTTGAGAGGACAGGTGCCGGATTTTGAACAGGTGCTTGGAAAACCTGCCCTAATCCTTTACGCAGCGGACTGACATTCCCCAGTCGTTGTATTCATTGTACCGCAAGATGTCGCCACTTTCATTTATCATGTAAGGTGCCGGGGAACCGGTGAAAAATATTGTTGCTCTTTTAATTTCGAACGCAGCGGAGCGAGAATCCGGCTACTTTTAATTCATCATATCGCGGAACTCCGGGATAGTCCGTATGCAATACCCTGTCGTAGGCCCTTGTGGCATCAACACTGGTGGATGACCAAAAAAAGCCCGCCAACGAAGGGGCCGCCAGAAAGCCCTGGGGATAATCCCGGCAACCTGCCCCGAAAGCAGTAAATCCACTGCTGTTTGTTGAGGTAAGGTTCACGGTTCCACCCCAATGAGTCAATCCGGGTTCCCTGAGCTGGTTGCCAACACCTTGTGCGACTCCCCTGTCATTACCTATGAGTAGGGTATGGGCCTGAGGCATGCCCAGGAACAATTCGAGAGTGATCCATTCCTGATCGCTCGGGGTGTGCCAACCGGCTGGACAAGCTGTCTGCGCAGCAGCAAAATTGTACAGCGCCCCGTAAACGGAATAGGCTGACCGCGCCTTTGCTTCATTAAGATTGGTCCCTTCATATCCGTTAACGTAGTATAAAGGCAGATTATCTGATCCGGCTGTCGATGGAGAAACCGCTGGTAACCAGGCGAGGTTTTTTGTCATCCAAACCTGTGCGCCTATGGTTTTATAGGTATAGGTATTCCCGTCACGTGGATCGATGAAGGTTCCCTGTGCTGCGTTGACGATGTTTACCGCAACTGTTGCGGTTGAGGTGAGCCCTTCAGGATCTTTGACTTCAAGGATTACAGAATAGGTTCCAGCCGTATTAAACTTGTTGCCGAAATAGGGATCTGCAGAATATTCACTATCCCAGATGCCATCGCCCTCCAGATCCCAGCGAAACTCCAGCTCTTCGATAGCTGATTCTGCATCATGAGAGGTAGTTGCATCAAACTTGAACCTGGTTTCAGTATTGCCGTTCTCCGGATCTGTAGTGAAAGCTGCCACAGGCGGAGTATTTCCGGAAGCTTTTATCTTGATGCACCTCACTGAGAATCCCAGTGCTTTATTGTCGGGTCCACGCTCAACGCCATTTTGGCTGCACCCGAGCATCCTCGACCATGCTGAGTATTTACCGGCCTCAGTAGCTGTCCAGAAATTGGCACAGATGCCTTTTTTGGAAAAAGCACCGTACAATTCATGATCATCACCCGTTCCTCCGGCGATTCCCGGAGCGGGCATCTGGCGATAACCACCTGGCAGCGCGGTAAATCCGATTTCATTACGCGCACCGAAATTCGGCGTTTGCCACATGTGATTGCCAGTCTCTTTCAGCTTACCCCCTACGGCACCTGAAGTGCGCAGCCCGGTTTCCAGGGCATCAGCCTCGGTCATTCCGAGATATTTTTCCAGGGCAACCCAGTCGGCATCGTCAGGTAGCCGCCAGCCTTCCGGACAGGAATTGCGGGCAGCTTCCCAGTTATAAAGAACTCCGTAACGTTTGTAGTTGGTGGTTGCCTTGGCGCGTTCCACGCGCGAGTCTTCATACCCATAAACGTAGTAAGCCGGCTGGCTTCCGATCCCTTCTGATGAGGGGTTCACGGTTGGGAGATAAGCCAGGTTTTCGGCCATCCAGAGTTGATCGCCAATCTGCAGGGTTGCGTAGCTCCTGCCGGCTGCATCCACGCAGTCGCTAAAACTTACCGGGATGTTTTTTGATGCCACCGGTTTTTCGGCAATAACTGACGATTGGTTATTGCAGCTGCAGCACTTGTACATCACGATATCACCCGGTGCGTAATATAAACGGTAAGTGCCGGTCGTGCTTTTCAGCCGGCTTACATCTGTTCCCGTCCCGAGATCCGGTGCCTGCCCGGTGTAACGAACCGTGTTGCCTCCGGCCGATGGCTGGGTACAGATAATTTTATGCCCTGTGGTTCCCTGGTTGGTGGTGACGGATACAATATATATACCCTGTGATGCCATCGAAAGGGCAAAAGCATTTTCTCCGGCCTGAACCCAGGCCTCTGTGTTGGCAATCGACTGGCCATTAAGGTTCTGAACATTAACAGAAACTTTCTGGGGTTCAGAAACAACAGCCGTCAGCGTTGTGGTACCCCCGAACGGGTTCGGGTATACTTTCAGGGAATTAACAAGATCCGAAGACGGAATTCCGGTTGACCCCGGATAAAGTTGCGTCAGGATCAGCGTTTCAGTACCCGGAAGGGTTAAGCTGACCCTGCTTGTCAGGTTCGTTGCAGTGATTTTTTCGATCGAGTTACCTGTCATTGAACAGGTGAACGTGATCCTGATGTCCTGACCCTGAATAGTCAGGGCAGTCAACATCATTGCCAGAATGGGGAGTAGTCGTCTCATGATGTTTGAATTTTGGAATGTTGGTTAATAATGCAATACAAAGTTCCGGAAGATCAATGGCTTGCACATATCAAACATCGGTCAATAACTTGCGTTATTTGACCACTTGATTGTAATTTTCGACCAGTTATTGGAAGAATTGATCAACTCCTAAAAAAGTCTTCCTGAGTTTTAAATCTGCGATCAGATGCTGATCCTGGTGATCTTCTTAAATCCGTCGAGTTTTCTCAGGGGCTCCCACCGGGGATCCATCAAAAGGAGCCTGGGGGTCATCCGGGAAGGATTATCAAGCAAATATCTCAGATTAATTAAGGCCTCCGGATATTTTCCGGCCACCGTATAGATATAGGCAAGATTTTCAATGATATAGGTCCTGCCAATGGCATTCGGTTTCTGTTGACTGATCTCGAGGGCCTTTTCGCCCAGTTCAATGGCCTTGTCCGACTTGCCCAATCCCGCAAAGGCTACGCCCAGTGTACTCATCATGCGGGGATCATTGGGAAAGGTACTGTCCGTCTGCTCAATCCACCGGTAAGTTGAATCCCAATAACTGCGCTCCAGCTCAGGCTTGTTCAGGAAGCCGTAGGTCATGGCATACATAAAGGGCACAGGAATCATGAAATAATTATTGGGAAAATATTTAAATTCACATTTTGCCAGCTTCTCCAGCGCTTTCTCATACTCGCCCTCATAAAAATCCAACCAAACCTGCCGGTAAATGAAATGCATGATATCGTAATTGTCGAGGGTGACCTTGTCGGTGTAGTCTGTCAGAAGAGCGCTGGCTTTGCGCGTATCGCCTTCCCATTTGACTGAAATATCTGCTTTATACAATACAGAAAAGGGATCATTGGCATTGATTGCCGTGACCTTATCAAAATATTTTATTGCTTCCGGGAAATTTCTGAGCATATCATAGGTCAACCCGGTTTGTATGCAGATAGACTGATTGTTCTGGCGTAATTCAAGGGCTTTCAGGAAATGATTCAATGCCTGGTCCCAATTTCCAAGATTCCGGTACGCCTTGGCCATCTGAGAATGATAGCCCGAAACTGTCGGATCGTCCTTCAATAAAGAATCATATTCGGCAATTGCCAATTCATAATTTCTAAAGGTGAAATGATAATCGGCAAGGACCTTTGCGATTTCCCGGTTTTTGGGATTGATCGACCTCACCTTCCGTATACACCAGTCGATGATCGGAACCGATTCCTGGTAGCTGGCCAGATCCATCGCATGGGCCGTGATATATATATTGGCTAAACCGAGATAAGCATCGGTAAACAGAGGATCCAGCTCAAAAGCTTTGCGATAGGCTTCCATGGCGGCCGGGATATTCAGGCCGTTGGAGCCGTCGGAGAAATACTGGCCTCGCTCGTATTGTTTCAAAGCCTCCTGATTTTCAGTAATCCGGGTATTGATCAGCTTGAACTCCTCAGGTGAAATCTTTGCCTTCAACTGCCTGGCGATGTTTTTTGTGATTTCCCCTTGTGCTGTAAACAGATCGCTGTTGCTTTTCCAGATCGTATCGCTCGACCATATTTGCCTGCCGGTTTTTACTTCGATGAGGTATACCCACATTTTGAATTGATCGCCTTCATTGCCGATGGCTCCCTTGACCAGATAATCCACCCGTAATTCTTTTCCTATCATTTGCTCAGTTTTGGTGGAGTTACGGTATTGCTCTGTGGAGAAATCGCTGACCACCCTCAGGCTTTTGATTTCCGAAAGATTGTTTAAGAGTCCCAATTTAAATCCAAATACCACTGATGGCGGAGATTTTCTTGCTCCCCAGTCCTCGAAGGGCAGAACCGCAACTGACCTGACTTGCCCCCGAGCGTTTGTGACCCGGTTTTCATTGGATCCGCTCAGAATGTTTATGAAAATGATGAAGAAGAGGATGATCAGGGTAACGGTTGTGGTTGCGAAAGCAATCTCCCCCCACTTTTTCTTACGGACAGATGATTTGGGCAGGCTTGCCGGGATGATTTCATGAACAGCCATTTTCTTCACGTCACCCGGGGGATAACCGAAAAATTCATGGAAACAATTGCTGAAATAGGCCGGCGAACTGAATCCGGTCAGGTGGGCCACTTCCGAAGCGGTCTTACCGTCCTGCTGCATCAGCTCCATGGCTTTCCAGAGCCTGATTTCCCGGATGAACTGATTGATCGATTTCCCGTTTATCGCATGGAGCCTTCTTAACAAGCTGGAATGGCTCATGTTCATTTCGCTGGCCAGTTCATCCACGCCAAAATGGGGATCACCGATATGGGCTTCGGTAATTTCCGTCAACTTCCTAAGGAATTCCTGTTCCATAGCTGAAGATCCGGGGGCCTTGATCGATTCTTGACTGTGCTATACCAAATATACGAAATTTTGATAAAAAAAAACTCCCCGGATTGCAGTCCGGGGAGCCTAACCAACAATAAACCACTCTACTTACGGGCGCTGTTGAGGGTCTGCATCATCGACTAAATCAGCAGCACCTGTGGGGATTGGGATATTCATGATATACCTGACCGAGAATGCCTGACTTTTATTATCGGCATGACGGTCGATACCGCCAAGTGTGCATCCGATCATTCGGGTCCAGGCGCTTCGGCTGTCAGACTGGGTAGCCGACCAAAAATGGCTGCAGGTACTTATATTGCTATAACTTCCCTGGTTTTGCGGATCAGATCCCCCGGGAACCATTCCCCAGTCGAGATCATCGATGGCCATGCTGAAAAATCCGCCCGGCAGGGCTGTGAATCCCGTGATGTTGCAGCGATCAATAGTGGTTTGAATCCAATGCCTGGTGCCGGCTTCCTTCAGCTTGGTTCCCACGGTACCTGTGCATCTTTGACCGGTATAGCCAGATTCTTCGGGCGAAAGGCCCAGGAAGCGTTCCAGCACTTTCCAGTCATTGTCAGACGGAAGTCTCCACCCTGCCGGACAGGCTTTTTTAGCTGCCGGCCAGTTGTATAAAGCTCCGTATACTGAGAAATTTGCCGAAGCTTTGGCTTCGGTCAGATTATTTCCGGAGTATCCGTACACGTAATAATTAGCCTCAGTTTCTGAACCCTGGCTCAGGGAACTGACCTTAGGAATCCAGGCCATATTTTCAGCCATCCAGAATTGGCTGCCAATCCTGACAATTGGATAATTCCTTCCAACTGCATCACGGCACTCTGCAAACCAAACCTTGTATTGCTTGGCATAGGTGGGATTATCGGCTAAGATCGTGGTGTAATCCCCGCTTTTACAGCGATACAGAATAATATCGCCGTATGACAGGTTGAGATAATACTCCACATTTTCCGATTTAAGTTCACTGGAACCGTTATCGGTTCTGATTGAAGATTCACCGGAATAGGATATTGAGTTACCCGTTCCGGCAGCTGAGGTGCAAATAACCTTGGTGGAGGTTGTTCCGCGATCGGTAGTCATGCTGACAATAAATATTCCGGGATCTGACAGGCTTAAATTAAAATCATTCCTGCCTCCCCCGATAAACTCTTCTGTTTGGGCAACGATTTGTCCGGAAAGGTTTTGTACCCGTAGAAAAACCTTTTGCGGGCGACTAACGGTCAGGGTAGCTGTTGATTTACCCGCGAAGGGATTGGGGTAAACAAATCCATCATCAGGTACTTGAGTAATGGCTTGGGCCCCGTTGAACCTGGTCAGAAAATAGAGTTGCAGCGTTGCGGTTCCGGGAAGTGTGACACTCTCATTGGTTGAGAGATTAGTGGCGGTGATGCTCTCAATTCGAGAGGCTACTCCAGTGCCCTTAAAAGTGACACCAACTGGTTGTGCAAATCCGCTTAGGATTGAAGCACAAAGCACAAAAAATACAGTAATAGATTTCATAAGTGCGGGCTTATAGGGATTTGTATTCTTGCAAATTGATAACACAAATTTATGGCGGACCGGACCCGGACACATAGCAATTTTGATTCGAAGACTTATAAAAACCGACCGGATAGTTTCGATTTTAAGCCAATAATTGCAGGAATCGGGCAAAGGGCTTTTTGTGGGTAATGTTTTTTTATTTAACTTAGTAACACGAAGAATATCAAGTCCGATGAGACCACCTTTCGTTCTTCTGTATTTTATAGCGAGTTCCTTTTGCCCCCTGACCGCCCAGGATCCCAATACCGGGACCTATACCGATTTGCGTGACGGGCATGATTATAAATGGGTGAAAATCGGAACACAGGTTTGGATGGCCGAAAATCTGGCTTACCTGCCTGTCGTATATCCTTCCACGATCTATTCAGCCTTCCAGCCTTACTATTATGTGTATGATTACGAAGGCAGCGACCTGAAGGAAGCCCGGAACGGCAATCACCGAAAGTATGGCGTACTGTATAACTGGGAAGCGGCTATTAATGCCTGTCCTTCGGGATGGCACCTGCCCACGGATGCAGAATGGAAAACCCTGGAAAAATACCTTGGCATGGATGCCAGTGAAGCGGATAAGGGTGATATCCGCGAAAACGGTAATGCCGGGTTAAAGTTGAAATCCAGATCAGGGTGGATATTGAAAACGGCCAACGGCGATAACAGCAGCGGTTTCAATGCCCTGCCGGGAGGTTACAAGTACCAGATAGGAGGATTTTATTCCGTTGGTTACGAGGCTCATTTTTGGACGGCTACCAAGGACCAGACGGTCAGCAGCTGGAGCCGCACACTTTATTACGCAAGCGATGGTGTTCGCCGCCTCACTCCGCTCCGCATTAACGGTTATTCTGTTCGCTGCATCCAGAATTAGATCCGGGCTGCTGAGAATTCAGATCTCCGCATTCATCAGTTTTTGAAATCCGTCGAATTTCCTTAAAGGGATCCATCTGGGGTCCATAGCCAACAACTTTGGATTCATCCGTGAGGGAATTGCCAACAGCTGACGGAGCAATTTTATCGCCTCCGGATATTTGCCAACCATGGTATATATCTGCGCTAGGTTTTCCATCATGTAGGTATCGACGATTAGATTTTGACTCCGCGGGCTGATCTCTAATGCTTTCTCGCCAAGCTCAACGGCCCTTTCCTTATTGCCCAAACCGGCCCAGGCAATGCCAAGGGTGCTCATGGGGCGGGGATCATCAGGATAGGTGGTATCCTTATTCATGATCCAGTACCTGGTGGAATCCCAATATTTCCTTTCCAACTCAGGCTTGTTCAGGAAACGGTAAGTCATGGCATTCATAAAGGCAACCGGAGTGATTAAATAGATATTGGGGAAATGCCCCTCGAGCCCTTTCAGAATGTCCAGGGCTTTTTCATATCGACCTTCATAAAAACAAATCCAGATCTGCCGGTAATAGAAGGACAGCATGTCCCATCCGTCATAAATGAATGCCTTGGATTGATTGACCAGGAGATTGTATGCCCCTGCAGTATCGCCGTGAAACTTCACCAAAACATCCGCTTTGTAAAGTGGAGCAAAGGGATGCCGTGGATTGTAATACATGACCGTATCGTAATAGCGGATGGCCTCCGGGTAATCCCGGAGCAGATCGAAGGTTAACCCGGCATGAAGCCCCGTACTGAAATATTTCGGATTCAATTCCACCGATTTAACCAGATGGCCCTTAGCTTTTTCCCATTCACCCAGATTCCGGTACAATTTACCTAAGTTGAAATGCCATCCGCCGTGTAGTGGATTTTCGCGAAGCTGTTGCTCGAAATATTCACGCGCTTCAGCAACCCTTCTGAACTGAAAATTATACCAGGCTATTGTCGATTCGATTGCCGGATTCTTTGGATCGATCTCTTTTGCCTTGCCGATGGCCCAATTTATTAACGGCACGGTTTCCTGATAACTGGCAATATCGAGTGCATGCGATAAAAGATAGATTCCGGCAAGGCCCAGGTAAGCCTCGGTAAAACGCGGATCGAGTTCGATGGCTTTTTTATAGGCTTCCATGGCAGCAAGATTTTGGATGCTGTGGCGGCCATCGCTGAAAAACTGACCCAGCTTATATTGCCTGTATGCCTCCATGTTCTCAGTCAGCTTTTTATCGATCTGCCGGATCTCCTCCGGCGATAACCTGGCCTTCAACTCCCCTGCAATCTTTTTGGTTATTTCACCGACGGTCTCCAGGAGGTCATCCGTATTATTCCATACCGTATCGCTCGACCATTCATCAGTGCCTGTTCGGGCATTAACGAGCTGAATCCATAATTTAAATTTCTCACCTTCGAAGCCGATGGCGCCACGTAACAAATAATCCGCATTAACCTCCCTGCCGATTTCCTGCGATGTTTTTGTGGTGTTTTTATATTGTTCCGTGTTGATGGTGGTTTGTACGCTGATACTTTTAATTTCACTCAGGTCGGTAATCAGATCCTGCTTGAATCCGTAAATGATGTAAAGCGGAGAAGCTTTGGTGCCCCAGTCTTCGAATGGCAGAACGGCGATGGTTATTTTATCTGTACCCCGCGGTTTTTCAGATCCGCCAATTATCGTTAGAAATACCACCGTAAAAAGGATCAATATAAAACTGGTTGCCGCCGCAAAAACGATCCTTCCGCGGTATTTGCTCCAGTAGGCAAGCATTCTGCCTCCTCGGGTGACGCGCGGCTGCTCACTTTTTATTCCGGCTGAGCTTGCTCGCCTTGTTGCATGAGAATTGGTCCTGGACTGGTTTTTGCTTTTGGCTTCCCCGGGCGGGTAGCCGAAAAATTCATGAAAACAATTACTGAAATACGCGGCTGAGCTGAATCCGGTCTTATAGGCTGCCTCCGATGCCGTCATCCCTTCTTCCTGCATGAGCTCCATGGCTTTCCACAGCCTTATTTCCCTTATAAACTGATTGATGGATTTTCCGTTTATGGCGTTTAATCTCCGGAATAGGCTGGAGTGGCTCATTTTCATTTCGCGTGCCAGATCATCTACTCCAAATTGATGATTGCCGAGATTTGCCTCAGTAATTTCCGTTATTCTTTTTAGAAAGTCTTGTTCCATGGAGATGCAGGATTCGAGTAAGACTATTCTTTCAGGCTAAATCAAATATACTGATAATCATTTATATTTGAAAAAACTATATCAAGCCCGGACCGATGGCCGGGAAAAAGATCGGTTAATCCTGCCTACAGCTACTGCTTACTGCCTACTGCCTACTGCCCCCGGATCAAGTCCGGGGCAGGCCCTCTGCCCTCTGCCGATTACTAAAAATATAACGCCAAGCAGCACCAAAAATAATCCCAGGTAAAATATCACAGTCGGGATATCCGTCGGTATCTCCAGGTGGGTTGTTATTCCCAGGATTCTCGATAATCCTCCGGGTAAGAGCATCAACTCATCGTTCAGCACGGTAAGAGTTTTCTCAAAACCGATAAGAGCAATGATTCCGCCGCCGGCCGCAAAAAGCAATCCCTGGATGAGCAGGAATATTCCAGATGATTTCAGTTTTTTGTGGTAAAGCGTGGCAGTCAGTGTCACCGCCCAGGTATACCAGGCACGGAGAACGAAAAGAACAAAAATCATCAGGAAAACGATACGGAAAACGGCGGAGGTCCAGAAGAAATACCAGAATGCCGTTGGGCCGCGCCAGGCTGTGAAAATCATCAGTATACCCAGGAAAAGCAGGGCAGGTGAGAGGAGTGAAGCCACTTTTGCCACCTGATCGCAATTGCCTTTGATGGTCGCAAGATTCACATTCAAAGCGAGATACAGGATCGTCAGGATGGTTAGTGATCCAACGAAGACTGGTGCTGCAAAAGAGGTGAATACTGATAAGGCCAGAATAATGTAAACGATGGAAAACAAGCCGAGGGGTGCGGTATCGGCGCGTTCGCAGCTGGTGCCGCCGCTTCCTGAGGGTCGGATGCTCCCGAACCAGACCATCGCGGTGGCCCGTCGGCCTATGAAATCGGGCAGCCGCTTTTGTAATGGCGGAGAGCCCAGGATGAACGCAATAACAATGATCAGGGAGAGTAATCTCGCAAGCCATATCGTCGGGCCGGTGCGTTGAGCAATCCGGGTTGCCACATTTGCCTCGCGGAAATTGTAAGCGGGAAAATCCAGGTTCCCCGAATAGGTTGCCGTATGAACTATCTCGGCTTGCTGGTAATCTTTCATCGATCCCTGCCAGATTCGCTTAATTTCGCTCCCCCCGTTAGCCATCCAATGATAATAGGTCAGCATGTATTTTCTGAAATGGGCGAGGGTGGTGAAGAGATTTTTCTCATAGGCGATCGAGGCTTCCAGTTTCTTGAATTGTTCTTCGTTCCGGGTTATCCGGCTGCCGGCCGATTCAACGGAAGCTAACATCCTCCCGGCCTCTTCAGCCGCCTCGTATCCTTCGGCAATCGCAACATCGAGGTGGTCTTTGGCTATGAAATAGATATTGCTGAAAACCGAGGGGGAGCCACCGACGATGTCCCATTCAAATATCCAAAGCATGGGTGGAGGCTCCAGTCCGAGTGCCCTGACGTCATATTTCGCGAACTCGCTTATGTACAGACCTTTCTGTGTGGTCTGGTGTGAGTTCATCATGACCCCGGCAAGCGTTTTTTGCATGACAGTGTCGCTGCCGAAAGTCAGACCGGCCCATTCGCGGGTTATCTTTTCAAGATCCGCTGCCGGGTTATTGACCAGCTGACCAACTGCATAAACATTCAAATCGGTCATGAGATTGAATCCGTGGAAGGGGTAAATCGACATGGGTCCTGCACGCAGTGGTCCGCCTTCCTGGGTCCAGAGCCAAACGCCATCGAAATTCGTGTTTGTGGATGCAAAATCAATCAGTGCCTTTTGGTACAGGGGGCCCATAAAATTCGGGAAGGCATTGAGCCCTTCGAATTCCCTGCGCAACTGGAATTCTGCAATTCGACGGTGTGATCCTTGCTTGAGGGTTTCGTTGAACGGGAGCCAGGAATAAAAATCGCCTCGTGAGTATTTAGTCGAAACAATGAGATTGTCAGATTGGATATTTCCGAGCACGCGCTGATAAGTCTCAGGATTGGTATGCATGTTGCCGATCTGCCCAACGCCGACAGACCAGGTCCTGAATATGATTTTCTTGTTGTACTTTTCTGCGGCTTGCAGAAAGGCTGTCAGCATCCGCTCTACCGACTTGTCCGTGCGCACCAGAAGCTCGCTGTAATAATCCCAGCCCGGCTTATTATATATGGTTCCGGCCTCGCCAATCCTCAGCATGATTCCGCTGACATCGGGCAGACGGGTAAAAAGCTCCTCACAGGCTACCTGAAAAACCTTCCAGAATTCAGCTGATTCAGGATCGAGCTTCCCGTATTTTTTTATCAGGTATTTTTCGAGAGGAGGGGTGAGCGCCACCATATCAGTATACAGATAAACATCCATCCCCTTCTGCCTGATTTCCCCCATCCAATCGCCAAAACCCTTCTGAAGTGCCAAATGTCTGAGTTTGTAAGGATCATTATCCGGATAGATATTCGCTCCCTCCTTCCAGTCGTCGAAGCTCACGAGTTCCAGAAAAGCCGGAAAAACGATGCCATTGATATTGAAACTTTGCATCCGGGAAACGTAATTATCCAACTCATTGCCAATACGTTGATAGGCTTTTGGATCCAGGAAGGGCGGATTTTCAGTGATCAGGTCCTCAAATCGATGCACGTTATGCTGATAATTGTCGCCCCAATTGGCCGTGTCCGGGATAATTCCCACACCGCCGAAATCGGCCAGTCGCAGTTTCAATGGCCTGATCCTTGCCGTATCGCCGGCATTGACGTCAACCGTATCGGTTTCGGGTGTTGATTTTGCTTTATAACTGATACCCAAAAACCCATTCACCTGGTCCGAAATCAGGTATCCGAGTGCCAGGGCAATTGCGACAAAAACTATGGAAAGAAATGTCTTTTTCATAAGGCTATTGATTTTCTTTACTGCCAACTGCCCCCGGATCAAGTCCGGGGCAGGCTCTTTGCCGACTGCTCAATACCTAAGCATTATCGTTAGTTTTTTACCGGGATATTTCGGGTCATAGTAAAAACCCGTAGTTTCTTTTGTGAACGAGCTAAAAACCTCCTTGATTGAGACGGTCTGTAAAACTTTTGAGCTTTCAGGTGCTTCGAATTCGCGAGCGTAGAAGGAATCTGATTTAAAGTACACCCCTCTTCCTGTGGCGCTGGAAGTTATAACAGCGGCTGTGAAGGTTTCCTCATGATTGATGGAAAAAGTAAGGGTACTGTCGGTCTCGAGTGTAAATGTTGCATTTCCTTTTGCCTGAATACCTCCGAAGGGGCCATTCCAGGTTGCTGAAACGACATTGCCTTTGTGGGTGCAGGGCACATCCGCTATGGAAACTTGAAAGCTGCTGCTTCCGGAATCCGTTCCTCCAAAACTGTATACAGTCTTGTAAGTACAATTGACGGAAAGGCTGAACGAGAATTTTTTGAACATTTTACGCTCAACAATCCGGGTTACCATGGTGATATTCTGACTGGCGTCGGAGGTGTAACTGTAATTTTGATTCGTAACGACAGTCATCAGCTTGTATCCGTCCAGGGCCAGTTTTTTGATATCCTGCACATTTACTGTTGCCAGGTTCTGACCAATCAGTTCGATAGAACTGCTGTTAAACTTGTATACACTGAGCATTTCGGTATTGGTCGGATTCTTGATCAGGATATCCAGGGATGAATTTTCAGTGAAAGCATCTGCCGTCAGGGTGGTAATATAGATTTTCGATTGAAGCTGGCCATACTCTGAAGTAAATTCCTTCACTGAATCTTTCGCTGTCTTTATGATAAACTCATCGGTCTTGCTGCTCACCAGTATGCCGATCGGAATATCGTTGTAAATTTTGCCCTGCGTGAACTGATCAATAAAGCTACCGTACCATTCGTAATAGCTTTTACCGGTCGCCAGGCGAATGGCTTCTGCAGGGTTCTCACCTGCCAGGATCTGCTCACTAATTTTCCTGATAATGTCGTTTCCATGTTTGGCGGTCAGATATTTTATGACTGACGACATGCCGTAGCCATAATCCTGGGCACCGCTGGCCTTGACTTTCCTGACTCCGCTGTATGGTGATTTTTCGTTGCCCCTCCGTGTGGAAGATACGTAATTGGCTGTATGGGAGAACAGGCCCTCTGCCCAGACTGCCATGGCCTCATCGATCCATAATGATACCGGTTCCGTTGACTTTTTCGATAACCGGCCACGGGAATCATAGAGGAACTGTACAAAATGAAGAAATTCGTGCGCTGCGGTAACCCGCATCTCAGCTTTGTTGGAGAGCTTATCGAAATTGAATTGCAGGTAGTTGGAATTATTTCCCCAGATCGATGCTCCGCTATAGCCGTAAATGCTGCTGCTCAGTGGCCTGACGGTTACTTCCACAGGCCATGCCGTGCGGTTGGCGTAACTGAAGGAAAAGGGAGAATTCAGAAATTTCGAGTAAGCTTCTTCCAGATAAGGCCCGAGCTCTTGTGCTCCGGGTTCGTCGGAAACGGGATAGGTGATGCGAAAATGTCCTTCGGTGCTCAGAAAAGTTCCCTGACCACCGGCGGCCAATATGCCCATGCTCATGCTGTTGGATCCTGATTCGGTTGCACTTCCTGACTTAAAGCCCGTAAACGGTTCTATCACAACCTGCAGGTCCCCGTTTACCATGGTGTGCGGTACCATCCGGTAGCTCAGCGTTTCCGCACCAAGCGAGGGGGCGTATCCTGTCTCCCCGATAAATGTTTTAACGCTGTCGGTGGTTCCGGTTCCGCTAAGTGTTATGGTGATTGGGGCGTTCAGCGTTTCAGGCAGGTTGTTGATGAAAAACGTCTCTGATTTCTGATTGGCTCCGTAGGGTTTCTCGGTCGATTTACTCAGGGTGATAGACGTTGCTGTGGTAATAGCGTTTTTTGGTATCTCCACCGATATGGCACCGCTGCTGAGCGTGCCGCCATTGGCATCAACCATTTTCTCCAGAATTACCTTCCCGGTATTGTTATCGGTATTACCGGTATCTTCTTTCTTACATGCCGTTGCAATTACGCAAAGCAATACCAATAACCCGAATGTTTTTCTCATCATTTTTTCTGATTTGTAAGGGACCGTAAATATATTTAAACCGGGCAAAACTGCTACCCGCCTACTGCCAACTGCCTACTGCCAACTGCCCACTGCCAACTGCCAACTGCCTACTGCCAACTGCCTACTGCCGACTGAGTACATATTCGAGCTCCGGGTCCTTCCCGCTTTTCAGGTCGGTCAGCGTCGGGCTTATCTCCACGTCGGGCATGATGCCGCGCCCAATGGTGCCGGATCTGACACGAGGTTTTATGTGAGCCAGCCCGAAAGTTACCTGTATTTTCGACTCGGGCAGGGTAAAGGTTGCCATCTTGCCGGCTACCGTGCCTTCACTGGCTCCGCCGGTCTCCTCCCCGACAAAAACCGCGCGTTTCGATCCTTTGAGGTTGGAGGCCAGTATGCAGGAGGCGGAGAACGTGCCTCCATTGATCAACACATAAATATCGCCCTTGAATCGATGATTCTTACATTCCATAACGGATGCCTCGGGGAAAGTGAAATAGAATTTGTCATCATCACTCCGTGTTACCATTAGATATTGTATCCCCCTCGACATGAGCTCGAACGGGTAAAATATGCCCATGAAAACCTTAAGGATCAGCGGATTACCCTTGAAATAATTGGCATGCAAAATACTGCTCCGCGATGCCAGCTGCGATTTTTCGATGAATGTAAAACTGGTATCGGTCAGCCAGCTGTACAGATTGCATACATCCTGCAGCCGCCCGCCCGGGTTGTCCCTCAGGTCGAGAATCAGCGTTTTGGTTTTGATTGAGTCCATCAGACGGAAGCAGTACCGGTAATATTTCTCATAATTGCCGTCCATGAAATCGGTTATTCTCAATATGCCGATGGTGCTGTCGGGATCGGCAAACCGCAAATCCTTGCTGTAGGTTTTTTTAGCGTAGTCCCACCCCTGCAGTTCCCTTTTACGGTCCTCCTTCGCCTGCTCCTTTTGTATGGAATCATGCTGCTGCTTGGTAAATACAGTTCCCTTGGGTTTGGCGGAAGCGGATTTTGTATTTCTTTTTAGCCAGATGGCTGACAGCGTATCGTTGCTTCTGATTTCACATAAAACACTGTCGGTTTGGCCATTATGATAAAAAAACCAGGTAGGGAATTCTTTTATCAGCCTTCGTTCGATAAAGGTGCTGTTAAATCCATCGGAAGTTAAAGTCGGCCGGTACCGGGCAATGATATTCTGCGGCGGAGTGTTATTGACGGTTACCAGTTCGGTGAAGGGTTTAATGAATTTATTTCCGGTGATGTTCCTGGCGAAATAGAATTTGTCGTCGAACATCTCATAATCATATTGCGAAAATGGTGATCCCATGCCCCCGGCAATTTTCATGTTCTCCCACAATCCGGATGTTGACTTCATCGGAAAAGTTCTTGTATGGCCCTGCCTGACAGCCGCTATAACCGGACTCAGCCTGAAAAAGAAATCCCTTGAGGACATTGGGGATTGAATAACATTTTTCAGACTGTCGAATTTCAGGTCCAGGTCCTTTTTGCTGATATACAGGTCGAGCGACGGATGCAGCTTCACCAATTTTTCGTGGATAAAATCGATGTCGGACCTGAGCCCGGTTTCACTCCGGAGTATGGTGGCATTGGTGTGAAGAATTCTGTTGGAAACGCAGCCGGCAAGCAAGCTGGACAATACTAAGGCAATCAGGATTTTTCTCATATTCGGCAATCAGTACCTGCCTTTCCCGGCATGGGTCTTAAAGGTATTTATTTTCCGGCAAATGGTTAATTTAGCCGGAAATCACCCTGATTTTGGAAAAGACTCTTGCTGACATTCCCGGTTACCTGCTCGGCGCACTTACAGCGACGCTCACCCAAACGCTTATCCTGTTGGGGCCTTTGGTATTACTTGCTTTTTTGATGAATCTCATTTCACAGGGGAATGCCCGACTCGGCTATAATGTTTTCGGACGAAAAGGGTATCTGTTTATTTTTGGCTGGCTGGGCACCGCGGTCCATGAACTCAGTCATGCATTCTTTGCCCTGATTTTCAGACACAAGATCAAGGAAATCAAACTATTTACGCCCAAGGCAGCCAATGGTACGCTTGGCTATGTGAACCATACCTACAACAAGAAAAGTATCTATCAGCGCATCGGAAATTTCTGGATCGGCATTGGCCCGATAATTTTCGGAACGGCATTGCTTTTTCTGGTCAGCTACCTCCTGTTCGGCATCAATACAGGATCTGTTTATTCTGCCGATTACGGCACGGATGCCCTGGTTAAACTGTCGTCGCTGAAAATCCTGGCCATCAATACCTGGTCGGGGATGGCTGCTTGGTTTCATCTGGTTTTCGCCAATGCGGATACCGCCCTGTGGAAGATTTTCCTGATGATATTTATCGCCTATTCCATTGGAAGCTCCATCACCCTGAGCAGGTCGGACCTTAAAGGCGCCGCCGGCGGATTCATCTTTTTCGTAATAATTCTTTTACTATTCAACCTCGCTACCCTCTGGATCGGCGATTTCGCTCAAACCGCCTTCCTCCAGGCCAGTCGTTACCTCTCGGCTTTCTATTTCCTCCTGTTGCTCAGCATGGCTATCAACCTCTGCTTCATCATCATACTGGGGATTCTCAGCCTCGTCAAGTCTATCCCGACATAAAGACTCCAAACTTTTATTGGATAAAAGTTCCATTTTAACCGAAATGGGGCATCTATATCATTATTAACAAACCTTTCAATGAAAGAAAATACTGATAATGAAACACTCTTGCCTGATGAACAAGTGTTCAAGCGCATTTTGTTAGTTCGAGGCCAAAAGATAATTCTGGATTTCGACTTAGCAGAATTGTATTGTATCGAGGTAAAAGTTTTGAAGCAGGCAGTCCGTCGAAATATTTCAAGATTTCCTAAAGATTTTATGTTTGAATTATCCGAAAAAGAGTGGATAAAGATCAGAAATACAGCAACTTATAATGAAAATAATTCTTTAAGGTCACAATTTGTGACCTTAAAGAATGGAAGCAGAGGGCAACATTCTAAATATAAGCCTTTTGCATTCACTGAACAAGGTGTTGCGATGTTGTCAAGTGTTGTTAATAATCCAATAGCCGTAACAATGAATATTCAGAT
>CAYHCO010000013.1:55123-93918 GCA_964355105.1 uncultured Porphyromonadaceae bacterium
AGATCATAAAAGAGCTTATAGAACCGGCGGTTAGAAACCGGACCCCGGTTGGATTTAAATTGTCCCAAAAGTAGAATAAGTTAAAAAAAAGGCCAGGTGACTGATAGTCGACCTGGCCCGTAACCCATAATAACTTGATTTAGCCTTTTCGGTGGAACAGGCGCTTCATGGCCTGCATCATCTTGCCAAAGCCTCTGTTGCTGTTGCCTGTTGCAACGGTGATTCCCCAACTCTCGAGAAGGGTTTTTACCTCGGCAATGTGCGCTTCGCGGGCGGCAGCCATTTCTTCAAAGATGGCACGCTTTTCTTCAGTGGTCGTTGCTGCCAGCATTTCTGCCCTGAAACCGTCCATCAGTTCCTGGAATTCAGCGTTCAGAGCCTCCAGTTCAAGTTTCTGCACATCGGTCAGGGTTGAAGTGAAGTTTCCGGATCCATGTACGCCGGTTCCGTTGCCACCCATACCGTTACCTCCGTTGCCACCATTGCCCCCACGTCCGTGCTGTGCATTCAGACCCAGAGATCCGACTGCCAAAAGGATGGCGGCCATCGCGATTTTAATACTTAATTTTTTCATAATCCTATATTTTAATATTTTGATACAATGATAAAACACGAAGATGAAGTGAAAATGAAGACGGAATAAAAATAGCAATAACTATTAAATAATCGTAAATTGGGGATGGATCACAAACTTACGTCTCATGAAATCCGGTTTATCGCAAAAAACCCGCGAAGTACTGGAGAGCATCAGTCGCGACAGGACACGGACCAACCTGCTCCGGAACGCTGAGCAGCGAGCGATTGCCTGGCTGGTTCAAAGGATCCCGTCATGGATAACATCAGACATGCTCACGGGCTTCGGTTTTTTTGGAGGACTCGTAATCTTTGCCAGCTTCTACCTGGCTACACATTACAGCAGGAATTACCTTTTGTTCGGTGTACTGGGATTTGCCATCAACTGGTTTGGCGATTCCCTCGATGGCCGGCTGGCGTTTTATCGAAATAAACCCAGGAAACTTTACGGATTCACACTCGACATAACCATCGACTGGCTCATAATCATATTTATCGGAGCCGGTTATGTAGTTTATGCCGAGGAGTTTTGGGAGTTGTTCGGATACGCCCTGGTAGTCATGTACGGTTGGGAAATGATCATTGCCCTCATGAGGCTGAGGATAACCGGTCAATATTCTATCGATTCCGGCTTGTTTGGCCCCACCGAGGTGAGAATTATCCTGTCGGCACTGATGATTGCGGAAGTGATTGTCAAAGGTTCCATTGACTACACAGCGCTTATAGCCAGCGTTATACTGCTCTTATTTAACATTTTCGATACCCGCAACCTGCTGAAGATTGCCGATAAATTAGACGAGGAAGAGAAGAAAAGAAAATCGGAGTAGAGCGATGCTTAATGAGTTGCTTGTTTTCGGAAAAGCTCAGGTTTCTGCCTTTTTCGGAGGTATGATTGATTACTTCCTGATGATTTTTATTACCGAAGTTTTCGGGGTTCCTTACCCCGTATCTATCGGAATCAGTGGAATAGCCGGTGCTCTCGTAAACTTTTCAGTCAACCGGTACTGGACCTTCAGCGATCAAAGTACCGGCAACCGGAGTTCATTGGTAAGCCAGGTAACAAAATTCGGCATTGTCGTATTAAACAGTATCCTGTTAAAATCTTACGGGACCTGGCTATTCACCAATCTACTGGATATCGATTACAAATTTGCCCGCATCATGACTGATATTCCGGTATCCTGGCTGGTGAACTACAACCTTCAGCGTCGATGGGTTTTCAAAAAGCGCGATCTGCGCCATTCACTCTACTGAAACCTGTCGAGCCAGTGAATGATATTAAGCAACAAGCGGTAATTTTGGGATGCCATTTCGCTGTTCATTCCAACCCTGGCTTTGTTTGGACCGGCAAGTTGCGCGGTGAACATCGCGGCTTCACCAAAAACCACAATCCTCCCTTTCCCGAATTCACGGAAACTTCCCTGGCTCCAGCCACCGATAGTGTATTTTGGTGTATCAGGCTTGAATGCCCAGGCTGTATCAGGAAGCAGATTAATGAAACTCGATTTTAATACCAGGATGGGGGTGGCCTCCCTGGGTATTTTAAATCCCTGACCCGTAAAAGTGACCACATGATCAACCGATTCCTGTGAGTTCCTCCCGCGAGTTATAATGCTTTCAATCAGTGTTTTATCCTTCAGCTCAAACAGGTCGGGTCCCCGCCCGAGGGTATCCATTGCGAACCCGTCGGTGAATACAAATCCAAACGCAGCCGCAAGTTCTTTAGCCGCACCGGCCATTGGCATATGATCGGCTATGAGGAAGAGGCTGCCACCCTGAATTACCCAGTTTTTCACTACGTCTATTTCCTCCTGGGTAAATGCCGATGGAGTAGGCAGGAACCAGTCGTTAACATTCTTTTCATTCAATGCATTGGCGATGACAAGAATTCTCCCGTCCTGTAATTTGCCGGGTGTGAACTTACCTTCATAGCTCTTAACCTGATACCCGTCGCTCTCCAGCACCCTTGCGAAAGGCAGGAACCGTCCGGTGCGGGTGTGAAAATTATTATGCCCTTCATCCAGGTAAATCACCGGCCCTTTTTCGCGATTGTAGGCAGGATTCAGGATCTCCGGCTGATAGGCCGAATCGGCCAATTGTTGCGAAAACAGTCCGGCGGGCATTGCCAGCATAAGAAGGGATAGTGCGATTCCTGGCAGGGTTTTCATGATTTTATCTGTGGTTAATTTAATATCGATAACCTAAAAAATGACCAAATCTCCGCACAGGGATTAAATCCTGCTATATTGGTCAGGGATGGCCACAAGTGCCCCAGGTCATCGATTCGATAATACCGCACTTCCTTTGTATGGGCCTGGTTTAGATAGATGTAGCCTGTAGTTTTGGCCGAAAGGCTTCTGGTTTCAGACAGGGTGCATTTATTGGATTTTGCGAAATAATCCACAATCTCCTGGGTTGATGGTGCTTTGTCGTAACCCCCTCCGTTTATCGGAACGATATCATCGGCCGTGCCATGGATGGTGAAGCACGGAACCCGGGTCGATGAGGGTTTGCTGCTCCAGACCTTCTCACTTATTTTGCCTGACAGGCAGGCAATAGCTTTAAACACATCGTTTGCGTCCATGGCAAGAAGATAGCTCATGCAGGCTCCTGCCGAGAAGCCGCAGCTGAATGTTCTCGCTTCCGAGAGGTTATATTTATCCTGTAACGCCTTAGCCAGTGATTTCAGCGCCTGAACATCGGTCGTATTCCGATCTTCCAGATCCCAACCGTTGTTTTTGCCCTGTGGATAGCACAACAGAAATTTTGCCGTATCGGCGATCCCTTTGAATCCCCAGTTATAATAGGTGATGTTATTTTCACCTCCGCCGTGCAAAACAAAAACCAATGGAGCATTTGCCGGCAGATCTGCCGGCTTATATATCAAGAAGTTATATCGATAGCCTTTGAAGTTGAAAACTGCATTAACTCCGTTCACGGGATTTGCCGTTTCAATTCCGGTAATCCCATCATCCTTTTGGCACCCCCCGAAAATCATAAGAGCCGTTAATCCGATCAGCAATCTGTTCCGTAACCCCATACCCCATACCTCATACCTCATATCCGAAACCTGAAACCCGATACCCGAAACCCGATACCCCTCTTATTCAAACGTCGGCACCACAGCCATGTTCCCCAGCTTTTGTGCGATCAGATACCCCAACCGGCAAATGCTGGCTGCCTTTGGGTAATCGATCTTCTCCGGATCATCGCCGGGATTGTGAAGATCGGCATGCACGCCAGAGAAAAAGAAGAATGCCGGAATCCCTGATTGAATAAAGGTCATGTGGTCACTGCCGCCGGGGGAATGCTCATCATCGTCGAAGAGGATCGGGAAATTGGTAACCCCCTTGTTCAGCTCCTCAATGAAAGCGGTAAGCCCTTTCACGTATTTCTTGTCGCTGACCACGAAATGGGCGCGGGTAGCCTCATTCCCCTTGCCTGTCCGACCGATCATGTCCATGTTCAGGTTAAACTTTATATTTTCCTTTGGAATAATTCCGCTTTTCAAAAAGAAGGCGGATCCCAGAAGACCCATCTCCTCGCCCGACCAGGCAACGAATACTACGGTGCGCTTGCATGGATTCATGGCGACAGCCTTGGCAATCTCCATAACCCCGGCCGATCCGCTCGCATTGTCATCAGCGCCGTTGCATGCCTGTCCCCTCTGGGGAGCTACATGGTCGAGATGCCCGCCCACGATGATATATTCGTTTCGCAGCAATTCGTCAGTTCCCGGCACGATCCCGATCACATTGTTCGAATAGAGCGTGTCTTCCCTGATAATATCTATACGGCTGGTCAGATAGGTACCATCCAGGTGCTGGGGCTTGTTCTTTTTCTTGCCGGGCATCACCAGGTCAAGAAAATCAGGCTTAGCCAGGTAAACCGATGGACGCTGACTCATCGGATTATTGCGTTGTCCGCCCAAATAGCTGGTCTTTTCGCTGTTAAAGGCACTGCTGACCTCATCGAATGCCATCCCCGAGGTTCCATCGGGATCAACCATGATGATGCCGGCAACTCCCTTGCCGTTCATGCCGCCAAAAGCCTTGAAAAAATATCCGCGGCGACCCGTGTACTTGTCGTGGATAGCCTTGGGAAAAACGGGCTGGCCATCCTTCATGGGTGCTCCCGTCAGGCAGACGACTACCTTATCTTTAAGGTCGAGATCCTTGAAATCGTTCCAGTTCTCGCCTGGCTCTTCAATACCGTACCCTACGAAAACCAGCTCCTTCTTTTCCAGATTGAGCGGCCCACCCATCAGGATCTTGTAATCCGATTTATGAGCCAGGCTGGTCTCCGATCCCTTGCGGATTACGGTCAGGGTCATCTTGTCATTATAAGCGGTACGTGCAAAGGGCAAACCCTGGAAATACCCATTCGTTCCTCCGTTTGCAGTAGCGAGCGGTTTCACTCCAGCCGCCGCAAACTGCGCAGCAACGTATTGTGCGGCAACAGCATACTCGGGGGTAGTGGCCACACGGCCGTTCATGTAATCAGAGGCCAGAAAGTAAATATGGCTCTTCAGATTGGCTTCATTGATGGAGTTATATCCTGCGTCGTTCTGTTGTTGTGCAAATAATGATCCTGCCGAAAGCAGTATGCAAGCGACAAAGGTTAACAGGGAGGCGGTACGATTCATTGTTTTTGATTTTTATGGCTTGAAGATACTATATATTGATCAGCACATTCTCTAATTGTCACATTATCGAATTGTCGAATTGTCTCATTGTCAAATTATCAAATTGATGTGATCTCCAGCACCACACTGGATTCGGCGCCCGATGAGGAAACTCGCAGACCAACATTCATCAAAAATTCACCTGTATAGGTGTTTCCCGAATCTTCAACCGATATTTTTCCGCCAGGCATCAGGTTGATCTCTTCAACTTTATAGGTTTTAACCGGATCGAGGCCCTGGAATTTTACCGGGGCAAACAGCGGTTCGTAAAGAGGATGAAGGGTATAGGAGAATAATACGGATTTGGTTTTGGTGCTGTTCACGTACATCACCACAGCGCGGTTTTCATCGTACGGAGAGATTAAGCGGTACTGGTCGCCCTGCCAGATCACCGGGCTTAAGGGCTTGTAATTAGCCACCGCCTCCTGGCAATATTTCAATTCATTTTCCTTCAGATCTTTCACATTGATATCAAATCCCAGTTTTCCCATCATGGCCACATCGGTCTTGAACTTGATGGATTGATTGCCCCACGAGGTAACGTGGTTACAGATTGAGAGAGCCGGAAAAAACTGGGAATAGCCCCACTGGATAAATACCCGGTTGAACGGATCGGTATTATCGCTGGCCCAGAATTCGGTAAAATATTTCATGAATCCGTAATCGGTGCGTCCGCCGCCACCCGAACAGAGCATCATGGGCAGATCGGGGTATTTTAACTTGATGCGGTCCAGTACTTTATACAATCCGATCGTGTAATCAATGAATAAATGCGACTGCTGATTTTTCAGATAGGTCGAGTAGGCGCTGGTCATCATCCGGTTGCAGTCCCACTTGAAAAATGCCACTCCCTTGCCGGTCTGCATGATATCGTCGACCACCTTGAAAACGAAATCCTGAACCGCCGGATTGCACAGGTCGAGAACCAGCTGCGTGCGGTAATAATTTTCGGGACGGTTCGGGAGCTTCAATACCCAGTCGGGGTGATTCTCATACAGTTCGCTCTTGGGATTCACCATCTCAGGTTCGATCCAGATCCCGAATTTTGTTCCGGTTTTTTCCGCTGTCTCCATCAGGTAACCCAATCCGTTTGGCAGCTTGGTCTTTGTTGCCTGCCAGTCGCCCAATCCTGATGTTGATCCGCTCCGTGGATATTTGTTGCCAAACCATCCGTCGTCGAGCAGAAACATATCGACACCCAGGGTTTTAGCATCACCAAACATATCGGTCAGCTTCTTCTCATCGAAATTGAAAAAGGTGGTTTCCCAGTTATTTAATAAGGTTAACCGGTCTTTCTCGCCGTCCTTAACGCCGTATTTCCTTGCCCAGGCATGCAGGTTGCGACTGGCCGCGCCTTTGCCCGCATTCGAGTAGGTGTAAATAAAAGCCGGGGTAGTGAAGGTTTTGCCAGCCGGCAGACTGTATTCCGATGCAAAGGGATTGATCCCTGAACTGATGCGGAGGGAGTTTTTATTGTCCAATTCAAAGGCCAGCCGGAAATTCCCCGACCAGGCAATGGTTCCGGCAATCATCTCACCGGAATTTTCGCCGGCTTTCGAGTTCAGCGCCAGGAAGAACATCGGCGTCTGATACATATCGGTGCGGGCTCCCAGCTTGGAGTCGATGACCTGGGTGCCGCTGGTCAGCTCGCTTTCCTGCATGCGCGCCTCTTTGGCCCAGTCGCCGTGAAATTGGGTGAGCCAGTAATGATCGGCATCGAAATGCAACATCGCGGAGGCGTAATTGTACAGCATAACCGGATTTTTCTCCTGATGCCTGATCTCGGTCCACTGCTCAATCACGTTTTCATTGTAATAGGCTTTATAATAAAGGGTTATGTCGACAGGATACTGTGGGTCCTTTAGCTTGATAACGGTTTGGGTGATGTTGTCGTCCTGCTTAACCATCTGGTGGCTGACGTAAAAAAGTTCGAGTGATGGATTCCCATCGTTATGGGTCATTCTGATTGCAGGCTCGAAAAGATTGTCGGTGCCAAAGGTCGGATACACCAGGTGCCGCAGATTGACCACCGGGTTCCCGTCGTTGATGATGAAGGATTTATTGTTCTGCTTCGTCAGCGGTGCGTAAGAATCGGTGCCGGCCATTCTGGCGCCAAGGTAGCACTGGTACAGGCGCTGGTCCTTGCCAACTTTCAGGACCAGTGCAGAATTGCGCGTTTCAATCTGGATGGCAGGAATCTCCTGCGCCTGGATAAGGGCAAAAAGAACCAGCAGCGACAGTAAGGTGAAAAGCTTTTTCATGAATTATGGTTTGGTGATGTCTTCAGTTTTACAAATACGTCAGCGAATTTAACATCAATGGCCGGGATTTGAATATCAGTCTCATTTTTTCTATTATTATAGTACCAAACCTGTGATTCGCTTTTAATTACATGACCTCCAACCTGTCCATTCTGATAACCTTTTTATGCATTATCGTTTTAACGATTGCTGCCGCCGGGATTTTGAAAATATTCCGTCAGCGCGGTGAAAAGGTCGGAACACCAGAACTCCAGGGACCGAAGAAAATTGATATCCTAATAAAGGGTGATATTTTTGAGCTGGGTAAGCTGGCCATCATACTGGACGATCTGGTCCGGTATGACGTGCCTGTAAAAACCATTCTCGACCTGAACATCATTCTGGAAGAGGTTTTTAACATCGTCATTAAAAACCAGAAAGCCGGCCAATCCGATAACAAGGTTCTTATCAGCCTGATACTGGAAAATCGCCAGATTACGGCTATAATAAAAGACCGAAATGAGCCTTTCGATCCAACTGTGATGCCGAAGATCGACCTGAATGCCCCGATCGAGGAGATCTCATTTCAGGGCCTGGGCTTTCACATGGTCCGGCATCTTGTCGATGGTATGAGTTACCAGCGGCTGGATGACCGGAATGTCCTGACGGTCAAAAAAGGGTATGCCACCTCATGAAAAGGCTCACAACCATAGAGGCCCTCTTCCGGTGGAAATGGTATCCAGATATCTTCAGGATACCCGTCCTGATTGGTTTTTTTTATCTCAATTATGTGCTGTTGTTTGGCGAGCAGGGGGAAGGGGCTAACGGCGGACTTACCGTGATGTGGGTCCTACTGTGGGCCTTGCAACCGGTCCTGTTTATTTTGCTGGGCAGGTTTTTCTGCGGTGTTTGCCCTTTCGGGTTTGCAGCTGATGCCGTTCAAAAAGTTGTTGGAAACGAAATTCATCCGCCCCTATTCCTGAAGAAGTATGGAGTTTGGTTTGCCTACGGATTCTTCATCCTGATCCTGCTCCTGGAGGTTTTAGTGCACATGGCAAGCTCCACCGCCGCTTCCGGCATCCTGTTATTGTCAATCTTTACGCTGGCTATCATCTCGGGAGCCTTTTTCAGGCGACGTACCTGGTGCCGGTACCTGTGCCCGCTGGGAGTTGGAGGCGGAGTATTTTCCAGGCTGAGGATCATTAAGCTTGGCAAGGACGCGAAGGCTTGCAGCGATTGCAAGAAATTCGAATGCCTGCAGGGCACCGAAATATCTGAAGGTTGTCCCATGGGTCTTTGCGTCCGGAAACATGACCTCGATGCCGACTGCATATCTTGCGGCAATTGCTTGAAAAATTGCCCGAACGATTCCCCACGAATCGGGTTGCATTCGCCGGTTAAGGGTTTTCTCTCCAATATCAGGCTCAACCAGGCGGAATCAGCTTTTGCAAGTTGTTTTATCGGATTCTCGATCGCGTTGTACCTGATCAGGGATTACCTCGATAAGATCAATAGCGCGGTGGGATTTGAAAATCCATTATGGAACAAGCTCCTGGTAATCCTGGCTTTTACCGGATTCTCATTTCTGCTCTTTTACCTGTTCAGCTATCTGATAAGGCCGGTCACCGGCCAATCGCAAAAGCACAACTTCCGGTTTTTTGGCTTCTTCCTGATACCGTGCATCTTTTTTTCACTGATTAACCTGACTTCCATTCACGAGGGATCGCTAATCAGCGTGCAGGTCAAGCATGCCATCCAGGGAATGGGTATCGTGGCGGGATGTATATTTTCCATGGTGTATTGCCTGAACGAGCTGCGAAAGGTTAAGGATAATCCTCAGAGAAACAGGATAATCGCGGTATTCGGAATTTTCCTGGTCGTTTGTTCAGGCTACAGCCTGTACCTGCTCCTGTTCCTGTAAAGCTCAGAAAATGGCAATTCAGCACCAACCTGTCCTATCTCGATGCAGGTTGCGGCGTGGGGGATTTCATGATTCCTTTTGCGCGGAAGTACCCCGACGGCCAATTTGTGGGACTCGACAAATCGCCGGGTAATATCAGGTTACTGGAAAGTTATTGCGCTAAAAAACACCTCTCCAATGTTAAGCTGGTCACCAGCAATATTCAGGAATTGGGTTTAGGAAACCGGTTCTCGGTGGTCCCTATTGCTTCCGTTTTCCACCATCTTCCCGATCGGGAAACGGGTTGCTGGTTACGGCTATTCGTAAATGATAACGGCAATTTTCTAGAAAGAATTTCCAAATCTCGAAGGCGACAGAAAGCGGTCATAGGCCTTTTTCAGAGGGGCTCCCGTTACCAGGTCGGAAAGAATGGATCCTGAAACCGGACCCAGGCTGATGCCCATCATGGCATGACCAGTTCCCGCCAACAGGTTCGGCCATTTCTTCGATCGGCCGATTATTGGCATTCCATCCGGCGATACCGGCCGGAAACCAGCCCAGGATTTCTCAGCAAACGGTTGATCAACAGGCAGACCCGGAAAAACCTGGTTGGTGGATTGGCGGATTTTGTTGAGCCTGTCCTGGGGCACTTTGTCGTTTCGGTTGCCCAGCCAAAAATTGCCCGCAAACCTTGTATGATGTTCATAGGGCGTGATGGCCACATGATGATCCTGCAGCAGCGTGGGATGCGAGAGAACAGGACCGGAATTGGGTGAATCGAAGGATATGCCTTTGCCCGGCTGGAGCGGGATTTCGCAACCTGCCAGCTTAGCAATCTGACCCGACCGGTCCCCGGCACAGATCAGAAAATCATCAGCAGTAAATTCGGCATCACCGCTTTTTGCAGCAATAATCTGATGGCCATCGGTTCTCCATCCGGTTACGCGGCAATTCTCAATAATGGTCACGCCATTGGCCTTAAGCCAGTTGGCCAGTGTTTGGAGCATGGAAATGGGATTGACTTTCCCATCAAGAGGATAAAATACGGCACCAGCAAGCCTGGCATCAATATCAGGATTCCTCGACCTGAATTTTTCAGGTGACCACACCTCAGCCGGGATACCCAGCCGGATGGAGTGACCGGCACTTCTTTTTTCCTTGTCGAAGGATTCGCGGGTGCTGCTCACCATCACCAAGCCGGTGAGTTCCAGCGAGAGGTCCGGAATATCAGTCGACTGGACCAGCTGAAACAAATCGCGGCTCTCCAGGTGAAGGCCAGCAAGTGTTTCGGTTTTGGCAGGGATGGACCGGCTGAATGAATGGCTCAGGAAACCGGTTAGCCAGCGCAACAGATCGGCATTGGCCGACCAGTGAACCCCGAAGGCCGATCCCGGGGTGAATGATCCCCACATGCCCTCTTTTAAAGTGCCCGGATTGGCCAGGGGCAGAAAATGGCTGGGAACGATCATGCCGGCATTGCCCGAAGAGCAGGAATGGTTTCCCGGAACGGTGCCGTCGTCGACAACCGTAACCTCAACTCCTTTTTTAGTGAGAAAGTAAGCAGTGAAAAGTCCGGTGACTCCACCGCCGATGATCAGTGTTTTTTTGCTCCGCATGGATCAAACAACTTGGAATCCAAATGCATAAGGATCATCCTCGTCGATGAGGATATGATTGTAACCGGTTACCCGGGCCCAACCCTGTATACTCGGAATGATAGCTGGGTATTCACCGCATTGGGTCATCGCTTCCACTTTCCCGGTAAACTGACTGCCGATAATGCTCTCATGGATAAAGGAATCGCCAACCTTCAACTTACCCAATGCCACCCACTGGGCCATGCGGGCTGAGGTGCCGGTGCCGCATGGTGAACGGTCGATAGCCTTGTCGCCGTAGAAAACAGCGTTACGCGCTGTGGATTCTTTCTTTACCGGATCACCCGTCCACATAATGTGCGAAACGCCGGTGATGGATGGATTCAGGGGATGGATGAACTGATACTTTTTGTTGATCAGATTCCTGATCACCGGGCTGTAACGGATCAGGTCGCCCGCCGTGCAGGCATCCAGACCCACGAAATTCTCCTGGGGATCAATGATCGCGTAAAAATTACCTCCGTAGGCAACATCAAACTTTAATAGACCAAACCGCGGAGCATCGATCTCCAGGCTCCGACTGTGCAGAAACGAGGGAACGTTGGTGATTTTCACGCTGGTTACCCGCGTTGCATCTTGTTCATATTCAGCAATGACCAGTCCGGCAGGGGTCTCAATCCTCACTATCCCCGGTGTTTTGGGCTGGATGATACTCTCCTCGATGGCGGCGGTTATGGTGCCTATCGTTCCGTGGCCGCACATGGGCAGGCATCCGCTGGTTTCAATGAACAGGATGCCGGTATCGTTAGCCGGATCGATCGGAGGATAAAGGATCGATCCCGACATCATATCGTGACCGCGTGGCTCGAACATCAATCCCTTCCGGATCCAGTCGAACTCCCGCATGAAATGCTCACGCCGTTCAAACATGGTCTGTCCGTTAAGAACCGGTCCGCCTGCCGCTACCAGCCTGACCGGATTGCCGCAGGTGTGCGCATCAATGCAATAGAATTTCTTTCTGATCATCACTGGATTGAGCGTTTTCCGTTAATTAACCTGGTAATTTCCAATGGATTGCCGTCCTGCAGCTCAAGAGGAAGAATGCTTTGCGCACAATCCTGGAAAGCTACCGGGCGAACGAATCTTTTTATGGCTGAGGTTCCCACCGAGGTGAACCGGCTGTCGGTTGTTGCAGGAAACGGGCCTCCGTGGATCATGGCATGGCAGACCTCAACGCCCGTTGGAACGCCGTTGAATACCAGCCGACCGGCCTTGTTTTTCAGTATTCCTGGTAGATCGTTAAATTCAATCAGATCCTTGTCCGCATCATGAAAAATGCTTGCAGTCAGCTGTCCTTGCAGCGACCGGGCAATCCTGAGCATCTGGCTTTTGGAATCACACCGGACAACCAGCGAGAAAGGTCCGAAAACTTCTGATGCCAGATCTTTATTCTTTTCGAAGTCGGCCCCGGAAACCATTGCAATGACTGGTTTCGACTGATTGGACTGAGTGGCTTCAGTACCTTCCGAGAGGAGGGTGGTATGTTGGTTGGCTACTGATGTACTGACTTTCTGAACGTAGTTCTTCAAAATCTCCGGGGTAAGCATGGTCTGCGGAATCGATTTCCTGATTTCGTCGCTGAGGGATTCAAGAAACTGACCGGTGCCGTCTCCGTCGACCAGCAAAACCAGTCCGGGATTGGTACAGAATTGACCGGCGCCGAGCGTAACCGATCCGGCGATTGCCTTGGCAATGGCTACGGATGATTTTTTGATGGCTTCCGGCAGCACGAATATTGGATTCACCGAGCTCATCTCGGCAAAAACCGGAATCGGATCGGGCCGCGTCTGGGCCAGATCATATAAGGATTTGCCTCCCGTGAATGAACCAGTGAAGGCCATTGCGCGCGTGTGTGGATGCAATACTAAAGCCCGGCCAGCGGTATATCCGGAGTCGTAAACCATGGAAAATGTTCCGTCGGGCATTCCCGACCTTTTTGCGGCCTCGGTAATGCAATTGGCTACTATCTCACTGGTGCCCGGATGCGCGGGATGGGCCTTTACGACAACCGGGTTGCCGCCTGCGAGTGCCGAGATGGTGTCACCACCGGCGACACTGAATGCGAGCGGGAAATTACTGGCACCAAAAACTACCACGGGGCCTATCGGAATAAGCATGCTGCGTATATCGGGCCGCGGAGCCGGTTGGCGCTCCGGAATGGCGGTGTCAATTGTTGCTTCTACCCAGGATCCTTCCAGGATGTAATCGGCGAAGAGCCTGATCTGATTGACTGTCCGGCCTCTTTCCCCGGTGATCCTGCCGACAGGTAATCCGGATTCTGAAGTACACATATCAATCAGCTGATCACCGGCTTCGAGAATCAGATCAGCTATCAGGTTAAGAAATGAAGCTCTCTGTTTTGAGGTAACCGCGGAGTAGGGGGCGAAGCTTTCTTCAGCCTTTGCCATTGCGCGATTGAGTTCGATGGCGCTTGCCAACGGATATTTTACTCCGATGGCTTCACCGGTTGCGGGGTTGATAGCTTGGAAAGACCCGGGATTTTCGCCTGATCTTTCGAACCCCAGGAAGTGCTGACCTGTTAAATTCATGGTTCTGTTGCTTTTATCCCAGTGTCGGCCTTTTCTGTATCGCCGTGTTGATTATGCTCTCTACCCTGATCCGTTCCTCACCGATGAGCGGCAGGCGCGGTGGACGGGTGGTTTCGGTACCCAGACCGGTTTTTGCTTCGGCCAGTTTGATGTATTGCACCAGTTTGGGATGGATATCCAGTTCCAGCAAGGGAAGGAACCATCTGAACAGTTCGCGGGCTTCGGAAATTTTACCTGCAGTAGCCAGCTTGTAGATGGCCACGGTTTCAGCCGGGAATGCGCAAACCAGACCGGCAACCCAGCCGACAGCACCCATAACCAGGCTCTCCAGCGCGATCGTGTCCACACCGCAGAGAATGGCAAAACGGTCGCCAAAACGGTTGATCATGCGGGTGACATTGGTTACATCGCGGGTCGACTCTTTTACGGCCATGATATTGGGCAACTTGCTGAGCTCTTCGAACATGTCCAGCGTGACCATCGTCTTGTAGTCAACCGGATTATTGTAAATCATCACCGGCAGATGGGTGGACCCTGCCGCCTGCATCAGAAATTCAACGGCTTCGCGCTCATCGGGGGAATAACGCATCGGTGGCAAAAGCATGAACCCGTCGACTCCGCTCTGTTCGGCTTTCTTAATCTGACTGACTGCCATGCCGGTTGCCTGTGCGGCAATGTTCAGCAGTACCGGTATCCGGGTGCCTGCCACCTCTTTAGCTGCCCGTATGAGGGTTTCCTTCTCATCATCGGCGAGCACGCTGGCTTCGCCAAGGGTGCCGCCGAGCACCAATCCGTTGACACCGGCCTTGATCTGGGCTTCCAGATTCAGCTGAAATCCTTTTATATCCAAAGAAAAATCCGGGTTGAACTTTGTTGTCACTGCCGGAAATACACCATTCCAATTCATATTAATTTTTTTCTTGCAAAGGAAGGGTCTTGCCGTATTGAACGATAATTGTATTTTTGACAGATATAATACGATATTAACATATATATCAGTTTTTGGTAAAATTTTGGATAATATAGGCAATGAAGGCACTGTTTTTTCACATCATTAAGACCGGCGAGGAATCCTTTCTGGTTCAGGAAGACAAGCTACCCTCCTTTTACGGGATGGTTCACTATCATCCTGAGATTCAGATCACCCTGATAAAAAAGGGCAGCGGGGTACGTTTGATTGGTGATCAGGTGTTGCCGTTCGGGCCCGGGACCATGATGATGATCAGCGAAAACGTGCCTCATGTATTCAAGAGTGAGCCTAGCGAGGATGGGGAGATGGTGGAGGCTATCAGCCTTTACTTCAACCGGGAAGCTTTCGGGCCCAAATTTTTCTCTATTCCTGAGATGCAATCCGTGGGAAATTTCCTGAATCTGTCCAAAGGAGGGTGGGATATTGGGGGAACGACACGGGCCTTCGTTGAGCTTAAGATCAATCAGATCAGCCAGATGGACGGCTTCGACCGGGTGATTGTACTGCTGGAGATATTGAGGGCACTTTCGAAGTCGGCCAGCCTGACGGCCTTGAATCCCAACCAAAGGGATTATTATCTGGATCGCCGCGATTCGGAGAGGTTAAACCAGGTTTTTGATTATGTATTCTCGAATTTCGACAAGCCGATCCAACTGAAGGAAATGGCAGCGATGACCCATTTTACCGTTAACGGATTTTGCAGGTATTTCAAAAACAAGACCCGCCGGTCATTCGTCACTTTCCTGAATGAGGTTCGGATCAGCAAGGCCATGGAGCAATTACGCGCGAAAGATTGGTCGGTTTCGCGGGTTGCCATGGAATCGGGTTTCAGCAACCTTTCCCATTTTAACCGCCAGTTCAAGGCCATGCACGGAATGACCCCGACTGATTACCGCAGAATGTCGCAAATCGCCTGAGTGAACTGAACATCCAGTACAGTTCTTACATAGCTCTCAAACGTGTTCATCTCCAGGCGGGTAATTTTATAGCCCAGACTCGCATTTTCTCTTGGGATCAGGCTTACCCTGGCTTCCACTGTCGGAAGCGTGTAATAGTAGGTTTTGTTATCCAGGACAATCCGGATATCATAGTCGGGACCCGGTTCCAGCTCAAGCATATATACTCCCTGATTGGCGGAGAAGGGTGTCCATGGTGTTGTTACGGGGGATCCGGATTTTCGGAATGCACCCGTAAGACTAAGGGCATAAGCGTATATAGCAGTTGCACAGGTATACTTGGTAACGAAAATGTAGGGGATTAGTCGAGGTTTCTTTGTAACCGTAAAATTGGCGGTCGCACCACAGAACGGTTTTATCCCATAAGCCGCAGATGTTTCCCATTGTGCATCTCCAAAAAGTTCGACCCTGGCACCCAGATTGTAAGAGGGATAATAGATATTCTCAATTTGATAGACTGAAGGGATATTGCAATAAAATAATCCTTGATTGATTCTACCATCATCGGTGGTAATCCGGTATCTGAAAGTACCTGATCCAGTTTGTCCGTTTGAACCCGACACATGGATAGCAAGGCCCTGGCTGCATTTCAAAGTCGAAGTTCTTCTTACGGCCGTACAGACCAGCGACCCGTTATAAATAGTGCAATCTTTCACAGGATCCCGTGGGGGCACAACGGCATCATAGCTGTTTTCTGTAATATAATATACTCCGTAATCTGAATATATTAATGGATCGGTAAGATTTGTGCAACTGAGGGCGGCAGAAGGATTCTCGTTGCCCAAGCGGGCCATCGAGGTAAAATAGAAATTTAAATAATCATAATAATTCCCTGTGGGAAGCCTGCGGATATCCTGAATAAATTGCAATTTCCCACCGACTGGGGCAATCGCCAGACCGTCGGCCAACATAGTAAAGGGTTCATCAAAACCAAGAGCTGCCCCTGACTTCACGGAGCTCTTTTTTATCATCTGAATTTCAAGAATTTTATAACCTTCGCTTGAATAAGTTATAAACTGGGGTGCCGAAATATAATGGGTGCTCGAGGCAAAAACGGTCAGGTTAATCGGATTCTGGCTGTCAATGGGCCGGTTTGGATCAACACCGACTTCAACAAATGAGGAAGAGGTTGAGAAGGTGGATCTCCGCTGACCATAAAAATTGATGAGGCTGACTGAGTCAGCACCCATAAATCGAATAACGACTGTGTCCTGGTTAACTTCCGCACCTGTTTCCAAATCCACCAGGCTGAGGTCAATTTTTGTTTTGATGAAATTGCGGTCGATCAGCAAAACGGGTACTGATTCACCAGAATCTTTGTCGATAAGAGGATTCTTAAACATATCCTCGCAACTGGTAAAACAGGCTATTATCAATGACCCTGCAAGGGCAATAACTCCTGAGAATATTTTTGGTTTCATGACCACTGGTTTAGAGGTGGATGAAAGGAATAGGTTTCTTCGAAAGATAAAGTTATGAATATCTTTCACATACAAATGATTTTGCAAATTTCATTTGTGTGAACCTAACCTGAAAGCCCCTATCCGGGTAGAATAGTTTTTTTCTCCTTTTTTCAGATAATCGCCCACATACCAAATGGTCCGGTCGTCCGCCGGATCGATGGCAGTCTGGGTATAATCCTCCCACCGGCGGTTACGTTCCTGAGCTGCTTCTCCGTTCACGAGTACCGTTTCGCGGAGGGAAAGCATTCCGGCAGGATCTTTAGCCAGACGTCCGGCAAAGCGCTGACCGGCAAAATCATCGTCACCGCCAAAGGAGTATCCGATACCGATATTTCCGTCGGCATCTATCGCAGGACTTGCCATCCAGCGATAATTGCCTTCGGGAGCGTAGGTGCCCTGTTGAAACAATTCAGGATCCCCCGTGCCGGTCAGTCGAAATTCGTACCAGCGCACCCCTCCGCCACCGGCAGAGGTGGCCACCGAGTGAACCACGACCAGTGATTCCCGGTTTCCGATCCTTCGGTAAAGCATTCGGGCCATGAGCTTGTCGCCCTGGGAATCCAAACGCTGGCTGCTGCCTGGCTGTGGAACGGCTTTGGTGAGCTGACCGCCGCCGAGGTATTCATAGGGTGCAACCGGTATTTTCACCGGACCCTCGAGACGGCTTTTCCTGGGATCTACCCAATCTACATGGAATTTCCACCAATAAACCCCATCGTCCTTCAGGATGCCTTTAAGTTGGGTGCCACCTGCCGCCATCATAACATTGGGTGCTCCGGCGGAAGGCAACGTGCGTCCTTCGAGATCCGCATTGATCAGAAAATTCACTCCATCAAACAAAAACATTTGCTCGGTCGCTTCTTCGCCCTTCAACATGCGTGTGCGGTCGGCCACTGCCGCATGTTTCTGGATCACATTATCGCCGGTGCTGGTGGTATTATAATATCCATCGGGCCAAACGGCCGGACGGGGATAATCGGGAAACAGTTCACGCATGTATTCATAGCGGTAATAGGGCCCGAAAGGGTCGGGTGTCTTGCTCACTGCGTAACACATGCTGTAGGTTCCTTCCGCGCTTTTCCGGAATATCGGCATCACAATGAGCCAGCGGTCGGCAAGCTGATCATATCGGACCACCGCATCGCCGTTATTGTTTTTCTCACAGGGCCCCCCGAATCCCTGAAAAACCGTCCGGGTTTCCATCGGACCGAGAAGTACTTTGCCGGTCTCATTATATTGCCTGCCGGCTTTGGTATAGATAGCCATCCTGGAATTAACTATCTGGAAAACATGATTGTACCCGGTCGCGAGCGTGTTATCCGACGGATTCCGGAAGCGGATTGAACTGTCGGCCCCCGGAAACCCTGCTCCCAGGCCGTCGAAGCTGGCGACAAGCTGAGGAGCCCGGCCGGTTCCCATAGCCGTCTGCTCCACCTGGAGCGCACCGGAATTTCCCTTCCGGAGAGCTCCCCGGGATTTACTTTCCTTGTACAAATAACCGTATGGGGGCTGATCCTGGATCCGGGTCCGGTAAAGACTGTCGTTCAATGGTTTAGATTCGTCGTAACGCACCGGATGCTTCACAATCACCTCTTGGGCCGACACGGATGCGGTCAGCAAACAGAATGCAGCGATGGATATAAGTTTAATCATCCAGTCCTTTCTTTTTGATCACCGGAATCACAGGACTTTTGGCAATCGCCTTCAGCGATGGTTTTGTCACCCCGAACTGATCCATCGGGAAATTAACAAAACCCAGGCCCAGGGCAGGAGAGCCTGGCATTACGCTGAAATCACCCGTTGAGGCTGACTTGAAAACGGGATCTCCCGTGAGGGAATGCTCATCGCATCCGTTACGCGCAAACCGGGTCATTTGCTCCTTCCCGCAGACAAATAAATTATAGTCGATTTCCTTGCCCCACTTGCCATCCGGAGCAATGGCATTGTCCATTATGGCCGGCCGGTATTCGGTAAAAACGATATTGTTTTTAAATGTGTCGCCGCTGTTCACAAACCATACGTGAGGGTGCAAACTGTTGTTAATGATGATGTTGTTTGTGGCTATGCGATCGTAACCTTCACGCATTTTCAATCCGCCGTTCAATAAAAGGTTATTATAGATCCGGTAACGGGTTGATCCGTCGTCGAGGTCAATATCCCAGCCGTGATCACAGCGCCACCGGCAATTGCGGATGATATTGGGTTCAACAATGTCCCAGAACGGCATTGAAGGTTCGGCGGCAACCTGGCGGCAGGTTTCATTAATATCGGGAGTCCAGTACCGGTCGCGTCCCCAGGAGTTGAAACTTCCGTGATCCCCCGTTTCCAGCACGGTATTGAAAACATCGCAATATTCAACCACGTGCCCGCCAAAAGTTCCTTCACTGATATTGATCCCGGCGCGCGGAACATCGTAAATGGTGCAGTGACTGATCCTGATCCGGCTGGACATCGATATCTGAACCGGAGCCGTCTGCTTTTCATCGCGACCGGTCATGGTGATCAGGCAATCTTCCACCAGGCAATCCTGCGGGAAGTTATCTCCCTGCGGACCCGGTGTGCGATCGAGTTTTTCGTAATCCTGTTTGCCATAGCGGAAAAGCGGGCTCCTCACCGTTGCGGGATCACCCACAAAGGCAATTCCGTTAGCGCCGCTGTTGTGCAGGTAACAGCCCCGGATAGTTATTCTCCGGTTGTAATTATTGATGAAGATCGTATTGCCGCCAACCTGGTCAAACTCGCAATCTGTGAGTGTGCAATCCTCGGCACCTTCGTAAACGACTGATCCGCCCCGATATACGGTCCAGTCCGACCGCAGCAGCTGCTCCTTGTTGTCCATAAAGGTTCTTGCCGCATGACGGAAAACAAAGCCTTTAAGATGTACAAACCTGACGGGTTTTTTCTTTGATCCAGAAAATTCAATCAGGTGTTTCAGCCTGACAATTTCCACCTTTGAATTATTTATATCGGTATCCGGATTCGGGAAATAATATAACTGAAGGGTTCCGGCGTTGTAATACCATTCCCCGGGCACATCCAGTTCTTCGAAAATATTCTCCACCATGCGATACACCGGATGCATCGGTGAGGGGCGGTTATTCTGCCAGCCTCCCACATATTGCAGGTCACCGGTCACGCTCCTGCCGGTGATCAGCCAGTGCATGTCACCCCAGAGCGCCTCATGCATGGCATGAATGTATCCGCCGTCCGGGTTCTGCCAGCTGGCTACCCTCTGCGGATTCAGCGGATCAGCGTCAGCATCCGGAGCTGCCGAATGGTTTAGGTCCCACGTGTCGAAAACGTTTTTCCCCTCAATGGCGTTCGGGTATCTGGCCATACGCTGGCGCACCCCGTTGATGTACAACTGGTCGATTGTGGAATTCTCAGGTACCTGGGCAACATAAATTCCCTTTCCTGCCGGTGACCATTCCAGGTTAAGCAAACTTCCTCCGCTCAGGATCGCCTCGCCCTCTTTTTCAGCCCGGTAGGTCACGGTTCCACCTCCGCTTTTACTGTCTTCATCAGTAAAAACAACAGTCTGGGGCAGGTAGTATATTCCCTTCTGGAAAACCACTTCAACTGTTTTCGTCACACCCAGGGACCGCGCAAGTTTTTGTGCCTGATCGAACGAAGAAACCGGTTTCTCGCGCGTTCCGGCATTCCGGTCGTCACCGGTCGGGGAAACGTAGATGCTGTGGGTGCAGCGGTTCGAAACCAATGCAGTTAATATCAGAAGTGGTAAAAGGAATTTTTTAGTTTTCATGCTATTCATTCTAATTCAAGTACAACCCTTATATTTTCCTGCACCATCCCGGCTAAATTCGCCGGCAGGTCGCCAACCTTTTTTATAAGTCTGCTATTGTCAATAGCCCGAAGCTGGTCGATCATGATGTCGCAGTTTTCATGCATGTTGGCGACCCCCTTTTTGATATGCACCCGCAATATTTCCGATTCCTTTTTTACACGGGTCGTAATCGGACAAATAAGGGTCGACGGATGGGGTAACTGGTTCAGGAGGTTTGTCTGCACTATCAGTACTGGCCTCGTTTTCCCGGGCTCAGTCCCGATCCGGGGATTCAGGTCAGCTATCCAAATTTCAAATAGTTTAGTCAGCATAGCCGAGCTCCTCAAATTCTTTAAGAACTGATATGGAGTCATCTTTCACAAGCTCTGATTCTTTTCTGAGTTTTTTCTCCAGAATCATTCGCTTTTGAATTTTGTTATAATACGCTATAGCTTCGTTTATATACCGGTTTCTCGGTTTCTTCATAACCTCAAGAATCTTCTCGGTTTCACTGAAGATGGATTCATCTATTTTCAGGGATAGAGTCTTCATTTGCTGGTAATTTAAACTACAAAGGTATATTAATTTAGTATATACCAATAGTATTCCAATCGGATATGTAGCATGATTTCAGACTTTCAGCGAACCACGAAATCCCCTCACCGCATAGTAGGACTCTGCGCCATTATGATAGACAAATACGCGGTGGTAGCGGAGATCGCAGAAGATTGCACCGCCCAGCTTCCTGATCTCATCAGGGGTTTCTACCCAACTCGATGTTTTGGTATCGAAATTTCCAAGTTTCTGTAATTCCCGGTATTCGGCCTCGGTTAAAATTTTAATGCCCATAGCCTCGGCCATGCCGACAGCATTGTCTTTTGGCTTGTTCTCTTTTCTTGAATCCAGCGCAGTCCGGTCGTAGCATAAGCTTCTGCGGCCTGCCGGACTTTCAGCCGAGCAATCGCAGAAAATAAACTCTCCGGATATTTTGTCCACACCCACAACATCCGGTTCTCCGCCTGATTTTTCCATTTCATTGAGCGACCACAATTTTTCGGGATGGGCTTCCAGCTTTGCCAGTACCATAGTCCATTCGATACCCTGATGGCGATTCCTGTATTTTTCAAACCGGGCCTTCAACGTCGTAAGTAATTCCTCGCACTGTTCCGAAGACAGTTTCCCGTGTAACTCTTTCATTTTATCAGTTTAAGTGTGATTATTTTATTGATTTCCCGGGTACCAGGCCATGAAAAGTGTAGCCGCCAGGGTCAGGATAATCCATGTCAGTCTGATCATGATAATAATCTATTCCCTTACGATTTTTTTTACCGAGATATTTTTCCCTTGCTTGACCGACACAATGTAGACTCCAGCCGGCCAGTTGCTTATATTGATTTGTGCTTCGCTGCCCGGGATTTGCCGCGTGATCATGACACGTCCCGACCCATCGGTGATAACCAGTGTTGCCGGGACAGTCTGATGTGATATCTCGATTTTTATATGGTCGGTTGCAGGGGACGGAAAGATCTTTATATCGGGATCATTAATGGGGAGCTCTGTTACGGAGACCGGCTTGGAGCTAAACTTTACAACAGTGCCTTTGTCTCCAACCACATAACCTGACGAATCCGACACCATGCAGATGGAGTTTAATGGATCCGTGCCGCTGTAAACCTTTTCCCAGCTCTTGCCTCCATCATTTGTTCGATTGATGCCCCCTACGTTTTCGATCGAAAATCCAAGCCCGGTGAGAGAAAAGAAATGGCAGTCGTTTACGTAATGCGGAATCCGGTCATTAACCGTTTTGATCTTGAAATGCCAGACGGTATCGCCCGTGTTTTGGCCCGGCAGAAGATCGTCCCTGACGAAATCATAAAGAATGGAGAGGAAATTGCTGGTATCGTTGGGCATAAACCGGTTGTAGAAATTCCGGAAGAGGATAATGCTGTCATTCCGGAGATTAAAGGCGGAATATGCTGAAACATTATCGAAATCGAAAGTGTTGGGAAGCTCCCACGGACTGCCGTTCAATGAGTGTTTGAACATGGTGCTGTAGGTAGCGAATCCTCCGATAGTGCCGAAAACGAATATGCTCTCAGGATTTGCAGGGTCGGTTATCAGGTTTGTTAATATGGTGGTCCCGCCACCCTTGGAAACCAACTCCCAGGTTCGGCCTTTGTCGGTGCTTTTCTGCAACCCTTTCCAGCCGCTGAGAAACCAGATTCTATCCTTTTCGCAGCGCACCTGCGACCGCTCGCCGACTTCGCCGTAACTGTTGATGATCCGCCATCTCTGCCCGCCGTCGCTGGTCGCGAAAAGTTCCGTAACTCCACTGTTATCCTCGAAGGTCTTGAAACCGGAAACATAGAATTCCAGCGGTGATTGCATGTCAACCGAGGTATAGGTCACCCCTTTCTCCGGACAGATCAACTCCCAGGAGACTCCGCCGTTGGTGGTCAGGTATACGGAACCGTTTTCACCAACGGCAACCCCGGTGTCGGAATCGATAAAATCAACATCGAGAAGGGTTTCCTGCGTGAATGATGGCAGTTTCGCCCACTGTGCCGGCAACAGGCAGGTTGAAAGGAGAAAGGCAAGTATTATCCCGGCTTTTTTGCAAGTTTTCATCACCAAGAGAAAAATGAAATTTATGCAAGTTAAGCACAGGGCGAATCGAATGCAAAAAAAACTATTCCGGAGTCAGTTCCTTTTTATGTGCCTCCACTATCCAATAACTTGAGCCTTAACTGTCATTTCAACTAAAAGTACTGCATTCCAGGCTTCATTATAATTGCCTGAATTCCCGGTGAATTCAAACATCAGATTGGCCCCGCTATCGAGCTTTGAGGAAAAATCCTTTAAACTTCCTCCTTTGGGGGTGCTTAACGTAAGCTCAGCATTATTGTCATAAGTTTTTGACTCAAAATCCCACCAGACAATTAAAGCTCCTGTATCCACATCACGGATCTGGATAGCGGTATTGGTTAGGGTAATCGAGGTGATATTGGAAGGCAATGAAAGTTTGAGCTTTCCACCGGTCGCAGCAATTGACTTGATCCGGTCCTTATATTTGAGTATATTCTCATCCGTCGCGGTATTATAAGATTCGGACGAATAAAAAATTTTGCCACCCGATTTAAGACTACCTCCACCTGCCGGTATGTCCAAATCTATTGAGGCTTCAACTGGAACATCGACTGTCAGTTTCTCTGCTAATTTTGAGCAACTGGGGAATGCTATAACGGCAATAGCAAACATCGTAACAAAAGAAATTTTTTTCATTTGGGTTACATTTTTCTCATTATACAAACAAGTTGAGAAATTGTTTTTGCCCAATACGGAAATCCCGATCAGGGGATCCACAAACCCAAGTATCAGGCTGATAATATTCTTTTTACCTGTTCTGGGTTTAGCGCTGCGTGAGGCCAGATCTTTCCCAAAGCGGTAGCCGATTTTTAACCCGAACCAGAAAGATTCGGGGGGACCGCTGACTGTTAAACCCACACACTTGGAGTATAGCAGTCCTATATCTGCCGCATACTGAAAATTGCGCTTGCCAAAATAGGATACCCCGAAAGAGTAATTGATTTTACTGGGTTACTCGACCCATTCATAAATATACCACCACTCCATATAATATGATTGACCACTTGACAAATTGACACCAATTTTACTTTTAAGTTGTTTCGTATTGCTGTCGGGTACAGACATCCGGATAGTACCTGATTTTGAACCATTTCTGAAACTTCCTGGTAGCCAACTGAAAGCATTGTCATAAAGAACGGGTTTTGAAACCGAAATGCCATTACCAATGTTACCCTTTGATTCCCAGGTTATCGTATAGTCTGTATCAGGGTAGATAATTTCTGGTATTTCTGACCAGGAAAAATTAATACTCTTTGTTTCCTTGCCTAGACCCCAATATTCTGACCTTGTCACATTTCCTTCAAATCCGTAGTAAGTATAAGTATCAATCCCCCAAGTATAGGTAAGGTCGAACGGGAAGGAGCCGAATGGCTTATAGACCGCATTTTCTTGTGGTTCCACACCCCATATTTCTATGGAGGTTAATTCGTAATGGCCTTCAACATCCGATGGCACATCAATGTAGGAGCTACAGGAGTTTAGGAGTGTAAAACAAAAAAACAAGCCAAAAATTAGAATAAAGATTGATTTTTTCATGATGTTGGTTGTTTGTGGTTTATGCTCCACCTAAATTACGAAACATTCCTTTATCAGTCGATAACTTGCATCTTGGGAGTGAGGTATAATGTTATTTCAGATTAACATCCAGATAAACCGAATAGCGTCCGTAGGTTTCGTAGAAAGGCTTAAAAACAACTCCGTCAACAGTAAATTCCAGCTTGGCAGGATCACCGGATACCGACTTGCCGATATCATCTGCATTTAATGAAACCTTGCGCCAGTCGGTCCTGGGCTCCGGTTCCTGAGCAGCCATTAAAACGGGGCCGTAAAACAAGCTGGCGATGTTTTGTTGATCCATTACCGGTTCCAGATAAAACTTAAACGGCATGCGCAAGTCAATGATATCGCCGTCTTTCCATTTGCGGTTTATGGTCAGATAGCTTCCGGGCGCGGCCTTAACTTTTTCTTCCTTTCCATTGATCATCACAAAAAAGCCTTTGGTTGCCCAATGCGGCACCCGAACGCTCAAATCGAATTTTCCATTGCCTTTAATAGTCAGCCGGGTATGGTCTTCCTTCGGATAAGCAGTTGTTTGTGTTACAGTTACATTCCTATCTTTCCAATTTAGAATAGATGGCACATACAGGTTCACATACAGAGCCTGGTTGTCGGCACTCTTAAAATAAATCGAATTTTGAAGTTTTGTGCTGCTCTCAAGAGCCGTACCGTTACAACAGGAAAAACCATCCATATCCTCGTTGCCAAACTGCTTAACGGATCCCGGCCGCAGAGATACGTGATAGGTATTGGCAGATGAATGCTCGGCCACCGAAGCAAGAATGTGGTTGTACAGACCGCGCTCGTAATAATCCATTAGCTCCGAGCTCTGTTTAAAGAGAAAAAGATCCCGGGTTAATTTGAGCATATTATAGGTTGCACAGGTCTCATTCTGGCCGCCAGCGCCAAACCCGTTTTCATAAAGCGTTGCCGGCTGGCTGGTGAAGCACTCCGCATTATTCGGGTTACGTGCACCGGCAACTCCTCCGATAGTGTACATATAATCATTGGTGGCCATATCCCAGAAATTATCAGCAATGTGATAATAATCAGAAGCATGCGAATCGCGATAAATTTCAAGTGCCCCGATAATCTGAGGAATATGCTGATTGGCATGCAGCCCGCGAAACATATCAACATTTTTTGCCAGACCATGCGAATGCTGAGCATCACCGTAGAACACCTTAATGTTGTCGAATAATTGCGCAACTTTCAGATATCGTGGCTCATTCGTAATCCGATACAATCTTGCCATCGCCTCGTTCATTCCCCCGAACTCTCCGGCAATGTACCGGTTCCACATGCTGATGAGGGTCTCGGTGGGCAGCGGACTCAATCGCGCGTAAACCCAGTCGCCCATGCCTTTAACGATTTCCAGGGCCTTTTCATTACCGTTGATTTCATAGATATCCATCAATCCGGCCAGGATTTTATGCAAAGTGTAGTAGGGTGCCCAGATCTTGGCATTATCCCCTCCGTAGGTTGCCCCATTTTCCAGCATGATAAACTGGTCAGGCGGATAGGCACTGATAAACCCTTTGCCCCAGTTCCAGTAATCTGTGCGGATACCTTCCACGCTCAGATCTGAATCGAAGCCTGATTTACCGGGTCCGGTCGGCACCAGCTTGGGATCCGAGACCTGCGGTCCTCCTGTTGTTTGAGGCTGGCCAGACAGCTGCGACAATTCATGCAGGGTGTTCACCATATATTTCATCTTCTCCGCAAAATTGGCCTGGAGCGCCGCATCGTATCCGGTTCCCGCATATGCCTGGGCTATTGCGCTGAGATAGTGACCGGTAGCATGACCGCGTAATTTCGTTTGCTGACTGTCCCAGCCGCCCAGCGGTTTTGCTCCCTCAGGCTGTTTCTGCCCAAAGGCATTTCGAAACATGTACAGGAAATTATCAGGATTTGTTTGGGCCAGACCGGTAATGAATTTATCGCGGTTCTCGATAAATTTGGTCGTATCATTATGTATATCAGTGCTTAATGAAACCTGATCCAGGGGAAATACTTCCAATGTCCGGTTTGGGGTAGCAGGCGTTTCATCTGCTTTAACAGTAACAACCGCATTCGGATGGATATTTGTACCGGCCACCTTCCCGGTTACCGTATAGGTGCCGGGGGTAAGAACCTGACTGTTATTGGCGGGTGCCGGCCAGATAACCCTTACATCCGTTCGATCCGAATTATTACTGTAAACACCCCTGATATGCCGCGGCAGTCTCGGAAGCTGCCCCACAACGGTCTCCACCTGAATGTCGGGAACGCTGGTCAGATAGGCATTGTACAATTGCGGAGTTGTTTCGGGAAACACTTGAAGGTTGCGGTCGGGCTCAGGTCTTCTTCTGGCAACTGTTCCTTCCTTTCTAAGGGCACTAAAATAGATCCTGGCAATCTGGCTTTCAATCAAAGGGATTCTGTAGATCCGGAAATCGTACAATTTGGCATTTAAAAAGGCAGGATAAGAATCCAGTGATTTGCCGATATAGAGCTTGTTTTCCGCTGAGTTTTTATCGAATAATTGTTCCAGCACTAAGGCTGCATTTTTCGCCTCACTCACCAGCATACCATTCAGGTATGTACTCAAAGTTTTAGACGGAACATTAATAACTATCGCCAAATGATTCCATTTATTCATTACCAAAGCAGGTGAATTGGCAATATACTTTCCAGAGCTTGTGAGGATCTGTGCCTGAAAACCCTCATTGTCCATAGTCCCGGCCGGGGAAGCAAAAAAATGAGAGTTGTTGTTTTTCCCAAAATCGAAAAACACCGGTCCGCCCTTAGTCGAACGCAGGTATATCCATCCCGTGATGCTCAGTGATTCTTCTCCTTTTACCGCTTCACCAGGGATAGATATATAAGTTTCACTGTCGCCTGATAAAGAAAGCACATTCCCAAACAGGCTATCCGGCACAAACTTGAAATCGGACCCTTTCAGGCTGGCATGTAAATTATTGCGCGACCAATCTTTTACATCTCCTTTAAAGGTGTACCGGGCAATTAATCCGGTCTCACCGATGCCATCTAAAATTTGATCACCGGTTTGTGCAAAAACCAAATTTGTATTCGCTGCACAAAGAATAAATACGAGTCCAAGGATCAGCTTACTGGGTTTCATCATTTAGCACTTTATATTCGGGATAAAGGTAACATTGTTACTTTTCCTTGTTTTTCAAAATTTAAAATTGATATACAAATCCAGTGGAAACTGTCAGAAAATTAAGCCAGTTCTTTACATAGCCATCTCCGGGCCATACATCCCCGGTATCTGTTCCTACTGCGCCACCACCAAGATATCTGAAGTTAAGAAATAGCCTGCTTGACTTATTTAATTGAGCCCCCATGCGCATGCTGGCATCAAGTATAGCTCCAACAATTTCATTATCGCTACCGTTCAGGTAACTTACCGGCGCATATATTCCATCTGCCTCAAGTTCAGCATAAAAAATGTTATTTAGCTGAGCCTTGCCACGAATTTTAAGTGCAGGTACAAGTCCGACTCCTCCATTAGTGGTGTATCTGGACCCATCTGTTGATTCAAATGAAATTGTTGCATTACGGATCTGCAGAGTACCACCGATGGCGAATTTATATTTTTGATTCTTGGGCATAAGTTCCCGCAGATAACTGAACCGGTAAAATGGAAAATTATACAGACAGTTTATTCCTGTTAATGCAGGGAATAAAATATCGTTAAAAACAGCATCTGTTCTTAGAAAAGCCTGAGTCTCGATACGCAAAGGCTGATAAAGGAGGATAAAAGTGTTTCGTTTATTCACATCCATCTCAATTGAAAATCGGGCTATCGGGAAGAGCACATCCTGCCCGCCATCTTTTACATAGTCAAAATAGGTTCCATTCTGCCCCAATTGAATTTGATGAGCAAGAACCGATGCAAAACCGATTTCTGAAACTGCCCGGAATTTGAATTTCGCAGTGGCAGATTTTTTATCAGTATTTCCAATTTGAGCATTGGCTCCAATTGTAAAAAACATAAAAAGAAATACAAATGAAATTTTGAATTTCAATGCATGATAACTCTGTGCTGTTTTCATAATTATTCATATTAGAACTAATTCGACTTTGTTTTATTTAAAAATGTATAGCTTAACCCAACAGATGCGTAATGGAATAAGGCAAAATTTAATACTTCATCATTTTCAGCGCCACCTTCGAGAAGGCGGTAACCTGCCCGAATTCCAAAATTATCAGAGAACCTGTAGGTTGCAGCAATCATAACATCTTCGGCTCTGCCTTGCGGTGCTGCAAGTGCATCGCCGTCCAATAGAAGACCGAATTTGTGATCAATCTTCCATAAAAGCCTGAAATTAATAATTGGAACAAAGCCAACATTGGTTTTTTCAGATATCAGCCCGGGTGAAGAAAGTGCAATTTTCGCATCCCTTATTTTTGCTGTTAATCCCAATCCAAACTCAAATCTGGGTTTTTGTACAATAGTGTAACGGTAGGTCAGCCTGTATGAATTGAACTTATAGGTACCCACAAGTTCAGTATTGGCAGGGAATAAAACTCCTTCAAAGAAAATGTCATTTGCTACAGTGCCTTCAGATGTCGTTTCGAGTGGAGCATACAATAAGGAAAGCGTATGACGTGATTTTATTGTATAATTCAACCTAATCCTGTAAAACAGCTCCGCTTTTGGAATCAGGTCTTCTTTTAAAGAAAACAGAGTACCCTGATCGCCAGGAATTCGAACGGCATTATAACCTGTAAAAGCGTACCCTGTTTCAAGATCAATATTAGCCTGAGCTTTTAGGGATGGTGCCCAGCCAAGGAAAATAAATGTTATAAAAGTTGGGATAATTATTCTCATTTTTAAGTTGATTACTTTATGGTTAATGGTTATTCCTTTTAATGTCCTTTTTATAGTTCTTCATCATTTTGCCGAAGTCTTTGTCTTTTTTCCGCCTTTCAAGAACCGATGAATCAAAATGAGCTTTCTCCCGTTCCATTTTCAGATAATTCTCATATGAAGCTTCATCTATTTCTCCTTTTTCAACAGCTTCGATAACAGCGCAACCTTTTTCATTCGTGTGAGTGCAATCTATGAACCTGCAATTTTGAGAATGCTTGATAATCAGATCGAATGTAATTTCCAACCCACTGGTTGAAGCGGCAATACCCACTTCTCGCATCCCTGGATTATCAACCAATATACCACCGTTTTCAAGTATGATTAATTCCCTGTGACTGGTTACGTGCCGCCCCTTATTTGTGCTTTGGCTGATGGCATCTGTTCGCATTAAGGATCTGCCCGACAGGTTATTCAGAAGAGTGGATTTCCCGACACCTGAAGAACCAAGCATGCAGTAGGTTTTACCTTTCTCGATAAGAGTTGTTATTTTATCGTATCCGTCTTGTGACTCGTTACTTATGGCAATAACCGGAACATTTTTTATTCTCGCCTTAATATTCTCCAATATCTCAGAAGTCCGGTGTTCATCAATTAGATCAATCTTGGTGAGTACGATAATTGGGCTGACCTTCGATGAATTACAAATGGTCAGATATCTTTCAAGTCTGTTCACATTGAAATCCCTGTCAGCGGCTTGCACCAATAATGCGTAATCAATATTTGTTGCAATGATTTGAATTTCACCAAATTTACCGACCGCCTGTCTTGAGATGACAGAGAACCTGGGTAATATGCCATGAATTATTGAAAACTCAGGATCAAAAATTGTCAATGCAACCCAGTCGCCCACAGCAGGAAAATCTTCGCGGCTTTTTGATGAGAATCGCAGATTACCGGTTATTTCGGCTTCAAACTCGCCCTTCTCCGTTTTTACCGTATATCTTTCTTTATGTTCCGAAATAACTCTTCCAATCTCAAAGTCCTGAAGGTTATTCTCTTTCCTTAATTTTTCAAGATTCTCATTATATCCCAGATCTTCTAATTTCATCACGCATTATTTTATGAGCGTGTAACCCACTGTAATTATTTAATCTCTATTATGGGTTCACTGTTTAAATATCCGAGTGATTGCAGGAACTTATCTGCTTCAGAAACCGTTTTTTTATAATATTCAAAATTCGTATTATTGAAAAAACCATGTACCTGACCCTCATATAAATACAGTTCGCATCTGCTCTTGACTTTCTCCATTACTTTTTGATAATATTTAGCAGTTTCAACGGGTATTAAAATGTCATTTGTTCCCAAAAATACAATTGTTGGCGGGGCTCCTGTTTTGATATTGTGCAGGGGTGAAAAACTTTTGTAGGCCTCACCAATTCTTTCAAAACCGTATCCTCCCGGACCATTATCAAAAACCGGATTAAAAAGTACCAACGCATTTGGGATGCAGCTTATTGATAGGTTATCAGTATTTTCGTTAAAATCATCTGTTAAGGCAGTTGCCGCTGCTAAATGTCCTCCTGCAGAACCACCGGATGCAACAATCTTTGAAGGATCGATAAGTAATTTCTCTGAATTTTCCCTGATAAAGCGAATAGCTGATTTGGCATCTTTCAGTGACTCAAAAGGGGTGGTTTGGTTTCTTTGTTTCACCCGGTAATCGACCAGGATACAAATCATACCTCTTTGAGAGAAATACCTCGATTGCGGTTCAAATTGTTTGATATTCCCGCTATTCCACCCTCCACCAAAGAAGAAAACCAGTGCAGGGTATTTTTTTGACGTCCCAATGTTTTCAGGATGATATACACTTAGAAATAGTTTAGTCGAATCGATTTGCTTGTATAATATTTGTTCCTGAGAATAGCCAAGTGAACAGGCGACTAATGAAATCAACACCAAGCAAAAAATATGTTTTTTAATCATTTGGAAAAAATTCAGTGAAATATTCTCTGATAGGTCTCTTCGATGATTAGAACCTCATGATCAGCCAGATCAACGAATTCTTTTTCACGGGATCGCTTTGAAAGTTTACCGTTGTTCTGTTCCAGAAACTTGACCAGTAAGGCTACCAGACTATCCGGCATTTCAAATTCATTATCCAGATACCGTTTAAATTCATCGTATCGGGATAAGAAAGCCACTTCGTTGGGAATAATGTTCTGGATGGTATCGTGAACGCAATCATACAAAAATTCAGCTTGTCCCGTTGCATCGAAGAATTTGTAATAGTCGGCCGTATTATTCAGAACATCAATGTTATGATCTTTAGTCTCTTTCCACTCAATATATTCAAGCAGTGGTTTCGAATACGATTCCAATACGGTTCGGTAATCGCCAATATGGTTCAGGATCGATGCCGATACGGGAAATGTGATTCCTTGCTGCGAAAAATGCTTACTTGCCAGGACATGGTGAATCAGGTATCGGTGTATCCGGCCGTTACCATCCTCAAAAGGATGGATAAATACAAAGCCAAAGGCTATTATAGTTGCTGCCAACACTGAATCCATTTCGCTTTGGAGGAGTAACGCATTGGTGCGGATCAACCCAGCCATCAATAGTTCCAAATCTTGCCATTTTGCCGAAATATGGTCGGGAAGCGGTTCTCCTGTGGTCCTGTCGTGTTCTCCTACGAATCCTCCTTTTTGCCGATATCCCATTTCGATAAATCGACCATTTTCGATGACAATTTGCTGTAAACGCAATAATTCCTCATTATTCAGCTCTTTTTTACCTGCCTGCCCGATAGCCTGCCCCCACCGAAATGCCCGTTTATTTCCCGGGCTTTCGCCTTCAATCGTAAAAGAAGCTTGTGAGTCTTTGAGCAAAAGAAAAGCCGACGCACGGAGCAAAACATCTTTGTGAATGTGGCTTAGAACTTTATATGAATTTTCCCCGAGTCTAAGGTTTATATACTGCTCTAACTTAGCTGTCTTTGAAATAAGAGGACAAAAATCAGCTGTTCCGGGCAAGTTGTTGGTAATCCGATGACGATTGGAATTTTCACCTGACGAGATGCTGTATTGCAGGTTTTGATCCAGCAATGGGGTGTATTTAATTTTTATATCAGCATCTGGTAACGGCAATCTTTCCTTGGAAAGAAATTCATAAAGGAACCAGATTTTACGGCAATACTGCCCGGTCGGTTCCAATTGTATGAGCTCCAAAACCTCATCCGGGGTTACCTTTTCAAATAGCTTTTTAAAAAAGAGCAGATTTATCCCTTCGTGCTTGATTGAAAAAACCAGCTGGTTATACAAGGAATCTTTGGGCTGATATTTGGGAGGAAACACCCGCCATTGCCCATTCTCGTATTTTTTGTTGGTAGAACAAATGATGGAAACAGGACTGATCATTGGAACCGGCAGTTGCATGATGTCTATCATAGCTGCATAACCAACGATGAAGCCTTTCTCGGGAACTTTACTCCCGTGAAAAACCGACGCAGCAATGGAAAAATTGACGCTATCCATGTCTTATTAGGAAAAACTGACGCTATTATAGTAAAGCAAATGTACTAATTTTCAAGAAAAACAACCGCTGAGCATGAAAAATAAACGCAAATTACATATTATTATGAAAAACGAACGCCAGTAAACACCGGCGTTGGAGGAAATGCAGTTTGATAAGTTTCACATTCTATCGGAGCTAACTATAAATTTGTATTCGCAATATTCACTCAAGCATGCATGCGATTGAGTTATATTTTCCTCCAATTCAATTTCATTCAATAATCTCGCTCCTCGCTCCGCATTTGGGACATGTTGTCGGCTGGTCGCCCATGAGAAAGAAGTGACGGATTGAATCCTTTTCAGATTTCATCGAACCCAATGCTTTTAAGATATTCATAAGTTGGATTATAGAATTCCGGCAATCGTGTATTATCTTCAGGATCGCCTGGTGGGATTACGATGACCATACCTTGTCGGGCTCGAGTAAGCAGGACCCGGTATGCATTTTTTAGATAGACCTTCCGTTCGGGTTTATTTATTCGATTCCATTTGTTCCCGACAAATGAGCGATGGTCCCAACCAGAATTGGTATATCGAAAATCGGCATCCCAAGTGACGCATACCCAGTCAAGTTCCAGTCCCTGGATGGAGAACTCGGTCGCTACATCTTCAAGATAAAAAGAGGATCGCACATCTTCCTTCCCATCGAGAAACCAGTGGATTGGGTCCATAGGGGATTTTACATCGATCGCATGGGGTTTTAATCTTTCCGCTTGGGATGATACCACAATGCCGTACCGCTCGGTCCCACGAGCATGATTTTTCAGCCATCTTTTTGCTTTATCGAGATCCCGGGTGATACGAATGGGATATTTTTCCCGAACGCTAGAAAGAGTGTTTTTAGCTTCAACAACATTTATATCAAGTAGTTGCTTGACAAGAAGCGAGACGTGCTCAGCACGGAATGACCGCATGGAAACCGATAAATGTAATTCGGGTTTATATTGAACAAATGAGCGTGATTTGATCCCTTCCAGTAAATCACCGGCACCATATTCACTATCTGTAAGTTTCGGCGAAATGTAAATATGCCAATCATGGAAATTCCGATTTACTGACTCAATCCATTCACTTATTCCGGCTTCCCCAGTATTAATTTCCTGTCCACCTCCGACAAGGCAGACCACCACAGCCCAATCGGGATGGCGATCCAGACAAGATATTAGAAATTCGGGTTCAGACTGGCTGAAATTTGGCCGATTTTTTTTCCTACTCATAAAACCCGAAGTCTGCTCCAAATCCCAGGCCCTTTGGGCTTCATCAAACAAGGCAACATGTTCAATCGGAGGCCGGCTTTCATCGATCAGGCATTCATCTCTGAAATTATGAACATTTTGGATGAACATCTTTACTTCGCTCATTGCTTCACCTTTCTTCATCTTGCCGCCGGATTCCTTAATCTTCCTGACCTTATCCCTAGTTAATGCTTCACGAAGAATTGCGACCAACGGACCATTCCCAGAAAGGAAGACGCTATACATATCGTTTGATTTGTCGATATGCGTCGTGGCAATGTTCAACCCAACCAGTGTTTTCCCTGCTCCGGGTACCCCGGTCACAAAACAGATCGATTTAAAGGAATTCTCCCTGGAGGTTTGAATAACCTGAGCAACTGCATCAGAAGTTTGGCTTAGATTTATTGCACTGGCGTCACTTCGGGATATTTCACTTACCGAATGCCCATTATATAAAGCCATTGCTGCCTCGATTATTGTTGGAGTCGGGCAGTATCGGCCACTCTCCCATGCTTCTTTTACCAGATCAGCTCCATCAGCGAACAGTAATATTTGCTGAATGACAGTTTTTAATTGGCCTACAGAACTGTTAATAGGGAATAGCAACAGATCGTTTTGAGGGGTGGTGGCAATGGTTGGATAATTTGATACAGCCTTAGTAGCAATGAGAATCGGTGCAATAAAACTGTCATGACTCGTTTCATGAAAATTCTTCAAATCCAGGGCATAATCCCAAACCTGATCCCGGGCATTTGAGGTAAATTCTTTTTCGCCGACTTTAAATTCAAGGACGAGAATCGCCGGTCCAATTAACAATAGGATATCGATTCGTTGACCCATCCGGGGAATCGAATATTCAAAATAAATGGATCCTTCTAATCCTGGCAAAACTGACTTAAGAATTCGTATTTCTTCTAACCAGGCTTCTCGTTGAGATTGTTCTAAAGAGAATTCATTGCTAAGTGCAAGTCTTCCGATTACCTCATCAGTTGATGTGGCTAAAAAAGCAGACAGGGAACCTGAATAATAAGACCGGATTAGTGCCACTGGTTTCTATTTGAATAACTTTCTGAAGGTAGCCAATAATTCATTGGTGATTCCTTATCTGCCTGGGTCAAGCGCAAAGTTGTTTTTTCCCCATTATTCCCCTTTTAACCGGATCGATCTATTTTCTAAACCCTTCGGTCTAATTCCTTTATCTTCCACAAATTCAGAATTATTTCGCTTATCTCAAGGGGTAATTCTTGTAATTTTCTGATCTGCCATTCTCTTTCCTTTTCGATATCCCCGTTGGCGGACTTAATGGCTTTTAGAGCATAAAACGCACCACCAAGAGAATGATCTGCCATGTGGGCTGTAGCAACCGTTTGACCGATGGAACGGGCAACTGCTTTGTATACAGGATCTTCTGATTGTCTGGCTACTGCATGTGCACCTACTGAAGCTTTCATGGCAATACCGGTTGGCACCTGGTGATTTTCCCACTCCTTAGCAACATCCAAAGCATAAAGAAGCCTTTCATCGATCTGCTTGTCAATCAGATATAATACATGTTCAGAACATTCCCTTGCCCATTTGATTAATTTTTGATGGTGTTCTTTTGTTAGCGGACCTCCGCGATGCTCTGCAATAAACGGATAACGGTCCGACTGTTTGCTCTCGAAAAGCTTTATGTTACTCATAGCACAAATTTAACAATACCTCCACACAACAAGGGCACCGAAAGATTACTTTGAGCATCTTTCTATTAACCCTGGCAAGCAAACCATGCCACACTTTTGGCTATCTTTGAATGGATCAAACACCATCGGAACCCCATGCCCACCGACTTTTCCAATTCAGTTATCCTGCCCGAAAACCTGCCGGCGATCGAACAGGCTGTGTTTAACCCGATCGACCGCAAGTACCTCAGGATATTGTATTTCAATCATGCGTTGGCCGGTTTATTTATTGGACTCCTCGCCGCGGCCTTTATCCTGATTTCGAAGGATTCAGTGCCGGGAATCATCCTGTGGGGTGCAGCTGGGCTCATTGCCGCATTATTGGTCCTTTCCGTGGTCATCGACCAGGTTTCATTTTCCACCCGTGGGTACCTGATCCGCGAACGTGATATCGCCTATCAGCGGGGATTGATCAAGTATAAACTGACTTCGATCCCGTTTAACCGGATTCAACATGTTGAGCTCATACAAACCGTAATTGCCAAACAGCTAGGGCTCGCCACCATCAAGGTATACACCGCCGGGAGCACTTCCGACGACCTGGTGATTCCGGGGTTGCCCCTCGAGGCAGCAACACGGGTGCGGGAATTCCTCACCGGAAAAATCAGTCCAGATGAGCAGGATTGATTTCAGCTTGCCACGGCGGCAATCCGCCAGAGGGTTGATTCTTATCTATTTCCAGGAAGGAAGGAAACTGTTCAAAACATTCTGGCCCATCCTGGTTCCGATGTTGCTCACCCGACATGCCGAAAAAAAACTTTGGTATATCGGTGCCATGCTGGCATTTTGTATGGTTCTCCTGCTGATCCATACCATTCTCTATTACAGAAAGTTTCAGTTTCATATCGATAACGGGCAGTTTATACTGCGGAAAGGGTACATCAACCGGAAAACCCTCACCATCCCCCTCGACCGGATACAGAATGTAAACACCAACCAAACGCTCCTGCAGCAGTTGCTGAATGTGATGAGCGTAGAGATCGATACGGCTGGTTCGGCTAATAAGGAGCTGAAAATAAATGCTCTGTCAAAGCCAGCGGCAACCCTCCTGGCCATGGAGTTGAGCCGGTACCTGGAGGAGGCACCCTCTGCAGCCGGGGAAACAGAAGCCCGGCCAGCCGCAACCGAGGAGCTGATCATGCAGCTCACCAACCGAGATCTGCTGCGCATCGGGATCAGTCAGAATCACATACAGGCTGCACTGCTGATCATTGTCTTCGGCAGCCAGTTTTACAGCCAGGTGAAAGATTTTTTCAAGGAGCAGGCCGAAAAGTATGCTCATGAAGCCTTCGATTTTATCGGTCAATCGGGTTGGGCTCTTATCACCGCAATGATCATCTTTTTCATCTTAATCTCTTTCCTGTATTCGATGATACGCACGCTGATACTCTTTTATGACCTCCGCCTGCTCCGGATGAACCAGTCGTACCGTATCGTTTCCGGGCTCCTGAGCCGAAAAAACCTCCTGATCCCCTTTCGCAAGATCCAGCAGCTCAACTGGGAAACCGGTCCGCTGAAAAAATTGTTCGGTATCTATAAAGTGAACTTTCTGCAGGCCACCAGTGGCGTGTCCGCAATAAATACTCAGATTGAGATGCCCGGGTGCCTGCAGCGGCACATCGAATTGCTGAAATCTGACCTTTTTGGTGCCGACAATTTAATCGGACAGCCAGTGATCCGCTCCTGCAACGTATATTTAGGACGCACCTGGCTTTATAAAGGCTGGCTGCCGGCATTTCTCTTCTCCCCCCTGCTGTTTCTCGATTCGCGTTATATATTTCTGCTCATTGCGTGGGTCCTTTTTATGCTGATGATTAGCCGTTTGACACTTAATAAGAGTTATTTTCAAGTCAATGGCGATCAGATCCGGGTCTCCTCGGGGGCCATCTCCCATACCTTTATGCAGATGGAATTCCACAAGGTCCAGCATGTGAGATTCACACAGAGCTGGTTTTACCGGAAGCGGGGTGTGGCCAGTCTGGAGATCGGGAATGCCTCCGGAAAGATCAACATCCCGTTCATCGAGGTGCAGATAGCCCGCCAACTTTACGATTACCTGCTCTGGTATGCAGAAACTTCAGGCAGAAAATGGATGTAGCCACCTGAGTTGACCAGTGCCAACTGGCTGGACTTGTGGCGGGCGAACCTTTATCGGAAAATGGTGTCACAGAAATTCCGCATGTTAGAAAAGTAAGAACAAAATTTTTATCAAAATTTGCTGATGTTTGTTTTACAGGAAAACAAATCCAAAGAATGAACTGATTAGCTACAGGTGCGTTAATCTATCTGAATTGATCAACCAGGGTAGCTCAGGAAGTTCGCGCAGAAAGATGGTAGAATCATAAAAAAGGTACACATGAAAAAACTGATTATCAGTATTGTTCTTATGTTATCCGCAGGTGCAACGGGCATGTTTGCTCAGCAAGTCAAACAGTATGATCCCTGGATTTGGGTTTCACAAC
>CAYHCO010000014.1:0-89839 GCA_964355105.1 uncultured Porphyromonadaceae bacterium
GTACGTATTGTATGGAGAGTTGACGAGCAGGTGGGCTCTCAATACCCGTTTGATGGTATAATCGCCTAAAGCAAAAATAACGGTAGGATCGGCCTGGAGTTTCATGCCCTTCCTGATCCTGTTCATATATACCCCGGCCACAATCGGCATATCCTCAATCTTGAAAGTCTCTTCCTGAACAATGGCCGCAAGCGACATCAGCTCAAATTTATCCAGGCCGATTTCACGCAGTCGTTTCTCACGGGATTCATTCCAGAAAGCCCTGAATTCCTGGTTCATTCTGTCGAGGAACTGTTCAGCGCTGGTATTCCAGAGGAACCGGTAGGTATTCGGAAGAAACATGGCGCGCCAGTGTTCGGGCTTTAATCCGTATTTCCGCATCATCGCGGTATCCTGAAATGCTTTCAGCAGGGAGATGGAATCTGCCTCAATCTGTTTGGCAACAACACCAGCCAGGCGATCAAAAAATCTTGTCGTGTTAAACACCAGCTTGACTTCAGCCTGCTTACCTGATCTTAACAAATCGATGATCTGGGAGTTTGACATCCCTTTACGGAGAAGGTAACGACCAGGCTTGATGCTTGCCGGGTATTCTTTCTTTTTGGCCACCCAATCGAATCCCCGCTCATATTTTAGCATGCCGGATTTTTTAAAATCCATGTATACCTGTGGATATTTAGATCCGGTCCTGACAAAAAAGTAGACGGAATCCTTGTCGGTATTGGTAAGGCTGGGAAATGCCACCCAGGTATAGAGGACAGAGCCTCCGATGGCCAGGAGCAGGATAAACAGAGCCCCCCCGATCAGTCCGCTCCTGATAATTAGCTTCTTCGCCGGCATAAATTACTTAAGCCTTGATAAAGCCTCCTCAATGCGGTCGACGGCCTTATTAATCATTTCCTGCGAGGTGGAATAAGATATCCTGATGCACCCCGGAGCCCCGAATGCCGATCCTGAAACCAGCGTAACATGGGCTTCATTAATGATATACATCACAAAATCTGTTTCGTCCTTTATAATGGTTTTGCCGTCAGTTTTTCCATAATACGCCGTAATATCTGGCAATACATAAAACGCCCCCGGAGGATTGTTGCTCCTGATGCCCGGAATTACCGCCAGCCTTTTGACAAGGAGGTCGCGCCGTTGCTTGAATTCGTCGACCATCTCCCTGATAACTTCCTGTTGGCCAAGGAGTCCGGCAATTGATGCCTTCTGAGCGATGGAACTGGCAGCGGAAGTATACTGCCCCTGAAGCTTTTGGCAAGCTTTGGCAAGCCACAGCGGTCCGGCCAGGTAACCGATTCTCCAGCCTGTCATGGCATAACCCTTGGAAACCCCGTTGATGATAGCCACCCGCTCCCTCACAGAGTCGAACTGTGCAATGGAGACGTGCTTGCCGTCATAGTTAATGTATTCATAGATCTCATCGGATATAATCAATATCTGCGGATGCTTCTCAAAGACCTTAACCAGCGCTGCGAGCTCATCGTATGAATATATTTCACCCGTTGGATTCGAAGGTGAGCTGAACAGGAATGCCCTTGTTTTATCAGTGATTGCACTCTCCAGCTGGCCGGCTGTGATCTTGAAATCCTGATCAATGCCTGCATCGATAACTACCGCAGTCCCTTCGGCCATCTTAATCATTTCGGGATAAGAAACCCAGTATGGTGCCGGCATGATGACCTCGTCACCAGGATTGACCGTGCAGAGCAAAACATTGGCAATGGATTGCTTGGCGCCGTTTGACACAACGATCTGGTCCGGAGTAAACTCAAGCCCGGTATCGCGCATCATTTTGGTAACGACAGCCTGACGAACATCAAGATATCCTGGAACCGGTGTATAGTGGGTAAAATTCTTGCGTATCGCATCGATGGCTGCATCCTTGATATGCTCCGGCGTATTGAAATCAGGCTCACCAAGGCTCAGATCAATAATATCAAATCCCTGGCTCCGTAATTCCCTGCTTTTTTGAGCCATGGCTAATGTCTCGGAAACTGCCAGAGCCTCCAGACGTTTCGAAACCTGATCAACTTTCATTGTGTAAGTCGGTTTAAAAAGAAAGGCATAAAGGTACTATTTTTACCTTTGTGGCTTAAAGCTCCATCCATTGAAATTTCTCTAACGAATATGCTATGCAAGAAGTAACTGAAATTCTGAAATACACGATACCGGCGATTGTTGTTTTTTTGACAGCCCTGGTCATGGTCCGATACTATTTTAAGTCGTTCAGGCGTGAGCAGGACCGCGACCAGATCCTGCAGGACCGGAGGAAGACACTGCCTATGAGATTGCAGGCTTATGAGCGACTTGCCTTGTTTCTCGAAAGGATAACAGTGGATTCCCTCATCGTCAGGGAACAGAACGATGAATTTACAGCGCGCGATTTCCATCAGCACCTGCTGGCATCTGTCCGTGCAGAGTATGAGCACAACCTGACACAGCAGATTTATATCTCAGGGGATGCCTGGAATGTAATCCGGAATGCAAAAGAGGGAACCATTAAAATGATTAACCGCGCCGCAATGCAGGTCGATCCTGAAGGTCGCGCACTGGAGCTGAGCAAGAAAATCATTGAGATCCAGATGGAAGTGGAAACTTCGCCTACCAATGTCGCGCTGGATTTTTTGCGCAAAGAAGCCAGGCAGCTGCTGGAACGTTAAGCCTATTCGATATCCAGATAGAATCCCATGCTCATGGTGAGGCCTTTGTTCTGCAAAGGCTTCGAATACCCTAAGATGAGCGGATCCTTGTTCAGGTCCTTAAGCCCATACTGATATTTTATATCCAGTACAACCCCGAACCCTGGTCTTATTGGTGTTTCGATTCCTCCTCCGGCTATCAGACCGAAATCAGTACGGTGCAACCCTTCGCCTATCGGTTCCTTTTTCACCATCTCTCCCAAACGCAGACCGGTAAAATTTGCATGAACCAGATAACCGAAATACCCCCCGGCCTGAAGATAAAACTTGCTCGTGCGACCAAGATTTATCTTCAGGTATAACGGGATGGTAGCATAATCAAGATTGGTTTTCACCAGATAAGTAGAATCCTCTATCACCTTTCCATCTTTATCCCAGACCTGGTTCGTGTACTTGTTGCCTTTTCTCTGGTAGCCAATTTCCGTCATGATCTGGAATCCGTCGAACAGCTTTACGGCTCCTATCAAGCCAGTTGAAAGAGTAATCCTCTGACTGGCAATGGTTTCTTGGGTAAAGCCGGGGAATCCCATACCCAGTTTAGCCCCGTAAGAAAATACCTGCGACCGGGCTGCCGTTCCTCCAAAAAGAAGGGCGGCCATCAATGTTAAGGTGAGTAGTTTTTTCATGGAGTTGATTAATTGTCGTTGCTGAGCAAACCGATACTTCGCTGAACAAATGCATCAAGGGCCTCGCCGGTCAGACGGTTAGTGGCCAGTAATGCCAGGTCTATCAATTGTTTAACTACCGGATGTTCCTTACCGTAAGCTTCCATAACCTCATCGCGCTGCTTTTCGGTCTCCTCAACCTGCTTCTGAAGCTCAGTGCGCTTATCCTTTTCCTCCTGTGCAATCTCGTCTTCCTTCTTGCCTTTCAGTAATTTCTGCAGGCTATCCTGATCTGCCTTAATCGTTGCCAGTTTCTCTTCGAAAGTTGCAGCTTCTGCACCTTTTTCCTTTTTGAGCTCTTCGCCAAGATTGAGTACCAGCGGATGATTGCTGTTGATTACCAGGTTATAGCTGTCGGGCAGATCTTTATAAAAATTCATACCTCCTGATAATTTCGACATTTCCTTCATCCTTCGGCTCCATTCAGACTGAGTTATGATAACCGGATGTGCATGTTCATCTAATGCTTCGAAAGTTACAAAATATCCTTCTCCCGGAGCCTGACTCTTGAATACAGGTTTCATCCAGGTCTCAACGGTCTTGTCGAGCTTGGATTCACGGGCATCGGACTTGACAATGAGCTTGTCAATCACGTCGGAATCAACACGGACAAAGTGCGATTTCTCCAGTTTCTCTTCCAGATGATTCAGGAAATGGGTATCAAACTGGCCGTCCATCACGAGAACATCGTATCCCTTCTCTTTTGCCGTTCGGATAAAGCTGAATTGCTCATCTTTATCGCTCGTATAGAGGTATACCAATGTGCCGTTCTTGTCGGTCTGGTTGCCTTTGATGATCTCCTTGTATTCATCGTAGGTAAAGTACTTGCCGTCGGTATTCTTCAGAAGGGCAAATTCTTTTGCTTTGTCCCAGAATTTCTCCTCGGTCAGCATGCCGTAGTTGATGAATAACTTCAGGTCGTCCCATTTCTGTTCGAACTGCTCACGGCTGTTTTCAAAAATATCTTTCAGGCGGTCGGCCACTTTTTTGGTTATATGTGTCGATATTTTCTTAACATTCTGATCTGATTGGAGGTATGAGCGGCTCACGTTCAGCGGAATATCCGGACTGTCCAAAACACCGTGAAGCAGGGTAAGAAAATCGGGTACAATGCCTTCAACAGAATCTGTCACATAAACCTGATTGCTGTAAAGCTGGATCTTATTCTTCTGAACCTCATAATTGTTCCTGATTTTCGGAAAATAGAGGATCCCGGTCAGGTTAAACGGATAATCGACATTCAGGTGAATATTGAAAAGGGGATCTTCCGACATCGGATACAGTTCCTTGTAGAATTTGGTATAATCCTCCTCAGTCAGGTCCGCCGGTTTTTTTGTCCAGGCCGGTTCAGTATTATTGATGATCTTGTCCTTGCCGGTCTCAACATATTTGCCGTCTTTCCACTCTTTTTCCTGACCAAATGCGATCGGGATCGGCAGAAAACGACTGTATTTGTTCAGGAGGGTCTGAATGCGATCCTCTTCCAGAAATTCAGCAGATTCCTTATCGATATGAAGGATCACATCGGTTCCACGGTCTTCGCGGTCAATTTCCTCAAGCGTGTATTCGGGGTTTCCCTTACATGACCAACTGACGGCCTTGCCTTTTTTGTGAGACTTTGATACGATCTCTACCTTGTCCGACACCATGAATGAAGAGTAGAAGCCCAATCCGAAATGCCCGATAATGGCATTGGCATCTTTCTTATACTTCTTCATGAACTCCTCGGCACCCGAAAAAGCGATTTCGTTGATAAACTTGTCGATCTCCTTGGCAGTCATACCCACCCCGCGGTCAGAAACGGTAAGGGTCTTTTTCTTCTTATCCAATTTTACGCGGATAGTCAAATCGCCTAGATCACCGGTGAATTCTCCGACAGATGCAAGGGTTTTCAGTTTCTGCGTAGCATCTACTGCATTGGATATCAATTCACGAAGAAAAATTTCATGATCAGAATAGAGGAATTTCTTGATGATCGGAAAGATATTTTCCGAGGTTACATTAATGGTTCCCTGTTGTTTTGAATTTTCCATATATAAAATAGTTTTAGCCTGCCTTCATATTTCAAAGGCTGTGCCACCAAAAATAGCCTGACAATTTTTCAGTTGCCTGAACGTGCTTTCCGCGGTTATTTCAGCCCTGTTTAACGACTCCCGTGGTATAATCCAGGGTGGAACCAAACATGGAATGAGGAATGCTGAATATCACAAGAGTCATGATAGCCGCAAGAATAATCATCCAAGGCCGTCCTTTTCCCTTTATTCCAAACAGTGCGGCAACCCAGAAAATAAAAGCAAACAGCGTTTTGTTGTCGGTCAGGTCGAACCCGAAAGGTATGCCGGTCCACCAATCGCCAAAAGCATACCATTGAACCCAGGGGCCGAAAATAAAGCCGCCGATAAAAAGGATTACAAATGTCCAGATGGTATAGCGGCGATATCGTTCTTCTTTGAATGCGGCAAACAATCCGGAGATGGTTGCGAATAGCATCGCGGCAAACATCAGGATGATGTGCGGTAAGAGCACGCCGAAGGGCACGTCTCCCTTAAAGCGGATTACCACATTTTCGTCCTTAGCCAGATTGTAGGACTGACCGTTCTTTGTTAATTCAATATAATACTGCAGCTTGCCTGCTGGCGGCTGCTTGGGCATCGACGCTGCCAGCATGATTCCATCCTTCTTTCCCATGAACTTTTTCATGAATGAGGGATAGTGTATTTCGGTCAATTTAAAATCGACCGGTGTGAATTCCTCAACTACCCCCCGCTTCTTATAAAAAAGGACAGCATGAACCGCGGTATCCATTATCGGAAGCTTAACGCGTGCATTGCGGGCTCCGCTAGTACGGATCAGTTCGCATTTATAAGTGCTGTCGCCGATGGTCAGCTTTTCATTCCTCGGATAGGTTGGTCCTGTTGTTCTTTGATAGATGGCGGCTCCGATCGTAATCGCCACTGCCAGAATCCACAATAAAGTCTTCTTCATTTTGTGCATATTAAAGTTGTACCAATACTACTACTTTTTTGTCGGCCCTGATTAATTCCACCGACACGGTCTGCCCTAGCTTCAATGATTGAAGTCGGGTCATGTAATCATATATGCTGGTAACAGGCAATCCGTTGATCGCAACAATCCTGTCACCCTTGGTTATTCCTGCAAGTTGCGCGGGTTTTCCCGGTGTAGCGAATTCAACACGAAGGCCGTTATTCTCAGTACCTGAAACATCAGGCATGATGCCAAGGGTAACCTTGAGTTTCCTGCGGCCTGAGTCTGAATTTTTTGGGCCGGCCTCCTTGAAAGTCAAAGCTTTGGGTGTCTTATCGGCAGAAACTATCAGTGCAGCAACCTGCTTTGAGATTTCAGCCATATTGTTGTAATCCAGCTTGTCAGGTGTATCCTGAGGGGTATGGTAATCAACATGGGCGCCGGTACTGAAATAGAGGACGGGTATGCTTGCAGAATAAAAGGAAGCATGATCCGACGGTCCAAAGCCTTCCGGTGATTTGGCCCAGGTAAGATTTCCGGGTTTAACCTGTGACAGCAGGCTGTCCATTTCAACAGCGGTTCCCGTACCGTTGATTGCCAGGCGCTTTTCCTCGTTGGGGCGGCCCACCATATCCATGTTAAACATGGCCGATATATTACTCACAGGGATGGGACTGTTGGCTACAAAATATTTCGATCCTAAAAGGCCCATCTCCTCGCCGGTAAAAGCGACAAACATCACAGATCGTTTAAGCCTGTCCTTCATCGACGACAGATAACCTGCCACCTCAATGATTGATGCAACACCCGAAGCATTGTCATCGGCACCCGGATGAACACCAACGGTGTCCTGAACTCTCGAATTGCTGCCTGTACCTCCCATTCCCAGGTGATCAAAATGTGCACCTACCACAATCCATTCCTGAGATGCACCCGTATCCCGCGCCTGTATCCATCCGATTACGTTCTCAGTGGTGGCCGACTGCGTTATAACATCCGTCTGGAGTTGCGCTTTCACACCCAGGGCTTTCGATTGAGGTTTGTGCGACCCGTTCATATGCGCCTCAGCATCCTCAACTTTGAAACTCTGAGCGGCCAGGCTGGCATTGATCAGGGCTCGGGTGGCATGTATGACCGGCAAACCGGCTGAGCTTTCCTTAACGGTTCCAAATTCAAGTTCATCTTTTGCATCATAGGCGGGGCCAGCTACCAGGATTACTCCTGCTACTCCGGCATCTCTGGCATTCAGTAGCTTGGCGCGTATGGAACCGTAATCGGCAAAAGGATCTGTGGTTGCATCCTTTCCCGGTTCCGGGGCACCGAGCAGAATCAGGGCAATCTTCCCTTTTACTTCCATCCCGGCATAATCATCCCAGTTCAGTGAGTCTGTTTTGATTTTAAAACCGTATCCAAGGAAAACCATCTCTGCATTCAATTTCCCGTTATCGCTTATCGAGACCGGTATGAAATCCTTGTCCGCTGCACCTGGCAGTCCGTTGATCGCTAGACTGTTGGCCGGGCCCTTTTTTATTCCGGTAGTCACCTGGAATGATTGAAATCCATTGCTGCCGAATGGTGTTAAACCGTATCCTTGAAAACAATTGGAAATATACGTGGCGGCTTCGAGCTCACCACCGGTGCCGGGATAGCGGCCTGCCAGCTTCTGTGATGCCAGGAATTCAACGTGTTTCTTAAGTTCGCCCGGGGTTATTGCAGTTTGCTTTTGAGCATCGCAACTAGCGATAGGTATAATGGATATTATAGTGAATATTAATGCTTTAGATATCCCTGACATAGTTAGGTTGTAAAATAAGTGGGACAAAAATACGATTTTTAAAATCCGAACCTATACCGGCTGATGTTGATAAAAATTATGTCCTGTCTGCAAATAAATATTGCAGGTTACAAAATCATTCATACATTTGTCATGTGATTTATATAACAGTGTTATGAAAGTAACATTGTTCCACTTGCAGGTATCTGTGGGGACAGTTTAAAATTATCTGCAAAATGGGTCTTATAAATCGCATTACTCAATGGATCCACTCTGGATCATTTCATAGGTTAGGTTTTAGGTTAGTGAAAATCCGGACTCCCAATCCGGATTTTTCCTATTTTTACCCCTCCTAATAAATGTATCATGAAGATATCGTACAACTGGCTTCGTAACTATATTAACCTGGATATCACCAAGGAAGAGACTGCTGATATTTTAACCGGCATTGGCCTGGAAGTCGAAGCTTCCGGCACTTTCGAGTCCATTCCGGGTAGTTTGCAGGGTTTGGTGGTCGGGGAAGTGCTCTCGTGCACCGCTCACCCGCAGGCCGATAAGCTGAGCCTGACTAAAGTGGATGTTGGCGGGCCTGCTCCCCTGTCCATCGTTTGTGGCGCACCGAACGTTGCAGCCGGCCAGAAAGTTATAGTCGCCCCTGTGGGATGCACTCTATACGGGTTCCCAGAGTCCCTTACTATACGGAAAGCAAAAATCCGCGGCGAGGAATCAGAAGGAATGATATGTGCCGAAGATGAAATTGGTATCGGTAAAGACCACGCAGGGATTATGATCCTCGACCCATCGGTACGGGTGGGAACCCTTGTGGCCGACTTGTTCGAAATTGAATCAGACCATATATATGAAATTGGACTGACCCCTAACCGAATTGACAGTGCCTCGCATTATGGCATTGCCCGCGAACTTAAAGCTGCCCTGGGTTATGAAAGGAATGTTACCCTGACCAAGCCTGCTGCTGAACTGCCCGAAAAAACAGGATCTCTGGATATCTCAGTTGAAATTGCCGATCCCGAAGCCTGTATACGGTATTCCGGCTTAACCATTACCGGCATCACGATAGCCGAATCACCGCAGTGGCTCAAAAACAGGCTCCGAAGTATCGGAATGAACCCGATCAATAATATTGTTGATATCACCAATTTCGTCCTTCACGAAACCGGTCAGCCCCTCCACGCCTTTGATGCAGCCTATGTCAGCGGAAACAGGATTATCGTCAAAACCCTGCCGGAAGGTACCCCGTTCGTTACGCTGGATGAACAGGAACGCAAGCTCAGTGCGGAAGACCTGATGATCTGCAACGACCGAGAAGGAATGTGCATGGCCGGGGTATTTGGAGGCCTCCACTCGGGAGTCAGCAGTTCGACCACATCCATATTTCTCGAGTCGGCCTGTTTCAACCCGGTATCGGTAAGGAAAACAAGCAAACGGCACATGATTTATACCGATTCCTCCTTCCGTTTTGAGCGCGGAACCGACCCGAATGCCACCGTATACGCACTGAAAAGAGCAGCAGCCATGATTTGCGAGATCGCAGGTGGCCGGATCGCATCAGAAGTGGTCGATATCTATCCCAATCCCGTAAAACCGTATCCGGTAGAACTCAAGTGGGCCAACCTGAACCGTCTGATCGGGATCACCATTGACCGCGATGAAGTAAGAAAAATACTCAAATCGCTTGATATCGAGATTATTCAGGAGAATGAATCCTCTCTGCAGTTGGAAGTTGCGACCTTTCGTGTGGATGTGCGCCGGGAAGCCGACGTTATAGAAGATATCCTCAGAATATACGGTTATAATAATGTAGGACTGAGCGATGAGGTATCCTCCACCCTCTCATACGCACCACATCCCGATCCCGAGAAGCTGGAAAACTTGATTTCCGAGCAATTAACCGCCCAGGGATTCAATGAGATAATGGCTAACTCCCTCACCCGCTCAGGTTATTATGAAAAATCGGAACTATTCCCGGAGGAAAACGGGGTGAAACTGCTGAACCCGCTCAGCAATGATCTTAATATGTTGCGTCAGACCCTACTGTTCGGTGGACTGGAAGCGGTATCGGCAAATATTAAATTTAAGAATTCAGACCTTAAGCTATATGAATTCGGCAATACCTACCAGTTGAAAAGCGAGGCAAACAGGCTGCTTGCCAATAGTTATCATGAAACCCGCTACCTGTCGCTGTTAATGACAGGCAAGAAAAACCCCGAACACTGGTCAGAAAAAAATCAGGAAGCCAGCTTCTTCGATCTCAAATCAGCTGCTTTCCGGGTCCTTCAGCGACTGGGAATCAATTCTGATGAACTGGAGATCGAGGAGAAAGCCGATGAGCGCTTTGCCATGGGTATCACCTGCAAATATGGCAAGGTGTGCATGCAGCTGGGTCAGGTCCATCCTAACCTGCTGGAATCGTTTGAGATAGAGCAGGACGTGTTTTATGCCGAGATCAACTGGGATGTTGTTCTTAAAAAGGTTCACCTGAACGTTAAATTCGAGGAACTACCTAAGTATCCTTCGGTTCGAAGGGATCTTGCCCTGGTAGTTGACCATTCCGTGCGGTATGAGCATATCCGTTCACTGGCTTACGTGGTTGAGCGAAAACTGCTGAAGAGCGTCAATATTTTTGATGTTTACACCAGCGATAAACTGGGTGAAGGGAAGAAATCACTTGCTGTCAGCTTTATCCTGCAGGATGAAACCAAAACCCTGACCGACAAGCAGATTGATCAGGTAATGGAAAAACTGATTTCTGCATACGAGAAGAAGCTCGGCGCGGTATTACGTTAACAGGGCTTCCCCTGCCGCCCCGCTGAAACCGCTTTCGTTGTGCGAACGGGTCTGCCGGTAAATTGCCTTTAATTCCTCCGGCGCATTGCTTACCACAACCGGCTGTCCGACAAAGCTCAATAAATCGGTATCGTTGTAGTCATTGCCGATGCCCATTACCTGATCCCTGGTAACCTGATGTTTCCTGCAAAGGAATTGCACGGCATTCCCCTTTGAAACATCCTCATGGTAAATTTCCATCCAGATCGACTGGTGATCCATCGGCGAAGTGGCCCGGATCACCTTCACCCCGGTGAAAAGCGATTTGAGTTCATTAAACTGGGCAGGATCCGGCGGCAGGATGATCAGGAACTGGCAGGCTTCTCCAAAATTCGGCGGATCAAATGAGATGGGTTTCTCATAGCCCCGGTAATTCTCCATCCGACGGATAAAATCAGGATGAAGCTCCCCGTTCTGATAGTATACGTAATGATGGTTTTCAGGAACCGGCGCCAGAACCTTAAAGGTAATGCCGTGATTGCGCAGCTGGTCGGCGATCCCGTGCACGATCTTTTCCGGCAGGTTTTTGGAATAGAGAATTTCCTTGGTATGATAGTCCATGATTCCCGCACCCGAGCTGAAGACCAGGTAATCAATCGGAAAATCAGGCGGGATAACCCGCTGAAAAGAAAAAGGCGAACGACCGGTGGCAATTACGCGGATGATATCCCTCCGGCCCAAATCCATAAGCATTGCGAAATCTTCCGCACTGACCTGCTGATCACTGTTCAGCAGGGTTCCGTCGAGGTCCGTGACCACCATTTTTATCATGCCTGCAAAGGTACTAAAAGAGCCACACTATGATAGAACCGGCTGATTCACTATTTTCGCAGCAATTATCTAGATATGGCCAAAATAAAAGATTATTTCTCGCTGGTCGTTTTCAGCCACACCGTGTTCGCAATGCCGTTTGCCCTCATAGGGTTCTTCCTTGCCATCCGATACAGTGGGTTTCCGTTTAACTGGGTTACCCTGATCCTTTGCCTGGCATGCATGGTTTTCGCGAGAAATTCAGCCATGGGTTTCAACAGGTGGGCCGACCGGTTCATCGATGGTAAAAATCCCAGGACAGCCCAGCGCGAGATCCCGAAAGGGGTCATCAAGGGAAATGCGGCGCTGGCATTTTCATTGGTTAACGCTGCCCTGTTCGTGGTAATGGCCGGACTGACCAATCCGTTGTGCCTCAAGCTTTCACCTATCGCCTTACTGATCATTCTCGGATACAGCTATACCAAACGGTTTACCTGGTTATGCCACCTGATCCTCGGACTCGGTTTATCGATTGCGCCCATCGGTGCCTATATCGCCATAACGGCACAGTTTCATTGGCTTCCATTGATCATTTCAGGCATTGTCCTTACCTGGGTTGGCGGATTCGATATCATTTATGCCCTTCAGGATGCTCAATTTGACAAGTCGAACGGGTACTTCTCAATCCCTTCCGCAGTGGGGATCAAAAATGCCCTGATCATATCGTCATTGCTGCACCTGATTACCTTTTCGCTGGTTGTTGCTGCCGGCATCCTGGCCAAATCCGGAATTCTTTACTGGGTGGGAGCAGCCCTGTTCACCGGATTGCTGGTGTATCAGCATTCGATAGTCAAGCCTTCCGATCTGAGCAGGGTTGGCAGGGCGTTCGGCACCACCAACGGCATAGCCAGCGTGATATTTGCCACATTTGTGATAGCAGGGCTTTATCTGGGCTGATGAACCGACAGATCGCTATAGGATGTACGAGAACCTTACCCCGAAAATTTCGTTGAACTGTATTCGCTTGCCGTCGCCCACTTTCACCTTCTTTCCGTCGATGATATCATATATAGGAATCAAGGTCCGGTAGTCGTACATGGTTTCGGTTTGTAGTGACACACTAATAAATTTGTTAACTGGCAACGAAAGGTTCAGCTTCCAGTAAAAGTTGATCTTTTCGGGATTCTCCAGGTAATTATTGTACAGGTTCAGGTAATTCCCCATGTTGACCTTCTTGAACAGAACGGTCGAGTACTGGATTGTAACGCTGGCACCCATCAGGGAACTCATCGTTTGATCCTTTTTCAAACCCCAACGGGTCTGGTCGATTAGTGCAGTATCCAGCACATACCTGAATTGTGCGCTGATCGGGGCCATATATATATTCAGTTTTGGGTTAGGACGATAGGACAAACCAAGGCCTATTACCAGGTCTGCAGGAGCCATGATCTTGGAAACTGGGACAGAATCGTTAGGATAGGCATATCCCCGGAATCCCTGGGTATCAAAAGTTGACCTCAGTGAATAATCGAAGTTTTTAAAAGCCTTATGTGACAAGGTGGATTCCATATGAATCCGGTCGTTACTTTTCCTCAATGGCAGCAACTCGGTTTTTTGCAACCCGTAAATGAACCAGAAATAATTGTCCCACTTTACATTACCCTTGGCGTAATTAGCCCAGCCTTTCACGTCTGTGGTCAGCGAGGTGTTGTTGTTTCCCCCTTTTGCCCAATTAATGAGGGTGTTCTGGTTAAAAATCAGACTGACTTCCCCCCTCCTGTACCACGGCTTGAATAATGGCGGAGGATTGCTGCGCCGCGCTATCCTCGGTTTGTTTTTATCCTGCCAACTGATGTCCAGCAAAAGCGGCTCGCCCTGCTTTTTCAGCATGTGCTTCAGCATCAGGTCGTCACCCACCCACATGTACAGGGTGTGCTTATCGAGTGTGCGAACGTAAAGCTTGGCGGAGTCCTCCGAGCTGTTCATGACGTAAAACGCAGTCGAGTCGGCTTTTGCCCTTTTCAGGACAAATGGGATGGTATCCTTCTTGGAGTTAATAATGTTGAAAAAAACGGAATCGTGAGCCAGATGATTTACGAGCCGCTCCATGGTTGCTTTCAGCGCCATAGGCTTTGGGTTGTAAGCGGTATCTTCAAAAATGACGTCAGTGAGTTCCTTGATGGAACTTCTCACGGAATCGTCATCGATGATCCCAATGGGATCGTAAAGATTTAACTTCTGGCGACGGTTGAATTCCCTGAAATTAAGATACCGGCGCATTCGTTCGGTAGAATCCAGCTTTTGACGATATATCGCCTGGTTAAGCGATGAATTCAGCGAATCCCGGTTAAATTCAAGCCTCGCGATCATGTTGGCCATGATCAGGCTATCGTGCTTTTTGATCAGCAGAATTGAGTCTTTAATTTTCAGCAGCTGCAACAGCGAATCGCGCGTGATATTCAATCCCTCCTTGTTTACCGCGGTTTTCTCAGTAACCTGGGAATACAAACCGGCAAACGGGAATAACAAGGATATCAATATGGTAATCAGTAAAATCTTTCTCATCTGGTCGTGTTTTTCCTGTCAAAATGCAAAACTACAAAACACATGCCCAATAAATGTTCTCTCATGAGATCAAATCGATTAAATTTTCGAAATTTGTGACCTCATATGAACGTACGCACCCTCATATCTATTTTAGCCAGACAGGTTTTTCGCAACCTGAAGGAACGGGATTCGTTCTAAGATTGGCATCGGGTATCAGGTATCGGGTATCGGGTATCGGGTATCAGGTATCAGGTATCAGGTATCTGAATTGATAGCCCTTTCGCTTACTCACGACACCCGATACCTGAAATCTATTTCCTCCTTTTTCCCCAATTTCATTACTATTAAGCATTAACGTCATGTTACCATTCTGCGAACCCTATAAAATCAAAATGATTGAGCCTCTTTACCGAAGTTCCCGCGAAGAGCGCGAAAACTGGATCCGTGAGGCCCGGTATAACATATTCAATCTCAGGAGCGAACAGGTTTTTATCGATTTACTTACCGATTCCGGCACCGGCGCAATGAGCGACCGGCAATGGGCAGCTATGATGTCGGGCGATGAGTCCTATGCAGGATCACGTTCCTACCATCAACTGAAAGATACTATCCAGGAACTTACCGGCTTTGAGTACATGCTGCCGACCCACCAGGGCCGGGCAGCTGAAAACGTACTATTCTCGGTGCTGGTCAGGGAAGGCCAGCTCGTTCCCGGAAATGCCCATTTCGATACCACCAAGGGACATATCGAATTCCGCAAAGCCACAGCCGTGGATTGCACCATTGATGAGGCATCCGACACTTCCCTCAACCATCCTTTCAAAGGCAACCTGGACATCGGAAAGCTGGAAGAGTTGCTGAAAACATCGGCCCCAAGGGTTCCGTTTATCCTGATCACCGCAACCTGTAATACCTCGGGCGGACAACCGGTTTCCATGCAGAACATACGTGAGGTAAAGAAACTGGCCGACAGGTACGGTAAGCTGCTGATCATGGATGCGGCGAGGTTCGCAGAGAACGCTTATTTTATCCGGAAAAGGGAATCAGGTTATCAGGACAAACCAATCCGCACAATAGTGCGTGAAATGTTCTCGTATTTCGACGGCGCAACCATGTCGGCCAAGAAAGACGGCATCGTTAATATTGGTGGGTTCATTGCGCTGAAAGATCAAAAGATATATCAGGAAGCAACCACTTTCAATATCATGTTTGAAGGATTCATTACTTACGGTGGCCAGGCCGGTCGCGATATGGCCGCACTGGCCGTAGGTTTGATGGAAGCCACGGAATACGAATATCTCGAATCCAGAGTTTCACAGGTTGCTTATCTGGGTGAAAAAATGAAGGGTTACGGCATTCCACTGCTCGAACCATTTGGCGGACATGCCATTTTCATAGATGCATTGAAATTCATGCCGCAGATACCACGCGAGGAATTTCCCGGACAAACACTTGCTGTTGAGCTGTATAAATCCGGCGGTGTGCGTGCCTGCGAGATCGGGTCCCTGCTTGCCGACCGTGATCCGGTGACACGCGAAAACAGGTATCCTGCTCTGGAACTGGTCAGACTCGCTATTCCCAGGCGTGCGTATACCAATAGCCATATGGATTATACCGCCGAAGTGGCAGCAATGACGTTTGATGCAGCTCAAAAAATAAGCCGCGGTTACCGTTTAACATCCGAAGCCCCGATCATGCGCCATTTCACGATGGAGCTCCAACCTCTATGAAGCTAACGGGTTGCCTTTAACCGCAAAGAATTTGACCAACCCCGGAATTCAGGTGCATACAGGCTGGTGGCAGTGGAGTAACCTCCAAAATAGCTGCCAGCCTGTTCCACAACGGCCTCATAATCCATCCTGACTGAACCCTTTGGAAGCTCTGACAGGTAGAAAACCACCGATTCAGGCTCGCGGGACTGATAAAACGAGACGCCTCCCTGATAACGGTAACCCGACAACACACGCAAGGGCCTGCAACCGGTTGGCAGAAAATCTTTTATCTCGATATAACTCAGCTCGCGGTCGCTGCCGATATTCATGGCTATCCTGATCACATCGCCAACCTTAATAACCTGACCCTCCTTAATACCGTTCCACCTTCCATTCTTGTCGCGGAGGTAGACGGTGCGGTTTATTGTTAGCGGGCCGCCGTTGGAAGCAAGCTTATCTAGTTTGTAGTTATTGAGCGTAAACAGGGTTCCCCATGCCGGGCCTCCTCCTGATTGAGTAATCTCCATGTTTCTGGCCTGGGGCATATCTTTTGGATCTTTCCATTCGTACCGGTAATAACCCGTGACTCCCATGCTGCCGGTTTTAATCCGGAGCGGTGAATATTCCTCACTACCCCACTTCATCGCCACCGATGCCGGTTCAATGGTCTGTCTGGTTCCGTAAAACAACAGTGATTTTGCCGCCCAGGCAGCCACCATACCATTGCCCCAATCCCTGCCACGCTTCTGGTGTATCAGATAAATTTTTAACTGATCCAGGTCTTTCCTTCCCTCTTCCAGTCCTGCAAACAGCTCAATCATACGACTCTGCATCCAGAGATCCCAGTTAAACCAGGATGAGGCATAGCCCTTCCGGGGCCAGAATATTCCCCATTGCTCATCGGTCTTCGACCTTTCGCGCAGGGATAGAAAAATTGGCATTGCCTTGGCTTTTCGACCGAGCTGAATAGACGCTATCGCCATCAGTGCCTGCAGTCCCGGATCATGCTGGGTCCATTCAATCGCAATACGCTCATTGAAATGCATCCAGGCAATCTCAATTGCCGGATCAAGCGACAAGCCCGGGAAGAAGCTCCTGGCATAGATATAATGGATCACCATGGGACTCAGGTGCACCTTCTGAGGGCTTATGGAGTCAAGGCGAATGATCTCCCTGAACTGACGGTACATCCAGTTATCCATCGCACGAATAGCATGAGACATCATGTAATCACCTCTTTGAATGTTGGTCACATCAAAGACACCGCGGGCTCTCAATTCACCGAATCCCGCTATGATCTGCTGAGTCATGAACACATCGGGGACCATGCCCCTGAACCAAGGCCAGAAACCATCCTGATTTTGAAGATTAGCCAGTTTCTCGAGCACATAGGCCATTTCGAGGCCGCGGCTTTCGGGATTCATCCACTCGCGGATCTGATTAACCCGGTCTTTCTGTTTTTCAGGGACCGAATCGCTGAGGAATTTCGCGGCAACACCCGGGAATTTGTCGGCAATACTGCCGGCCAGACAGGTCAGGTAAAAACGGCTGAACCAATATTCGGAGCAATCTCGCTCGTTTTTATTCACTACCGGCAAGGACTGAAGAATCTGCCAGGCTGGTGTCGTGCTAACCTCATAAACCGCTTCCAACGGGTTTCCTTCGATTTTCAGCTGCTTCTTCCCCGGCTTGGCAAAGAAGAATGGCTGGGCGTTCCATAACCGGACCTCATCGGGATAAACTTTTATGGTATCACTCATGCCATCCGAGGGTCCATCGGAAGTTGACTGGACCGTATAGCGCAGAAGCCCACTTTTTCCAACCGTAAATGGCCAGGTAAAAGGCACAACCTGTCCCGTGGTCAAACTTGATTTCTGATCCGGATAAGCCTTTACAGGATTCCCTGAACTGTCAGTTATTTTCAGACTTGTGACCGTATTCTGTGAACCTTTTCCGTACCATCCCAGACGGGCAGAAAACTCAACCGTATCACCGGTGCGAACAAACTCAGGCAGGTAAGGTCGGAGCATCAAATCCTTGGATGACCGGAACCGATGGTCCACATTTCCAAACGCCAGCTTGCCGTCGTGCCCGGTAACCATTAACTTCCATTCGGTAAAAACCTCAGGTATCTTAAAATGAATCTCCGCATCCCCATCTTTTCCTGTCACAACATTTCCTTCAAACACGGCAGTCTCCCTGAAATCCTTACGTATTACCACCTCATCTGCTTCCTTGCCCTCCTTCTCGATTACCGGCGCTTCTTCTTCACCAACCTTAACATCCGCCACAGCCCTTGCTTCATCTGCGCCACTGCGTCCTTTGGCTCCTTCAGGCTGCGCCATAGCCATCTTCAGCATAGGCTCGTTCAAACGGCCGATCCCATAATATCCGAGGCCGTACCAATTCAGCGATAAAGGTTCTAATTCTGCAACTTCCTCATATTTAACATTAGGTTCTGCCAATGTATAAGAACCGTTTACCCCTTCGTTCAACGCAGTAAAATAGGGTCCTCCATAAAAAGAATGCCTGCCGATACGTGTCCAGTTGTGGGGATTAATCAGATCGAGTGAAGCATCGTAAACGGTTATACCTATGGATGCCCGCACAGGTGCACCCTTTTCATCCCTGACTTTCAATTTCAGGCGGATACTGTCGCCAGGCCTCACCTTATCAATCTGCTCAAATCCGGTTATGGTGAGTTCAGAATGGGTCCAGGGCACAGACAATTGAATATTCTCTTCGAAAATCCGGTTCGAACCAACCATGATGATGTGAATCAAAGCTCCACCCTGCCAATTATCGGTAACTTTCCAGCTTAGCCCTCTGATTTTTTTATCGGTGGAATACCACACCGGGATCATTTTTGCACCTCGTTTTTGCAAATCGATCATGACAAATTCTTTCTGACCGGTACCCAGGTTAACCTGCATAACCTCGCCCGGCTTTAGCTTCTTCATCAATGGCCTGGCAAATAGAGCCGTAGCATTGTCGACCTTTGCAGGATCCGGATCCTCAATAAAAAGATACCTTACCGCAGTTTTGCAGATTTTTGGATCCACAGGAGCAACCTCAACTTTATACCATCCCCGCTGCCATTTGCCGGTTGGAGGCAGCATCACCTGTGTAGCCGAATCATTGGAATATATTTTTTCGAAAACCACTCCTGCCGGTGCCCAGTTCGCAGGCAGGTGCTCATTTTTGTATGGGAGCAATATCTTCCTTTTCTGCCAATCGGTGCGGGTAACAATAAACCGGTCCGGTTCCGGCAGTACAGGTTCAATCCAGGTCCTGGAGGGATCCGCCAATTTGGTGACAACCAGTTTTGCCGGGAGGCTCAGCTGACGGCCATCGGTGCCATAAGCACTGAAATCGGCATCCAGAGAGTCAGTTTGCAAGATTTTATCCTTTACGCTCAGCGACAGGCTCACGATGCCCTTCCCGCAGTCGATCAGGGTTTCCTCCTGGTGGGTTTCTCCGTTCAGATCGGTAGCTTTTACGAGAATCGAATACCTGACGCCTGTGCTGTTGCCGAACGGGGAACTGCCGTCCGGAATGGAAACCCACTTGCAGGTAAAAAGTCCTTGTTCATCAGCCTTCGTTTTCAGGCTCAACAGTCTGATCTTGCCACCCGCATCCGGCATCCATCTGCCGGGGCGGCTGATGGGCTGGATATCAATATCTGCCGATATTTCAGCACCGGCAACAGGCTCACCCGACAAGGCGGTAAGCTTTCCGGACACCCTGATCGTATCACCGGAGCGGAATATCTCGTTGTCTCTCATCAACTTAACGGAGAAGGCAGGCCTTCGGTATTGCTCCATCCTGATGATGGCCACCCCAAATTGTGATTGCAATATGTAATTCCCGGTGAGTCCTTTATAAGGCAGCGGAACAGATCCTGAAAACACACCCAGCGAATCAACAGGAAACTTCATTTCGGTAAGTACCTGGTATCTCGGGTCCTGCAGTTTCAACAGAACTGAATCACCCCGGTGAATCATCATGGAATCCCCCCGGTAATCAACCATGACACCCCTGAAACTAACCAGTTCGCCAGGCTTATACAAACTGCGGTCGGTATAGATAACAAGGCTGGTGCGGGTTACCGCCTTACCCTGACGGTAACCGGGATAGAATGGATCACGGGTAACCAGGGTATCGCCCTTATTGATTATTTCAAGCCGGTATGACTTGGGTGAGGGATCATCGCGACCCGGACCACCATCGGGAATCTCCAGAAAACCTTCGGCACCGGAAATGTTGGTGGTACCCTTTTCCATAATCGTCCGCCGGCCTTCCTGGTCATATAAATTATACCAGGGCACCACCACCAGATTTTGAAGCGGGGCTCCACTGTTGCGGTCGCGGAAATAAAAGCTCCTCGATCCGCCACTTCCCGGTCTGCTAATCAGGGTTGTCCCCGAAACAGATACCGGTACGGTTGCAACCAGGTTATCTGCCGATTGCAGGTCCTCATTCCGGCAAAAGACGATCAGGAAAAAACCTGCCGGTAATGGGTCCATAACCGCATTGAACCGATGATGATTCAAATCCCCGTTATCGGGCAAGGCAAGTTGGCCCGACCTGATCGCCTTCATACTGGCTAAGCGCCCAAGCTTCTCCGCGGATTCGGTATTATCCCAATCGGAATAATATTTCAATGCATTAATCCTGAATACCTTATAGCTTAATTTCGTTAAATTCTTATATTCGATACTGACCGGAAAAGCCGTCAGGGGAATTTGACAGGGCTCCGACTGTACGGACAATTCAGGCTTCAGGAGGTTACCCAGCATGTTGCCACATCTTTTACCGGCGCGGGTCCATCCCCACTTGCCTACTTTTCCAAGCCATTCCGCTGCCAGCGAATTCTCTTTAGAGTAGAGATGAGTATCCTGGCCGTTGATCTGATACAGACCACTGCGATTTGTGTGATATTGAGCGATGGCTTCGCAAACCATTGTGCTAGAGCTGTCGGCACCAGGCTTGTCAAACAATTGCCGCAAAGCCAGCTCATAAAGACTGTCGCGTTGCGGGTGACATGACTTTTCGTGCATAAAATTCAGCCGGCGAAGATCGGCAGCCAGAAGCGGAGTCCCTGTCAGCCTGCTCAGCCAGTTGCCATAGAAGTACAACGCAGCACGATAAGGATTTTGATCATCTGAAGGGTTCTTGGAAAACAAGTTTGCAAACCTCCCGTGTTCTGAGAAAGGTTCGGATGTGCACAATTCTGCAGGTTTAAGGTAGGGCAAAGCAAATTCACCTGAATTACCTGTAAAATCCAACAACCTGCTCATCAGGATATCGTAAAGGGAGGATTTGTTGAGTGTATCAGCCAGACTTCCTGACCAGAGTTCCGGCAAGGAGCTCACCCGGACCGATGCAAGCTGATCGCCCAATGCCAGAGATTTCCTGTAATTTTCAAATATCTTACTGTAAAACCGACCCGGCGACCATGTTTTCAGGGGATCACCCGGCTGTTGATTACCTTCATCCGGATTTTGACTGATCTGCCAGCGATTGGCGGAATAAAAGCGGTAATACAGCTCTGCCAGCATGCTGTATTTCAGCGAACCCTGTACCATTCGTTCATCTGGCATTTCCGCCTCCAGCAGCCTGATTGCCGCAACGGGTCCGTCTTCCTCCAGTTCCTGCGTGTATTTCAACCGGTATATCAGCGCCTTAATTTCATTCTCCGGGTCTGCCTCATTCTTGACCTGGGCGTAAATCTGGTCGGTAAGCGCAAGGGCAGACTTGTACAAGCCTGCGCCTTCAAGCGAATCAATCCTTGTCCAAATTTTCTTGTCAACTTTGAGGATCGGCAATGGCATCGCAATCAGACTGATGCCTGCGATGACTAAAATGAGGTATAGAATTCTTTTCATGTTTAACAGCTATGATTCCAAGTGCAATTCTCCTGCCAAAGTTAATCATCCAGCCCTAACAACTGAATTGGCCCATTCTGCTAACTTTGCATAAAATTGAAATTTAGTTATGATCAGATCGATGACCGGATTCGGAAAAGTAACTGCCGACCTGGGCTCCAGGACTGCAAATATTGAAATCAAGTGTCTGAACAGTAAGCAGGCTGATTTGTACATTAAATTGCCCTCACTTTACCGTGAGGGGGAGAATCAGGTCAGAAATGAACTCAGTAAAACCTTGCAACGAGGAAAGATTGAGCTCAGCGTTTGGTTTGAATCCACGGGCAATGAACGGAATGTAACTATCAACCAGGCAATTATTACTGACTACATCGAGCAGTTGAAAGCCATGGAGCCCGCGGTACAGGTTCCCGGCAATGACATTCTGTTACCGCTCGTGATGAAATTACCAGACGTAATCAAGGTTGACAAACAGGATTTCGATGAAACGGAATGGGCAAATCTTTTTGCTGCAATCCAGCAATGCATAGCACTTGTGGAGGATTTCCGATTGCAGGAAGGTCGGTCGATCGGTGACGATTTTAAGACCAGGATCTCTCTGATCATGGGTGGAGTGAGCCGAATCCGGGCAATTGAGAAAAACAGGATCGAAAGGTTACGCGAAAGGATGAATTCCGCACTGAACGAGATCACCGAACGGATAAAGGTTGATCAGAACCGCTTTGAGCAGGAATTGATCTATTACATTGAAAAGCTGGATATAAATGAAGAAATGGTTCGCCTGGGCAATCACTGCGACTATTTCCTCGAAACGCTGAATACCGAGGAAGCTCCGGGCCGCAAGCTTGGATTTATTTCTCAGGAAATTGGGCGCGAAATCAATACCATTGGTTCAAAGGCCAATGATTCAGATATTCAGCGCATCGTTGTTGAAATGAAGGATGAGCTGGAGAAGTTGAAGGAGCAGAGCTTTAATGTTTTGTAAGATGGAGGGAAAAGGCAAATATATAATCCTGTCGGCGCCGTCAGGCGCGGGCAAAACAACAATAGCCAAACATTTGCTGGGTGCCGGGCTTGGATTGGAGTTTTCGGTGACTGCCTGCAGCAGGGCGATGCGAACCGGGGAGAAAGAGGGTGTCGATTATTACTTTCTGTCAAAGGAAGATTTCAGGAGGCGGGTTGAAAAGGGCGATTTCCTGGAATGGGAGGAGGTCTATCCGGATCATTTTTACGGAACGCTGAAATCGGAAATCACCCGCATTGAAGCCAATAATCACAGGGTACTCTTTGATGTTGACGTTGTTGGGGGTTTAAATATCAAAAAAATATTCGGCGAACAGGCGTTGGCCATATTTGTGGGACCGCCATCCGTCGATGCTTTAAAAGAACGTTTGGAGAAACGGGCAACCGATAGCCCGGAAAAAATCAAATTACGTCTCGATAAAGCAAAGATCGAGATGGCCAGGGCACCGGAATTCGATGTGATCATTATTAACGACGACCTTCAGATGGCTCTCGCTGAAGCAGAAAAAACTGTCGGAGATTTCTTAAATGGCAGGTAAAACTATAGGATTGTTTTTTGGATCGTTCAACCCGATCCATAACGGCCACCTAATGATAGCCAATTACATGGCTGAATTCACTTATTTGGATGAGGTATGGTTTGTGATCAGTCCCCAAAATCCCTTTAAGGCAGATTCTGATCTGCTCGCTGATTATCACCGGAGGGAATTACTCATGAGGGCTGTTGGGGAATATCCGAAATTCAGGGTCAGCTCCGTTGAATTCAAACTTCCCAAGCCTTCGTACACGATTTACACCCTCGAATTTCTGGAGGAAAGTTATCCGGGAAAAGAATTTGTACTGATCATGGGTTCTGACCAGCTGCCCGATTTTCACCGGTGGAAAAATGCCGCTCAGATACTGGGAAAATACAAGATTTTGGTTTACCCCCGAAATAACGCTTGTACCTCGAAAAAGGCAGAATGCGATCCGGGAAAAAATCTGGATGAACTTTTAGAAATGCATAAATCAAGCATCACCTTTATGGATGCTCCTAGGCTGGAAATCTCCTCGACATTTATCAGGGATTCCATTAAAAAAGGCAAGGATGTTAGATTCTTTATGCCGGATCTGACCTGGCAATTTATTGAGGAGATGCACTTTTACCGGTAGGCTGTTTTAACGGTAAGCTATACTGATATTAACCCGTGTTCCTGCCGGTTTACCGTCCTTTTCTTTCAAATCCTCGAAGTGCTGGGTAATCTTCATCTTATAAAGCTGATTAACCGCAGAATAAATTTGCTCCAGTACCTGCAGCCCTTTCCCGTTGTTTTCTTCCGTCTCCATATGATCATTTCCCCGGCCCACCCCGTCATCCTCAATCTGAATAATTATATGGCTCCCCGAAGGAAGAACTGAAACCGTTACAATTCCCGATTGAACGCCGGGTAAAAGCAGCTTAGGCCGGATGCCGTGTTTTAATGCATTTTCCACATGCACCTGAATGATCATCTTGGGCACCAGAATATTGGTATCGATATCAGGATGTATCACCATCTTAAAGTTTATCTGGTCACCAAAACGGATTTTCTGGAGATCCATATAATTTTCAAGAAACTCGATCTCATTTCTTAACCTGACAACAGCCTTATCTGAAGAGTGAAGCTGGCTGCGAAACAGTTGTGAGAAGCGATTAATGAAATCCGAAACCTTATGAGTTTCGCCTTCCAGAACCAGGTATGACAAACCACTCAGTGCGTTGAAGGCAAAATGCGGATCCAATTGGTTCTTTACGGTGATCAGCTGAAGTTCGAGCAGTTCCCGGTGCAATTGTTCCCTTCTGGCAAACTCGCTTTTCTGGCTGAGTCGAATCAATTTAATCAACAAATAACTTCCCAGAATGAATACGAGCAGCATTCCAAATTGAGCATATTGCCAGGGATTCTTGCGAACCTCATACCACTGTACAGAATTTCCGCCAGAAAGGCAGAATTGGTATCTGCCGTTGATCTTGCCAATCCAGTTAACAACAGGCGGGCTCAGGTTGCTGACATTTTTGATGGAACAAAGTCTTTTTCCCGACGCTGAATAAAATTCGATGCTCCTGGTATTGCCGTCTGAAAGAAAGCAATACTCAATTTCCTTTTCCCCAAAAGACGGATTGATTATCTCAATTGCATTGGAACGTTTGGAAAAATCATTATTCACAAACCCTTTACCATGTGCATTAATGAAAACGGCCTCACCAAAAAGATTAAAGAATAAGCCTCCTTTCTTACTGGAAGCACTCTGATATTCCGGCAAATGATTAAACTTCCATCCATATGGAAATTCCTCCCTCACAGGTGAATAATCCGCACCGATCCGGTACCAATCAAAAAACGGAACCGTATCCCGGTACCCGATAACCATAAGATAATGCTCAATATCATTTTTATGGGGCAATGAAACAGGGATAGTCTGGGAATATGCAGGTCCCATTTTAACCGGCAATTTTTTATATGCAAGTTTTTCATCAAACAGAAAGAACCATGAATATTTATCGGGGTATTCTATCTGTTCATCAACATAATTATTAGGTGCATTGTTCCTTCCTGTGATCTCTAAATGGCCATCCTGATCCCTATCCAGAATCGTTAGTTCATCGATCCCACTGCCGTTAAACGGCGTCGACCAGAAGCGGTCCCTTGTCAGATCATATGCGTAAACCTTTCTCGGTTGTCTTGCATACCCACTGTTGATTGAAAAAATAATATCCTGGTTGCCATCTTGGTCCAGATCAACCGGACTTCCCGGATGCAAATACGCATAGGGTTCTTCGTATTTGGTCCAAACAGTGTCGATCAGCCGATCTTTCAGCAGGACCCTTTTAAGACCATATGGTTCTATTATATTCAACAGCAACTTGTTGCCTTTTAAAGTAATGAGTGAAACCTCCGACTTGCCATCCTGGTCTAAATCACTTAACATGAGTTTCATTAAATCCTCTGTGTAATTACCCTCGAAATTCCATTGATCAAGGATAGCTCCCTGATACTTTCTGACTAGCATGCAACTTGAGCTGTCGCTCAAGTTTGAGATGGTAATCAACTCACTGGATTTATCGGAATCAATGTCGTGGTAAAAAGTCCGGCTCTTGGTAAAGTCTGCCAGGAAAGTTGAGGCATCAACAAGGTTAACCAGATAAGGTTGACTCTTATAACCTTGTTGGAAATAGATCAAGGTACCCAGGATAACGGCTAACACCCAACTCCGAAAGAAGAATCCTACCACTTTCGAATGGCCCAGCTCCTTAAAAAATGAAAACTTCCTGATAACCATACCTTCCTCTATATCAGTACCCGTTACAAGATAAATACTTTAGGTAAAAAGAAGATATTTCAAGGCTTCCGTTCGTCAAATACTTCACGCCCACCGCCGACTGCCAGCTGCCAACTGCCAACTGCCAACTGTCTACTGCCGGAACCGGTTAAACCGCATAGCCCTGACGAGCCAATCCGGCAGGTTCTTATTCGGGTCGCGTTTGGTCATGTTGATCGATATCCCGAGTTTCTTTAAAATCGGAACCCTGTGGGTCTCCACAAACTCAATCAGGGTGCCATCCGGATCCTCAATATAGCTGAAATGACCCGCAGCCTCGCCCATGTCAAAAGATTCACCTTTCTTAACCTCACTGTCCACGGTGAAAGGATATCCAGCATTGCTGCATTCGGATTTAAGTGCATCCATCCCCTGAATATCAAAGCATAAATGAATAAAACCAAGATCACCCCAGAACCGGTCCTTGAACATCCTCTCGGGTTGTCTGTCAAGAGCCTGAAAAAGCTCTATTTTGCTGTCCCCAAATAGCCGGGTGAAACCTCCGGTTGGCTTTTCAGTGCGGCTGAGCAGGACACGCCTGAATTTCCCGCTACCCCCGGAAATTTTTCCAAGGTCTGCGAAAACGTCCGTCCGGTCATAATCCACGTGATCGTATCCCAGAATGCCTGAATAGACTTTAAGCGCCCTGTCAATATCACTGACCCCGATCAGTGCTCCATAAGTTCCGCCGCAATGCTTTTTTTCATCGTAGAACCAGGATTGACCTTCCACCACATCAAAGATATTGTTGTACGGATCCTGCACGAAGAAATGCTCTTTCCCGTCAGGACCAGTTACCAACCCGCCAGGAATATTAATTCCCGCAGCGGTGAGCTCATCAAAACTTTTCCTGATATTTTTCGATTTAACCTTAGCAGCAAAAATTCCCAGATCACCGAGCTTGACAGGCTTTTCCGGAGCCACAGGGATGCGGCCTTTGTATTGCCAGATCTCAAAACCGCCTCCGCCCTGAATATTGACTGCCAGGCCTGCATGACGTTTCCGGGGTTCACCTCCGGTATACGGAAGCATTAAAGCTGCCACCGCATCATCCTCAAAAACCCGGACATCCATTCCGAAAACCTTTGCATACCATCCCCACGCTTCATACAGGTTAGCAACCCCAATGCCGATCTGCTGTATGCCGTTTATCTTTTTAACACCTTTAATCTGGTTCATCTGTTGAGTCGTTTAAGGAGGTAAATATACAGGAAGTGGTCTGGAAATTGTTATTTTCGTGGAAGAGATAAACGCATGAAAACACTAAAAAATAAGACCGTTTGGATTACAGGTGCCTCCTCCGGAATCGGCGAGGCACTTGCAAAAGTGTGCGCACAGGAAGGAGCCCGGCTGGTATTGACCGCCCGTCGCGTGGAGGAGCTAAAACGCGTTGCCGCACAAACCGGACTTGCAGATGATGATATTTTGATCCTGCCTGCGGATCTCTATCGGACCGATCAGGTTGAGGCTCTTGCAGACCAGGTATTATCGCGATTCGGAACAATCGATGTTCTGTTCAACAATGCCGGAATAAGCAGCCGTGCCCTGGCCATGGAATCATCCATCGAGATCGACCGCAAGGTGATGGACCTCGACTATTTCAGCGTTATCGCGCTTACCAAGGCTGTTCTGCCAGCAATGACAAAACAGAAATCCGGCCATATAGTGGTAACATCAAGCGTGGTAGGAAAAATCGGAACCCCGCTGCGTTCTGCCTATTCAGCCGCCAAGCATGCCCTGCACGGTTTTTTTGAATCGGTTCGACAGGAAGTCATCGATCAGGGAATCCATATAACTATGGTATGCCCGGGATATATCCGTACAGAAGTTTCGGTAAACGCCATTACTCCGTCGGGGGAAAAATTCAACAAGATGAGCCGAAACCAGCAAAAAGGCATCGACCCAATGATCATGGCATCAAAAATGGTTAAGGCAGTATATAGCAAAAAGCGGGAATTGATTTACGGAGGCAAGGAGGTCCTCGGAATCTACCTCGACCGCTTTGCGCCCGGCTTATTGAACAAGTATTTGCATGCAATGCATAAGAAAAACTCATTCGCCGACTAACCTGCCAACTGCCAACTGCCGACTGCCTACTGCCAACTGCCTACTGCCGACTGCCTACTGCCTACTGCCCTATCTCTCTTTCGTAACGATCGACTGACCGATCTCTATAGCGCTTTTGTTGAGGATCAATAGATGGCTGTACCTGGCCGGAATCGACTTTTCCAGGCCTTTATAAACATTTTCAATCTTAACTATCGGCTTGACTTTCAGGTATGCGCCCAGAACAACCATATTAAAGGCTTTGGTTGATTCCATTTTTGCCGAAGCATCTGCTGCATCCACCCTGTATATCTGAATATCGGTGCGCTCAGGCATCCGGGTAAGTCCGTTACTGTCATACAGCAGCACTCCTCCGGGTTTTACTGACGACTCAAATTTATCCAGTGATTGCTGATTGAGCAAAATGGCTGTGTCATAAACATGTAATATCGGCGAGCTGATCCGTTCATCACTGAGGATTACAGTCACGTTTGCAGTACCTCCCCTCATTTCGGGGCCATACGACGGAAACCAGCTAACTTCCTGGTTTTGCATAATCGCCGAATAGGCCAGAATTTTCCCCATGGAAAGCACTCCCTGTCCGCCAAAACCGGCTATGATAATCTCTTCGGTCATGATTCTTTTTTTTATTGATTATTAACCAGTTTACCATCAACCTTGATATCCCCCAGCGGGTAAAATGGAAACATATTCTCGACCATCCATTCATTGGCTGCCACCGGTTCCAGTTTCCAGCCTGAGTTGCAGTTGGATACGATCTCAACTAAAGAGAGCCCTTTATTTTCTTTTTGCGATTCAAAGGCTGTCCGGATGGCTTTCTTGGCACGCCGCACATTTCTGGGTGAATGAACCGACTGCCGGGTGACATAACAGGTCCCCGGAAGCTGTGCCAGCAATTCGCTCATCTTAATCGGATTACCCATAGTTTGAAGATCTCTGCCGTAAGGGCTGGTAGAAGTCTTCATCCCCTGGAGTGTGGTCGGAGCCATCTGGCCGCCGGTCATTCCGTATATCCCATTGTTAATGAAGATGATAGTTATGTTCTCGCCCCGGTTGGCAGCATGGATGGTCTCAGCCGTTCCAATGGCAGCCAGGTCACCGTCGCCCTGATAAGTATAAACGAACTTTTCAGGCCAGCAGCGCTTAATGCCGGTAGCCACAGCAGGTGCCCTGCCGTGAGATGCCCCAACCATGTCGACATTCATGAAATCGTAGGCCAGAACAGAGCAGCCTACAGGCGCCACGCCAATAGTTTCGGATTGTATACCCATCTCCTCAATCACTTCCATAAGAATACGGTGAGCCGTACCATGACCACACCCCGGGCAATAGCTCAGGGGTTTGTCGGTCATCAGCGGGGTTTTTTGATAAACCAGATTTTCAGGTTTGATAATATCTTTTATGTCCATAACTATTTCGTTATAAGCAATTTCTTAAGATTCTCAAGCACTTGTTCGGGAGTCGGGATCATACCGCCCATCCTACCGTAATGGTCGATCTTTATTCCGCAGCCTGCCGATAACCGAACATCTTCAACCATCTGACCGGCACTTTGCTCAACGCTCAGAATGCCCTTCATCCGGGGTGCCAATTCGGCAATGGGTTTCGACGGGAAAGGCCACAAGGTGATGGGCCTGAGCAAGCCTATCTTTACGCCCTCTTCACGTCCGAGCTGCATGGCTTTCTGACAGATCCTGGCTGAGGAGCCATAGGCAACAAACAGGTATTCTGCATCTTCCGTATTCAGAAGCTCATACCGGACTTCATTCTCCCGGCACTTCCGGAATTTTTCCTGCAAATGCTGATTATGGATCTCCTGCTGCGAAGCATCCAGATCGAGGGAGGTCACGATATTCCTCTCCTGCCCATCGGGCTTGCCGGTTAAGGTCCAGCTGCGATCGAAATGGGTGGTTCGGGGCAGTTGTTCGCAGAGCTCAACCTTTTCCATCATCTGGCCAATCAGACCGTCTGAGAGGATCAGAACCGGATTGCGGTATTTGAATGCCAGCTCGAACCCAAGGAAGGCAAAATCGAACATTTCCTGAACCGATGAAGGAGCCAGTACGATCAGGTTATAATCACCATGGCCGCCGCCTTTTACCGACTGGAAATAGTCAGCCTGCGATGGCTGAATGGTACCCAGTCCGGGGCCTCCCCTGGCGACATTCAACAGCAGGCAGGGCAATTCGGCACCTGCCAGATAGGAGATTCCCTCCTGCATGAGGCTCATCCCGGGACTCGAGGAACTGGTCATCACCTTTTTCCCGGTGCTCGCACCCCCGTAAACCATGTTAATGGCGGCAACTTCACTCTCTGCCTGCAGGACAACCATTCCTGTCCTCTTCTCAGGCTGCTGCGCCATCAGGTATTCCATCACCTCCGACTGGGGAGTGATCGGATAACCAAAATAACCGTCAGCACCAGCACGGATAGCTCCTTCGGCTACCGCCTCGTTGCCTTTCATCAGTCGTAATTCCTTCATTATCCAGTAATTTTATGTTTAATCGGACAACTTTACTTTATACACCGTAATCACTCCATCCGGACAAACCACCGCGCAATTAGCACATCCGACGCAGGCATCCTGATGTTCCTGATATGCATAGTGATATCCTTTGTGATTAACCTCCTGAGCCATGGCGATAACATCGTTCGGACAAGCTACTCTGCAGACTTCACAGCCCTTGCATTTCTCAATGTCAACCACTATCGCCCCTTTCATTTTTGCCATATCGTATAGATTTATTTCGAAAAGTCTTTATGAAATTTTTTCAGCCTTTCTTCCAAAATCGGAAACAGACTCGGATGTACCGGCGCCACACAGGCCCTCAGGCCTTCGGTCCTGGTACTGCCGCATATAGCCAGCGAAATTGCGCTGATCCCATAATAAAGCAGATCCTCCAGCAATTCCGATGCAGTGAGACCGGGATAGGAAATGGTAAAATAAAAACCATCCGCTATCGGTTCATCGATATCCGTATCGTAAACAATCCTGAAGCCGTTCTCAAGGAAGATTTTCTTGAGAACTTCAGCTCTCCGGCCATATTCCTTAACGCTTTCCACAAAGTTGTACTCACCGTCGTTTGCAGCCTTCAGCATTGCAGCCAGACCGTACTGAGCCGAATGGCACACCCCCGACGACAATGCGTAGAGAGCTCCGTAAATCATGGAATAACCGAACTGATCAGAGGTGTAATATCTTTTAAGATCAGGATAAACCCGGTTAAACAGCTTGTCGCTGATAATCATGGTGCCCACCCTTTCGCCGGCAAATGAAAACGCCTTGGAGCTCGAGATCAGCAATAACCAGTGATCGCCATAATGTGCCACGGAAGGCTGATAAGGAGGCTCTCCCGGATGCGAGTAATCCTTCCTGAAATCCATGCCAAAATAAGCCAGGTCCTCAATAACGATTACATCATATTTATTTGCCAGCGTGCCGATGGTTTTCAGTTCATCCTCCGTGAAACAAATCCAGGAAGGGTTGTTCGGATTGGAATACAGAAGGGTCGATATTTTTCCAGTCGAGAGGTAAGATTCCAGTTTCGGTCCGAGCTTGTCGCCACGGTAATCATACACGTCGAACGACTCGAAATCATGACCAAGAACACGGCATTGCTGCTTCTGAACCGGAAATCCCGGATCAATAAACAAGGTGCCGAGCTTGTTCCGGTCAGAACGGTTAGCCACCATAAAGGCAGCCATGGCGCCCTGCATGGAACCAACGCACGGTATGCAGGCTTCCTCCTTGACATCAATATTGAGGAACAGTTGCGCAAAACGCATAGTTTCCCTCTTGAGCTCGGGAACTCCCTCGATCATCGGATATTTTGAGGCCACACCCTTGTGCAGGGCATCTATCTCAGCCTGAATGCCGATATCAGGAGGCTCCAGTCCGGGAACACCCATCTCCATTCTGATATACTTTTCACCACTAAGTTGTTCGATTTTATTGACCAGCCTCACGATCTCCCGGATGGAGGCCAAGCCGAGGTCCGGCAGATTGGAAAGAACAATCTGTTCCCCGACTATGTTACGATCAATTGGTGTGTTATGTACCATCGAGCAAGATAATATATTTTTATAATCCAGAAACTGAAATTAATCAATTTCCGTGCATGTAATCAGCTTTTAATCCATTGGTCATCTGGTAGCCTTGCAACAGATTGGCTGTCAGACACGAATGAACAGGAATGATCCCCAAAACCATCCCGGGATGGATATTTTTTATCATCATTTCGGGTATCTCAACGATCCCGTGTTCCTGCGAAAGCGAAACCACAAATGCGTCACCGACCGGCTCCTTCCATCCCTTTTCATCCAGTTCAACGACCTGCCCGAAAACCCTGCGACCCTGAATTTCAATAAAATCCTTGGAGAAATGAATGGCTCCGCCGTAAATCACCGCCTGGCGCCTGGCTGGATGAACAGCCACAACCGGACATAAAACGATTCCCCCGATATCAGAAGACAAACAATTCCCTGCCATCAGTTGCATCATGTCATAAAAAACAAAATTGCCGGGCCGGATCTCATCTACGCCGGGAAATTCTTCCATAATACTGCATGAAGGAGTGTCGCCGTACGACCTTACCAGCCGGCTCCCTGATTCTCCGAGCTTATCCCTGACTGAATTCAGAATTGCGGTTGAAGAGCGGTAAATCGATTTAACTTCATCACTTGATACAGCTCCGTAAGTATGCCCGGCATGAGTAAGGAGTCCTTTTAGCCTCAGCATCGGACTCTCCCCGACAACCCTGGCAAGTTCAGTTATAACAGGCATTTCATCGGGACCCAGACCGGTCCGGTGATACCCGGTATCTATTTTGATATAAATGTCGACCGGGTGCACGATTCTTCGCTGAAGTTCAGCTCCGACGAAAGGATCTTCCACAAGCAGGCCCAGCTGCACGGTGGCAGCTAACTCATTGATCAGGTCGGTCTCAAGCAGGTTAACCGGGAATGCCACCGTGATGTCGTTCCAGCCATCCCGGGAAAAATACTTTGCCGCGGTCAGGGAAGAAACGGTGATTTTCGTGATGCCGGCTTCCCGGTACCATCGACCGATAGCCAGCGACTGATGGGTCTTGAAATGAGGCCTGAACGAAACACCGGAACGGGCAGCCTTTGCGGCCATCTTCCTGATGTTAGCCATGCAGACATCAGCATTGATCAAATAGGTAGGCGTCTGGATCTTCATCAGCTATAAACAAAAAACGGCAACCGAAGTCACCGTTTTTATATTAGAATAAGTACTATAATTCAGTAAGTATTTGCTTAACCCAACGGTTAATGCGCTGTTCTGTCAGCTCCGGTTCGTTATCCTCATCAAGTGGCAGACCGAGAAATTTACCATCCCTGAAAGATTTCGATTCATCGAAAGTATAACCTTCGGGATCAACCATTCCGACAAGTTTTCCGCCGGTCTGGAGTACGTGGTCGGCAATGACACTGATATCATCTACAAACTTGAATGAATAACTGACCTGGTCGCCCAATCCGAAAATAGCACAATGCTTGCCCTTCAGATCCATTTTGTACAATCTGGTCAGGAACACATCCCAGTCATTCTTTTGGTTTGGATCCGACCAGGTATGGGTACCCACCGTAGGTCCTCCAAAAATGATCCTGGAATATTTATTTATATCAGATTCCTGAACTTCCTTGATAGGTATCAGGTCGGTTTTACCTTCGCCAAATGCGCCGGCAACCATACGGGCAGCCTTTTCGGTGTTGCCACCGGTAGGTCCGAACAGAATCGCAATTTTATCCATTTCCATAAATTGTTTGTACAAAAATATAAATTTCGCGATTACTTTTCGATTCTTATCCTGGCATCAACGGCAACAACCCGGTCCGAAAGTCCCATAACGGGATTCAGGTCCATCTCCGCGATTTCCGGAACCGCAACCACCAGGTCAGATACCCTCTGAATCAGCTCGATCCACTTGTCCACCGCCACTCCCGACTGGCCACGAACGCCTTCCAGCAGTTTCCTGCTTCTTAACTGACTGATCATGATTGTGATATCAGCACTCGACAGAGGTGCCAGACCCGTCTGAACATCTTTCAGCACTTCAATAAAAATACCACCCAGTCCGAGCATGATCAGGTGTCCGAAAGGTTCCTCACGCTTTGCCCCAACAAAAAGCTCACGTCCCTTAAGCATGGGTTGAATCAAAACCCCGGTTGAGCCATCGATGGTCATAAGCTTGTCGAAAGCGTCGGCAACCTCCTCGTGATTAATCAGGTTGAGCAGCACCCCGCCCACATCGGTCTTGTGTACCGGACCAATAACTTTCATCACAACCGGAAATCCAAATGAAAGTGCTGTGCTGACAGCTTCCTCAACACTGCTGACCACCCTTTCCGGAATACGCAGAATCCCTGCCGCATCAAGCAATTGCTGCATCTGTTCCGGAGCCATGTATCCGTCGGTCATGGAATCCACCAACTTCCTGATCCGGGTCAATGCGCTTTCAGTCATCTGGGATTCGGGCACAGAAGGCAGCGGTGTCATCCTCGCTTTTGCAAGTGCCTGTCCGAACATTACCTCGTCAGGGAAATTAATTCTGCCCAGTGCGTGAAAAGATTCAATTTCCTCCCAGGCATTGGTCGTTGATGGTAAAATCGGGTAAATCGGCTTCCTGCAGCTCTTCATCTTTCGGTCGATCAGGTCATACATCGGTCCGACAGATGCCAGTCCGGGACTTCCGATAATGATGCACATCCCGTCGATATTATCCAGCTCCTGATCCACACAATCGATGGCCGCTTCCAGTTGGTCTACCCCGCCGGTCGCCAGTATATCTATGGGGTTTGAAGCTGAGGATCCCGGAAAGAGCCTGGTCAGCAGCTGTGCTGCAGGCGCTCCTGTAACAGGTGGAACTGCGAGTCCGCCATTCGATAAAGTGTCGGTCAGCATAACCGCCGGTCCCCCGGCATGGGTTATTATCGCCAGATTGTTGCCTTCCAGACGCTTGTGCATAAATAGCGCCCCCATGGTTGCAAGTTCAGTCCTGCTGTAACAGCGAACGATACCAGCTTTGCGGAAAAGGGCACTGACAGCGGTATCCGGACTGGCCATGGCACCGGTATGAGAAGATGCCGCGCGACTGCCGGCTTCTGAACTGCCTGCTTTTATCGCAGCAATCCTGCACCCTTTCCTGATCAGCGAGGCTGCATGACGAAGCAGTTTATCCGGTTTTTGTATGCTTTCCAAATAAAGCAATTGCACCCTGCTCGATTTTTCCGGATCAAAATTCTCATCCAGATATTCAAGAATATCTTCAACACCAAGCTGGGCCGAATTACCAACGCTGAAAACGCTCGAAAAAGTCAGGCCCATAGGAATGGCGGTTTCCATGATAAATACTGCCGTGGCGCCTGAACCTGATATGAATTCAACCCCCTTGGAATCCAGCTTTGGAACCGGCGTGGTAAAGCAACCGGCATAGGAGGTCGTGATCATCCCGATGCAATTGGGACCAATGAGTGAGCCACCCGTTTCTTCCAAAATCTCAACAATTTCTTCCTCCAGCAATTTCCCCTCTTCGCTTTCTTCAGAAAATCCTGCGGAGAGAATGATGAACGCCCTGGTTTGCTTTTCCCGGGCCAGGATATCAACTATGGAAGGACAGGCAAATGCCGGTATCGCCAGGATCGCCAGCTCGACCGGAGGCAGCAACATGGCATTTTCAAAAGCAGTAACTCCCTGTATTTCTGATTCTTTCGGATTTACAGCATATAATTGACCCTGAAAATTATGGTCGATCAGGTTTCTTAATATTTTCCCGCCGGGTTTGCGAAGATCATTGGAGGCTCCGATCACAACTATACTATTGGGAGCCAGCAGTTCACGATTTATCATAAAGTGATTCGTTATTTCTTGTCAGCCGATCTAAATCTAATAAGTTATTTTCTTGGTTCTTATAGTTGGATAGGCTAATTTCAAAAAATTAAACCCCTGAATAAAATGCGAAAATATCTGATCGTTATCTTTTGGTTATCAAGTTTCGGCAGCCTGTTTGCACAAGCCGGACTCGACTATTTCCTGCCTTCCGGGGCCAGGTACAATGCCAGTATCCCCACTCCGGAGTCAGTCATCGGATTTAAAACAGGAGAGTACCATCTGACGTACGACAAGCTTATCAGGTACCTCGAGGAGCTGGACCGGGCCTCCGACCGCATCAGCATGATTAAGATCGGAGAGACCTATGAAAAACAGCCGCTGGTACAATTAATAATAACCTCCCCGGCAAACCAGTCGAATATCGAGCAATTGCGGCTGGATCACCTTGCCGCCCTGGAACCGGGATCGCCAAATAAAATCAAGATAAAGGACCCGCTGGTCGTTTGGCTCGGTTACAGCATACACGGCAATGAACCGAGCGGCGCCAATTCTGTTCCCGTGGTAGCCTATTACCTGGCTGCATGCGAAAATGAGAACATTATTGCGATGCTGGATCAGACGGTCATTCTGCTTGATCCCTGCCTTAACCCCGATGGACTCAACCGCTTCGCCTATTTTGTGAATACGCGCAAAAGCATGAACAACAATTCCGATCCGAATTCATTTGAATTTCAGGAACCCTGGCCTGGTGGGAGGTCCAATCATTACTGGTTCGATTTGAACCGCGACTGGCTGCTTCTCCAGCATCCCGAAACCAGGGCTCTGGTAGCCCAGTTCCATGCCTGGAAGCCTAATGTATTAACGGATCATCACGAGATGGGGTCAAATTCCACTTTCTTCTTTCAGCCCGGTGTGCCTGCACGCAACAATCCGCTTGTGCCTCCCGGGAATTTCGCCCTGACCCAGAAAATCGGAACCTATCATGCCAAGGCCCTGGATCAGATCGGATCGCTTTATTTTACAGAAGAAACATTCGATGATTTTTATCTCGGCAAAGGTTCTTCCTACCCTGATGTCCACGGCTCCATCGGCATCCTTTTCGAACAGGCAAGCAGTCGGGGGCATCTCCGGCAGACCACAAACGGACTTCTGTCATTTTCATTTACCATCCGCAACCAGGTAACCGTCAGCCTGTCCACGCTCGCCGCCGCTTTTGATCTCAAAAAAGAACTACATTATTACATGGCCGACTTTTACAAGTCAGCACTCGCGGAAGGTGAAAGCTCCCCGGTGAAGGGCTACATTTTTGGTGACAGCCACGACCCTATAAGAACCAAAATGATGCTTGATCTGCTCCTTCAGCACCAGATCGGGGTTACTTCCATCGAAAGCCCTGTCGACCTGAACGGAACGCAATTCAACCCGGCCACCTCCTGGTTTGTCCCGGCGGCTCAGCCTGAGTACCGAATGGTAAGGTCGATTTTTGAGACTTCAACAAAATTTGCCGACAGCACTTTTTACGATGTCAGTGCATGGAATTTTCCACTGGGAATGGGAATTCCCTATGAAGCAGTCGATGCAAAAAACCTTTCAAAAATTACCGGAAACAAGCCCGTCAGATTATTGCCTGATATGGCCGGTCAGGTGATCGGTGGCGAAAGTCCCGTGGGTTACCTGATGAGCTGTGATCCCTACCTGGTACACAAATCCCTTTATCAACTGCTGAGCCAGGGTATTCATGCAAAAATTGCCACCACTTCCTTTATTTTGGATTTTGGACAGAAAAGGGTGTCGTTTCTACCTGGAACCATTTTTATACCGACACAAAATCAACCCGTATCCTCTACCGACCTTTTCTTTATCCTGACCAAGCAAGCCAATGCCGACGGGCTTACCCTTTATACTGCACCTACCGGATATACCCCCGATGGCCCGGATCTGGGAAGTGGCAAATTCAGCGACCTTAACCTGCCGCGTATACTTTCATTTTCCGGATCAGGCAACAGCGGAAATATCGGTGAGATCTGGTTCCTTTTGGACACGAGGTTTTCAATTCCACTGACCCTTTCCGACATTAACCGTTTTGGCACCCTAGATCTTGATGCCTATACCGCAATCATTATCGCCGACTCCTATAATATCGATCCGTCAGGGATCGATAAGCTGCGCGCCTGGGTGCAAAAGGGAGGTACCATAGTCGGAGTGGAAGCCGGTTGCGCCTGGTTATCGAGAAACGGATTCGCTAAGCTCACACCGGTTGAAAAAACTGATTCCGACAATCTGCCGGCAGGAGTCCCCAGACCCTATGGGAAAAAGGGTGAAGACTTTGCCGGACGGTCGATTCCGGGAACGATCTTCCTCGCGGACCTCGATACCACACATCCCATTGCTTACGGGTACCATTCCGATAAACTCGCAATCTTCAAGGAAGGCTCGGCTTTTTACAAAACCGGCACGGATGCATATGAGAACCTTGCGGTGTTTTCCGACAAGCCGCTGCTGTCAGGTTATGTTAACAAAACAAACCTCAATCTGCTGAAGAATTCGTCAGCTATACAGCGGCAATCGTCGGGTAGCGGCAAGGTTATCCTTTTCCTCGATGATCCGGTTTTCAGAGGTTACTGGGCAGGAGAACACAAACTTCTTCTGAACTCACTGTTCTGGGGCAAACTCTAGAATCGCATGACGAGCTTGACAAACACATTCCTGCCGGGTTCGGTGAGTATAAGTCCCCTGTTGGTTGCCAGGTGGTTTCGGTACGATTTATTGAAAACATTGTCAACCCCGGCAAAAATCTGGAACGACGTCATCCCGATCTCCTTGGTTGCTGAATAGAGGGAAAAGTCGGACAGGAAATAGCTATCCGTGGCAGTTTCACCAATTGCGGTCTTCTTTTGTGCGGCCACCCAGTTGGTTGTCCATTCCACGGTAAAGATCCCCTGGAAATGGTAACGTAACCCGGCACCTGCCGAGAACGGGGGTATCAGTGGAAGGTTATCGTCCTGGACCAGGTTGATGCCGCGAACAAAGGATGTTTTTCCGAAAACCACGGTATTGGCGAAAGGCTGATAGTTCACCGATGCATCAAACCCGGCGAGCAGAGCCCTGTCGACATTGGCATTTAAAAGTGCCGGAAGCGTATCGGTCACACCGGCATCAACACCGGTATTTAGTGTATAGATGAAGATACCGGGAGTTTCCACGATCATATCGTTCAGATAATTTACAAAACCGTTGGCCTGAACCTGCAACTTATCACTCCAGATTCTCAATCCGAGATCGCCAAACGTGCCTTTTTCAGGTTTCAGGTTGGGATCGCCTAACCTCACTTTGGAACCGAGGTCGATATATTTGAATCTCTCTTCCAGCGAAGGACTTCTGAACGACCGGCCTACATTAAGGGTAATATCTATCTTACTGAAGAGGTGATACAAGGCGCCGGCATTGGCCGACCAGGAGAAGGCGCCGACCGTGTCAGCAGCAAACACGATACGCTGGTTGGGAACCGGATCTTTAGCTACACCGTTGATTGACAAGGCATATGGATCGAGTCCCTCATCATTGGCAACCCGGATGCGATCGATACGTGCACCGATCGTTACTTTCAGTTTTTCATCCAGATAGGTTGATTCATGCTGAACGAAGATACCGGCACTGCCAAATTGTGAATCAGGATTCGGCTTCTCTGAACGAATAATATGATTGGTTGCCTGAACCTGCTGGAATGAATTGATAATTTCCTGGAGGATATATTTATCACGAGAGGTTACCAACTTCCTCTGCCACAAGTCGATCCCGCCAACCAACTGGCCATGGTCGCCCATTTTCCATTTGGATTCCAGCACCGCCCCACTTGTATTGTGATTGCCCCTGGGAAGGATTTTCTCAGCAGTAAGCCGCATGTTTCCGCTGATCACCGGCGGGGTATTGGGTAATAATTCCACATCACGTAATATATACTGGTGGTAAACCCGCAAACTCAGATCTTCCATGGCGGGCAGAAGATTCTTAACGCTGTATTTTGCAGAAATCATCTGTCGGCGTTCTTCCGGATAAGTAGCTGTGGCTGCAGGACCAAATGGCGCACCACCAGGGATTCCCACATTAAAAGCCTGAAAATGCTGCGCATTCACTTCCAGCTCGTGATTCTTGAATGGCCTGATTCCCAGGGTGGCATTTACATTCCGGTCACTAAATTGTGAATTTGGCTGTACACCGTCGGGAGTCCTGTAATTCCCGGCATTCCGGTAGCCTCCGCTTATTCTCACTTTCCATGTTTTTGAGCCGGATTCCATATCCAGGTGGGCACCCAATAAATTATTGACCGTCTGGTAATCAGCAATCGCTGAACCGTGAATAGTGGGTTTGTCGTAATAGTTACCCTGCTTTGTGAGGATGTTCACCACCCCACCCAGAGCTCCGGTGCCAAAAATCGAGGACGCACCGCCCTTGATAATCTCAACTCTTTCAATCTCGTTAACATCAAACATCGATAAACCTGCCACCAGGTCCGAGGCGGTCTCAATCCGGTTTCCGTCAACCAGGCTGACCATGCGATTTTCGCCCAGGCCCCTGATATTTATAGATGTAGCCCAACCCCCGTCGCGATAAAGCGAAATCCCCGGTTCACGGGACAATACGTCCGAAAGGGTGATCGCTGACTGCCGCGGGAAATATTCGCGCGGCACAACCGTCATCGGCAGTGCAACATCTTTTTCCAGCTGGTTATAGCGCAGGCTCGATACCGGCACCTCACCGAGCGGGATAAGGGCAGGTTTCAGTTCAATAACCACGTTGCCCAGGCTCGAGTCCGACAAACGAACCGGCTTATTTGCGGGATAATAACCCAGACTGCTGACTGAAAGGGAATAATCACCTGCCGCGAGGCCCTTAATAACAAAATTCCCTTCCGTATCTGCCAGGCCGGTGAAAACGCCGAGTGTATTGCTCGCCGCAACACGGATATTTACGTAGGCAAGTCCCTGATTGGTTCCGGTTTCGATAACCTTGCCTGAAATGCTGAGATTTTGCCCGAAAGAAACTGCTGCAACCATTGACAGCAACATCAAAAGTGGTTTAATTTTTTTCATAATCATCCTTTCATTTTAAGAACAACCGATTTGACTTCAACACCTTCAACACGGCCCAACTGACCGGTTAATGAACCTATCTGATCGGTGGTACCTTCCAGAACCAATGAGATAATGGCCCAGATGGAATTGTTTACCGGCAACCCCTGCCGGCCGATAATGATGGTAGAGTGATTGGAGATGATTGAGTTAACCTGGGGGGCCGACTGCTTGTCCTGCAGTAGAATTAAAACGCTTCCGATTCTCTTTTCCATTAGATAATCCTCCGGATCAGACTGATTTATAAATCCTTGTGGTCACCTTGATTCCCACTCAGATTATTGTTATTTAGATAACAAAGATAGAAAATTCTATGAATCGAATACGGAATAGTTTACTTTAGCAGCAATATTTTTACTGATTATGAAAAAAACCTGGCCTGTATTGACAATTTTGGTCCTCGCGACCGCGGTATTTATCCTTTCTGTGGGATGCGCAAAAAAATCCGGTCCCGAAATCCGTGAAAACAAGAACCATCCAAATGACTGGTTCTATCAGCAGAGAGCCTATCCTTATAATCAACTGCACTCCGACCTGTATTTCAAGGCTCTGGAGCAGACTATGGATATGGAGAAATCCGGACTGAAATCCGGTCAGGAGAGCTGGACCCTCGTTGGGCCCACCAATATCGGCGGCAGAATTACTGATGTTGAAATGCCTCTTAACGATCAGAACACCATATATGCAGGAACCGCTTCCGGTGGGATCTTCAAATCGACCAACCTCGGAACCAGCTGGACCCCTATATTCGACAACGCACTGGCGCTATCCATCGGTGATATGGATATTGCACCGGGAAAGCCATCCCTTATGTATGCAGGCACCGGTGAACCCAATGCCGGCGGTGGATCCCACACCTACGAAGGTTATGGTGTGTACAAGTCAACTGATGCGGGAGCAACCTGGACCCAATCCGGACTCACTTCAGCAGGCAGTATTGGCAGGGTAAAAATCGACCCCATCCATCCCGACACGGTTTACGTTGCAGCCATGGGACACCTGTTCTCCGACAATTCCGAGCGTGGCGTTTTTCGCACCCGCAACGGCGGTCAAAGCTGGCAAAAAGTGCTGTACCTGTCCGATTCCACTGGGGCGTCCGACCTGTGCATCAATCCCTCGAATCCGGGAATAATTTATGCCGCAATGTGGGAACGGACCCGACGCCCGCCCTATCAGAGCTATGGTGGCAAAACCAGCGGGCTCTGGCGCTCAATGGATGGTGGCGACAACTGGACCGAACTGCGCAATGGACTGCCGAAAGGGAATGTCGGCCGTATCGGCATCGACATTTCAGATTCAAACCCGTCGGTTCTATATGCCACTTATACTGATTCCACAGGCTATCTGAAAGGGATTTACAAAACTGTGGACGGAGGCAATAACTGGTCGGCCACAGCCACTTTGAACGAAGGAGCCTCTTACTGGTGGTGGTTCAGCGAGATCGATGTAGATCCGCTCAATCCTAATGTAGCTTACGTATCAGGATTCAATGCTTATAAAACCACCAACGGAGGTACCAGCTGGTCACAGACTTTCAGTTCGGCCCATGTTGACATGCACGGCGTTTTCGTGCACCCGAGGGATAACGCACTCGCAATACTTTGTAGTGACGGGGGGGTGTATGTCTCAAAGTCAGGCGGTACCACCTCGTTTCACATCGAGAATCTTCCGATCACCCAGTTTTACGCCTGCGAAGTGGATTATCTCAATCCCGATCGGTATTATGGTGGCACTCAGGATAATGGCACGATCCGGGTTACAAACGGTCAGGTCAACCGCTGGCAGTCTATCTACGGTGGCGACGGATTTGTGGTTAAGGTCGATCCGACCGATAATAATTACGTATACGCTCAATACCAATATGGTGGTTTGGGCCGGTCAGTGAACGGTGGAACCAATTTCAGCGGGGCAACTGAGGGAATCTCAGGCAGCGACCGGAAGAACTGGAAAAGCCCGCTGGAGCTCGATCCGCAGAATCCGCAGATCCTCTATTTCGGGTCGAACCGCGTTTACAAATCCACAAACCGTGCCCAGTCGTGGACCTCAGTGTCCGGCGATCTTACAAAAGGGAAAGGCATCAATGTTAATTACGGGACCCTTACCACGATTTCCGTTTCTCCACTCGATGGCAAAATAATTTACGTCGGCACGGATGACGGCAAGGTGTGGAACTCACTCAACGGCGCAAGCACCTGGAACGATATCACCGGCACCCTGCCCGACCGGTGGATCACATGCGTCCAGACCAGCCCGTTCGATAAGGCAACGGCTTTTGTTACGGTATCCGGCTACCGCTGGGACAATTACCTGCCTCACGTTTACCGTACCACCAATAACGGCCAGACCTGGCAGGACATCTCCGGTAACCTTCCGGATTTCCCGGTCAACAGTATCGTGCCCGATCCTGAAAATGACGGGACCTACTTCATCGGAACCGACGGTGGTGTTTTCTGGACCCGAAATGCAGGCGTTACCTGGGAGATTTACGGTATCGGTCTACCCAGACTGACCGTTTTCGACCTTAATCTGCACAACCCAACACGGACCTTGACTGCAGCCACATTCGGCCGGTCTATGTTCAAAATAAAACTTCCTGCCGGAACCGGAACAGATCCGGCAACCATCTCCGGGAGCGGAATTAAATCCTATCCGAACCCCTTTACCAGCCGGGTAACAGTCGCTTTCAGTCTGGATCAGGCTTCCGCAGGAGAGTTGTCGGTTTACGACCTCACCGGGAAACAGGTTTCCATCATAAAGCGGGGAACGTTTAATGCCGGTGAAAACAGGGTTACCTGGTCCGGGATGGACGAGAATAATAATCCTCTGCCGCTGGGTATGTATATTGTCAGGTTAGTAACGGAACGATCGGTTACCTCCGTCAGTGTTCAAAAAATCTGATTTCAGATGATGGGCATCCGCTGGCTGACATCTTTATTTTTTCTGCTCATTCTGATTTTCCAAGGATGCAAATCGGTAGCAGTAAAGGATACGGAAATTAATTTCCTTACCCTGAAAGGTCCCTCAGCCATGGGCATGATCTGTGTGCTCGATTCACCGGCCACAATCCTGCCCCGTCCTCTGGCTATAGAGATATTGGAAGAACCGATGATGGTGAGGGCGAGAATGCTCAAAGACCAGCCGGAACTGGCCGTTTTGCCTCTCAACATCGGTGCCATCCTGTACAACAAGGGTTTGCCTTATCAGGTGGTGGCCATACCTGTTTGGGGAACCTTGTACCTGATGGGGTCAGATACCACTTTAACGGGATGGTCCACATTAAAAAACAAGAGAATATATCTGATGGGGCAAGGAACCACACCGGATATACTTTTTCGCTATCTGCTTAAGAATCAGGGCATGGACCCCGACACGGATGTTATACTCGATTACTCCTACCCTACCCACATCAGCCTGGCAAATGCCGTTGCCGCCGGACAGGCCGGTCTTGCGGTAATTTCAGAACCACTGGTCAGCCTGGCGCGTTCAAAAAATCCATTGGTCAGGCAGCTGATGGATCTTAATACCGAGTGGACACGGGCATTTCCCGGTAACCAGATGCCACAGACCGCCCTTATGGCACGGAAAGATTTTCTGCGCGATCATCCGGATTGGGTCATGCAGGTCTGTGATGCCTGGGCCCGGTCCATCGACTTCGTTAACCGCGAACCCGTGAAGGCAGCCGACCGCATCGTTATCCACAAAATCCTGCCCAATCCGGCTGTAGCTGTCAGCGCCATCCCGGGATGCAACCTCAGATTCAGGTATGCATCGGATATAAGAACACAGATCAGCCAGTTCCTGCAAGTTTTTCTTACTTTTAATCCGGAAGCCGTCGGCGGCAAATTACCCGATGAAGAATTTATCTTTCAGAAACCGGATCATTAGTCTGATTGTCATTGTTCTCCTGATAATCGGCTGGGAATTGCTGTCCAGATCCTATAATTCCAGGCAGATTCTTCCCGGGCCTTCCGATACGGTCAACTCATTAATCAGCCTCGTAGGCCAGCCTGAGTTTCTCTCGTCCCTGAGCAACACAATTTTTCGCGGCATCATCGGATTTCTCTTTGCATTTATTTCTGCCCTTCTCATCGGTATTCCCTCCGGACTGAACTCCGGGATTGAAGCCGGATTTAAACCCATATTGGTCACTATCAGGTCAACACCGATAATCGCGATTATCTTACTGGCCCTCATCTGGTTCCATGTTGAACAGGTACCGGTATTCATCGGATTCCTTACCATGTTTCCGATCCTGACCATAAATATCACCCAGGGCATAAGGGAAACCGACCATGGACTCATACAGATGGCCCAACTCTACCATGTTAAGAAATCAAGGGTTCTGCGGGATATTTACTGGCCTTCGATCATGCCTTTCCTGTTCAGCGGAATATCCACCTCGGTGGGTTTCGGATGGAGATCAGTGATAATCGGCGAAGTACTGAGCCAGCCGAAGTACGGGATCGGCTCCAAAATGCAGGACGCCCAGAGCTACCTGCTGGTATCCGAAGTCATTGCCTGGACCCTGATAGCCATCATTGTCGGAGCCGCTTTTGAGCTTGCAGTCAGAGGGATTGAAAAACGCTCTGTTCGCTGGAAAAAATGAGCCTGAAACTGGAAAATATCACCAAATCGTTCGCTGACCGGCGGATTCTTGAACGGTTCACCCTGGAGTTCAAACCAGGTTCCATTACCTGCCTGTTTGGGCCCTCGGGATGCGGCAAGACAACCATTCTGAACCTAATCGGGGGAATAATCAATCAGGATGAGGGGAAAATAGAAGGATTTATTGAAGAAGGCATCTCCTATATATTTCAGGAAACCCGCATACTGCCTTGGAAGACCGTTCTGGAGAATGTACGATTCCCCTTGATGGATAAAATGCCTGAAAATCAGGCTCTCGAAACAGCACAGAGGTTTATTCGGCTGGTCGGACTGGAAAAGGAGGAGTCGTTATACCCGTCGCAACTCAGTGGAGGCATGAAACAGAGAGTCTCCATAGCCCGGGCATTTGCGTTTCCAGGCAAGCTCATCCTGATGGATGAAGCCTTCCAATATCTTGATAACACACTGAAATACAATATTCTGGATCGATTTTTAGAGATCTGGAAGGAAGACGGGAGAACTGTCATTTTTGTCACCCATGATATTGGCGAAGCCATCAGGCTCGGACAAAACATTATCTTTCTCAATAACCATCCGTTGGAAATTATCAGGTCGGTAAATACTATGGATGAAGATGCCGAATCGATCGGCAGGATAGTCAGCTCGATTTACGGTTAATATATCAGCTCACGGATATCTTCTGCATCCTGAATTACAATATCCTCATCCACAAGGATTTGTCCGGGCTCAAACAACCTGATTCTTTTATGAAAAGCGAGGTTGACCTCGGGCAATTTTGACAGGTCATCCTCGGGTGTATGAATAAATATGCGACTACCTGATCCCGACTCAAGAATCATCACCATGGTCTTCATCCTCCGATCATCATCCAGAACCGATCCTGCATAGATCCCCGGAGGGGTGATTTGTTTTTCCACTTCCTCCGGAAATAGCTCAAACCATTCGGGTCCGGCCGGCAGCATGATATCCGATGCAGCCCGTAAAGGGGCGATAAAGAAGTATTCGTGATCCAGATAGGCATTTGCCCGCTGTATATTTCCTTCGAGGATTGCCTTCCTGATTTTTGTGGAACTGACAAATTCATTGTGAATGTCCTGCTCCGGAATCTCTTCCACTGAAAAATTATAATATTTCCCCAATTCATGAAGATAATCATAATCACCTTCCCGGTTATGGCCGAAATGATGGTTGAACCCAACAACAACGCAACTGGCATGCAGTTTGGCAACCAATATTTTGCGAATAAAATCAACCGAAGTTGTCTTCGAAAATTCAATGGAAAAAGGAATGATGACCAGATGATCCAAACCGGCCTTTTCCAGCAGGTATATCTTTTCACGCTGGGTATTGATCATCTGAAGATCCTTGCCCTGGGTGTTCGGGTACAGGATTTTTCTCGGATGGGGATAAAAAGTTACCAAAACGGATACCCCGTCGGTTTCGCTCGCAATCGTTCGAAGCCGGTTGATGATCGTGCGGTGGCCAACATGGACGCCATCAAACGACCCTGTCGTAACCACGGATCTTTGAATATTGAGTTTATCTAAACTCCTGTGAACAAGCATTATAGAAAAAAAACAGAGGAGTCTGTTACCCCTGATGATGTTTAACAAAATAGGCGATCTTCTCCAGGGAAGTGATCATATCATATTCCTCGAGATAAACATGAGGAGGCATGTTCAATGATGCAGTCGTAAAATTCAGGATTCCCTTTATCCCGGCTGAGGCCACAAAATCGGCAATCTTCCGGGCATGTTCGGGCGGAACAGTGAGTATGGCGATGGATACCTGCAGTTCCTCAACCAGCTTGGTAAACTCATCCAGATGAAAACACTTGACTCCTGCAATCATGCGTCCGATTTTCTCGGGATCGATATCAAAAGTTGCGACAATATTGAGCTTCGAACGTTTTCCCCGGAAATAACCCGTGATGGCGCGCCCCAGGTTACCCACCCCGATTACGGCCACATTCAGGCCTTCGTTGGTATCGATCAGTTCCCCGATAGCCTCAATGAGTTCTTTGATGGCGTATCCCTTTCGCTGCATGCTGGTGAAACCCATAAGCATCATATCACGTCGGACCTGAACGGCCGTATTGTGCAGTAGCGCAGCCAGTTCATGAGAGAAAATATGGCTCTTGCCCTGGTTTAGGCAATCCAATAATGTCCTCCGGTATTCGCTAAGCCTTTCGACTGTTTTTTCGGGTAAACTCATGATAATCACGATTTATTTATCCAAACATACATAATCAGATAATAACTGGCAACACCACCCTAAAAATAGAACCTTTGCCCGGATGACTTTCCACCTCAATGGTTCCGTCATACAAATCAATTAATCTTTTTACTATGCTCAGGCCTAAACCCGATCCCATGATATGTTTTGTTTCCTTTTGCCTTATCCTTACAAACTCACGAAAAAGGGTAGGAATATCATCTTCCGGAATTCCAATCCCTGAATCTTCGACTTCAATAATCAGCTTTGTTCCTGAAGGTTTTAACCTGCAAATAACCTTTCCCCCAATTTTATTGTATTTTACTGCATTGCTGATCAGATTATTCAGGATGATCTCCAGCTCTTCCGGATCGGCCATGATAAAAAACTCTTCCGGACAGTCCAACTGAATGTCAACCTCCATCTGGATAGCCATGGGGCCCATGGTTTCAGCCGATACGTGAGCAATCTTGACCAGATCGATCCGTTGCATCTCCCTGTTCTTCTTTCCCGACTCAATCTTGGTTAAATCAAGAAGGTCCATGATCAGCACACGCATACCCTTGATCCGCGCAATAGCCCTGTCGATCATCTCGTCGTAAGAAACCAGTTCTTCCCCGGCCTGTCTTTCCTGCATCATCCGTAGGTATCCTTCGATTGAATTCAGCGGATTCTTCAGTTCATGCGAGAGAACCGACAAAAACTGGAACCTGATCTGCTTGCCCTCCTTATTCATTTTCTGGGTCATTCGCTTCAGGAACAGGTGCTTGGTGATATTCTCCATCGACGATCTGAGCTCCTGCGGCGTGAATGGCTTCGGAACAAAATCATAAGCTCCGATATTGGTAGCCTTAACCGCCAGCTCCAGGGAGGCAAAAGAGGTGATCATCATCACTTCAATATTCAGTTGGTTTCTCTTGATGTACTCCAGCACCTCAACCCCACCCATTCCGGGAAGCTTATTGTCGAGCAGGGCAATATCAGGGGGATCTTCATGAAAGATACGGATGGCCTCCTCTCCGGTGCCAGCCTCATAAACCGTATATCCGATATCCTCATCCATAAAGGGATAGCCGACAGTGAACTTGCTCAGGATGCGATCAATACCCGAACGGATGCCCGGCTCGTCATCCACGACCAGAACCTTTAACATTTCCATCGTTAACGATTTAATAGTGCATTGATATGCGTCACCAACTGGTCGGGATGCAATCCCTTTTCGAGGTATAGGTCGGCTTTGATCCAGCCATCCGATCCCGAAAAATCAGGTCCGAATTGCCTTCCGGTTTCTGCAGTAACCGCAGTGAGCAAAATAACCGGCATACCCGGATATTTCTTTTTTGCATGATAGGCGAGTATAAATCCGGCATCATCCCTTTCCAGCATCAAATCAAAAATGGCGAGTTTAGGATGATCTTTATCCATAGCCAGCTCAGCCTCATCCATGGTTTCAGCCGTAATCATCCTGAATCCGGCCTTCTCGAGAGCAAATTTCATCTGAAAAAGATAATCCGGATCATCATCTGCCAACAGGATAAGTGGCTTATATTCAGAGTTCATCATAGTGTCACATCATTAATTCTGGGCAAATAAATCCGGAAACAAGTTCCGGTCGGTCCCTTTTCCGGGTCATTATTTGATTCAACATCGATTTTCCCCTTATGCATCTTAATGATCCCGTAGGTAGTGGCAAGGCCCAGACCTGTTCCTTTGCCGATCTCCTTGGTGGTAAAGAATGGGGTAAAAACCTTGTCCATATTTTCAGGGGAGATGCCGGTACCGGTATCTTTCACGCTGAGGCAGAAATATTCAGAATCCCCCTCAACGGCGATGGTCAGGAACCCGTTACCCGGAATCGCATCCACTGCATTCTTGATCAGGTTGGTAAGAACCTGCATCATCTGTTCCTGGTCAACATAGGTGATTGCATCCTTCACCCGGCTGTCGATGATGGTTTTTATCCGGTCGGGAATTATTACCGAAGTCAGGCTGTCCTGTACCAGTCGAACCAGGTTAACCTCTTCCAGCCGAACCTGGTTTTTACGAGCGAAGTTGAGCAGGTTACCTACAATCCTTTTACAACGGTCGGCCTGGGTGGCAATCAGGCGGAGGTCCTGCTTCATCTGTTCATTTTCGCATTCATCCAGCAGAATATTGGCGTACATGATCACCACACCCAGTGGATTGTTCAGTTCGTGAGCTATGCCGGCAGAAAGCTGTCCCATATGGGCAAGCTTCTCTGAATGTTTGAGAGCCTGCTGCACCTTGGCCAGTTTCTCGTTCGAGAAGTTCAGTTCCATGATGGACATGTGCATCTTTTCGATTGTGTAAGGAAGGCACATATCAACTTCTGCCAGGCCTTGCGCAATCGCAACGGCATGGCTCTCACAGGAATCGTATCCGCATGCACCGCAATTCAGATGGTCCTGCGGATGGCGCTTTCCAATCGAGGCAAGTACTTTTTTAATCTTTGCCGGTGTCGGGGTATCGAGCCGGCGGTCGACCGGGGTAAAAGTCTGACTCAGATCGACCGAGGAATATTCATTCATTTCACTCACCCAGCGTTCATTGTCATGATTATGTATCCTGCCTCTCACATAATTCCCGATGAGTGCCCGGCGTGCGTAGCGCTTGCCATCCGGCGACATGCCCGGCCCCATCAAACAGCCCTCGCAACAAAGCAATTCAAGATGCTGGTCGGAGATCGCCCCCTGCTCAAACTCATCGATGGCTGCAGGAAAATTCACTTTCCCCTCTGCAACCAGAATATTTCCGTCGAACAGGTCTTCCGGAATATTAATCGTCTGTAACATTCCCCTTTTTACCGGAAATATCAGTCCCCTGCCCGCCCGCGGCGGATCGAACTCGGATGGCTGTACCTGACCGGGCTTGATTCCCTTCTGTTTCAGTAAATGCCTGAGCTCCTGAAAAGTCAGGACATAATCGATTTCATCCGATTCCGCTTTTTTGCTGATACAGGGTCCGATAAAAACAGTCCTGACATCTTTGCCGTATTTCTTCTTAACTACACGATTCATGGCTACCATCGGCGACGCAACTTTGGCAAGCGCCGGTACCAGGTCGGGATGGAACTGCCTGACATAATACACAACCGCAGGACAGTCGGAGCTGATGACTGCCGGATGATCCTCATTCGAGAAGATATCTGAAAACGCGCGTGCCACCAGATCGGCTCCAAAGGCTACCTCACATACGTAACGAAAACCTATAGCCCTGAGCACACCTACCAGCTCATGCGGATCGACCAGATCGCCGAATTCAGCAGGAAAGCTCGGCGCGATCAGTGCTGCAACCGGCTGTCCCGATTTAAGCAGGGCCAGGACTTCCTTTTCCTCATTCAGAAAACTTTTTGCTTTCTGCGAACATACCTTAACGCAATTGCCGCAGCCGATGCACCTTTCATGCATGACCTCAGCCTGTCCGTTGACTATCCTGATGGCTTTTGCCGGACACTCGCGCACGCAGGTATAGCAGACACGGCAGCGGTCAGGTATGGTTGACACCAATTTCTTATTTATCGTTTCCGGCATGGTCATTACTTTGTAATTGATCGGGGGGTAAAAACTGCTTTTACATCCTCTTCTGTAAGTTTTATTCCGGTCGGAAGTTCCAGATGGTCTTTGGATTGAATACCGGAATACCGTTCATCCCATTCCAATACCGCCTTCAGCCGGTTACGGAGATTCCGGTCGGCTCCCCGACAAGGCTGGCCTCCCCCGTTGATGCATCCATGCTGGCAGGCCATGACTTCCACAAGATCAACCTTCCTGATTTTACTGTGTATTTCCTTCCAATAATTTTCGAATTGAACAATGCTGCTCACTGATGCAAGGGTAAGTTTCCTACCGTCAAATTCGCAGGTTGTTTCTTTTACGTCCCGGATACCCCGAAGTTTTCCAGCTTTATCCCCGGCAATTACCATTTCCGGTTTTCTTGCCTGCAGGATCCGGGTTAGCATTTCAACATAACCGCCTGAAATAGCGCTCATCTGGCCAGATTTAACCCCGGTGCCAAAATAGTCCTGAGTAAACTCCGGATTAAGGCTTGCAATGTCGATACCGTAAAGCCTGATCAGACGATACACCTCGCGCGTAGTCAGGGACAAATCGGGCAGGTTGCCTGACTCCCTGATTTTCAGGGCTGCAGCAGTCTCGCTTTTAACAGCGGTGCAGGCGGTTAAATATACAATCGATACATCCCGGGGCTGAACACCCTCCAGCCTCGAAACAGATTCCCTTAACAATTTCGACATCAACTGGTTAGCCGGCTTTAGCGGAACCAGTGAACCGATCAGGCCAGGCTTGCTCTGGGTTATATACCTGACCGCTGATGGACATTCTGAAAGGATCATGGGGCCTTCGGGAGAGTCGGATGTTTTCTCCAGCAGCATACCGGCAAGGTTTCCTGCCTGGTATTCCATTCCCCAGCCTGTTCCGTAAACTTTTTGAAACCCGACCCGCCTTAATGCATTTATGAATAGGGAGGTGAATTCCGCACCTGGCTTATAACCGAAAAATTCTCCCAGCGTGACGAAAACAGCCGGATCAACCAAAGCAACGGAAATCTTTGATTTATCCTGAAGGAGGTTACCAACCTGGTCGAGGTGGCTCTTTTCCCTGAGTGCACCGGTCGGACAAACCTGAATGCATTGTCCGCAACTGATGCAGGAAGAATAATTCAAGCCCTTGTCGAGAACGGTGCCAACCTCTGTGCGGCCTCCCCGTTTGAGAAAATCCAGAGCTGCAACCTGTTGCATCTCCTCACAAACCCGAACACAACGGCTGCAGAGAATGCATTTTCCCGGATCCCTGAGAATGGATTGGCTGGTATTGTCGATTTTCTTCCGGCCCGAAGGACGGCCGTATTTCCTTTCCGTAACGTTCAACTCGTAAGCAAGCTCATGGAGTTTGCACCACCTGCCCCGGTCGCACGACAAACAGCTGTCATCATGATTGGAGAGCAGCAACTCCAGTATGGTTTTCCGAGCCTTGATAACCCGCTCCGAATGAGTTCTGATCCGCATGAACTCTTCAACAAAGAAAGAGCAGGAAGGAACCAGGTCCGGACGGCCTTCCACTTCCACCACACATATGCGGCAGGCCCCGGATGGCTTGAATCCCTCCAGGTTGCAGAGCGTTGGCACATGGATCCCGTTGGCCTTCAGCGTATCAAGAATCAATTCACCGCGCTGGGTCTTTATTTTTCTTCCGTTGACTTCAATTTCGATCATCATGGCCAAATATTTATTTTACCAGGATTGCATTGAATTTGCACACTTCGAAACACTTGCCGCAACCCGTACACATATCGTCCACTATGTAATGCACCTGGCGTTGGGAACCGATGATCGCCTTTTCCGGACATTTGAGATAGCAGAGGTTACAGCCGTTGCATGCAACAGGATCCACGGTAAAAGCCCTCATATTCAGGCAGACCCGGGCTCGGCAGGACCGGTCGAAAACATGCTCCTCAAGTTCTTCCCTGAACAATTCAATCCCGCTGATCAATGGATTGGGTGCGCATTTCCCCAGGCCGCACAGGGAGGTTGATTGCATGACTTCCGCCAGTTCCAGTACTCCCGTCACGCCCTTGAAACGGTCGAGGGCTTCATACTTGTTTTCCGGCAAGGAGTGGCCGGAGATGAGATTGAGAATTTCCATGATTCTTTTCGACCCATCCCTGCAGGGAATGCATTTGCCGCAACTCTCCTGGCGGATAAAGTCCATCATGTTCTTAATCAGGTTAACCGGGCAGGTATCCTTATCCAGTAACACCATGCTACCCGATCCCATCACCAGGTTCTCCTCCTGGAAACGATCCATATCAAGTGGAATATCAAACTTGCTTACCGGGATAAACTTTCCCGAAGGTCCGCCGAGCAGGACGGCTTTTGCCTGACCGCCATTTCGCGTTCCGCCTCCCATTCCGTCGATCACTGCACCCAGCTTGGTACCAAAAGGCACTTCCACCACCCCAAGCCGCTTGATTTTACCTGACAAGCTGAAAAGTTTGGTTCCGGAAGAACCAGAGGTGCCGGTTTCCTTATAAGCATCAGGCCCCTGGCCGATAATCATCGGTACCTGTGCCAAGGTTTCAATGTTATGAACGAGCGTTGGCTTGCCAAAAAGTCCTGCAGTTGCCGGATATGGCGGCCGGGTTCTGGGTGAACCGCGTTTTCCTTCCAGACTGGATATCAAAGCCGTCTCCTCTCCGCAAACAAACGCACCGGGCCCCCTTTTCAACTGTATATCAAGAGTAAATCCACTGTTAAGGATGTCCTGTCCAAGTAAACCGAACTCGCGTGCCTGGTTCAGTGCACTTTGGATTCGCTTGACTGCCATTCTGTACCTCGAACGGGTATAGATGATTGCATGATTGGCACCGATAATGTAGGCAGCCAGCATTATTCCTTCCAGAATCAGGTGTGGATTGCTTTCCACCAGAATGCGGTGCATATAGCCACCCGGATCCGATTCATCAGCGTTACAGAGAACATAGCGCTTGTCGCTGGTGGTTTCTGAGGCAATGATCCATTTGTCGACTGCCGGGAAACCAGAGCCTGAACGACCCCGCAGACCACTCTCGCCTATCAGCTTCATCAATTCCCTGGCGGAGTAATAGCGTATGCTCTTGTAAAAAGTCCGATACCCTCCCCAGGCAATGTAATCAGTGAGGGAACCGGGATCGATAATCCCGTTCAACCGGGTAATGTTTCTCGATTGCCCGATAAAGAAGGGATGCTTTTTCCAGTCCGGGATTTCTTCCCAGGGCTGTTGTCCGTTCATAACCATCTGTCCGATCAGGTTTTCCTCGGGAATCACCTGCCTGGTTATTGCATCGAGCATCCCGGAAATATCGGAAGGATCAACCGGTCCGTAATATAATCGTGCCCGACCGGGCATCTGGATGCCTACAACGGGTTCGGCTGAAATCAATCCCAGGCATCCGGTCTCTAAAATTTCAACGGGATGGTGATTGTCGGCCGACCATTGTCGGATCGCTTCTTCAATCAGGACAGTGTTGTAAATGGTTGCCGGTGTTGTTCTATCAATCAGCACCGTAAGCTCCTCAATCCGCTCCCTGCGCAGCGTTTTGCCAAGAAGCCTAAGTGGCTGAACAGTATCAGGCTGCTGATGGGTTATCAAACCCAGCAGTCCTTCATGCAGCTCGTCACTCATCCGGGGTATTTCAGTATTGTTCATCGGTTGCGCAGCTTATCGATCAGCTCCTTGAGCTTGACAGGGGTCATTTTCGCGTAAAATTCGCCGTTCACTGACAATACGGGAGCCTCCTGGCACACGCCCAGACAGGGAACCCATTCCAGACTGAACCAACCGTCGGCTGTAATTTCCCCGGGTTCAATTTCGAGAAGCCTTCCCAGTTCCAGCCTGATTCTTTCACTTCCATCCACCTGGCAGCCTATTCCCTGGCAAACCTGAAAATGGTATTTCCCAGCGGCGTTGAACCTGAATTCATTGTAAAAAGTGGCCACACTGTAAATTTTAACTGCAGGAATTTCGAGGTATTCGGCGATGTCCGTCACTGCAGGTTCAGGTATAAACCCATGCTTATCCTGCAATTCCTGAAGTATCGGGATCAGGTTCTCCCGGCGGCCGGCCGGATATTTTCTTAAAAGGTCCACGTATTCGGCACCCATTCTGTTATCTTATAAACATTGTTAATAATATAACATTATTCACAGGATGCAAATTTTACAACATTTTTCGGTTTTTTCCTAATACCGGCATTCTTTATTGTTAATTTTGAAACAATGATTTTATACTGATCATGGAAGAGAATAAAACGGAGATAAGAATATGTTTGGGAAGCTCCTGCTTTGCCCGTGGCAACAAGAAAATGGTGCAGGTCATCCAGCAATTCCTCAACCAATATCATCTCACGGATAAAGTGATTTTTCACGGTTCACACTGTTTTGGCCATTGCGGTGAAGGCCCGATGATCCAGATCGGAGATAATTTGATACATTCACATGATCCTGATGAATTGAAACGACTGTTAAAGAATCATTTTGGGTTATGAAAAACAGTAATCCCACGGAAATCCGGCCTGGCGACCAGGTAATCTGGATCGAACCCGACCCCTGCATCCTTTGTTACGCCTGCGTAAGAGAATGCCCGTCAATGGCCATCGAGGTCAAGGCCAACGTTGATCATGTTAGCATCCTCCCGGATCGGTGCATCGCCTGCGGGAGCTGCTACACCATCTGCCCTACCCGCGCCGTCAGGATACAGTCGGACCTTGCTAAGGTCGGGTCGGCACTGAAAAACGGCCGTAAAGCTTCTGCAATCATTGATCCGAGCATTTCTGCAGAATTCCCCGACATAACCGATTACCGTAATTTCGTCGGGATGATCCGCGCACTGGGATTTACCGGCGTTTATGATCTTTCCTTCGCCGTCGATCTATCTGCCCGGGCCCATGCCTCCCTGTTCAGTGATTTTAAAGGCAAGTACCGGATATCAACGAAATGCCCGGCAGTAGTTTCCTATATCCAGAAACACCAACCGCAGCTTACCGACAACCTGGTTCCGGTTCACAGCCCGGCAACAATCATGGCAGGAATCATACGTGAAAGGGAATCAGATGACACCTTTGTTGTCCTGATTAATCCATGCCTGGCCAGCCGACTTGAGCTTGGATCCGAGGATGAAAAAAACCATATAGATGCGCAGATAACCTTCATCGAATTGCGGGAATGGTTTGCCGCTGAACAGATTTCTGAAAATTCTGTCGAATTCTCGGATTTCGATGCTCCCAACGGTCGAAAAGGAGCCTTGTTTCCCTTGTCATCCGGCTTTATGCAGGCAGCCGATCAATTTGAAGACCTTCTCCTGAGCAATTTTCTTTCCACAGATGGCCGTCAGGACATGCTGGATTCAATTGATGAGTTTGCTACTTCCTATGATATCCGCAAGCATCTCGATCTGTTTTACTGCGAAGGATGCATCATGGGACCGGGAATGTCGGCAGGAGGTCATAAATTCCGCCGTCGCACCCTCGTAACGGATTACGCATCCAAACGGCTGGGGAATTTTGTCGAAAAAGATTGGCAGGAAAACCTCGAGAAATATGGAATTTCAGAAATCAACCGTCAGTTCACCCCTGATGACCAGCAGCTGAAACTTCCAGATGAAACGGAAATCAATGATATCCTGAAGCTTATCGGCACATCGGGCGACCATGACACCAACCGGGGCTGCCTGGCCTGCGGCTATAAAACCTGTCGCGATTTTGCCATCGCGGTAGCACTGGGATTGGCCAAGGCAGAAATGTGTCATTTGTATGGCACCAAAAACAAGCAGGAATACATCAAGTCGCTCCGCTCTTCCAATGAACAGCTGGCAAAGGCACAGAAAGCATTGCAGGAATCGGAGAAAGCTGCCCTCGAAGAGAAAAAACTCGCTCAGGAATATTCTGATACCCTGACAGCCGTTTTGCAGAAGATTCCCTCAGGTGTCGTCATTGTTAATGAGAACCTCAGAATCATACAGGCTAACCGTGAGTTTATCGAAATTCTCGGAGATGATATAAAATCGATCGACGAAGTTATTCCGGGACTGAAAGGTGCCGACCTGCGAACCCTTTTCCCGCCTCAGATGCTGAGCTTGTTTACTTTCGTCCTGCAAAACAACCAGGACGTCATGCATAAGGATATAGCCATCGACAACCGTCTGCTGAACCTTTCGGTTTTCCCGATCAAGAAAGCATCCATCATGGGTGCCGTTCTTCGCGATCTTTCCCTGCCGGAAGTTCAGAAAGAGGAAGTCATCAAGAAAGTCACGGAAGTCATCGACAAAAACCTGGAAATGGTCCAAAAAATAGGCTTCCTTCTCGGAGAAGGTGCTTCGGATACGGAACGCATGCTGAACTCAATCATCAAGTATTACCGGTCTGACGAAAAACGATGAGTGAACCCGGATTCCATATCGAAATAAACTGTCAGCAAAAATATCAGGAAGGCGAACGCATTTGCGGTGACGTATTCCTCAGCCAGAAAATCCCGGAGGAAGGACGCACGATAATGGTCCTCAGCGACGGAATGGGACACGGCGTAAAAGCTAATATGCTTGGCACTCTCACCGCCACCATGGCTCTCAATTTTACTCAGGAGCACAAGGATATCGAGAAAATTGCCGAGATCATCATGAACACCCTTCCGGTGTGTTCCGAAAGGCAAATGTCTTATGCGACTTTTACCATTATCGACATTCAGGATGACGGCCTGACCCGTATACTCGAATACGATAATCCCCATGCCGTCATTTTCCGCGGCAGGCAGCAACTGGAGCCCGAATGGAATTGCATCCTGATGTCAACGGAGAAAAATGTTGGCAAGGAAATCCTGACCTGTTCGTTTTATGCACGAAAAGAGGATCGCATCGTTATCTGTTCCGACGGCGTTGTACAGTCGGGTCTTGGATTTACAGCCTACCCATTCGGCTGGGGCCGCGAAAAGCTTTGCGATTATGTCAAAGACCTGATCAAGCGGGATCCTGACATTTCCGCCCGCAAGCTGTCCACCAGGATCATTAATTCAGCCGTCCAAAACGACAAATACCACAGTCAGGATGATACCAGCTGTGCTACCATATATTTCAGGGAACCGCGAAAATTGCTTATCTGTTCAGGGCCGCCTTATGAGCTCGAAAAGGACAGGGAACTGGCATCAAGGGTTCAGGATTTTCCGGGCCGCAAAATACTCTGCGGGGCGACAACCGCCGATATCATCGCACGCGAATGGGACAAGAAAATCATCGATTCCTTTGACTTTACCGATCCCGACCTGCCGCCGGTGTCCTTCATGGAAGGAGTGGATCTGATCACAGAAGGCATACTCACTTTAGGCAAGGTTTCCGTTATGCTCGATTCTTACAACGAAAACATTAAATTCGGTAAGGGTCCTGCTGATGAGATAATTAAAATGATTCTTCAGGCTGATGAGGTCCATTTTATCATAGGCACCCGCATCAATATTGCGCACCAGGATCCCAGCCTCCCGGTTGAACTGGAAATCCGACGCACAGTTGTTAAGCGGATTGCCAGGACTCTGGAAAAGAAATTCCTTCTTGAGGTTAAGGTTTCTTACATTTAAAAACTACCTGTATTCCGCCAAAATCTCCTGAACCCCGTCAGGCGATACCCGCCCGTAAGTTTTATCCCCGACCATTACTACCGGTGCCAGGCCGCAGGCTCCCACACACCGCAGACAGTTCAGTGAGAACATGCCATCCTTGGTAGTTTCCCCAACTTCAACATTCAGTTTTCGCTTGAACTCCTCAAGAACCTTTTCGGCACCTCTCACATAACAGGCCGTTCCCATACAGATTGAAATCGGGTTCTGCCCCTTCGGAATCATGCTGAAAAATGAATAAAAAGTAACCACCCCGTAAACCTTGGCAACAGGAATTTTCAATTCCCGGGCAACGATCTCCTGGACTTCTGCCGGGAGGTACCCGAAAATGCTCTGGGCTTTGTGCAGGACATGTATCAGCTCGAGAGGATCATTTGAAAATGACCTGCAAACCTCAACCAGTTCTTTAACCTGGTTTTCGTGTAATTCTATTTTGATACTGGACATAATGCTTATTTTGTTTTGGGTATCACCACTTTTACTTTACTGCGGTCGAAATAGTGCGTATGGAGCAGATGATGTGATTTCTCACTGAGCGGCTCACCCAGGAACTCTTTATACAACTCGGTGATATACGGATTTTCATGTGATTTTCTGATTGGCTTATTCATATCTTCTTGATAGATAGCCTTCTGGCGTGCAGTTATAATGCCCGACTTACCGTGATGCAGCGGTTGGCCTCCACCTCCGATACAGCCTCCCGGACAGGCCATAATCTCTATTGCATGGAAATTGCAGGTCCCTGCCTTGATACTCTCAAGCAATTCGCGGGCGTTACCCAGCCCGTGAGCGATGCCGATATTGATAGGCAATCCGTTAAAATCAATCGTTGCATGCCTGATCCCTTCCATGCCCCGGAGCTCTTCAAAGCTGATCCTTTCGAGCTGTTTCCCCGTGTAAACCTCATAGGCTGTGCGAACAGCAGCCTCAATAACCCCACCAGTGGTGCCGAAAATGACCCCCGCACCTGATGATTCACCCATGGGTTTGTCAAAATCCGAATCCGGCAGACTGAGGAAATCGATATTCGATTGCTTGATTAAAGCAGCAAGCTCCCGGGTTGATAATGCATAGTCAACATCCGGATTACCGTCGGTCTTGAATTCTTCCCGCTGGCATTCGTATTTCTTGGCGAGGCAAGGCATAATGGAGGCTACTACAAGATCTTTCCTGTTAACCCCGATCTTATCGGCAAAATAGGTCTTGGCAATTGCACCGAACATCTGCTGCGGCGACCTGGCCGTGGAAGGTATGTCCTTCATCTCCGGGAAATATTCCTCGAAAAAATTCACCCAGGCCGGACAACAGGAAGTCAAAATTGGGAGCGATTCCTCCTTGTTGCCTTTCAGGTAATTTGTGAGCCGGTTCAGTAGTTCGGTTCCTTCCTCCATAATGGTCAGGTCGGCAGCAAAATCAGTATCAAATACGTAGTCGAATCCCAGCTGTTTCAGTGCCGACACCATTTTTCCGGTAACCAGGGTGCCCGGTTCCATTCCGAATTCCTCTCCCAAAGCAGCCCTTACCGCCGGGGCGGTCTGGACAATAACGGTCTTCTTGGGATTGGCCAATGCCCTGATGATGTGATTGGTGTGATCCACTTCTGTGAGAGCTCCCGTCGGGCAAACGGCAACACACTGACCGCAATAGGTACAGGTCGACTTTTCCAGATCCTGTTCGAAAGCCGGTGCCACCACCGACATGAATCCACGGTTGATTCCCCACAAAGCCCCTACGGTCTGGAATTTGTTGCACATCATCTCACAACGTCGACAGAGGATGCACTTGTCCATGTCGCGGATAATGGATGGTGAACGGTCCTCCTTGTAGTGTGACTGCTCTCCCTTATAGTGAATTTCCCGGATGCCCAGATCCTGTGCGGTCTTCTGAAGATCGCAGGTTCCACTTTTGGCGCAGATCAGGCAATCGAAAGGATGATCGGACAGTATGAGTTCCATAACTGTCCGCCGGGCATTCAGCACACGCATGGTATTGGTTCTGACCACCATTCCTTCCTGGCACTGTGTGGCACAGGATGGAGCCAGGTTCTTGCGTCCGTTAACCTCCACAACGCATATCCGGCATCCTCCGGGCTTGTTCTCTATGTTGAGGTCCTCAAGATGCAGGTAGCAAAGTGTGGGAATGTTGATTCCAGCCATTTGGGCCGCTTTCAATAAACTTGTGCCGGGGTCCACCTGGACCGGCTTATGATCAATTGTTAAATTTATCTTGTCCATAATAATGATAATCAGGTCTTAAGAAACATACACTGCATTAAATTTGCACTTCTCCAAACAAGCTCCGCATTTTATGCAGAGAGCCGCATCGATAAGGTGCACCTCCTTGCGCTCACCGCTGATTGCGCTAACCGGACAAACCCTTGCACATGCAGTGCAGCCTACGCAATTCACCGCATCGATCCAGTAGGTCATCAGGTCGCGGCACTGGCCGGCCGGACATTTGTGATCGATAACGTGCGCTTCATATTCGCTGATAAAATTATCGAGCGTGGACAAAACCGGATTCGGAGAGGTTTGTCCAAGCCCGCAGAGTGAGGTATCCTTGATGACCTCACTGAGGTTCCTGAGCCTTTCAATATCTTCAGGAGTTCCTTTACCCTTAGTTATGGTTTCAAGAATTTCATACAGCCGCTTGTTACCTATCCGGCACGGCGAACATTTACCGCAAGATTCCTCAACCGTGAAATCCAGATAATATTTTGCCATCGAAACCATGCAATCGTCCTCGTCCACGATGATCATGCCGCCGGAGCCCATCATGGAACCGCTGGCAATGAGATTATCGTAATCGATGGGTATATCCAGGTGTTTCTCGGTGAGACAACCGCCGGATGGTCCCCCGGTTTGCACGGCCTTGAATTTTTTATCTCCTTTTATGCCCCCTCCGATCTCGTAAATAACTTCGCGTAGAGTTGTTCCCATTGGAACTTCTACCAGTCCGACATTATTCACCTTGCCGGCGAGAGCGAAAACCTTGGTTCCCTTTGATTTTTCGGTTCCAATGGAACTGAACCACTCAAAACCCTGCAGGATTATCGGCGCGACACTCGCATAAGTCTCAACATTGTTCACGTTGGTCGGCTTACCCAGGTATCCTTGTTCCGATGGGAATGGCGGCTTGAAGGTAGGTTCCCCGCGTTCCCCTTCCATGGAATGGATCAGTGCAGTCTCCTCTCCACATACAAAAGCCCCTGCCCCGTAACGTAGATCAATATCAAAATTGAATCCGGTTCCGAAAATATTTTGCCCGAGCAATCCGTACTCGCGGGCTTGGTTAATGGCAATCTTCAATCTTTCGATCGCAAGAGGATATTCCGCACGGATATATACCAGGCCCTGATCTGCGCCGGTGCAGTACCCGTTTATAGCCATAGCCTCGATAACGGTATGCGGGTCTCCTTCCAGGATCGACCGGTCCATGAAAGCGCCCGGATCCCCTTCATCGGCATTGCATACCACGAATTTTTTATCGGATTCGCTTCTCGCGGTTATCTCCCATTTCAGTCCGGTTGAGAACCCCCCGCCCCCGCGACCGCGTAAACCGGATTTCTTTATGATATCAATTGTTTCAGCTGGTGACAGCTCAGTCAGAACCCGGGCAAGCGCGGCATACCCGTCTCTGGCGATGGCATCATCAATACTCTCCGGATTAATGAATCCGCAGTTGCGTAATGCTATGCGCAGTTGCTTTTTATTTTCACTCATGATAATCCCTCCCGCTTGTTCTCACTGATTGTCCTGAATGCAATCGGGATCACCCCTTCAACGGGTTCATTGCACTTGATGTATTTCTCGATGATCTCATCTGCCTTTCGCTTGTCAACAAAGCCAAATACTACAGGCAACTTACCAGGCACGGTAACCTCGATAGTAGGCTCGGCATAACAATAACCCATGCATCCTGTCTGGGTGACTAACGCATCCACTCCCCTCTTTTCCATTTCCTCAGTAAAAAAAACCATAATTTCCCTGGCTCCGGATGCAATTCCACAGGTTGCCATTGCCACCTTAACCTGAACGATTGATTCAGGATTTCCAGCCGATTCCCGCAGTCGGATCTTCTCCTGAAGGTCCTGTCGGAGCATTTTCAAATCTGCCGGTACGCTAATCTTGATCATGATTGAATGATTTGTTATTACAATAACATTGTTATTATTTTCACACGCAAATATAATGGGTATAAATGGAGAAACAAATGATAAGTTAGTGTTTTTTTTTAAAAAAAAAGGAGACCATTTTGACAAAGGCCTCCTTTAGGTGAAACATCAAACAAAATTACTAATACTGCTTTCTGGCAAAGTAATGGGTGTGAAGCAGCGAGTGCGACTTGTGACTGTTGGGAGCACCCAGGAATTCCTCGTAAATCATCTTGACTTCAGGATTCTCATGTGACTTCCGCAACGGCAAACCCTCGTCTTCGCCATAAATGGCTGCAGCCCTCTTTGCCCTGATCTCTTCATTGGTCGGGATAGGCTGGCCTCCGCCACCCAGGCAACCGCCCGGGCAAGCCATCACCTCAATGAAATGGTAATGAGCACTACCCTCTTTCACCGCCTGCATCAGCTTTCTCGCATTGGCCAGACTATGAGCGACCGCACAGGAGACTTCGATGCCATCAAGAAATTTCCATTCCGGCAGACAACCTTCAATCTTAACCTTGGCTTCTTTCACCCCATCCATACCCCTGACCGGCATGATATTGAGATTGGAAAAAGGAACTTCGCGACCGGTAACAACTTCATAAACAGTTCTCAAGGCAGCTTCCATAACACCACCGGTAGCTCCGAAAATTACGGCAGCACCGGTGGATTCCCCCATGATACTGTCATACGGAGAATCTTCAAGATTCTGGAAATTAATTCCAGCCTGCTTGATCATTTGGCCCAACTCTCTGGTTGTAAGTACATAATCAACATCTTTATAACCGCTTGAACGCATTTCCGGACGGTTAGCCTCGTATTTTTTAGCCGTACACGGCATAATCGAAACAACCGTGATATCCTGTGCTTTCAAACCCTTTTTCTGAGCGTAATAGGTTTTGGCCAGCGCACCGAACATCTGCTGTGGTGATTTACAGGTGGAAACGTTTGGAAGATATTCAGGAAACGTATGTTCAATGAACTTAACCCATCCTGGTGAGCAGGAAGTGGTCATCGGCAATGCCACCGTTGGGTCCTTGTCCACGACCGCCCTTTTAAGGCGGGTGAGAAGCTCTGTCCCTTCCTCCAGAATGGTCAGGTCGGCCGTGAAATCCGTATCCAGGACGGAATCAAATCCAAGCCGTTTCAAGGCGGTAACCATTTTACCGGTCAGCCGCTCGCCCGGATTGTATCCCAGTTCTTCGCCGATAGCCACCCTTACCGCTGGTGCAGTCTGAACGACCACATGCTTATTGGGATTATTGATAACATCCCAAACCTCCTCAACATAGGTTTTCTCAATGAGGGCTCCAACCGGACAGCGGTTTACACACTGACCGCAATTGGTGCACACAACCTCAACCAGCGGATGATCCAGGAAAGTTGAAATCTTCTGGTGATCGCCTTTGTAGGCCACCGCTAGTGCAGATACACCCTGAAGCTCATCGCAAGTCCTGACACATCGCTGGCAGCGGATGCACTTGCTGTCGTCCTTGATAATGGAAGGGGAAAGATCATCTATCAACCGGCGCTTTCCGTTGACCAGGTCGATGAATACATGTTCACCAACCCGGTACTCGTGAGCCAGGCTCTGCAACTCACAATTACCATTCTTGTAACACTTTGTGCAATCCGAATTATGCTCTGATAGGAGTAATTCGATAATCGTTTTACGGGCAGTTCTTACTAATGCGCTGTTCGTATGGATCTGCATACCCTCGGCCACCGGTGTGGCACATGCCGCCTGCAAGGCCCGAGCGCCGATTTGTTCAACAACACAAACCCTGCAATTACCTGCAACACACAGGTCCTCATGAAAACACAACGTGGGAATCCTGAAATCCAGCTTATTCGCGGCAGACAGAATTGTCGTTCCTTCCGGTACTGAAACCGGTATATCATTTATGGTTAGGTTTACCAAATATTTGCTCATGTTATTCCGATTTTGGCTTAATAAATAATTTCTTCCCTGAAATTGGATACAATGGAAATGAAAGGATTTGCCACCGATTGACCGAGTCCGCATTTTGCAGCAACCTTCATGGTTTTGGCAAGTTTTTTTAGGTCATCCAGATAACCCGGTGATTTCTCACCCCTTTTCACCGCTTCAATGCCTTTCAACAGCTGCTGGCAACCTGCCCTGCACGGTGTGCACTGACCGCATGATTCCTCGGTAAAGAATTCCAGGTAATCATGCAGTACGTTGTACATCGATCGCGTGCTGTTAAACAGCATCATCGACCCTCCCGTGGGGATGCCTTCATATCCGATAATCGTTTCCTTGAACATTTTCCTGGGAACGCAACCGCCGGAGGCTCCTCCAACCTGAACAGCCTTGGTGTCGCCATCACCAAATTCATCAACAAACTGCTGAACGGTCATTCCCAGTTCCAGCTCCGAGATGCCAGCTTTTGGCGTATCACCCGAAATGGAGAAAACTTTCGACCCACGTGAATCTTTCGTTCCCATCTCCTTGAATTTCTCAGCACCGATGCGGGCAATCATGAACGCATATACCAGGGTCTCCACATTGTTAATCGCGGTGGGCTTGCCCAGATATCCCGAAACGGTCGGATAGGGTGGCTTATTTCTCGGCTCACCCCGCTTGCCTTCCATCGATTCGAACAATGCGCTCTCTTCTCCACATATATAAGCTCCACTCCCCGACCGCAGCTGAATGGTAAAATCCAATCCGATCTTCTTTAACCCGGCATTGAAAGTATCAAGTTTGTCATTCAATGTTTTCAGCAAAAAGTTGTATTCACCCCTCAGGTAAATAAACCCCTCGCGGGCTCCAATGGTGTAGCCGCAGATGGCCAGCCCTGCAAAAACCTTTTCAGGAACCCGGTCAAGGATTTCCCGATCCTTGAAAGTCCCAGGCTCGCCTTCATCAGCATTACAGATCACATACTTATCATAGCTGTCTTCATTACGGGTGAATTTCCATTTCAATCCCGTGGGAAAACCAGCTCCTCCACGACCTTTCAAGCCTGAATCAATCATCTCCAGGATTATATCATCGGGATTCTTCTTAATCGTCTTCTCAACAACTTTTAACGGATCAATACCTTCCATCAGGAATATAATGTCCACTCTTTTTGGTCTTGAATTTTCCATTGTTTCGTGCTTTTTTCCTGATAATTATTCTGCCTGCTGATATTTTTGCAAAATCTCAATCGCCTTTTCAGCGGTTAGCTCGGGAAACACCTCATCGTTAATGAGCATAACAGGTCCTTTATGGCACCAGCCCAAACAATTGGCAGTTAGCAGGGTAAATTTCTTGTCCAGTGAAGTTTCACCGGTCTTCACTTTCAACGTGTCTTCAATAGCACGAATGATTTCATCCTTGCCAGCCATGTGACAGGAAATGGTTTTGCAAACCCTGATAACGTTTTTCCCGCGGGGAACCGTGTCAAGGAATGTGTAAAAACTTGCGGTCCCGAACACCTCGGCAGCCGACAAATCCAATGCTTTTGCAATGGCTACCAAATCCTGGTCATCCAGGTAATTCTTTGTTTTTACGACGGCTTGGAGGATCGGCATGAGCGCTTTACGCTCCTTGCCGTAGACCACGGTTACATCTTTAATAATCTGTTGAACATCAGCCATTTTTGCTCTCCTTTATAATCAATTATTGAGTTAAGTCTAATAACAATCAAGTGCACATTATACCTGTTAAAAATATAACAATACATAAAAGGCAAACATGACGTTTATTAGTAAAGGAGATGACAAAAATCAGATAATGATTATTTGTCGCGAACGCCTACTTTACAAGCTGCATCTCATTTATCAGGTGAGTGGCACCAGCGAATTTATCGATGATGAACAAAGCAAAGCGGATATCCAGACTGATATTCCTGCAAATATCAGGGTCATACATAATGTCACTCATGGTACCCTCCCAGTTCCGGTCGAAATTTATACCGATCAGCTGACCCTCTGCATTGATCACAGGGCTTCCGGAATTACCGCCGGAGGTATGGTTTGAGGCGATGAAACAAACGGGAACCGTGTTGTTGTAAGCATATTGGCCGTAATCCCCGGTCTGGTACAATTGCTTGAGTTTTTCGGGAACCCGGTAATCGTATATCGATGGATTATCCTTCTGCATGATGCCGTCAAGCGTGGTTAAATGCTTGTATTGAATACCGTCGGCAGGCGTAAAACCGTCGACTTTCCCAAAAGTGATTCGCAGGGTTGAATTGGCATCCGGATAGAAGAGTTTTTTAGGCTGCCTTTCCATCTGGGCCTTCATGTATTTCCTTTGCAGTTCAGGCAGCTGTCCCCTGCCCCGCTCCAGTCCCGGGTTAATCAATTCATTAGTTAATTTTCTTATACTCTGATACATCAGGTAAGCCGGATCACCAGCCAGCTTTTTAGCCGATTTTGCATTAAATCCGGTGAGCAGCTTAATCAGCTCTTCCTTATTGTCGAGGACCGACTTGTCGAATACCATTTTAGCATAGGCCGTAAAGTCGCCCTTGAATTCAGCATTTGACGCCTTAAGCAATTCGGGCTGGAAATCAGGAGTTATTCCTTTGGCGTAGGCATCCATCATGACAGCAAGTATTTTCTGGTCGGTCGGAGCATTGTAATCCTTGAAATAGGACACCACGCTGGCCTTGATATTATCCTCGGCCTTCTTGATATCGGCAGTATTGCCTTTTTCAGCCATTTCGATAAGATTGGCAAATCGTCCTGCAAAACCAATAATCTCAGCAGCTTCTCCTGCCTCCCGCGCATAGGTATTGGCCAGTTCGTAAGGTGCCTGCTTCGTGACAATATCCTTGTATTGAGCCATCATATCACCGTATTCGGCCTTCCTGCCTGCATCAGCTTTGACCCACTCATCAAACTGCTTTTCAAATTCAATTTTTTTGCCGATGGCTCCAACTTTCTTCAGTCCCAATAATACTCCCTGATTTTTTTTCCAGGAATTGGCAATGCCCGATTTTTTGGCTGAATACTGAATCCTGATTTCAGGACTTGTTTCCATGGCCGCCATGATCACATCCAGACGCTTGGTCCGGAGATCCACCGATGCCGGAATGGAATAATTAACCTGGCTTTCAATGACCCAGGAAGGAACATATTCAGTGGTCCGGCCGGGATATCCAAAAACCATGGTAAAATCACCAATCTCAACACCCTTCAGGCTGATGGGGAAGAATTTTTTGGGTTTGTAAGGCACGTTGTTCGGAGAATAAGCGGCTGGGCGATTGTCAGCACCAGCATAAATCCTGAACAGTGAAAAATCACCGGTATGCCTGGGCCAGATCCAATTGTCGGTCTCGCCGCCAAACTTACCGATTGCACTCGGAGGTGCCCCAACCAGACGAACATCATTGTACGATTCATACACAAAAAGGAAATACTGGTTCCCGTTAAAAAATGGAGTAACCTTTGCCGTATAGGATGTGCCCTTGATCGCATCGGATTGTATCTTATTGATATTAGCTGATATGGCCTTTTCACGATCACTCGAAGCCATTTTTTCATTGACACCCGAAAGGCTAGATTCTGTGACGTCTTCTATCCGGATCAGAAAGGTTACACTTAATCCCGGATTGGGTAATTCCTCCGTACGCGACATCGCCCAGAATCCATCGGTAAGATAATCGTGCTCCACCGTGCTGTGGCGCTGAATATTCCCGTATCCGCAATGATGATTGGTAATCAGCAAACCCTCACCCGAAATAAGTTCGCCGGTGCATCCGCCACCAAAAATCACAATGGCGTCCTTCAGGCAAACCTGATTAACCGAATATACATCTTCAGCGGTCAGCTTAAAGCCGGCACGCTGCATGTCCTCAATCTTATATTTCTTCAGGAGCAGCGGTATCCACATCCCCTCCTCTGCCCGCAAAATGGTGCCGGCAAGAAGGCAGAAGATCAAAACGAATGATAATTTTTTCATGGTGATCCTATTGGTTTCTGATTGATTTGTATCCCGTAAAATTTTGTAGTTCCTTATAAAGTCGCTGGATCGGAAGGCCCATTACATTGAAATAGGATCCCTCGATCCGGTGTATGCCCATATACCCTATCCATTCCTGAATGCCATACGAACCGGCCTTGTCGTAAGGACTGAATTCATCGACGTATTCTTCAATCTCCGATTGCTCCAGATGGTCAAACCACACAATGGTACTGGAATTAAACACCGATTCCCTGTTTTCTGATGTCAGGCAGACTCCGGTAATCACCTCATGCGGCTTCCCCGACAGGTCATTGAGCATGGCAATCGCACTGTCACGGTCGGACGGCTTGCCTAAGATCTTGTCGCCCAGAACCACCAGTGTATCAGCCGTAATGAGTACATCCTCCGGGCCCAGCTCACTGCGGTAAAGATTTGCCTTTAACTTCGCCAGAAAAGTGGACACTTCTGACGGACTCAATTCAGAAGGGTAATCTTCAGCAACCTCCTCTTTCAGCCATATTTCAAAGTGGATTCCAGCCTGGGTAAGTAAAGATTGCCTTCTGGGCGACCGCGAAGCCAGAAATATCCGATAATTCTGCAAATGGTCGCTGAATCTCTTCATCGTGAAAGGTAATTCTTGATGAGCCAGTGCACGAGCGGGGCATAGAGCAGGCCAAGGAGCATGATCACCTTAACCCACATGCTGAGGAATTGAAAATCTTTTGTGTCGGTCGACTTGTATGTCTTGATCATCAGGTAGGTCAGGGGAAGGAACAGGGCCACTCCGAAATAGGTCAGGCTGATCCAGTCGCGAAGGTACATGATGAAAAAGAATCCAAGTACCACCAGGGTAAATGCCGTCAGAGCCATGATGGCAGTTTTCGTTTTAACCAGGCCAAAGGCTATCGGAACCGTATTACTTCCGGCCTCGCGGTCACCTTCGATATCCTGTGCATCCTTAACGATTTCCCTGATCAGGTTGATCATAAAAGCAAAAAATGCGAATACGCATACCCAGGTGAGAATGGCGATCAGACCGGCCGGATAGAATTGCGGATTGTCATGATAATTTCTGGCCAGCAGCGGATATTCGAAAAGAATGACCAGCAGGGGTACGGTGGCTGTAAGTACCGAGACAGCGAGGTTGCCTGCGAGCAATTTATGTTTCAGCCTTATAGAGTAGGACCAGAGCAGAATAGGCGCTCCGGCAAAAATGATGATCATCCAGGGAATATGATACAGAATGGCGAAAGTGGCACCCATGCAAAATCCGATAAAACTCAATACCCAGTGCAAAAGCATGGCCGCGCGCCGGCTGATGTCGAAACCGACTACCATCTTGTCGGGTTTGTTAATCTGATCAGCCCTGACATCATGATAGTCATTAATCACATATCCTGCAGCAGTGATAAGCACGGTGGAAAGAACCAGTCCCAGAAATGCCAGTTCCGAAACACGGAGCTCAAGACCATATACTCCAAGGAGTGGCTTGATGATGGACCAGCGCATCAGGTACATGGTCATGGCAACCATCAGCAGGTTCGAAGGCCTGAAAATTCTGATTGCTCCTTTTACGCTCATAAACGTATATTTCTAGTAGTTCCAGTAACCCTGTGTCCTTAAAACCTGTTCGATGACGTCACGAACACATCCGTGGCCGCCGGGGTGGTTCGAGATATACCTCGATACGGCCTGTACCTCATTGGTGGCGTCATTCGGGCATGTCGGCATCCCAACCATTTTCATGGGACCGAGATCCGGAACATCATCGCCCATATAGAGAACCTCACTTAGCTTGATATTGTATTTAGCCACAAAGTCCTGCAGATCGGAGACTTTATCCTTCGAAGCCAGATACACATCCTGGGTACCCAGTTCATTGAATCGTCCCCGAAGCGACTCTGAGCGTGCCCCCGTGATGATGGCTATCCTGAAACCCGAGTCAATCGCCGTTTTCATGGCAAAACCATCCCGTGTGTTCACCGTTCGCATCATGTCTCCGGAGGCGTGAAGTACAACCTGATTGGATGATAATACACCGTCAACATCAAAAACAAATGCCTTGATATGCCTCAGGTCTTCTTTGAAAAAACTCATAAACGGTCGCCTTTGGGAGGTTCAGAAACACTTTGTATAGAATCGGTTATGCGCTTATACAGCACCTGCAATTCCTGCGAGTAAGATAACAAATCGACATGTTTTTTCAAGGTGCCCTTGTCATGCCTTACAGCAGGCCCGGTCTGGGCTTTTACAGGACCCATCTCAAGCGCCTTGTTAAAAGTTTCCCGAATAAGCGGCTCCAGCCATTCAACAGGCATAGAATGCTCGTTCATAATGCCATACGCATTAACCAGCATATGATTTGTAAAGTTGCTTGCCCATACCGCCGCCAAATGCATCCACCGTCGCTCCTCATGACCAACGAGGTGCACCTGGCTGGTAAACCCCGATGCCAGCTCAATGAGAATCTCAGAAACTTCCGGCTCGCTGCCTTCAATAAATACCGGAACGTTGGACAGATCGAGCTTTCTGCCGATTGTGAACGTCTGCATGGGATACATTCCCCCATACTTGTATTTCTGACAGGCAAAACGCATGGCTGAAAATGTACCGCTGGTATGCACGACTATGCCCCGGTAATCACTGATATCATTGATGAGCTCGACCAGGTTGTGATCGGCGACAGTCAGAAAAAGAATCTCTATGTCCTTATCGAGCCGGGTGATCTTGTCGGTATGCTCACACCCTACCCGATCTCCCAATTTTTGAGCCGACAAAGCCGATCTGCTGATAACCTGAAGGATCCGGTTTCCAGAATTCTTCAGCGCTGGCGCAAGATGCCAGGCTACTTTGCCGGCCCCGATAAAACCAATCCGGTAAGACATGGCATTACAGTTTCATCAGATCTATTTTGTATAATCCCAGGTCGTTAGGTTCAAATTGATGGATATACAGCATTCTTTCACGGTTCCAGGATTGAGCCCTTGGAATAAATATCCGTGCAGAATCCATGTAAACGGGATCTCTCTCGCTGTCGAGCAGCAACAGGTAACCCATGATGATATTACCGGCCATCTCAACCAGTCGGCGTGCATGAAAATCCAGGTATTCGCCATCATCGGTTTTTTGCGCCTTGGCAATGGCGTTCTCATATTCAGCTGTCATCTCGACCAGCCTTTTCTTTAACAGCTCATTCTCCGGGCTGACCTTCAATTCCTGATATTCCCTGATCTTGCCCAGGTAAGTACCTGTTGTCACTCCACGAATGGCTGCAACCACCTGTAGCTGGCTCGTGCCTTCGTAAATAGTGGTGATGCGGGCATCACGGTAAAGGCGTTCAACCGGAAAATCTTTCATAAAGCCCGTTCCACCATGTATCTGGATGGCATCGTAGGCAATCTGGTTGCAATATTCACTGGAAACAAGCTTGATCAGCGGTGTATAAACATCGGCAAGCTTCTGGTAATATTTCATCTCATCACGTTCTTCCTTCTCCAGCTTGCGGTGTTCGCTGTTGTGCATGTAAGTCTTGTACATATCCACAAACCGGGCTGTCTCATACAGCAGCGCACGGCTGGCCTGAAGCTTCACCTTCATCACTGTCAGCATTTCATAAACAGCCGGGAACTGGATAATCGGTTTGCCAAACTGTTCTCTTTCGCATGCATACTTAAGAGCCTCGCGGTAAGCAGCTTCAGAAATCCCAACCGACTGTGCGCCAATACCCAGACGGGCCGAGTTCATCAACGCCATAACATACTTGATAAGACCCATACGACGGTCACCAACCAGCTTGGCCGGTGCATCCTTAAACACAAGTTCGCAGGTAGGGGAACCCTTAATACCCATTTTATTCTCAATACGGCGAACGATCAGACCTCCGTCGGCGCGGTCAAAAACAAACAGCGAAAGGCCGCGGCCATCCGATGTACCGTCCTCTGAACGGGCCAGTACCAGTGAAATATCGGCATCGCCGTTGGTAATGAACCGTTTTACGCCGTTCAATATCCAAACGCCGCGATCTTCATCAAAATGGGCTTTTAACTGTACCGATTGCAAATCGGAACCTGCATCAGGCTCAGTTAAGTCCATAGCTGCGGTTGCTCCAAGCTCAAATCTGGGCAGGAACTCCGCCTTAACCTCCTCAGAGGCAAATTCATTGATCGTTTCAGCACAATCCTGCAATCCCCAGATATTGGCAAATCCTGCATCAGCGCGGGAAACCATCTCGGCAGCCATGACGTAAGGAGTGATCGGAAAATTCAGTCCGCCATATTTTCTCGGCAGCGACATGCCAATCAAGCCTGCCTGCTTGAGCATATCCAGGTTTTCCTGAGTGCCCCTGGCATACTGTACGGCGTTGTCAATTAAAAGCGGACCATCATGATCGACCGACTCAGCGTTGGGCGCAATGGTTGTATCGCATATCTCTCCAATGATCTCCAAAACCTTATTGTAGGTATCAGAGGCATCTTCATAGTCAAGGGGGGCATAATCGAATTTATCCCTATCAGCAAATCCTTCTTCCTTTAAAGCAACAATCTTCTTCATCAACGGATGAGAAAGTTGAAATTGTAAATCCGGGGTATCTGTGTAGAAATTTGACATGGTTCTGATTTTTATTACTTGGAATTCTTCTTGTAATACCGGATCATCTTCGGGATAACATCCGATACTTCTCCAACAATTGCATAATCTGCTATACTGTGAATCGGCGCGTGGGGATCATTGTTTATGGATATGATCATGGCTGATTCTTCCATACCGGCACGGTGCTGGATCTGTCCCGAAATGCCGCAGGCAATGTAAAGCTTGGGCCTGACCGTAACACCGGTCTGCCCAACCTGACGCTCATGGTCAACGAAACCTGCATCAACAGCTGCACGGGATGCTCCGACCTCACCACCCAGAAGGGCAGCCAGTTCAAAAAGCAGATTGAAATTTTCCCTGGAACCAACACCATAACCTCCGGCAACAACGATAGGTGCAGCCTTGATATTGACTTTCCGCTGCTCAATGTGCCTTTCAATCACCTCAACGGCGAAATCCGTGCTGGTAACAAAATCGTTTACGTTAACGGTCTTGACTTTTCCTTTATGGGAATTCGACAGAATCTCTTTCTTCATTACCCCTTCCCTCACGGTAGCCAGCTGCGGCTTCGTTTCCGGATTGATGATGGTGGCAATGATATTTCCTCCGAAAGCGGGACGAATCTGATACAACAGGTTTTTATACTCGGTCTCCGTTTTCTTCTCATAGTGGTCGCCAATCTCCAGCTGGGTACAGTCGGCAGTCAGACCGCATTTCAAAGCGGATGCAACCCGGGGTGCCAGATCACGGCCAACTGAGGAGGCTCCGAAAAGGCCCACCTGCGGTTCTTCCTTGCGCAGTATCCCGGTTACGATGGCAGCGTGCGGCAAGGTCAGGTAATACTTCAACCTTTTATCATCGGCAACATGCACAACATCAACCCCATATGGAAAAACCTGATCAGGAACCTTTTCCAGGCCCGATCCGATAGCGATAGCTTCAAGCTTGCAATTCAACTGATTGGCGAGCGACCGGCCTTTGGTCAGCAGCTCGAGAGATACTTCAGCCACCAGGCCTTCTTCTATTTCGCAGTATATAAATATATTGTTCACGATATTCCTGTTTTGATTTTATTAATCGGTTAAACTAGCCAATGGTGCTGTTGGCGATCAACTCCTTAACCAGCCACTCAACGTCGCCGTTGTCAGCTGAGAGAACCTTCGACTCCTTGGCTTTGAACACCACATTGTCAATCTTCTTGACCTTGGTGGGTGATCCGGATAAACCAAGCCAGGTATCGTCAGCTTTCACATCATCAACGCTCCATTCCTCGATTCGGAGGTAAGGCCGGTCGTTCTGCAGACCGATATAATCTTCGCTGGAATTCTGCATTTCCGTAACCGTTTGTGCATGTTTGAATTTCATCAGCCTTTTAGCATTCCTGGGACGACAGGCAGGGGCTGAATTATGCACGGTGATCAGCAGGGGAAGCGTGGATTTCACCACTTCTACACCCCGTTCCAATCTTCTCTTTATAACTATTTCATTTCCTGACAGACTCTGAATCTCCTCCACATAGGTTACCTGTGGCAGATTCAATTTTTCCGCTACCTGCGGGCCCACCTGTGCCGTATCACCGTCGATGGCCTGTCTGCCGGCAATAACCAGCGTATAAGGCTCCATTTTCCTGATGGCCATGGAAAGGGCGTAAGAGGTAGCCAGGGTATCCGATCCGGCAAATTTTCTATCAGTAAGCAAATATCCCCGGTCTGCACCACGGTAAATGGCTTCCCTGATGATCTCAGCAGCACGACCCGGCCCCATAGTGAGAATAACCACCTCGGTATCAGGCATCTTGTCTTTAATACGCAAAGCCTGCTCGAGGGCATTCAGATCTTCCGGGTTAAAAATCGCTGCGAGAGCGCCCCTGTTTACTGTTCCATCAGCCTTCATGGCATCTTTCCCGACGTTACGAGTATCAGGAACTTGTTTAGCTAATACAATGATTTTCAAACTTTTCATTATTGATTGATTGAATGTCAGCCGACAAATATAAAAAAAAAGCCCTGCCAAACGGCAGGGCCTTAAATCTTATGCTTCCGCAGTAGGCCCACCAAATGTCATGGGTATGACCGGACCTCCTGTTCGTTCTACATTTTTGATGACTCCATGAGCCGCCTCAAACTTCTGAATGTTATCCTGAAGGGCATATAATAAGCGCTTTGCATGCTCCGGCGTCAGGATTACACGGCTCTTTACCTTAGCTTTCGGCAAACCGGGCATGATCCTGACAAAATCAAGTACAAATTCCGAACTGGAATGTGTAATGATGGCCAGATTTGAATAAACTCCCTGTGCAATGTCTTCGCTCAGCTCAATATTGATCTGATTTCCCATTTTATTCTGGTCTGACATTTTTCTCTCCTTTATTATTCGTTTAAAGCAGATTTTCCATGCATAAGAGCCTGATAATCATCCAGCGATCCTACCACAATTTTTTCAAAACTGCGGTTACCGGTTCCGGCAGGGATCAGATGTCCTACGATAACATTTTCCTTCAAGCCTCTCAGCTCATCAACCTTGCCTAATATGGCTGCCTCATTCAGAACCTTGGTGGTTTCCTGGAATGATGCGGCTGACAGCCAACTGCTGGTCTGCAGTGCTGCCCGGGTAATACCCTGCAATATCTGGCTTGAGGTGGCGGGAATGGTATCGCGAGATTCGATGGTACGCAAATCCTTCCGTTTCAACAGCGAATTCTCATCGCGAAGCTTACGGGCGGAAACGATCTGGCCCGGACGAACATTTTGGGAATCGCCGGCCTCGAGAACAACTCTCTTGCCATAGATCCAGTCGTTCTCTTCCATGACTTCCATCTTGTCAACGATCTGCTTTTCAAGGAATTTTGTATCACCCGGATCTTCAATGACCACTTTACGCATCATCTGACGGACAATAACCTCGAAATGCTTGTCGTTGATCTTAACACCCTGCATACGGTAAACTTCCTGAACTTCGTTCACGATGTACTCCTGAACAGCAGTCGGACCTTTAATCGACAGGATATCTGATGGCGTGATGGAACCGTCGGACAGCGGTATACCTGCACGTACATAATCATTAGGCTGAACAAGGATCTGCTTCGACAGTGAAACGAGGTATTTCTTAACCTCACCGGTCTTTGAAGTAATCACGATTTCCCTGTTACCACGCTTAACCTTGCCGTAGGAAACTTCACCGTCGATCTCGGCAACAACAGCCGGGTTGGATGGGTTACGGGCTTCGAAAAGTTCGGTTACCCTTGGCAAACCACCCGTGATATCCCCTGCCTTACTAGCCGATCTTGGAATTTTCACCAGGATTTCACCAGCCTTAACGGCATCACCTTCCGATACGGAGATGTGTGATCCAACCGGCAGGTTATAGATCTTTAACGGTTCATTATTCTTGGCGAGAATCTTAATCTCGGCGTTTTTGGTCTTATCCTTGGTCTCAATGATAACTTTCTCACGGAAACCAGTCTGCTCGTCTGATTCATCACGATAGGTAATACCCTCGATTACGCTGTCGAAAGCAACCTTACCGGCAGCTTCTGAAACGATAACCGCGTTGAAAGGATCCCATTCGCAAAGCAGTTCGCCCTTCGCAACGTCTTCCCCTTCATTCTTGAACACCTTGGCTCCGTAAGGAATGCTGTGGGTTGTAAGGGTTATGCCCGTGTTTTTGTCAACGATTCGCATCTCAGCCAGACGGCCAATGACCACCTTGCCTTTTACCGTACCGTCATTGAAATCAACAGTACGCAATTCATCGAATTCCAGACGACCGTTGTAACGGGCCAGGATACTCGATTCAGTTGCGATGTTCGATGCAGTACCCCCAACGTGGAACGTTCTCAAAGTCAACTGAGTACCAGGTTCACCAATGGACTGGGCGGCAATAACGCCAACCACGTCGCCATTCTGTGCCAACCGGCCTGTAGCCAGACTTCTACCGTAACACTTGGTACATACACCAAATTTGGATTCGCAGGTCAGAACCGAACGGATCTCAACCCTTTCAATCGGTGATTCATCGATTACTGAAGCAATGGCTTCGGTAATCTCTTCACCTGATTCAACAATCACCTCTCCGGTTGTCGGGTGATAGATATCATGTAAGCTTACACGTCCGAGGATACGGTCGTATAGACTTTCAACAACTTCTTCGTTATTCTTCAGTGCCGTTGCAACCAGTCCGCGAAGGGTTCCGCAATCTTCCTCGGAAACGATCACGTCATGAGATACGTCAACGAGACGACGTGTCAGGTAACCTGCATCAGCCGTTTTCAGAGCCGTATCGGCGAGACCCTTACGGGCACCGTGCGTGGAGATGAAGTACTCAAGAACCGACAAGCCCTCCTTAAAGTTGGACAGAATCGGGTTTTCGATAATCTCTGCACTCGTTGAACCGGATTTCTGCGGTTTAGCCATAAGACCCCTCATACCGCACAACTGCCTGATCTGCTCTTTCGAACCACGGGCACCGGAGTCAAGCATCATGTAGATGGAGTTGAAACCGTCACGGTCAGTCCTCAGCTTGTCGAGAACTGTCTGGGTTAATCTGGCATTGGTGTGCGTCCAGATATCGATGATCTGGTTATATCTTTCATTGTTGGTTATGAAACCCATGTTGTAGTTACCCAGAACTTCATCAACCTGGTCATAACCGTCTTTGATCATCACATCCTTTTCCTTCGGAATGATTACGTCATCAAGGTTGAATGACAGACCTCCGCGGAAAGCCGCCTGGAAGCCGATCTCTTTGATGTCGTCGAGGAACTTGGCAGTTTTTGCGGTACCGCACTCTTTCAGCACCCAGCCGATAATCTCGCGAAGAGATTTCTTGGTCAGGAGAGTGTTGAGGTAACCAACTTCTTCAGGAACAACTTCATTGAAGATGACCCTGCCCACCGTGGTATCGATCAGACGGAGAACCTGTTTGCCATCAACCATATCTTTGGTTTTCACCTTGATATTGGCGTGAAGGTCAACTACTCCCTCATTATAAGCAATAATTACCTCTTCCGGTGAATAGAAGCTCAGACCGTCGCCTCTTCCTCGATTACCGTCGGTACTGATCCTGCCTTTGGTGATGTAATACAAACCAAGAACCATGTCCTGTGAAGGAACGGTGATCGGTGCGCCGTTGGCGGGGTTGAGGATATTGTGCGATGCGAGCATCAGCATCTGTGCTTCAAGAATTGCGGCATTGCCCAGCGGAAGGTGAACAGCCATCTGGTCACCGTCGAAGTCAGCGTTGAAAGCCGTACAAACAAGCGGGTGAAGCTGGATAGCCTTGCCTTCGATAAGTTTTGGCTGGAAAGCCTGAATACCAAGTCGGTGAAGGGTTGGGGCCCTGTTCAGGAGAACCGGATGGCCTTTCAGCACATTTTCCAGAATATCCCAAACAACCGGATCCCTGCGGTCAACAATTTTCTTGGCCGATTTAACCGTTTTTACGATCCCTCTCTCAATGAGTTTCCGGATAATAAACGGCTTATACAGCTCGGCTGCCATATCTTTTGGCAAACCGCATTCATGCAATTTCAATTCCGGACCCACAACAATAACCGAACGTGCAGAATAGTCGACACGTTTACCCAACAGGTTCTGACGGAACCTACCCTGCTTTCCTTTAAGACTGTCGCTCAAGGATTTCAGCGGGCGGTTGGCATCTGTCTTAACTGCGTTGGACTTGCGGCTGTTGTCGAACAGGCTGTCAACAGCTTCCTGGAGCATACGCTTCTCGTTGCGGAGAATTACTTCAGGAGCTTTTATTTCGATCAGTCTTTTCAGACGGTTGTTACGGATAATTACCCTGCGGTAAAGATCGTTTAAGTCGGAAGTGGCAAAACGACCGCCATCCAAAGGCACCAAAGGCCTCAGTTCCGGCGGGATAACCGGTACAACCTTCACGATCATCCATTCAGGATGATTGACGGCTTTCGATGCACGGAATGATTCAACAACCTGCAAACGCTTCAGAGCTTCACTCTTGCGCTGCTGTGATGACTCATTGTCGGCACGGTGCCTCAGGTCATAGGACAGTTCATCCAGATCGATACGCTCCAGGAGCTTATAAAGAGCTTCTGCACCCATTCCGGCGATGAATTTCCTCGGATCGGTATCGTCAAGAAGATGATTCTCTTTCGGGAGGGATTCCACGATATCCAGATACTCCTCTTCACTTAGAAAATCATACAGTTTAATGCCATCGGCTTCCTTGATACCCGCATTGATCACCACATACTTTTCATAGTAAATGATGGAATCAAGCTTTTTGGATGGTAATCCAAGAAGGTACCCTATTTTGTTGGGTAGGGAGCGGAAATACCAAATATGTGCTACCGGAACGGTGAGGGAAATATGTCCCATACGTTCACGACGGACTTTCTTCTCGGTTACTTCAACACCGCAGCGGTCGCAGATAATCCCCTTGTAACGGATTCTCTTGTATTTACCGCAATGACATTCATAATCCTTAACCGGTCCGAATATCCTCTCACAAAACAAACCATCCCGTTCCGGTTTATAGGTCCGGTAGTTGATTGTTTCGGGCTTCAGCACTTCACCGCTCGACCGTTCCAGGATCTCTTCCGGAGAAGCCAGACCCAGGGCGATTTTGGTAAAATTTATCTTTACCTTAGTTTCTTTCCTGAACGCCATAATATATAGAGTTCTATAATTACAATTAAATCAACTTAACACTCAATCCAAGTCCGCGCAGTTCATGCAGCAGAACATTCAGGGATTCCGGAATACCCGGCATCGGAAGCGGCTCGCCCTTAACAATTGCCTCATAGGCTTTTGCACGGCCGATAACATCATCCGATTTAACCGTCAGAATCTCCTGCAGGATATGAGCAGCACCAAAAGCTTCAAGCGCCCAAACCTCCATTTCACCAAATCTCTGGCCCCCGAACTGAGCTTTACCTCCGAGCGGCTGCTGTGTAATCAGTGAATAAGGTCCGATAGAACGTGCATGCATCTTGTCCTCAACCATGTGGCCGAGTTTCAGCATATATATTATCCCTACAGTGGCAGGCTGGTCAAAACGATCCCCTGTTCCCCCGTCATACAGATAGGTGCGACCAAATTTCGGTACGCCTGCCTGCTCAGTATAAGCGGAGATTTCATCCAGAGTGGCACCGTCAAAAATCGGACTGGCAAATTTCAGTCCCAATTCCTTGCCGGCCCAACCCAGTACGGTCTCGTAAATCTGTCCGAGGTTCATACGGGAAGGTACACCCAGCGGGTTCAATACGATATCAACCGGAGTACCGTCTTCCAGGAATGGCATGTCTTCCTGACGAACGATCTTGGCAACAATACCCTTGTTACCGTGGCGACCGGCCATCTTGTCCCCTACCGTAAGCTTGCGCTTTTTGGCAATCGACACTTTGGCAAGCTGCACGATACCTGCGGGAAGTTCATCTCCGATAGTAACATTGTACTTTTTGCGACGATAATCACCTTCAAGTTCCTTATATTTAATCAGATAGTTCTGCAACAGTTCCCTGATCGTATCGTTCTTGTCCTTGTCGGTAGTCCACTTATTAGGATTAACCTGCAGGAAATCAATTCCCTGCAGAATTCTCAGGGAGAACTTGGTTCCTTTTGAAACGATATCTTCATTCAGGTAGTTTTTCACACCCTGTGAAGCTTTACCGTTAATCAGGTTAAACAGTTTGTCAACCAGGATATTGGTAAGATCATCGACCTGACGCTTGAACTCCTGTTCGAATTTATCGATCAGGGTTTTTTCGGCAGCACGGATCTTCCTGTCCTTCATGCTCTTCGAGAAGAGCTTCTTGTCAATCACAATACCGTTGAGCGACGGTCCGGCTTTTAAGCTGGCATCCTTAACATCACCGGCTTTATCACCGAAAATGGCACGGAGAAGTTTTTCTTCCGGCGACGGATCGGACTCACCCTTTGGAGTGATTTTCCCGATCAGGATATCGCCCGGCTTCACTTCGGCACCTACGCGGATCAAACCGTTCTCATCAAGGTTGCGTGTAGCTTCCTCGCTGACGTTTGGTATGTCTGCGGTAAGTTCTTCAAGTCCCCTCTTGGTATCGCGAACTTCCAAAAGATATTCGTCGATATGAACGGAACTGAAAAGATCTTCCCGTACAACCCTCTCCGAAATTACGATAGCATCCTCAAAGTTGTAACCTTTCCAGGGCATGAATGCGACCTTCAGGTTACGCCCGAGAGCCAGTTCCCCGCCCTTGGTTGAATAACCGTCGGTAAGGATCTGATCCTTAACTACCCGGTCACCCTTCCTCACAACCGGTTTCAGGTTGATGGTGGTATTCTGGTTGGTCTTGTTGAATTTCGGCAGGATATAAGTTTTGACTTCATTGTCGAACCTTACAAACTTCTGATATTCATCCCGGTCATATTTAACTACGATGCGCTCGGCATCAGCATATTCAATTACGCCATCTTCTTCGGCAGTAAAATGTATCCGGCTGTCCTGGATTACATCACCTTCAATACCGGTACCCACAATCGGGGCTTCCGGATTCACCAGCGGTACAGCCTGCCTCATCATGTTTGATCCCATGAGGGCACGGTTAGCATCATCATGCTCGAGGAAAGGAATAAGCGAAGCGGCAATGGAGGCGATCTGGTTTGGAGCCACGTCCATCAGGTGAATGGTTTCAGGGGCTGCAATCGGGAAGTCACCTTCAAACCTTGATTTGATACGGCTGTCGATGAATTTTCCTTCATCATCAAGGCGTGCATTTGCCTGGGCAATGATCTGTCCTTCTTCTTCTTCTGCAGTCAGGTAAACCAAACCTTCGTCGGTGAGGTTAACTTTTCCTGAATCCACCTTGCGGTATGGTGTTTCAATGAAACCCAGCTCATTCACTTTCGCATAAACGCAAAGTGATGAGATCAGACCGATGTTCGGTCCTTCAGGGGTTTCAATCGGGCACAACCGGCCATAGTGCGTATAGTGTACGTCGCGGACTTCGAATCCGGCACGTTCTCTTGACAAACCTCCCGGTCCGAGTGCCGACATACGGCGCTTATGGGTCATCTCAGCCAATGGGTTGGTCTGATCCATGAATTGCGACAGGGCATTGGTTCCGAAGAATGAATTGATTACCGACGAAAGGGTTTTTGAATTGATCAGGTCGATCGGGGTGAAAACCTCGTTATCCCTGACGTTCATTCTTTCCCTGATGGTTCTTGACATCCTGGCCAGACCAACGCCAAACTGCGCGTACAACTGTTCACCAACGGTACGTACGCGACGGTTGCTCAAGTGGTCAATATCATCCACATCGGCTTTCGAGTTGATCAGCTGAATCAGATACTTGATAATGCTGATGATATCCTGTTTGGTCAGGATTTTTACATCCATTCCGATATCAAGGCCCAGTTTCTTATTGATCCTGTAGCGGCCTACATCACCCAGATCGTAACGTTTATCTGAGAAAAACAACTTGTCGATAACGTCTCTGGCGGTAGCATCATCCGGCGGATCGGCATTCCTCAGCTGACGGTAGATATGAATAACGGCTTCCTTTTCAGAGTTACACGGGTCCTTTTGCAAGGTGTTGTAAATAATGGCAAAATCTGAAAGGTTCGTATCTTCTTTATGGAGAAGAATAGATTTGGCCCCTGATTCCACGATAGCATCAACGTGATCATTGTCGAGAACGGTTTCCCGGTCAACGATAATCTCGTTACGTTCGATGGAAACCACTTCACCGGTATCCTCGTCGACGAAATCCTCAATCCAGGATTTCAGCACGCGGGCAGCCAGTTTACGGCCAATAACTTTTTTAAGGGCAGCCTTGGAAACCTTGATCTCATCAGCGAGATCAAAAATCTCCAGAATATCACGGTCGCCCTCAAATCCGATCGCCCTCAGAAGAGTGGTGACCGGCAATTTCTTTTTACGGTCGATATACGCATACATGACATTATTGATGTCAGTTGCGAATTCGATCCATGATCCTCTGAACGGGATTACACGGGCAGAATAGAGTTTGCTTCCGTTAGCGTGCGTACTCTGTCCGAAGAATACTCCGGGAGAACGGTGCAGCTGTGAAACAACAACGCGCTCGGCGCCGTTGATCACGAAAGTCCCTCTGCGGGTCATGTAAGGTACGGTTCCAAGGTATACATCCTGGATAACCATATCAAAATCCTCATGTTCCGGATCGGTACAATACAATTTAAGTTTAGCCTTTAGCGGTACGCTATAGGTGAGGCCGCGCTCGATGCACTCCTCAATTGTATATCTTGGCGGGTCGATATAGTAACCCAGAAATTCCAGGACGAAATTGTTCCGCGTATCTGTGATCGGAAAATTTTCCTGGAAGACCTTGTACAGGCCTTCGTTTTTTCTTTGCTCCGGGGTCGTTTCCAGTTGGAAAAATTCGGTAAATGATTTTACCTGGACCTCCAGAAAATCAGGGTATTTTAGCTGACTTTTTGTGGAACCAAAATTGATTCGCTGTGTGCTTGTTTGTGCCATCGACCTAAGAAGAATTAATTAAAGCGGGTATTGGGAACAACAGCAAAAAGGCTTAGCATCCCGGTATCCGGGATGCTAAACCTTGAGAATCGGGTATGGAAGACTCGTTCTTACTTAATTTCAACTTCAGCTCCTGCTTCAACAAGTTGTGACTTCAAGGCTTCTGCTTCTTCCTTTGTTACTTTTTCTTTTACTGCTTTCGGGGCAGCATCTACCAATTCTTTAGATTCTTTCAGACCCAGACCGGTGAGTTCCTTAACCAATTTTACAATTGCAAGTTTTGCACCACCTGGAGCTAAGAGAATAACATCAAATTCTGTTTTTTCCACTACTGCAGGACCTTCATCGGATGCAGCGGGTCCGGCATATGCAACCGCAGCAGCAGCAGCAGGTTCGATGCCATATTCATTCTTAAGGATACCAGCCAGTTCGTTGACGTCCTTAACGGTTAGGTTAACCAATTCTTCAGCGAGCTTTTTTAAATCAGCCATTTTACTATAATTTTTACAAATGGATTCTACAATAAAAACTTATTTTTCTGACAGGGTCTTAACGATACCTGCCAAAGTATGTTTGCCGGACTGGAGCGATGCCATAACGTTATTCATCGGTGACTGCAGTAATGCAACCACGTCAGCAATAAGTTCCTGACGGCTCTTGACAGCAATTAACTGGTCTACAAGGTTTTCACCAACGTAAACACATTCTTCAACATAGGCACCTTTGAGTTCCGGTTTCTTGTGCTTCTTGCGGAAGCTCTTGATCATCTTAGCCGGTTTATTGCCGGTGTCGCTGATCATAATGGACGTTGGTCCATTCAAGATCGGATATAGATCCTCATAATTGCCATTGGCGCGTTCCAATGCTTTCTGAAGGAGGGTGTTCTTAACAACGAGTAACTTGATTTCCTCTTTGAAACAAACTCTCCTTAAAGCAACCGTATCACTTGCATTCAGTCCACCGATGTCGGCAATGTAAAAATGTTTTGCCTCGTTAATCTCAGCGGTGAGCTGATCCACTATGACGTTTTTGTCTTCCCGTTTCATGATTAAAAAATTCTCATTTTAGGGTTAAGCGTCAATTGACCTTGGGTCAATCGGAATTCCAGGGCTCATGGTACTTGACATGTAAATACTCTTTACATAGGTACCTTTAGCAGCGGACGGTTTCAGTTTGACTATAGTGGTCAAGAGTTCACGGGCATTATCCGCGATCTTTTCCGGTTCAAATGAAACTTTCCCGACACCCGCGTGCACAATCCCGAATTTATCAACACGAAAGTCGATCTTACCTTTTTTCACATCGGTAATAGCTTTTCCAACTTCCATGGTGACGGTTCCGGTTTTAGGGTTCGGCATCAATCCGCGCGGTCCGAGTACACGGCCGAGAGGTCCGATTTTTGCCATGCAGGAAGGCATAGTTATGATCACATCGATGTCAGTCCAGCCTCCTTTGATCTTTTCGACATAGTCGTCGAGACCAACGAAATCTGCTCCTGCCTCTTTGGCTTCGGTTTCCTTATCCGGGGTGACAAGTGCCAGAACCCGAATAACTTTACCGGTACCGTGCGGGAGGGTAACAACACCGCGGACCATTTGATTGGCCTTCCTGGGATCAACCCCAAGACGAACATCAATATCCACCGAAGCGTTAAACTTCGAGGTGGAGACCTGTTTAACCAGGGCTGATGCTTCGTTCAGGGTATACAATTTTTCGACCTCGATTTTTTCGAGGGCGAGCTTTCTGTTCTTGGTCAGTTTAGCCATGATAACTCCTTAATTATAAGGCTGCATCACCTTTAATAGTTATTCCCATGCTCCGTGCTGTACCTGCGACCATTTTCATTGCCGACTCCAAAGTGAAAGCATTTAAGTCTTCCATTTTATCTTCAGCAATTTCACGGATCTGTTCCATCGTTACTGAACCAACCTTAACACGGTTAGGTTCTGCGGATCCTTTTTTAATTTTGGATACCTCGATCAATTGAACAGCTGCAGGTGGGGTTTTGGTAACAAATTCAAAAGATTTGTCACTGAAAACCTTTATCACCACAGGAATAATTTTTCCGGCTTTGTCCTGAGTACGGGCATTGAATTGCTTGCAGAAGTCCATGATGTTGACTCCTTTAGAACCCAACGCCGGGCCGACAGGAGGTGAGGGGTTTGCGGCCCCGCCCTTGATCTGCAATTTGATAATTCCCGTTACTTCTTTTGCCATACGATTTCTAAATTTATAATAAACACTCACACAGGTTCCGCAGCAGTAACATTTTGCGGATGATTGAAAACAGGGGGAAGCATTACTCTCAACCGGCTCTTTGGAAGCTAGATCCGGCTGAAATCCCTATTCTTTTTCGACCTGCATAAAACTGAGTTCCAAAGGTGTTTTTCGTCCAAAAATTTTGACGATAACTTTCAATTTTTTCTTTTCATTGTTCACTTCTTCAATCACGCCGGAGAAACTGTTAAATGGTCCATCGACCACTTTAACCGCTTCACCAACAAAGAAGGGAACATTCAGTTCCTCATCGGTTTCTGACAATTCGTCAACCTTACCTAAGATACGGTTGACCTCCGACTGCCTCATCGGGACAGCAATTCCGCCTCGTTCCTCACCCAAAAAACCGATAACATTGGGTACATTTTTCAAAATATGCGGAACCTCGCCAACCAGAACCGCCTCGATAAGAACGTACCCGGGAAGATAACTTCTCTCCTTGGATACCTTTTTTCCATTGCGGATCTGATAGATTTTTTCGGTGGGGATCAGAACTTGGGTGATGTAATCCTGAAGGTTATGGTGAAGTATCTCACTTTCAATGTATTCCTTAACCTTTTTTTCCTTACCGCCAATAGCTCTCAGGACATACCACTTCTTTTCATTCTGACTCATTGTTCGTTCAGTTTAAAAGAACATGTTGTAAATGGCATGCATCACATTTCTGAACGAAAAGTCCATAATCAATACCACGAGTGCGATTATAAGGGAAGCTGACAAGACAACAATAGCAGAGCTTTGCAGTTCTGCCCATGTTGGCCAGGATACCTTATGAACCAATTCGTCGTATGCTTCTTTAAAATAGATCTTAATCTTCTTCATTGCTTAAGCGCTTGGCACGGATGGAGAGGCTCGAACTCCCAACCTGCGGTTTTGGAGACCGCTGCTCTACCAATTGAGCTACGTCCGTGTATGATAAAGATGATCCGGCTATTAACCGGATCACCTTTCAAATATTACTATTCAATAATTTCAGTAACCTGGCCGGCTCCTACGGTACGACCACCTTCGCGGATTGCGAAACGAAGACCGCGGTCAATAGCTACCGGGGTAATCAGGTGGATGGTAATCGTAAGGTTGTCACCTGGCATAACCATCTCAGTTCCTTCCGGGAGTAAAATCTCACCGGTAACGTCGAGGGTTCTGATATAGAACTGCGGACGATATTTGTTGTGGAATGGAGTGTGGCGACCGCCTTCTTCTTTCTTCAGAATATAAACCTCAGCCTTAACTTTGGTATGAGGAGTAATGGAACCTGGTTTTGCGATAACCTGTCCGCGACGAATTTCATCTTTGTCAACACCACGGAGCAGAAGACCAACGTTGTCACCAGCTTCACCGCGATCAAGGATCTTGCGGAACATTTCAACACCGGTAACAATCGACTTGCGTCCTTCACCAAGGCCGATAATCTGAACCTCATCACCTGTGTTAACCACACCGGTTTCAATCCTGCCCGTAGCAACGGTACCGCGACCGGTAATTGAGAAAACGTCTTCAACTGGCATCAGGAAAGGCTTGTCAATAGCCCTTGGAGGAAGTTCAATCCAGGTGTCAACAGCATCCATAAGGTCATATACTTTCTGAACCCACTGTGCTTCTTCATGCATAGCACCAAGAGCGGAGCCGAAGATAACCGGAGTGTTGTCGCCGTCGAACTTGTAGAATGTAAGCAGTTCGCGGATTTCCATTTCAACCAGTTCCAGAAGTTCCGGATCATCAACGCTGTCGCACTTGTTGATGAATACAACAATTCTCGGAACGTTTACCTGGCGAGCCAGAAGAATATGTTCGCGAGTCTGTGGCATAGGACCATCGGTACCAGCTACAACCAAAATAGCGCCGTCCATCTGGGCAGCACCCGTTACCATGTTCTTTACATAGTCAGCGTGTCCCGGACAGTCAACGTGCGCGTAGTGACGGTTTGCTGTCTGATACTCAACGTGGGCAGTATTAATAGTTATACCCCTCTCCTTTTCTTCAGGAGCGTTATCGATAGAATCAAAACTCTTAATATCTGCAAGACCCTTTTTGTTAAGGGCCATCGTTATAGCAGAAGTCAAAGTAGTTTTACCGTGGTCAACGTGGCCGATTGTACCAATATTGACGTGAGGTTTGTTCCTGTTAAATTTTTCCTTAGCCATGGCTACCTTTTTTTGTTCCGTTATTTTAATATAATGATTACACCGTTTATCATTTGAGCCAACGACGGGAATTGAACCCGTGACCTCATCCTTACCAAGGATGCGCTCTACCACCTGAGCTACGTCGGCAATTCTCTGAGCGGGAAACGAGATTCGAACCCGCGACCCTTAGCTTGGAAGGCTAATGCTCTACCGCTGAGCTATTCCCGCCATAATTGTGGGGAGAGGAGGATTCGAACCTCCGAAGTCGTCAGACAACAGATTTACAGTCTGCCCCAGTTGGCCACTTTGGTATCTCCCCGTACAATACATGACTAAATTCGAGCCAATGGAGGGATTCGAACCCCCGACCAGCTGATTACAAATCAGCTGCTCTGGCCAACTGAGCTACATTGGCAAATTCAGTCTGAAAAAGTCAAAAAATAAAGAACTCTCCCATTCCCAGTTTTGGGTCTGCAAATGTAGTACAAGGAAATTAGACATCAAAACTTTTGGAGAGTTTTTTTCTATCTGCTCTCTTTTTTACCTTTTTGTCTGGATAACTGGCGTTTCAGCGCTTCAATGGTCTGATCAGTAGCTTCCTCAAACGTCTTACATTGCTTCTTGGCGAACAAATCATATCCCGAGATAAGTAAACGAATCTCGGTGAGCTTATTTTCAGTGTTCTGATTCTTGTCTAAACGAAGGATTACCTCTGCCCCAATAATGGTGTCGTCAAAAAGACTGAGCTTATTGACTTTTTCCTCGATAAAGTCCAGTAACTTCTGGTCAGCATCGAAATGAACGGATTGAATTTTAATCGTCATAGTTATATCCTCCTATATAATTAGTAATCAGGCTCTGGGATGAGCCTTTTGGTGAACTCTCTTTAGCTTCTCAAAACCCGTATGGGTGTAAACCTGCGTGGCACTCAGGTTGGCATGGCCTAAAAGTTCCTTGATGGCATTCAACTCGGCACCACGGTTAAGCAGATG
>CAYHCO010000015.1:0-88000 GCA_964355105.1 uncultured Porphyromonadaceae bacterium
GGAAAGGTGAATATTTGACAAATGATCAGGTTGAATCGGAGGTTGATAAATGGCTCAACGAAAAATAATTTGGTCCATCAGGGCAAAATCCGACCTTTTCAATGGTACGCTCTATAATGTCCCAAAAAGTTGTTTTTGACATCTTGTTAATTTTTTCTGGTTCCAGTTCATTGGTTCAATAAGCGGCTCATGGCTGCAGCACCTCGTAAATATTTGTTGCCTCCTTGAAATTCACCCCGAGTGCTTTAAAGTGAGCCTTGCCACATGCGACCTTCTTATTCTCAGTTTCACGTCGTTTGTCGGCATCCAAGGTGCTTTTCGTTTCTCGTACCAGGTAGAGTTTCTGGGTATCTTCCACCACCACTGCCCAATCTGGGTTGTAATCGCCCAAGGGTGTGGCAACCTTGAACCACCGGGGAAGTTTGCAGAAGAATTTTACGTGCTCATCGGCATCAAGGAGCTTGGCAACTTCTTCTTCAGTTCCGCTTTCGTATGCGATGTAATCGTATGGTGTCCGGTCATCGTGGCTGGATATGGTGTAAAGGCGGCTTAAATACTCTTCGATTTCCTGCTCTTCAAACAGGCGCATTTCATAGAACTGATTTTTTATGGGCTCATATTTGATTCCGTCGATAATCAAATCATGTAATGCCCGGTTTATTCCTTTCGCTGCCTCAGTCATGAAAGACTGTGGGTTAACGGTAAAATCCTTGACCCGACCTGATGATTTTAGAATCTGAACCAGCGTGCCTCTGGTAAGCTCTGTTTCTCGTTGCAGGAAGGCAAGAATGTCTGGCAAAGGCTGATCATTACTCACAAAATGTGTTCTGCTGCTGGTGATTTTGCCCCCTTCCAATCCGGATTCCGAGATTTCGAGATCGCGTTTGGTGATCTCAATCTGAATGGGTATGATCTCAGCCATATTTTTTATTTTATCGGCTGCCCGTTGAATAAGGTCTTCAGTTCTAAACTCTACCGAATACTTGGTTTTCTGACTGATTTTATCCCACAGAATCTTGAAATCAGGATTTAACTCTACCCGTTTATTATAGCTAATTGCTTGTCGCTTACGTGCATCCTTGACAAAATCCCTGGGCAGGAATTTTTTCATCCGGTCGACAACATGCTCTTCTATACCGGAAAATTTCTCGGGTAGTTCAATGGAGAACCCGGGCTTGTCGGGCTCAAATTGTTTGGTGAAATCCCCATACTGGTCAATGAATCCCTGTTCAGCCACACAATCCCATAATTCCTTTGATTCCTCCTGTGAGAGGTAATTTGTTCTTTCAGGGTTAAGTAATTGTGTAAAAGCAATTGGCGGAACCCGATTGAATTTAAAATCACCGCCGATTGCAGATTCAATTTCACTCTGCAAGCCCTTAGCAAAGTTTTCAAAGGTTTCATTGGCAACAACCGTAAGCCGGTTTATCTGGTCGTCATATACACGGGTGCCATCCATATTTACTGGTAAGCGCAAACCGCGTCCAATCGTCTGCCGACGTTCGCGGTCGGTTCCCATTTCCCGTAAGGTGCATATCTGGAAGACATTAGGGTTATCCCATCCTTCTTTCAGCGCAGAGTGACTAAAGATGAATCGTAAAGGCTCCTCGGGAGACAATAGCTGTTCCTTGTTCTCCATTATGAGTTTAAAAGTTTCATCATCGGCACTGGTGGGTTTAAAATTCCCGTCTTTATCTTTTGAATATTCGACCAATTCTACAATTTTTCCCTTCTTCCTATCAGCCGAAAAATAGCCGTCATGCACTTCAGCCGCGGTAAACGGGATGAGCTCTTTGTACATAGTCTTGGTGCTGATTGTTTTATAGGCTTCTTCAAACCACTGAGCAATCTTCCCTTGTTGTGGATTTCCTTCATCATCATAAGTCCGGTAACTCTTGACATGGTCGATGAAGAAAAGAGATAAGACCTTTATCCCCTTATCTTTCAGCTTTTTCTCTTTGGCGAAATGGGCTTCAACGGTTTGTTCAACCTGGCTCTTCATTCGCTCATCACTCATTCCACCCGATTCGGTAAACAGATTAACCACAACACCATTCTGAAACTCAATGTATTCGTTACCGGGCTCGGCATTGATATTCACTACCATATAGCCTTCATAATCTGCTCGGTTGGTCTGGCTCGTAAGGTCGGTACCATGTTTTATCCGGATTGATTTCTCCCTGGTACCATTTGACGTATTTTCAAAAATGGTGATTTTCGCCTGAGGGGTCTTTGACGTTGCCGGCCAGTAACCGACTGCATCCAACCGCACGAATGTATTGTTATAGTCCTGGGTACCGCTGGCATCAATAACTTCAATCTGCTTTACCAGCCGCATGTCATACGCACGAACAGGATCAAGCTGATAAAGAAGATTATAGGGATTTATGTGTGTGGCCGAATAACGCAGGCAGAATAGTGGATTCAGGTTTCGTATTGCTTTTTGAGACTTGTCGGTATTGTCAACACTTTGCGGTTCGTCAATAATTAAAACCGGATTAGTAGCCTGGACAAATTCAATCGGCCGGCGGCCCGACATTTTATCCTGTTCCTGATGGATAACATTCAATTTTTTCTTTTTGTCATCGGTCAGCGTTGAATAGTCCACGTTTTCACCGGCATCCTTCTGGAATGCCTGGATGTTAATCACCATGATCTGAACTTCGTTATTCACCGCAAACTGGCGTACCCTACTTAAATCCTTGGATTGATACACAAAATCATCAAAAGCAATATTGTTATACAGGCCCTTAAAATGCTCCTTCATCAGTTTGATTGAAGTGGTTACTCCGCAACGGATGGCAACCGAAGGTACCACGATGATAAATTTCTTAAATCCATACAGTTGGTTGAGTTCAAAAATCGAACGGAGATAGACATACGTTTTACCAGTACCGGTTTCCATCTCCACCGAGAAATTGGGAAACGTATAGTTGCCAGTTTCGATGAGCGACCTGGACTTGGGTATATTATTCCGGTTTTGAACTTCCTGCAAGTTTTTCAGCACCTGCTCATGGGTCAGGCTGAGACTGTTGCCAATACCCAATTCATTATACTCCATACCAGTATTCAGCAACTCCGAGTGCAGGGTAACGGCTAATCCCGCCGATTGCTGCGGCAAGCCTTCAAAAAGGTCGGTAACACTTTTGATCGCCTCAAGTTGGTAATCCAGACCGGAATCAAACTTTAGTTTCACTCGTTAATAGTTTAGTTTTTCATGGCTAGCTGGCTCGCACTCATGGAGCCCTCATTTGTGATCATTGCATTTTGCGATCTTAGCTCATGAGGGGTTCATTTTTTCTCACCTTCCTCGTTCTTGATCTTTTTGTGCCGCTTTGATTGGGGTAAGAAATTCTCTCCTGTTACAACACTTTTTCCGGTTTTCTGCTCCAATGCAAGTCGGGCTCCCTTAGCAATCTTCCCTCCTTTCTTACCTGCATCAGCATTCTCAACCAGACCTGTGGCCTGCTCACTTTCGGCTATCTGCCTGGTTGATAGTTCCGCTAGAGCCGTAAAAATCAGTTCAGCTTCACTCATGTGGTCTCTGAGATTTTGTGATTTCAAACCCTTTATCCCTTTGTGCTTTTTTACTGAAATTCCGGTCCATTCCTGGTGGATAATGTTGGTAAGCAAAGCAAATTCCTGCTCTTTGTTAATTTCATGATCTTTCCAATAATCAGTCAGCTTATTGCGGGTTTCCTGTCCCATCATCCTTTGTTGAATCCACTTTTCACTCCGTCCATGCTGTTGCCAGAATTGCCGTGCGCGATCAAGCGATTGGGCTGGATCGGTCATGTCCTGAAGCCTCTCGTATCCTACTTTTGCCAGCCACTGCTTGAAGGGCTCTGCTTTGGGAGATGGGATGGATTGAATGATCCTTAATAAGCCTCCAGCAGTAGCAGCATCCGTTTCTCGCATTTTGCCATCGGGGGCTTTCATTTTCAACTGTCGACAAATTGTCGACAGTTCAAGCCCCTCTTCACTTTTAACACGAGTTTTCATCTTAAACCAGTAATCCCTGGGATTATTACTATCCGTCAAAGCACCGACAATATCTATAACCGAGAAATACCATATCTCTTCCTTTTCGTCAAACAAGCGACGGATTTTGTAGTTTTCAAATTCCGCCAATTCAATATTTGTCATAATTCCCAATTAAATCGTTTTGAAAATAATCTGATTGTGCTTTTCCTTCTGCATGTTCCGGGCAGCAAAGGTCTGAACAGCGTTGGCTTTGAGCTGGTCGTTTGAATGAAAGGCCGAATCCAGGCAGATGAACTGCATAGGTTCGATTTCGGCAATTTGGTCAATCAGTTCCTTGGTAACTGTATCTTCCAGGCAAAGAAGGAGTGCGCCATCGGCCACTGAGAATACTTTAGTTCCTGCAATGGTCTTGTTATCAATCTTTTCAGTAGGAGTAAAGCCCGTTTTTATTAAGATTTCAAAAAGTAAATATTCCGGTGTGGCTTGGTGGTCGATGTGGTCAATGTGCAAAGTGAGTTGTTCTTCGATTCTTTCAACCGATACGGATGGATCAAGCTTTTGCCACTGCTTGAAGTTGGATCGATCAAGTTTGAAAACTTTAAAACCACGATCCTGCTTTCCTGACTTTTCAAGATCGAGTTTGCCCTCCTGTTCATGGTTTAGCTTTTTGATCACCCTTCGAATACGCTCTTTGCTGATTTCGGCTATAGTTTTATACCCGGCTTTAAAGGCTTCGCTATTGGGGTCGCAGGGCTCGGGTAGCTGAATGAGAATGAACTTGCGATTGCCATTATCAAGTTTATTCAGGTCAAGTAAAGCGTGAGCTGTGGTGGCGGAGCCAGCGAAGAAATCAAGTATTATTGCATCCTCCCCATCAACCATTTGAATAAAATATTTGATAAGATTTACTGGTTTCGGATAGTCATCAAAAATAACACCAAGTGTTTCAATTTCAGCACTCGCCTTTTGAGGTCCACCAAATCCGGAAAGTGATGAAATAACATGACTCTGGTTCTTTGTCCGTTCCTTAATGACCTCTATTGCTCCTGAATTTGATATAATAAAACGACTGGATTGTCCTTTGATATCTATGACAGGCTCGCAGCCTTTCTGAATATATTCAATGATTAAATCTTTGGAGCTCCATCCGCTAGTTACCATTACTGGGGTAACTAGTTTCCCATTTTCAATGAGTGCATCTACATTGTAGTGAGGCCAACTGTCCTCTCGTGCCCGGATAATTCCTTCGCTGAAATCCGCTGGAAAACCAATTGGTAAATCAATGGAGCTAATAGGATTTTTGGGTCCATTTTTTACAATAGTATTCCGGATTTGTTCTTTGTATAACTTGCTGTCAGTTGGAACTGAGGGATCTACAACTGGAGGATGTGGAAATTCTTCTTCTATTTTGGCGTATAGGAGAATATATTCATGGGTACGTTTCATTTTGGCTTGGTTGTCAAAGTTTCCATCTGTTCGCCATGAAAACTGCCCGATGAAATTCCCTTCACCAAAAATCTCATCGCACAACTTCCTTAAATTACTAACCTCATTATCGTCAATGCTGATAAAAATTACCCCGTCCTCTCTCAATAGGTTTCTAGCCAAATAGAGGCGCGGATACATCATATTCAGCCATTTGGTATGGAACCGACCTTCATTTGCAGTATTGGTACTGAATTTCTTTCCATCGCTATCGGTCAACCCCGCGTATTCAAGGTAAGTTTCAAGACTTTCGCTAAAGTTATCCGGGTAGATAAATTCCTTGCCTGTGTTGTAAGGCGGGTCGATGTAGATCATTTTAACCTTACCGTAATAGCTTTTCTGTAAAAGCTTGAGTACTTCCAGGTTGTCACCTTCAATAAAAAGGTTTTCGGTGGTATCAAAATTCACCGATTCCTCCCGGCAAGGTTTTAGCGTGGCTGCACTGGGAGTCTGGATCAATCGCAATGCCTCCTTTTTCCCCGGCCAGTCCATCCCGTAGCGTTCCCTTCGGGATTCAAAGAGATCGGAGAATGTGCCCAATTCTGCCTTGAGTTTTTCAAAATCTATGGATTCAACCAAATCGCCCTTGTCGTTTTTCGTTTCGGTGAAAACCGATGGAAAAAGTTGCTTCAACTGAGCGCGGTTCTCTTCAGATATATCGAGGGAGGTTCCGGTTATTTTTTCAGGTTCCTGATTAGCCATAGTTAATGTTCCTTATTTCAATCTCTTGTTAAACAATGTTCCAGCGTATGTTGAAAACAGATTTCTCATGAATCGTCTGTTTCAATCGTTCCTCAACGGAATCCAACAGTTCGTCTTTTTGTTTTTCGATCTTTTTTGCGGCTTCGTCATATTCTTTCCAGGCGGTATCGCGCTTTTTATCGATATCTCGGAGTTTTTTTTGTATTGTCAGCTTATCCGGAAGGTTTGGCGCCACCCGGGCTTCCTTTTTCAGCAGTGCAATCTCATCATCGAACTCCTTCAGTTCCGTCTTGAGACCCTTTCGCTTGTCGTCGGCCCAATAATTCAACTTCTCAATTTCTTCATCAAACCAGACAGCTTGTCTTGCTTCCAGGTTCTTAAGTATCGCTTGTTCCCTCATTTGAGTTTCGGCCTGTAACTTTTTGGGTAAAGTTACTTTTTGAATAGTGATAATGGTTGCCGGTAAATCAAAAAACCGTCGGGCAGTATCTTCCGAAAGGATTTCTTCACGATCAGTGATTGCGACTGGCAAAAGATGATCCTGCTCATCTGAACCAAAACAGGTTAGCTTCCAAAGCATGGTGTCGAACTTGTTCAGGTATTCACGACTTTCGGTCAGGTTGACCCGCAGGCGATCATGAACATCGGCATCAAAATTCTCCAACAATTTCTTTCGGGTATCGGTCATGGTGGCAGTTATGTTTGCTTCCATTTCCTGCTGCAGGCGTTCAAATTCCGATTCAATTTCAGCCGTGGTCCTGCAATTCTGATAAATTGCTGCAATCCGTTTCTCGAATTCCACACCGGATTCAATGGCACCCAGCACTTCATCGATAGCCTCCGATGTTACTCAATGGATTGATCGACTTGTTTTTCATTCGGTGCAAACTTTCCGGAGCCGCTTCATTTCCCTGATCATCGAATATTCTGAAGGTGCAGTTGAGATCATTGCAAAGCCGATGATTGCGGTCCTGAGGTGATTAAGTAACATCTTGTTTGGGTTGGTATGTGATTCGATTTTTGGGGAATCAAGATCAAATGTATTATATCTTTGTATAAATGAGAAGGCATTATGACAACCCATGAACTTAAAGATATTCTGATTCAAAAGATTTCAGCAATTAATGACAAGTCATTCCTTTCCGCCATAAAAGTGATTATTGATGCCAAGTCAGAGAAATTGATTTATCGGACAAACCCCGAGCAAAAGGAAATCATAAATGAAGGCAGGGAACAGATCCGGAAAGGTGAATATTTGACAAATGATCAGGTTGAATCGGAGGTTGATAAATGGCTCAACGAAGAATAATCTGGTCCGTCAGGGCTAGATCCGACCTTCTCAATATTCTTGAGTTTTTCTATCATCGTAACGGAACCAAGGTTTATAGCAGAATGCTAAATCAAAAAATTCGCCATGCAGTAAATCTGGTTATTAATAAATAACAATAAAATTCCTAAAACTGAAATGAAACGCCGGATCGCCTTATTTTTCCTGATCAGCCTGGTATTATTTTCCAGCTGTACCGATTCCTCTGATAAAAATGCATCGAACCACCTCACTTTATGGTACAAACAGCCCGCAAAAGTCTGGGATGAGGCCCTGCCGGTCGGAAACGGCCGTTTGGGTGCCATGGTTTTCGGCAATGCTGAAAATGAACGTATACAAATCAATGAAGAGAGTATCTGGGCCGGATGCCCGGTGAACAATAATAACCCGGGATCGCTGGCGCATCTGCCTGAAATTCAGAAAGCTCTGTTTGAGAGTAAATTCAAAGAAGCCTGGCAGCTGGCTAATGACAATATGTTGGGGACACCGCCGCGAATCCGCTCGTATCAGCCCTTGGGCGATCTGCTGATCAACTATGCCTGGAAAACCAAGCCGGAGAATTACCGCAGATCACTCGACCTGAAAACCGGCGTCGCTACTACCGAATTTGCGGTTGACGGTAAAAAATACCGGCAGGAAGTCTATGCTTCGGTTCCGGATAATATGCTGATCGTAAAAATAAGACCACTGGATGGTGGAACCGTGGACGCCGACTTTTCCATGACCCGTGAAAAGGATGCTGTGGTGACCGCGACTCCTGACGGCAAACTCCTTCTGACCGGGCAAATCATCGATGGTGAAGACAAGGGAAGCGGACCCGCTGGCGCACATATGAAGTTTGCCGGGGAAGCACGCTTCACCCAGAGCGGGGGGCAGTTGGCAGTTGGCAGTGGGCAGTTGGCAGTTGGCAGTCAGCAGTCGGCAGTTGGCAGTCCTCAGTCGGCAGTCGGCGGTCAAAGCATTAAGGTGGAAGGGGCGAGGGAAGTAACAATAAGGATAACCGCCGCGACCGATTTTTCGATTGCCAAATTGGATTTCGACCGGACCATCGATCCGGCGGCAACATGTACGAAAATACTCGATGCTGCAGCAACCCAATCAGATAAAAATCTGATGAAAAGGCACCTGGCGGAATATCAGCCGATGTTTAACCGGGTGGCACTGGATCTGGGTGGTTCAGCGCAGGATTCCCTGCCCACCGATGAAAGGTTAGTCCGGGTGAAGTCGGGAGGAGAGGATAATGCCCTCATCGCCATGTATTTCCAATATGGACGTTACCTGCTGATGGGCTCATCGCGCGGACCGGCCACTCTGCCCGCTAACCTGCAGGGCGTTTGGAACAAGGATATGAACGCCGCATGGAATGCGGATTTCCATACCAATATCAATTTGCAGATGAATTACTGGCCGGCCGAGGTTTGTAACCTGTCGGAAACCGCTCTGCCGCTGGTCTCTTTCATGGAGAAACTGGTGGTGCCCGGAACCCGCACGGCCAGGGAGATGTACGGAACCGACGGCTGGGTGTTTCATCATCTGGTGGATCCGTTCGGCCGCACCGGTGTGGCCGATGGTGTTTGGGGCATCACGCCGCTCAACGGCCCGTGGATGACTTTTACCGTGTATGAGCATTTCCTTTTTACCCGCGATACGGCCTTCCTTAGAAATGTTGCCTGGCCGATGATGAAAGGGTCAGCGCAGTTTGTTCTCGGATTCCTGGTCGAATCGCCCGATGGATATCTGGTTACGAATCCGTCGCATTCACCTGAAAACGCCTTCCTGGTTCCGGGCACAAAAACAAAGGAAAACTCCGCCCTGACCTATGCCGCCACGGTGGATATCGAAATATTGAACACCCTGTTTGATAACTGTAAAGAGGCATGCAGGATTCTCGGAACTGATCAGGATTTTGCCGCAAAACTGGACGCTGCACAGAAAAGACTTCCCCCCGTGGTCATAAATTCAAAAGGGGTTATTCAGGAATGGATCAAGGATTACGACGAAGTGGAGCCGGGTCACCGGCACATGTCACACCTGCTCGGACTTTACCCGCTGGCCGAATTTACCCCGGCAACTCCTGAACTTTTCAAGGCCGCCCAGGCCACCATCGAGCGCAGGCTTTCTTTTGGCGGCGGTCATACTGGATGGAGCCGCGCCTGGATTGTTTGTCAGTTTGCCCGTTTGCAGAATGGTGAAAAAGCCTATGAAAATCTGCTTGCCCTGCTCAGGAAATCTACGATGAGCAACCTTTTCGATACCCATCCGCCTTTCCAGATCGACGGGAATTTCGGAGGTACAACCGGTATAGCCGAAATGCTTATCCAGTCGCACACCGATGTGGTCCAGTTGCTTCCTGCCCTGCCGAAAGCCTGGGCTACAGGGGAAGTCAAGGGCCTGTGTGCCCGTGGCGGCTTCGTAATCGATATGAAATGGGCTGACGGGAAAATGGTAAATGCCACCATCAGCTCCAAAACCGGCGGTACGGCAAAAGTTGTGTATGCCGGAAAAGAGCAGGAAATCTCATTGAAGAAGGGCGAGAATCGAGTCATCAATTTTTAAAATGACAAAACACCCAAAGAAATTTGAGGCGCTCAAAACGCCCGAATATCCCGGAGGGAAAAAGGCCTTTATGGATTTTATTGCGAAAAATGTGCAGTATCCAAAAGAAGCTGAAGCAGCCGGTATTGAAGGCAGCGTTATTGTGGGATACGATATTCTCGATACCGGACAGGTTCAGAATGTCCGGATCCTCAAGGGGCTGGGCTATGGTTGCGACGAGGAAGCCATGAGGGTCATCGGACTCATGCGCTTTGAGAAGGTAAAAAACAAAAGTGTGCGAACACGAACCTCCACCCGGGCAACCATCCACTTCAACCTGAACCGCCCAACAATAACTTACACCATCACCACTTCACCCTCTCCCGGCATTCCGGCTGAAGGAGCAAGCTCCCTTGTCATTCCCGCGGAAGTGGGAATACCTCCCCCACCAACCCAGGCCAATGACGACCCCATCACCTACACCTACACCATCGATTTTTAATTTTCAAATTTTCAAATTGTCGAATTGTCGAATTTTCAAATTGTCGAATTAGCACATTCTCTCGTCAAACTCAAAGGCTTCAATGCTCAGAATTTTTACCAAGCTGATATCTTCATGCGCCGGGTTTATCAGATAGTTAAAATCGCCGGGAACAACCGCCGACGGGACCTTGAGAACTAAAGCCTTGTTTTCCTTTACGAACCTGTCGCCGAACAGCCGGGTGAAAACGGGATAAGGAAATGCTCTCCAATCTGACTTAATTTCATCAGGTCTGATTTCAAGAATTTCCGCATCATCCGGAATTTCAATCGTTATTAACTGATATCCAGATGGAAGTATGCCTAATCCTGTGTGTACTGCTATTTCGACTGTGCAAAGCGCCCTGGATTCACTCGTGTAAATCAGGGCGGTACCCTGACTGTTCCAGCGACCTCCTGCCAGGCGTGCCCCATTTCCAGACAGATCAGATGCCCAGGCAAGTTTGGATAACCTGAAAACAATCATGCCAGAACCCCTTGTTCGATCCTCATCAGTTCATTCCTGATCAGCTGTATTCCCAGGGCACTGTCCAGAAGCTCTTTAGGAGCAGTACCCCCAAGAGCAACACTTTGGATTCCTAACCAGGAATCGAATTTTTTTCGGTTGCCAAAGACATCAACTCCATCTTTGTATAATAAGGTTATTTCGATGATCCTTTCTGATGATACCGCATCAAAAGACTTTTCTTCTTTGGCATATCGCTGTATCGTGCGCTCGGATAAATGTAAAAACTCCGACCAGTCGCTCATGGAGAATGGAAAAGATTTTGTAAGCGATGCGAAGCGTGAATATCCGATGCCCTGCCGCGCAACCCTCATGAGATAAAACACATCCATATCACCTACAGATTCGTAAGTGATGGCTTCATCTGGGATTTCGTAATCTTTCATAATTCTTATTTTCTCAAAGATACGACAATTGACGAAATATTAGCGACAAATGTCAAAATAAAAAGAGGCCGCCTTACCCAGACAGCCTCTCTGTATTAAATCGTCCCATTCTCCCCCTGGTTAAAACTAAGGGCTATTGATAAGAGAATCCAATTGTCGAATTATCGAATTTTCAAATTGGCAAATTGTCTTAGGGTTTTGGATACCCTGCCAGCGCTTCGTGATTCCTGTTAATCACCTCCTGGGGTAATTCATAATCCTGCAATTGTCCGTTGATGAACTTTTCGTAACCCAAAAGGTCGAACATGCCGTGACCGCTGAGGTTGAACAGGATAACCTTTTCCTTGCCTTCCTCTTTGGCTTTTCTGGCTTCTTGGATGGTTGCAGCAATGGCATGGCACGATTCCGGTGCCGGAATGATGCCCTCTGTCCTTGCAAACAACAGGCCGGCCTCGTAACATTCCAGCTGATTGATTGCCCTTGGCGCCATCAGGCCGTCTTCAACGGCACGGCTGACCAGCGGGGACATGCCGTGATAGCGTAAGCCGCCGGCATGGATCGGTGCCGGGATAAAGTTGTGGCCGAGCGAATGCATGGCCACCAGCGGGGTCATCTTGGCATTGTCGCCATGGTCATATACGTAGTGACCGCGGGTGAGGGTGGGGCAGGAAGCCGGCTCCACCGGGATGATCTCCATCTTGGCTCCGTTGATTTTGTCCAGTACAAACGGGAACGACAGGCCGGCAAAGTTGCTGCCGCCTCCGGCGCATCCTATCACGATATCCGGCAGGCGCTCATTCACTTTTTCAAGTTGTTTCTTCGCTTCCAGTCCGATAATCGTCTGGTGCAGCATAACATGATTCAGCACACTACCCAGTGAGTATTTGGTTTGTCCGGTAGGATCGGTGACAGCGGCTTCAATGGCTTCACTGATGGCTATGCCCAGGCTTCCCGGTGTGTCGGGAAATTGCTCGAGAATGGCTCGTCCGGCGGCTGTCTCCATGCTTGGACTTGGCACGCAGGTAGCTCCCCAGGTCTGCATCATCAGTTTGGGCAGCGGTTTCTGACCATAACTTACCCGTACCATGAACACCTTGCATTCCAGTCCGATCAGTGAACAGGCGTAAGCAAGTGCGCTTCCCCATTGTCCGGCACCTGTTTCGGTGGTCAACCTCTTAGTGCCGGCCTGCTTGTTATACCAGGCCTGGGCTACTGCTGTATTGGGCTTGTGACTGCCACCGGGTGACAAACTCTCATTCTTATAATAGATCCTGCACGGAGTGCCCAATGCTTCTTCCAAAGCGTAAGCACGGTGCATGGGTGCCGGGCGCCAGCGGGTCAACAGGCTGAGGACCTCCTCAGGAATATCGATCCAGCGCTGAGTGCTGTACTCCTGTTCCACCAGATTCATCGGAAAAACCGGTGCCCAGGCTTCCGGCGGTACCGGGCCTGCAGGGCTCATGAAGGGCGGGCATTTTACATCGGCGGCAAGGTTATACCACTGCCTCGGCATCTCATCTTCAGTCAGAATGATTCTTCGAATCTTTGTCATATCAGTTAATATTAAGAGTTTGCTAAATACAAAGCGGGCATGCTGTAAACAACATGCCCGCTTTGAACTGAGTACAATCCGACAATGCTGCCTACCGCCACCCCGAGGGGGTACGCCAGCACCAATTAGCCAGATTTTTTATCAGTTGTTTGCTATTCATTTTTTTCTCTAAGCGGATACAAAAATAGGAGCCCCCATGAATAAACCAAATGTTTGGTCAAAATTTCTGCTCTCTATCCGAAAACCGACCAAACGAGCATCCCCAAAAGGATGATAGCCAGGATGTAATCTTTTGCTTTGTTCATTGATATTTGAATTTCGAACTTGCCAGGCAACGAATTTATTAATAAACGGTTCTGTCCGAATTCAAACTGTCATTTGATTATCAACTATTTGACGAATTTTGCGGCTAGTTATGAACAATTAGGCATTCAACTTTTTAAAGTTGATCAGACTCCCGGTTTTTCAGGAATTCATCGATTAGGGTTTTGGCCTTAATCAGGTCGGCTTCATTGATAAAAAGGTCAACTGAAAAGGGTGCACCGCCGTAAAACGGACTGACCCCGGCGACTGAGCCATCGCGGTAAGTTGAGGAAATGCCGTTTTCCTCCAGCTCACCCTGGAGCAGGACAGCTTCTACCTCGCTCCCGCTAAATGCTCTATATAATTTGTCCTCCATAATATGGTATCTTCTTATTCGTTCTTCGATCCCTTCCTCGTCCCCCGATCTTCATTTTCGTCCCCCGATCCCCTTCTTCGTCCCCCGATCCTCTTTTTCGCGTCTCGCGTCTCGCGTCTCGCGTTCCGTCTTCAAAATCTCCAAACGACGATGCGGCTAACCTTTTGTCCCTGCGACATCTCAATGGTTCGGACCTCCGCCACCCTGGCTATTTCCAGTGATTTGTAGACTGCCGGTAAGTGGTCGTTTTTTGCGATCAGCGTTGAAAACCATTTACATTGTGACGGTATTGCCGAACTCTGCTGAATCATCCTGCGCACAAATGCTTCCTCGCCGCCCTTATAACATAATTCAACATTCTGACCGCCAAAGTTTTGAATGGTTTCAGATTTCTTGCCGCGGCTCAGGTTATAAATCTTTCTGCCAGTCGCAGCTCTTGCCTCCTGCATCGAGGAATGGAATGGCGGATTACATATGGAGATCTCGAACTGTTCTTCCGGTTGCACGATCCCACGAAAAATATCAGCCGCCACAGGCTGAAGCCTGAGCTCCAAAGCACCGGTAAGAGTATCATTGCCATCAATAATTTTCTGTGCCGATGCAATAGCTGCCGGATCTACGTCAGTTCCCACAAAACTCCATCCGTATTCGTGATGGCCAATAATCGGATAAACAAGATTGGCCCCGGTACCAATATCCAGTATCCTGACTTTCTCGCCTTGAGGGATTTTTCCACCATTATCCTTTGCCAACAGATCGGCGATATGGTGGATGTAATCAGCCCGTCCGGGAATCGGAGGACAAAGATAATTTTCCGGTATATCCCAATAGGTGATGTCGTAGAATTCCTTCAGCAGTGCCCTGTTCAGCGCTTTTACCGCGGCAGGGTCAGCAAAGTCGATGGATTCATTCTTGTATTTATTCAGATGCACGAAATCCGCCAGTTCAGGGCAAATCTCTGTCAGCTTCTTGAAATCATACCGGAAACGGTGCGGGTTCCTTGCATGCAAGCCGGCTTTTTCCAGCGTCGGGATTATGATCTTTGTTGCCATAGGCAGTAAATTTACCTAATTATTGCCAACTGCCAACTGCCCCCGGCACTGAAGTGCCTGGCTATTGATACTGCCAACTGCCTTACCCCCGGTTAAAACCGGGGTCTATTGATACGCCCCATTTTTGCCGACTGCCTGCTGCCAACTGCCAACTCTTAAAACAATCCCTCAACCGAGAGATATCGCTCCCCGGTGTCATAGGCAAATGTCAGTACCTTCTTTCCCTTCAGCTCATCCTGGACTTTAGCGATTGCTGCCAGCGATGCCCCTGTTGATATACCCACCATCAAACCCTCCTTGCGTGCAGCCTTTCTGGTATAGTCATAAGCCTCTTCTTTTGAGACGGTGATAACCCGGTCAAGGAGCTTCACATCGAGATTGCCCGGTATGAAACCTGCTCCGATACCCTGGATGGGATGCGGAGCCGGATTGCCGCCGCTGATCACCGGCGATGCTTCCGGTTCAACGGCGAAAACTTTCATCGCCGGCCATTTTGGTTTTAGAATGCGCGACACACCGGTAATGTGCCCGCCTGTGCCCACACCCGTGATCAAGTAATCCAGACCTTCGGGGAAATCGGCAATAATTTCTTTTGCCGTAGTCCGACTGTGCACTTCCGGATTCGATGGATTGTTGAACTGCATCGGCATCCAGGCATTTAACTCCCGGGTGAGCGATTCAGCCCTCTCAATAGCCCCTTTCATGCCTTTTTCCCTCGGGGTCAAATCGATTTCAGCACCATAGGCCATCATCAGCTTCCTGCGTTCAACCGACATGGATTCAGGCATGACCAGAATAACCCGGTATCCTTTTATTGCGCCAGCGAGGGCAAGCCCGATCCCGGTATTGCCCGATGTCGGTTCAATTATTACGGCGTCCTTGTTCAGCAGGCCCCTGGCTTCGGCGTCCTCAATCATCGACAAGCCGATACGGTCCTTGATGCTGCCTCCCGGATTTTGCTTTTCGAGCTTGATCCAGACTTCAACTTCCTTTTTATACAGAGTGTTTATCCTGACTACCGGCGTATTGCCGATAAGTTCCAATACATTGTTTGCTTTCATATTATAAGTTAGATTACAAAATTGATAACATCACTGAGATCCATTGATTTATCGATCAACCTGATCTTATCCTGATTCACAACCAGCGAATGCGGTTCCACTGAATGGGTCAGCCACACATTTCCCCCGACTACCGAGTGATGGCCGATTACCGTTTCTCCACCGAGAATCGTGCATCCCGAATAGAGCGTTACGTAATCCTCAATGGTCGGATGGCGCTTGCTCCCCGCACATTCCTTGCTGACACTCAAGGCTCCAAGGGTCACTCCCTGGTAAATTTTTACCGACTTCCCAATTACAGCAGTCTCCCCAATCACGATGCCCGTGCCATGATCGATGCAGAATGATTGGCCTATTTTCGCCTTCGGATTGATATCAATCCCGGTTTTTCCGTGTGAATATTCGGTAAGCATCCGGGGGATGAACGGGACCGATAAACGGCTCAGTTCATGCGCCAGCCGGTAAACCATAATCGCGTAAAATCCCGGATAACTGATGATGACTTCCTCGATGGAACTGGCCGCAGGGTCTCCGTCGCAGATCGCCGTTGCGTCCGTAACGAGCGTGCGGTAGATCGCAGGCAAAGAATTTCTAAAGTCGAGAATGGTTTGCGTGGTATCAGTCAGCCCCGAATCGTACGAATTCAGAATCTTTTCCAACAATATAAGCAGATCCCCGAGACAGGATTCCTCACAGGGGTGCTGATTTTCAGATAATACCGGAAACAGGTACTCTGTCAGGTCGTTGAGGAATTTGTGAACCTCGCTTCTCTTCGGCACCTTGCCCTGGACATGGGCCCTGAATTGACCGCGGTCCTCGATGAATGGTTTTTCCATTTTAGCTGGCATAAAAAGATATAACAATAGTTTAACTCAAAAGTTAAACAAATTAGCCAGCCTCGCCTCAATCGCCTTGAGTAAATATCGAGATTATTGCTTTTTCTTTTTCGGGGCGAACATGTCTTTCAGATCATTAAGCCCCTTCTGAAGATCTTTTCCAAGGCTGTCGAAAACCGGATCACTGGCGTTTAACGTGTATTCTTCCATCTTAATACCATCCGGAACCTCGAACTTCGACCGGTCGACAGCTATTCCGGTTTCAATTTTTTTGGCTTCGATAGTGGTTTTGTCAAACAGGTCGGAGACGGTTTTTAATACATAATTTTTCCAGATCCACGATTTTGTTGACATGCCTTCCCAGATTTCACAGTGCTTGCCCAGGATGTCTTCTTCCCCGATCTTCTTAAACCCCATATCCGTCCAGGCTTCCTGTGAATTCTTCGACCACTTGTCCAGGTCTTTCTGGTCGTAATGGACCGTTTGCTTCACTCCTGTTTTATTCAGCAGGTTAATGGTGTAAAAAACAGAATCCCGCTGAATGGTCACCTGGCTGGTTTTGGATGTGGAACCGAATGATTTTGTCGTAAGTTCGGAATAACGCGCCGTAAGCTTGCCGTTATTGTCCATATACCAGGTTTCAGTTCCCGTGGTGGATCCGGTATATGCATATTCAATGCAGGCCGACTTGTCAGGATAATAATATACCGAGGATGTTTTTTGACCGAAAACTGCAGTCTGAGTCAGTACCCATGCACAAAGCACGGCGGCCGGAATTATTCTTTTTGCTTTCATAAGGGTGAGGGTTGACAAACCATTAATTTAGGAATAATTTTTAGTCAGTACAATTACTGTCCCATAACGAAGGTAATTTTTCCCCCGCCCATAATCTCTTTGTGTGTCAGGTAGTTTCTTCTGATATTGGTTCCGTTCACAATTATCTTGGTAACATGCACGTTGGTTTCCGACTGGTTCTGGGCTTCGATCTCCAGGACTTTCCCGTTTTCCAGGGTCAGTTTTGCCGATTTAACCATCGGGCTGCCTATCGAATACTGATCGGAACCCGGACATACAGGATAAAATCCGAGGGCACTGAAAACATACCAGGCCGACATCTGGCCGGCATCATCATTGCCGCAGAGCCCGTCGGGTGCATCATGGTACATCGTTTCCATGATCATCCTCACCCTCTCCTGTGTCTTTTTTGGAGCCCCTGCCCAGTTATACAGATAGGGGATGTGATGGCCGGGCTCATTGCCGTGAACATAATTGCCGATGAGGCCGTCACGGGTAATATCCTCCGTTTCCGCAAAGAAGGAATCATCGAGTTTCATGGTGAACAGCGAATCCAGATGTCTGATGAACACCTTCGGGCCTCCCATCATCTCAATCATCCGGTTCACCTGATGCGGAACAAAAAGGCTGTAGGTCCAGGCGTTGCCCTCGATAAATCCCTGGTTATGCGTGCTCATGGTGCTGAAATCTTTTTTCCAGGTTCCATCTGAAAGTTTTGGCCTCATGAAACCAATAGCAGGATCATACACATTAACGAAATTCTCAGATCGCGCCTTGAACTGTTCGTACACTGCCTGATTGCCGATTTTTTTGGCAAATTCCGCTATGCACCAGTCGTCATAAGCGTATTCAATGGTTTTTGATACAGATGAACCGCTCTTGTCTTCCGGCACGTAACCCATCGCCATATAATAGCCAATCCCGTCATAGCTGCCGTGGGTGGCCGTGCTAACCATGGCATCCAGCAACCTGGCGGGATCCATATCGAGATTACCCTTGATATAGGTGTCAACCAGAACCGGGACCGAGTGGTAACCGATCATGCACCAGTTCTCATTCCCGTAATGCGACCATACGGGAAGCATTTTATGAACGCTCTGGTCGTAATGGGCCATCATTGATTTTGCCATGTCGGCATTACGTTTCGGCTGGATAATATTGAACAGCGGATGAAGCGCACGATAGGTATCCCAGAGGGAAAATACGGTATAATTCGTGAATCCCCTGGCCTGATGATCGTTCTGATCGAGGCCGCGGTACATGCCATCCACATCCATGAAAGTTGCCGGACTGAGGAAAGTATGGTACAGGGCTGTGTAAAAAACCCGTTTTTGCTCTTCATTCACTGTCTCCACAGTAACCTTGGCCAGTTCACGGTTCCAACTATCCTGCCCTTTCTTGCGAAAAGCATCGAAATTCCAGCCGGATGCCTCGGCAATAAGGTTCTTGACTGCACCCTGGGTACTCACCGGGGAAAGTGCGAACTTCACTATCACAGCCTCACCGTCCCTGACATCAAAATCAAACCAGGTACGGATCTGACGACCGGCCATCTCAGGAAAATCCCGGGTCTCATCAAATTTTCTCCAGAAACCTTTGTAAACCGACTGGTCATATTTCCGCTGGCCGAAATGGCTGATCTTCTTCGAAAAGGTCATGGCGAAATATACCGTACGTGTACGAGCCCAGCCATTAGTCTGCCGGTATCCGGTCACCAGGGTATCGTTCTCTACCCGAAGGAAGGTCCACACATTTTTCTCCGGATAATTGTAAATTCCCGACATCAGGTCGAGTATAATATGAGCCGGACCGGCTTTCGGAAAGGTATATCGGTGAATCCCAACGCGGGTGGTGGCGGTCAGTTCGGCCTGGATGCCGTAATCGTCGAGCATGACGGAATAATAGGCTGGCTCTGCTATTTCGGTACTGTGACTGAATCGTGAACGATAACCGGAACCGGGCTTGTCATCGGTTCCCGGATTTAGCCGGAGATCACCTGTTGTCGGCATGATGAGAAAGTCGCCCAGATCACTGTGACCGGTGCCACTGAAATGGGTATGGCTGAATCCGGTAATGGTTGGATCATCATATTGATAACCAGCGCAATATCGATATACCTCCCCATTGTATTTTCCGTTCAGCTCATAACTTACGGTGTCGGTATCCGGACTGAGCTGGACAAAGCCAAATGGCACAGAAGCCCCTGGAAATGTGTGGCCCATCTTGTAGGTCCCGGCCATCGGGTTTACATACTTGATAAGGTCGGTTCCGGTTTGTGCGTTGAGACTCATGGAAGCGGTGCCGATCAGGGAAAAAGCGATCAGGAAAAATCTGTTCATCTGATGGAATTTTGCCCTAAAAATAGGCATATTATGAGTGAATCGGATGATTACTAATTTTGGTATGTTTATGAAGTTTCCTCTAAACCTAAATAACTTCAGAGATGAGCAATAAAGCTGTAGGGTCTTCAGAGGGTTCTCCCCTGGTTCCGGTTGCTGCCCTGGTAATTATCTTTGCAGGAGTCATTTATGCCAAATCCGTAATTACTCCATTTTTACTGGCACTGTTCATCAGTATTATCTGTGCCCAACCCATTGAATGGCTGGAGAAAAGAAAAGTTCCCAGATCCGCCGCACTTATCATCGTGATACTGGGATTGGTGATGCTTTTTGCTGCATTTATTTACCTGATCGGCGGAACTTTGTCGTCATTCTCCAGTAATGTGGCGGATTATGAGACAAGCCTCAGCGAGATGGGCGACTCGCTTGTTGTTTTTCTCAATGATCACGGGGTAAAGATGAGTGCTGAACAGCTTTCCGGCATCATCCAGCCGGCAAAAATCCTGCAGCTGACTGCCAATGCCGTGAATGGTTTGCTAAATGTCATGGGTAAGACTTTTCTGGTATTTCTGATTGTTATTTTCACACTCACAGAATTTGGGAGCTTCTTGGTAAAATCGAAGGCAATCAACTACGGCTCTGGCAGATCGATGGATTATATCTTTACCATCACCCAGAATATCAGGCAGTACCTCTGGATAAAAACTTTGGTTGCACTGGCTGTAGGAGCTCTTATCTATGTGGCTCTTCTGATTATCGGGGTTGAATACGCACTATTGTGGGCCCTGATTGCTGCCTTAATGAATTATGTCCCGAACATCGGTTCGATTATTGCCTCGATACCTGCGGTATTGTTTGCCCTGGTTCAAACAGGAACCGGCGGGGCTATCTGGACTCTCGTCTCCTTTATGGTTATATATAATGTAGTGGGTAATTTTATTGAGCCTCGCATCATGGGCAAAGGCCTCGGATTGTCGACCCTGGTCGTTTTCCTTTCCCTCCTATTCTGGGGAATGATATTTGGAACGGTCGGGATGGTTCTCTCTGTTCCCATAACCATGGCTATCAAGATCATTCTTGAGCAAAATGAAAAAACCAGATGGATAGCGCTGGCCCTCGGAACTACCTCAGAGGCTGAGAATTATATCCGGGAACAAGAGACCATTAACAAGAATTATTAGCGAAGAATGAAAAAAATACCGGTGATTTTATATCTGGTCGTGCTGAGCTTATCAGGCATGGCCCAGGTTAAGTCGGATTTCCCCCTCATTGATTATCATGTGCACCTTAAGGGCGATTTTACCTATGAGAAGGCAGTTGAGCATTCCCGGCAAACCGGCATTAAATATGGCATTGCGCTGAATTGCGGTATGGGTTTTCCCACCCAGACCGACAGCGCGGCGCTGGCTTGGCTGGATTCAATGAAGGGATCGCCATTCATGCTGGCCATGCAGGCTGAAGGGCGCGAGTGGGTGAAAATGTTTTCACCGGCTGTCATTGCCCGGTTCGATTATGTTTTCACCGATGCGATGACCTTTACAGATCCGTCGGGAAAGCGTGTCCGCCTCTGGATCAAAGAGGAGGTATCGGTTCCCGACAAACAAAAATTTATGGATGATCTGGTCGGCAGGATCGAAACCATTATGGCCAGCGAGCCGATCAATATCTATGTAAATCCCACTTTTCTGCCTGAATGTATTGCCGATGAGTACGACCAGCTTTGGACGCGGGAACGAATGCTTCGGGTGATCAGAGCTGCACTCAAAAACAAGATTGCGATCGAGATTAACAACCGCTACCGCATTCCTTCAGCGAAATTCATCAGCCTTGCGAAGAAACACGGCGTTAAATTCGCTTTTGGAACCAATAACGGCGACAGTAATATGGGCGACCTTGATTACTGTTTATTTATTACAAAGAGAGTAGGGCTGAAAGCGGATGACCTGTTTCACCTGCCTGCAAAAAATCCAATCCCATGAAAAGCACATTTTATTCCATCACAAACCTGATGGTTTTTATTTTTTTGGCAGTCGGACTGGCTTTTGGCCAGCCTACCGGCGGTACAATGTCGTACACGATATCGATGGATCAACCTGCCAGTCATTACTATAAGGTTGAGTTCGTGTATGAAGGAGTGGCTGCTGAGTCAGTCGATCTGAAAATGCCTGTTTGGACTCCGGGCTATTACATGGTGCTCGACCTGGCAAAAAATGTTGTGGAGTTCACCCCCACCGATGGTGCAGGCAAGCCACTTGCCTGGGAAAAAACCGCGAAAAACACCTGGCATGTGAATACCACCGGAGTAAAGTCGCTGAAAGTTGGCTACTACGTGTTTGCCAACCGCACTTCGGTCGCGGAACCTTACCTCTCGGAAGGACGGGGATTTATTTCCCCTACCGGGATTTTCATGCATGTGGCTGGCCAGTTGAATCATCCGGTTTCGGTTACAGTGAAGCCTTACAGTGGCTGGACAACTGTTTCCACCGGTCTGGATCCGGTTAAGGGATCAGTCAATACTTTTTCGGCACCGGATTTCGACCGTCTTTATGATTGTCCCATACTAGTTGGCAATCAGAAGGTTGTAACCTTTGAATACAAAGGTATTCCTCATTACATCGCCATCGAGAAGCCGGGAACGACTGACCTCCAAAAGCTGGCTGCCGACTTTAAGCGGATTGTTGAGGCCAGCACAGCCATCATCGGGGAGATACCTTACACACATTATACATTTATCGTCATGGACAAGGGAGGTGGCGGACTGGAACACCTGAATTCAATGGCTGTTTTTGCGGATTTGTCGAACTATCAGGGACCCGAAAAAGACAGGGGCCTTCTTGGATTTTTCGCCCATGAATTTTTTCATCTCTATAATGTCAAAAGTATCCGCCCGATCGTTCTGGGGCCTTTCGATTATGACCGGGAATGCATCACGAATATGCTCTGGCTGTCGGAGGGCGGCACCGTATATTATGAGGAGCTCATCCTCAACCGGGCCGGATTCCTGAGTCGCGACGGATTTCTTGAGAACGCCGCCAGAACTATTGGCTCACATGAGAATATTGTTGGACATAAGTTTCAGTCGGTCGCTTTATCCAGTCGCGATACCTGGATGCTGTTTTTCAACCGGAATGAGAATTCACAGAGCGTAACCATCAACTATTACAACAAGGGGGCGTCGCTTTGCATGCTTCTCGACCTGAAGATCCGCCATGAAACCGGAAATGCCATATCGCTCGATGATGTCATGCGTACTCTTTACCAGGATTACAACAAAGCACTTAAGCGGGGCTTCACCGATGAGGAATTCCGCGCCGAATGCGAGAAGGCGGCCGGTTGTTCGCTCGCTGAATTTTTCAATTACGTGTATACCACCGATCAGGTCGATTATGCGAAATACCTGGGATATGCCGGTCTGAATATCGATCTGACGCCGCTGGAACCGGCGATCACGCATCTCGACAAGTCAATTAATAAGCGAAGTTTTAAGATTTCCCCCATGCCGGAACCAACACCCGTGCAGCAAAAATTTCTGGCGGCCTGGCTTAGGTAGGTATCAATAGTCCGGCATTTCAATGCCGGGGGCAGTCGGCACTCGGCAGTCGGCAACTGGCAGTCGGCGGGTTTATTTGCGGATTATTCTGGTTTTGTACCAGTACTCCATCGGGGCATTGTCCATTCCTTGCGGACCACCGGCAGCAGCCATTCTTTGAGCCCCCATGCCGCCGCCACCTCCGCCCGAGGCGGCACCGCCGCCGCCACCGCGGCCTCTGCGGCCACCGGATCCTGATGAACCCTGGGTACCGGCTGTATTTCCTCCCAACACCGCCTGAGGCTGGCTGCCACTCATCTGTTGTCTCTGGCCGTCTTGCTCCATTCCTCCCGATGGTTGTCCAAACCGGAGTCCGATAACCATCTCATTGAGCGACTTCAAGCCTCCGGGCTGGATGCGTTTTAAAGGAACACCGATTACCATGTTCAGTGCCCTTGTGGAATCGAGGCCGATCGAGGTTTTAAAATCTGTTTTTTCGGCAGCGGTATTGATGTCAAGCGAATCTTTGCCGTTCTTCCACTTCAGCTCAAAACCCTTAGCCTGGTCGAGCAGCATCTCAGTACTCGTGCGCTCTGCCCGGTTCTGCCCTCCCTGCCTGGCCTGAGGCTTCTGGCCTGCCTGACCGCCGGCAATGATGTCGCGCCTGATCATCGGAAAGCGGACAAAGCAATCTTCCTTCATCTTACCGGTCGTATCAATAAAAACCGTCATCCCAGTCCGAAGTATCTGGGTCTGAACCCGCGGATCAAAGAAAGTGAATGCAAAATACAGGTGCGTACTGTCGTTGTAACTCATCCAGCCGGTCTGGGTATCAGCATGGTAACCGGTTGGCTTGATGTCCGGAGAAGCGGCATTGTTACCCCAGTACATCGGGAGTTCAGTAAGGCCTGAACAGCCTGCCGTAACTATGGTAAGAGCCATAATTCCGGAAAATAGGATATTTGACTTCATGGTTTGGAGTTTTGTATTTGGATACCATAAATTTACAAAGGTTTAACAGGAAACTCAATGTCAAAAAACATGTTATTCCAAACCTCTTGCTTAATCCTTTTTCGCTTTCGGTAGATTTCCTTTAACATATCGTTAACCCGGCGTTAACTCGGGCTGCAAAGCGCCTTGGTTATTTTTGCAGCATAACAAATTCAGAAAAAATGAAATCAAGATTAGTAGTATCGATTATTCTCCTGACTTTCCTGGCAGGACCGGCTGCGACATTCGGGCAGGACGCCAGTCAGAAGAAGATAGAGCGCATCCAGCGCAAAATTGAAAAACAGTCAAAAAAGCTTCAGGAACTTACCGGCGGTGAGCATGTGGTTATCGGTTATCCAATTCCCGCCATCGATCCTGGAGAGATTGTTAAAATAAAGGCCGAAGCCCGCGAAGTTGCCGGAGAGGCCCGGGCCCACGCTGAGGAAGCCCGCGCCCAGGCCGCAGAGGTTCGGGTTCATGTGCGGGAGTCAATGGATCAGCAGCGTGAAGTTATGGAACAGCAGCGAGAGGCAATGCGCGAGCAGAGAAGGGTTATTGAGGAGAATGTAATTGTTAACAAGGACATCAATGGAAAGAAATTCCGTTACTATTACAAGACTCCCGGGATCAGGATTGAAAGCCCTGAGCCCTTTTCATTCTCGACCGAAGGCGACGTGAAAGTTGTTGCACCCGACGTGTGGGCTGGTGCCACCAACGTATTCAGTTTTAACCAGGATAATCTGTCCATCGACAAAACCCTCGCTGATGAGACCAGCTCAGCCGACTTTAATTATGAGGTTAAGGAAGGGGCAAATGGTATATCTGTCAGGGTCGACGGAGCCATCGATGCCGGCAAGGTTAAGATAATTATCAAGCAGCCCAACGGAGAGGTTTATAACGAGTATACTTTGTCCTCACTGGCAAATGTCAACTGGAAGCAAACGATCGGTTTCGAGGGCAAGGATGAAGCTTCTTATATCGGTAAGTGGACCGTCAGCGTCAGTGCCGAAAAAGCTAAAGGCAAATACAGCGTCAATCTGTCGGGTCGCTAAAAGTGGGCACTGAGCCCGAGATACCCCTGCAGATTGCTGAAATTCAGCCTGTGTGAAGGAATATAAATAGAGCCGTACGCCGATTCCGGTAGTACGGTTCTTTCATTAAAAGTGATCCTGTTGATCAGGAAACCTTCCAGGCCTGCATCCACGGAGAATCCGGGTATCAGGTACCACGAAGCCTGAAGGCGCAGCATCGCGCCGGGCTTGAGGTTATGTTCCTGAATGAATGTTTCTCCATTTTTATTGTAATCACTGATGGAATTCCAGCTGAAATAAAAATGCTCATAGATATCCGACAAAACAGGCCCCACCTGGATAGAGGTCTCCAGGCGGTCGGCCCAGTATCGGTCGGCCGGATGGAATTTCCAGCCCCCATAAATGCCGAGAGTGGTTTGCCTGAAATGATGATTGTACGAATACCCCAAATCGTAATCAGGCAGGTACTTATTAAAATAGGAAGACGAAATATCTCCGGGGAACATCTGAAACATTACGCCGGCTTCAAAATTTCGGCCAATACTCCTCGACAGGCCTGCATCCAAACCTATCCGGGTTTCGTAATAGGGATCCGACGGGCCGAAAAGAGGTGACATGTACCAGTTCTGCAGTCTTTTGCGAACCGAGTTCGTCATCAGGGATGTGTGTATAGATAGGGCCCACTTATTTACCGGGAAGGCTCTTTGCATCATCGGGGATTGTTTAACCAGGAGCTCGAAATCGTGAAGCGAGGGCTCTCCCATGCGGTTTTGCAGCTCAGGCAGCCGGTCGGGGAAGATGGCTGATTCCCTCAGCCTGCTTAATTGAGGACCATTCAGTTTTTCGGCACTGATCTCATAAACCTGCTTACGGTTTGCTTTCTGCATGAAACTACCGATGGTTCCGCCTCCTGCGGCTGTGATAGCGCCAAGAACAATTGCGGGAATTATGGTCCAGCCCTGCGCAAGTATGGCTCCGGTAACAAATCCGGGTATAACGCCTGCCACAATGCCAATAATCATCCCTTGATACGGATGCCCTCCCAGCCTGACTTTCATCGAAGCGATATCAGGGATCCGAATGTTGGTGATTTCATTCGGGTTCATAATCCCACCTGGAAGGCTGAAGCTTTTCCGGACCATTACCAGGCTGTCATTCATCCAGATTAACTGTCCTTCGGTAGCGGTTCCGTCTTTTTTTGTGATGTATAATTGGGTGGAGTAAGGTTGCCAGTGCTTGTCCATCTTTTCCCAGTCGTGCCACGATATCCCCCGGGGTACTCCTGCAGGTTCCTTGTGTTGGGTTACCCCTTGACCAAAGCCCTGCTGCTGCAGGAAAAACAGGACACAAAAACTTAAAAAAAATGTGATTCTTTTCATGGAATAAAGATAATTATGTAATTTGGATTAAAAATGTTGGAAAGTCGCGCGTGTACTACAAAAACTATGGTTTAAAACTGTTTTCCGGATTAGCAACCTACACTTATAATCAAGCAGGCTGAACGCTAAAGTGCGCATGTTACTCGTTTTAGTTCATGTTTATAAATAATTGGTTGTATTTTTGTAATTCGATTCCTTAAGGATCAAACTGTAACCTAAGTACCTCATGATACCCATAAACCAATCAATGATCCTGGCATTCCTGGCTGCATTGATGGTGTCATATATTGCAATTCCTCCAATTGTGAGGGTTTCAAAAGCAAATAGGATGGGAGCATTACCCAACGGCCGGACCAGCCATGTGGGTGTTATCCCTACTTTAGGCGGTGTTGCAATCTTTGCAGCGGTAACTATTGGCGGGAGTCTTTTCCTGAAGCAGGATTTTCCGCGTGAATTTCAATATGTCCTGCCTGCCATGGTTATCCTGTTCTTCTTTGGCATGAAAGATGATCTGGTGGGATTAAGCCCGACGAAAAAGATGGCTGGACAGATTATCGCGAGCCTATTTATTATTCTTGCTGCCGACGTTAGAATAATCAGCCTTCACGGGCTGTTCGGCTTTAATGAAATACCCTACGGAATCAGTGTTGTCTTGTCTTTTTTTATTTTCGTTGCCCTGATCAATGCCTTTAATCTGGTCGACGGGATCGATGGCCTGGCCAGCGGCCTGGGAATATTCGTATCGGTCGTGCTCGGGATCTGGCTTTTCTCTCTGGACCATCCTGATTATGCAACTTTCGCTTTTGCTACTGCCGGCGGGTTGTTCCCGTTTTATTTCTTTAACGTTTTCAGCAAGGAGAACAAACTGTTTATGGGCGATACCGGATCCCAAATGTTGGGACTGCTCTTCGCCACTTTTGCGGTAAAAATCCTCTGGTGCCCGGTTGCTCCCGACAGTACCCTGTTTTTAAAAGCAATGCCGGCGGTGGTCATGGCCGTCATGATTGTGCCGATTGCCGATACCGTGCGCGTTATGACCCTGAGGATAGCCAACGGCAGATCGCCTTTTTACGCTGACAGGAACCATTTTCACCATGGATTGCTTGCCCTCGGAATGACTCACTGGCAAGCCTCAACAACCGTAATTCTGACTAATTTTTCATTATTCGTAATTGCCTGGCTGATGCGCAACACCTCAGTCCTGTTGCTGGGTACCCTGATCATGGCCCTGGGTATTATTTCCTGCTCAATACCTACTATGCTTCTCCGGTACCAGATTATCGACCGGAAAAGAGTTCCAGGCCACGAGGAACACCACCATGCCGAGGCAACCGAAGCCAAAGCTGAAGAAAAACGGGTGGAGAAGAAAGAGGACGTCAGCTCGCTCAATTAGGTTGAATTGCCTAATTCCCAATTAGTATTTCTCGATTGAAGTTTCTGTATATTGGTAGCAGAAAACAGAATTGCATTGATATGCTAGCCAAAATCCGGACAACCTTTTTTACGGCCCTGGTCATCATCATAGTGGCATGGATCGTATACTGCATCATCTTACAGAGTACCCGGCCCCAGACAAAATGGGACTGGAAAACCATTAATACGGAGAAGCTGAGTTTCCCTAAAGACTTTCTTTGGGGTAACGCCACAGCAGCCCATCAGGTTGAGGGGTATAACACAAATAACCAATGGTATTTGTGGGAAAGCACCGTGGATGCAACCGGAAAACCCATGATCGCCGGCGGTCAGCTTTCCGGAATGGCCTGCGACCAGTGGAGGCGCTATAGTGAGGATATCGGACTGATGAAGGAACTCGGAGTGAACTCCTATAGGTTCTCGGTTGAATGGAGCCGGATCGAACCGAAAGAAGGTGTTTTTGACACCCTGGCAATAAAGCATTATCAGGATGTATGCGATTCCCTGATCGCAAACGGGATCGTTCCGATGGTTACCCTTCACCATTTCACGAATCCTATATGGTTTGAAAAAAAGGGAGCCTTCGAGAAAAAGGAAAATATTGCAGATTTTGTCCGTTTTACTGAGGTAATATATCTCGCCCTCAAGGACCGTGTAAAGCTTTGGTGCACCATTAATGAGCCTGCCGTCTACGTGGTTGAGGGGTATTTTCAGGGCGCCAATCCTCCGGGTAAAAAGGATACCCAGCTGGCAGCAGTGGTTCTCAGAAACATTTTGGAAGCACACGTCCAGGCATACTGGAAGATCAAAAGCCTTCCGGGGGGCGACAAAGCCAGTGTGGGTCTGGTCAAGAACATGACCCAGGCCGATCCTTACAGCAAGTGGAATCTGGGCGACTGGGTATTTTCAGGTTTGATTGAAGGGGTATTTAACGGTACCACCCTGAATTTCCTCAAAACCGGCAAATACCGTTTCGTCATGCCCACCATGGCTAAACTTATCGATGAGAATCCAAAAGCAAAGGGTTCGCTGGATTTTATCGGACTTAACTATTACTCACATTACAACTACAAATTCTCCTTTAACCTCGATAAGGCATTCCAGGCAAAGCTACTCGAAGGTGAGGTCAAAACCGACATGGATTATGCGATGTATCCGGAGGGATTTTACCGTGCCATCAAAACTGTTTCTCAGTTGGGCGTTCCCATTTATGTGACTGAAAATGGCATTGCCGACGCGAAGGATGATCGCCGGGAACTATTTATCAGCCAGTATCTTTACGTGGTTTCGAGAGCCATATCTGAAGGGTATGATATCAGGGGATACTACTATTGGAGCCTCATGGATAATTTCGAATGGTCGCTCGGGTATGACATGAAATTTGGCTTGTATTCGGTGGATATGGCAACCCAGCGCCGCACCCTAAGGGACGGGTCCAAACGTTTTCAGCAAATAGTCCGGGAGAGCCGGCAGGGGGTTTATCAATAGCCCGGCACTTCAGTGCCGGTGACAGTCGGCAGTCGGCAATAGGCAGTAGGCAGTGGGCAGTAGCGGAGTGAAAATATTTTATTTCTTTTGTCAGTATGGTAGAGAGTTTGATCACAATGTCGATTGTTGGCCTCTTATCCGGCTTCATCTTTTCGATGCCGATAGCAGGACCGGTGAGCATTCTGATCACCTCCCACGCGCTAAAAGGGAGGCTGCGATACTGCAACAAGGTAGCCATTGGTGCCTCATTCGCTGATTTCATCTACGTTTTTCTTGCCGTTTTCGGGATTACCAAACTCTTTCATTACCTCTTACCGGCCATGCCTTATATATTGGGTGTCGGATCGGTATTCATCCTGTTCATCGGATATAAAGTTTTCAAGTCGAAGGTTGATATCGAGCATGTTGAAGAGATCCACCCAAAAACCGGCCGGCCGATACCGGAAGGTAAGGGTGCCATTTACACCGGATTCATGGTCAATTTTCTGAATCCGACATTGTTTTTTGGGAGCCTTACATCTTCCTTCCTGGTGATATCTTTTATCGCCTCACTCGGCTTCAATACAGGCGGACTCGATACCATGATCGGCAAGAACGTTAAGGCCTTGAACAGTATAGAAGGTAAAGCTGTCGACACCTCGCATGTTACCAATTATTTCAAGGCAGATACCCTAAGGTTTTTAAAGAACCAGGATCACAGCGCCACAACCGAGAGGCCGCGCTGGTTCCCATTATTGATCAGCCTGTCGTATGCGCTGGCCTTAGCCATCGGAAGCATTATCTGGTTCGTGGTCATGGCCCTGATTTTATCACGGTTCCGGCACCGGATCAATAAGAAAATTGTTAATGGGGTGATAAAAGGACTGGGAATTGTCCTGTGTCTTTTTGGAATCTATTTTGCCTATTCTGCCGTAAAAATGTTGATGTAACCAATCCTTGAATCCATGATAATCGGCCTTTTAATTTGTGATCATGCCCGCATGGAGTTAAACCATCCCGATGGCAGTTATCCCGAGATGTTCCGGCGCATTCTTCCCGGATTCGAATTCACGGATTACTACGTTTGTGACGGAAAATTTCCCGCCGGACCATTTGAGTGCGACGGTTGGATCATAAGCGGATCGAGGCTTTCCGTGTATGATGATGTGGGCTGGATTACCCAAATGAAGAAATTTACGCGCGAGATTGCCGATTCGGGCAATCCCTGCATCGGAGTCTGTTTCGGGCATCAGATGATCGGGGCAGCATTGGGCGGTTTGGTCAGGAAGGCTGACACCGGCTTTTGCATCGGTATTCATGATTTTGAGATTCTTCAACAGGAACCCTGGATGAAACCCCCGCTTCCTTCGGTTGGACTGGTGATGTCATGCCAGGATCAGGTTGTTGGCCTGCCTCCCCATACCACTTTGCTGGCGCGTTCTCCACTTATCCCGAACGGTATGATCAGGGTTGGGAAAAACATGCTTGGTATCCAGGGGCATCCCGAATTCTCGGTTGATTTTGAACATAAGCTCATCGAAGCCAATGCCCATTTGCTCACGCCGGAACTGATGTCAACAGGTATCGCAAGCCTGGAAAAGCCGGTGCACAGCCTCGAGGTTGCCGGCTGGATGAGCCGTTTTCTCCGAATGGAGTAGGGTAGGACCCGAAGGTCGAGATTCCAATTCAGAGTTCCGAATTCCGATGTTGGAAATTCAAGTGTGCATGGAAGTTAATTGGCACATTGGCAAATTGGCAAATTGTCACATTTCTTCGCCAATTCATCCCATTTATTTTACGGCGGAGGGGTTCTGTCGTTATTTCGAAGGGTCAACAGATAAACCCTAAAAAAAAATGAAAAGGATCTTCCTCCCCATCCTCGCCCTCCTGATTTCGGTGGCAGGGTATTCCCAGCCCAAAACAGTGATATCCGGTAAGGTGATTAATAAGCCGGATAAGCCGGTCATCCTGCTTGTATACTCATTTGATACTACCAAAATGGTCGAGGTTGAGTCCATGCTACAGGTAAAAATCAATGACGATAACACCTTCTCTTTTGTTACGGACGAAATATCCCGGCCGCTCACCCGCTGCCGGATCGGGTTCATGAACGAAGGGCAGCCAATTTTACTATCGCCGGGAGATTCCGTTAGGACGGAATTTCAGTATGGCGCCATGGATACCACGATGGAATTTTATGGCACGGTAGCTACCCGGAATTACTTTATGAAAGAGTATCAACTGACTTTTTCTGAGAAGCGGATCAATAGTTTTTATAGAAACTTAATCAGGGATACTCAACAGTTCAAAACACTGACTGACTGGAGAAATGAGAAGCTTGAGTTTCTGAAGGGGTTTAATCATCCGGGACCGGTGGATTCCGCGTTTTTTCGGCATGAATCTGTCCGGATCAATTGCGAATATTTCAATGATTTGATTGGTCTGGCTATTAATAGGGCTGAACGGGATTCGGCTTGTGACAGCCTGGTGGCAACTGTTTTAACTCAAAATCGCATCTCCGATGATGATGCCTTATTCAATTCCAGGGAGTATCGGAAGTTCGTTATCGACTATATCGATTTTCGCACCTCATCCTTGAATGGAAGAAAGGCAACTCTGCAGGATTACCTCGATCGGACACAAATGGAGTTTTCGGGGCTCACAAAAACCTATTGTTCTTTCCACTATTTAAAAAATGCCGTTGATGAGATTCACGACGGAAAAGGAAAGTTATTGTTGAGGAATTATTTCATGAAAATCTCTGACGATCCAATCCTTGTCAGGCTTCTGGGGACAATGGATATTAACCTGACTGGACGGAACTACCGCGATGCATCGAGAGTCCTGCTTTCTTCCTGGTCCCTGATCCTGACAATATTAATATATGCAATCGTAGGGTTTGCCATATTCAAGGTGATAACTTACCGCAGTAAGAGCGGGAAACGTATTGACCCTCTTTACATCATAAAAGGGCTGATTTTTCTTTCCGCTCTCGCCTACCTGTCGAACTATTTTCTGATTTACCGGTTGTCCCCCGACAAATCGCTGGCAGCCGGACGGGTTTTCACCTGGATAGCATTTGTCGGGCTGCAGCTCTATTATCTCATCCCTGTCTGGTTTAAAAAGGGAAAGTATCAATGGTACGCGTTCCAGATGGGATTGTTGACCCTCATTTATTTCGGCGCCCTCATAACTATCGGTAACGCTGATAATCATCTTCATGCACCGTTCCAATGGCTGCACCACCGCTCCATCATCAGCATGGTCAACAGCTGGCTGATATTGGTCGCGCTATCCTTTCTGGTTTATTACGTGGATCTGCTTATCAGGCGTAAGCAGAGTATCTCATATCTTTTCAGGGAACGCCTGGTGAGTCTGGAAGTGGTTGTTAATGTGCTTATTGTATTTCTTGTCATCTCACGCACCTTCGCGATTTACGTTCAGAATTCATCACGACAAGATGACCTGTTCGTCTTCATAATAGGGATCCTGATTTTTTATTGCCATGCCGTCATTCTGATTCCTCATTATATGCTGAAGCAGAGGGTCGGAAAGTACTGGCTTGCAACCCTCCTCGTTTGCGTGGGTACCATTCTGGCTTTTTACCTGGAAAATGTATTCGGGATTTACCGGTCGCTGGTGCATATCGGAGTACGAATTCCATTTTTCGAAGTCATCCAGCTTCCGGAGCAATTTGTTATTAAAACGGCTTTATGGATTCAGCTTTTAATCGTTCCGGCATGGATTTATGCTTTTGTCAAGCAACAGCTTTTACAGAAGAATGTAGGATTTAAAATGTTCCGGAATAAGGAGGCTGAACTCCAACAGCTACGTTCGCAGGTGAATCCGCATTTCCTGTTCAACTCACTCAATACGCTCTACGCTTTTGCTTTAAAAGAAAATAGTGGGAAGACGGCTGAATATATCGCCAAGCTGGCTAACCTGATGCGTTATCTGGTGGATGACATGGAAAAGGAAAAAATCCCGGTCCAGAAGGAGATCAGCTACATCAGCGATTATATCAACCTGCAGGCTATCCGCAGTTCGGTGGAGCATAATATCGAGATTAAGAATGATATCGATGAAGATCAGAATATTATGATCGCCCCGATGCTGATGATCCCTTTCGTGGAAAATGCATTTAAGCATGGCATAAATCCGAATAGCGTATCGGAACTTAAGGTTACTTTCCAGATCGTTGATAACCGTTTTCAGTTCGTGATTGAGAATTCAGTGGACAAGAATTTTGAAGCGTTTTATAAGGAGAAGGGCTTTGGGATCGGTATTGCGAATGTCCGCCAGCGTCTGGAACATATCTATCCGGAGCGGCACACTTTATCGATTGCAGATACCGGGGATAGGTTCATCGTAATCATGGCTGTATCCCCTGACTGAAGTCTGCAGGTGAACCAGTCCTTCAATCCCCAGACTGAAGTCTGGGGTTAACCAGAAAGAAACCGTAACTTGAGGTGCCCTATAAGTTCAGTATGATTCGAAGTATAGCCGTTGATGATGAGCCGTTTGCCCTGGATGTGATTGCCATACATGCGGCGAAGGTGCCGGAACTCGACTTGATGGAAAGGTTTACCGATCCGCTGAAGGCGTTGGATTATCTGAAGAATAATCCGGTCGACCTGATATTTCTCGATATCAATATGCCGGGATTATCCGGGATGGAGTTGGTGAGGCGGCTGAAATGCCCGCCCAGAATAATTTTCACGACGGCCTATTCCGAGTATGCACTCGACAGCTACGATTACGAGGCAGTCGATTATTTGCTGAAACCGATTGAGTTCGACCGGTTCAACCGGTCGGTTCAACGGTACCTGAAACAGGCGGCAGCACCAGCGGGTAATTCATCAATGCCGGCAAAGCACATTTTTATCAAGGATGGGTACAAACAGGTGAAACTGCTGATCGAAGAGATTTCACATATCAAGAGCGATGGGAATTACTTAAGCATCTATTCCGGCGCGCAGCGGACCGTTACCCGCATGACTATCAGTCAGATGATCACTCTTTTGCCGTCCGCGCTCTTCCTGCGGGTTCACAATTCCTATCTCGTTAATATCGGACACATCGAAAAAATCGAGAACAACCATGTCTATTGCAATGGAGAAGGGATTTCAATCGGGGCAAAATACAAAGAAGATTTTCTCAAAAGAATCGGCGCCGATAGTCAAGGATGACCTGGGGGGTCTGGATTTAGCAGATAGTTTTTCCAGTTTCGAATTTGAATTCCTGATTGCCAGGTTTCTTCATCCCCGGCATAAACCAAGGATTTTCCAGCGACAATGCCGGGAATAATTTTGTCCCATTTGATCAGACCGGATAGAAAATTCTGATTAAAAGTGTGGCCGGATTTAATTTCGATCAATTCCAAGCCTTTTGGTGATTCCCTTAAGCAATCGACTTCAATACCATTGCTGTTTCTAAGGAAATAATGATCAGTTTGACTGAGTTTGTGGCAGGATTGTTTGAGAAGGTCGGAGATGATGAGGTTTTCGAAAAGCCCGCCTCGAAGGTAATGCGTATCCAGCTGATCGGGATCGGTTATTTTTAATAACCAGCATGCGAGGCCTGTATCATGGAAGTAAAGCTTGGGCGATTTTATAACGCGCTGATTGAGATTTTTGTAATAGGGCTGAAGGAGAAAAACTATAAAGGTGGCTTCCAGAATAGATAACCAACCCTTAGCCGTATTAACTGAAATTCCTGAATCATTGGCAAGCGATGAAAGATCAAGTAATTGACCAATACGGCCGGCACAAAGTCTTATGAAGGTTATAAACCCGGAAAGATTTTGAATATTTTGTATCAGACGGACATCACGTTGAACATAGGTTTCAAAATAGGCAGGGTAAAAATCAGACGGGGGTATTTGCTGCTTGAAAATCCTTGGGTAGAAACCGTTGACTATCCAGTTTTGAAAAGGCCAGTTCTTCAGTTCATTTTGCCCGCTCAATTCTGAAATCTCGAAAGGCAATAGTCTGAGCATCGCGGTCCGGCCGGCCAGAGATTGAGATACTTGTTGATGCAAGGCGAGATTTTGTGATCCGGTCAAAAGGAACATTCCCGGCTGATTCCTTCTGTCAATGATCTCTTGCAGATAAGAGACCAGTTCAGGTACCAGCTGGATTTCATCGAATATGGCTTTCTCAGGATATTTGCGAAGAAAGCCGCGTGGGTCTTTTTGAGCATTTTCCCTAATATCCAGGTTTTCAAAAGAGACATAACTGAAGTCACTGGCAACAGCCCTGGCCAAAGTGGTTTTACCCGACTGCCTGGGACCGGTGATTGTTACAACAGGAAACAGATTCATTAATCTGGTTGCCTGAACTTCCAGATTTCGCTGTATCAGCTCCATGATTTATGTAATATTGCAATTCTATTTCAAAATTACATAAAATATATTTCTCGCCAAAAATTTTCAGTAAATTTGATTTGGTTAAATAATGCTAAAGAAAATGGGAAAATTCGATCGGTTTTGTCAGAGCTGCGGAATGCCTATGGATCAGGATAAAGGCCAGGGCGGGACCGAGGCTGACGGTACAAAAAGTACCGTATACTGCAGTTTGTGTTATCAGGAGGGGAAATTCCGCGACAGTTTCACCACCTCAAAAGAGATGGTGAAATTTGTAAGGCAGATCCTGAAAAATCAGGGCATCGGCTATTTCAAGCGGATCTTTTATACCTCCCACATCCCGCAACTCGCCCGCTGGAAATAATTTCTTTCGTCGCCCGATCTTCTTTACCGTCTATCGATCTTTTCTTCGATCTTCGGCGGCAGCAACTTGTACATGACCGGCGTCACCAGCCTGGCCAGCAGCGTGGAAGTTATCAGCCCGCCAATGATCACCCAGGCCAACGGCGAATAGAGGTTGGAATCACCCAGCGCAATCGGAAGCAATCCTCCGATGGCCGTCATGGTGGTCAGGATTACCGGCAGAAAACGTACCTCCCCCGCTTTAATGATCGCCTCGTTGAGCTCAACACCTTGCTGCCTTAATTGATTGGTGAAATCGACCAGCAAAATCGAGTTCTTGATTTCAATGCCGATGAGGGCAACAAAACCTACTGCAGCTGCGAACGACAGGGTAAATCCGGTGAGGTAAAGTGCCACGATACCCCCGAGAATGCCCAACGGGATGACCGATAATACAATGAGCGTGCTTTTGAAGGTGCGGAATTCAAGTATCAGGATGGCAAAAATTCCGAAAATAGCTACCAGTATGGCAATCCCAACCCCTCCGAAGCTTTCCTCCCGGCCCTCGATCTCCCCGGAAGGAATTATCTTGAACCCTTCAGGAAACTTGACCGCATCAATCTTGGCCAAAATCTCCTTGGTGACCCTGTCGGTATTGTAACCGGTTTTAACATAGCATGATATGAGGTTGTAGCGATCCTGGTTGTAGTGTTCAATCAGTGTCGGCGAACTCTCAAATTCGATTCTGGCCAGCTGCGACAATGGAATTTGTGCTCCGCTGAGCGATGATACGTAAATCTTGTCGAGGGTGGCAAGTGTATTGACGGTATCCTTCGGCAAACGGGCCTTTATCGCATATTCCTTGCCGTTTGCCTCCCGGTATTTACCGATCTCCAGACCAGCCAATGCCAGTCGCACCGTACGATCGATCTCGATTCCCGGGATCCCGAACATACCCGCTTTGTCGCTGTTCACCGCTATCCGGATATCCGTCATCGTCTCGCTGAGCGGATTTTTCCAGTAAGTGGTGCCCGGCGTCGATTTCATGATGCTGTCGATGGTGAGGGAGTATTGCTTGAGCAAGGCAAGGTCGTCACCCACCAGCCTCAAGGCAATGGGTGCGCCGATCACCGATCCGTTTTCAAATTCGGTCACGAAAATCCGTGCATTGACATAGGTATTCAGCGTATCCCTGAGCTTATCGAGAAAAACCGTCATGTCATCCTGCTTGGTCAGGTTCATCTCACACAACATCTCACCGATATTGGTCTGCTCGGCTTTCTGGAAAACATTGTAAAACACTTTCGGATTGCCGCGGCCGATATTCGACATGTAATAATTGATCTCCTTCTTGCTGCCCACCACCGATTCCACAAATTTCACCGCCCTGTCGGTCTCCATGAGAGTATTGCCTTTCGGGGTCTCAATGGTGATCAGGAATTGCTGCATCCCGGCTTTTGGGAACAGACTGAACCCGATGATGTTGATCAGCGACAGGGAGGCACCGAAGAATGCCACCGCAATCAGAAGCGTGGATACGGGATGCTTTAGCGACCAGTGCAATGCCCTGCCGTAGGTAAAATCGATTACTTTATTTAATCCTCTTAGGATCAGGTTTCCCCGCGGGTCGACATCCCCCTTGAATATCTTGCTGGTGATGAAAGGGATAATTGTGAGCGCCACAAAGAGCGAACTCAAAACGATCAGTGAAATGGTAACAGGCAATATCCTGATATATTTCCCGGGCATTCCGGGCAGGAACATCAACGGTAGAAACGCGAATAACAGGGTAGCCGTGCAACCCAGCACGGCCGCCCCGATCTGTTTCGTTCCCTTGATTGCCGCTTCCATGGGTTTCGACCCTTCCCTGATCCATCTCGATATGTTTTCCACCACCACAATGGAGTCGTCAACTAGCAGCCCGAGAGCGATAACCGCCCCGACAATACTCAGCTGGTTAATGCTGTAGCCCAGAAAATAGAGCCCTGAAAGCCCGATCAGCACCGACAGCGGGATGGCAACCATAACCACGCCTGAAGCACGCAATCCCAGTGGCAGCAAGGTTAGCAGAACCAGGAGGATGGCAAAGAGAAAGTCGCGCTGCAACCCACTGAGCTTTTTCTTAACGTTGAGCGACTGGTCGAAGCCCTTTTCCAGGGTAATTCCCGAGGGCAATTTTTTGCTGAAGCTTTCAAACTGATTATAAACTCCATTGCGTACATCATGGATATTCTGGGCATCCATCATGCTTGCAGTGATGAAGATGGACTTTGTACCGTTGTACCGTCCAAAATACCTGGGGTCCTCATCGTCCCAGCTGACTGTGGCAACATCTTTCAGATAAACGATCTGTCCCATGTTGGATCCCACGATTGTGCGTTCCACCTCATCGAGGCTCCTGAAATTCCCGCTGGTCTTGATATTGAATTTCTGGGGGCCGATCTCCACGCTTCCCCCGGGAATATTGGCATTCTCGCTCTGTATGGCATTCATCACCTGCGTAACGGTTATGCGCAGTTGGGAGAGCTTGGGCAAATCAATGGCAACCCGCAATTCCTTTGCAGGATAAGCAACCGCCGCTGCTTTTTTCACACCCGGGACTTTTGCAACCAGATCCTTTAGTTTCTCAGCCTGCACCCGCATTTCATCATAAGTTGCGGTTCCGGATACGATGGCCCCCTGAATGATATTGGTCTCCCCGGCATTAATCTTCGATATCTCAATGAGATAAAGGTCCTGTGGAAGTGACGGCCGGGTGGTCTGAACCTGCCGCACCACTTCGTCGTACTTCTTATCGGGATCGCTGTTGGCGGTAAATTCGACGACAACCGTGGTCAGACCATCCTTGATTTCGGTCCACGTTCGCTTGACATCTTCCAGTTCCTTGAACGATTTCTCCAGTTTATCCACCACCAACTCCTCCATATCGATGGGAGATGCTCCGGGATAAAGCACGGTAACCGGCACGATCGGCATGGGCAGGTCGGGATCTTCCGCCTGCGGGATCTTCAGATAGGAATATACCCCGACGGCTATCAGCATCAGGAATACCACGATGGTAAACTGATGGTTTTTAACGGCTGCTTCTGATATTTTCATGGCTTACCGGTATCACTGTTTTCTGATATCAACAGGCACTCCGTCTGTCAGGTACGCAACGCCCTCACTCACCACCTCTTTAACGTTTTCCAGTCCGCCTGATATGGCAGCCTGCGTTCCGTAAAGGGTGGCAATGTTCACCTTCACTTTTCGGGCGGTTCCGGCGGAAGTAACCTCGTAAACGTAACCCGTTCGCCCGTCGGCCTCAACCACCGAAGCCATGGGAACCAGGTGATAGGATATTTTCTGGCTCGGGAAGATCTCCACATTGGCTATAAAACCCGAAGCCAGCCGGTTTTTGGTATCCCCGAGTTTAAGTTCGATCTCATAAGTTCCGGTCATGGGATTGGATGCCTCATCAATCTGGCTCACCACAGCCGAAAACGGCTGACCGGGCCAGGCATCGATGATCACGTTTGCCGTATCCCCGGGATTGATCTTTACTATGTCGCGGTCGGAAAGTGCGGTACGGATGATCCAGTTTTTCCCGCTGATTCCAAGGGCATACACCGGATAACCGGGTGCGACCAGCTCATTCTCCTTTACCAGCTGCTTCAGTATGACGCCGGCTTTTGGGGCAACAATACGGGAATGCGACAGGTTAAAATGTGCCATGTCCATAACCGATTTCGATACGTTGAGTGCGGTTTCGGCGTTCTGCATCTGCTCCAGCGTGGCAACACTGTCGGCATACAGGTTTTTGGCCCGGGTAAAGTCGCGCTGGGCCTTATCAAAACCGTTTTTCGCCTGGTTCACCTGTGCGCTGATCTCTGAAAGATTCAGAATGGCCAGCAACTGGCCTTTTTTCACCACGTCGCCCTCCTTAACGTATGTGCGGGCAACGATGCCGCCTGTCTTGAACGACAGCCTGATCTCTTCGCTTGTCGACACGATCCCTCCGGACCGAACCGGCAAACTGATTTCCTGAACCGTCACCGATACAACCTTTACCTTGACAGGATCCACCTTTGCGGATTCTTTTACCGGCGCCGGTTTGCAGCTGATCAGAAAAGCCAGGAAGAGAACAGAGGTGACGAGTGACAGCGAACCGGTTACCCTCAGCGAGGTGTCATCCCGACGAAAGTCGGGACCTTTTCCCTTACTAAGACATTCAGCAGGAGTGTTATATTTTTTCATGTTATATCTTATTTATCGCACAAACTTTTTCAAACTCAGCATAGTCAGCCAGGTAGGTAAACCTGGAGATGATCATGTTTTCCTCGGCTTGGGTAAGTGTGGTACGCGCATCGATAAACTCGATGAGATTGGCCTGGCCCTCCTCGTAGCGCCTTTTCACCAGACGGAAACCCTCGCGCGCAGTCCTCACCTGGCTGGCCGCCGCTTCGATCCCGGCGAGAGAGGTTTTCAGCTCATTCATCGCATTGATAACCTGAAGTTCAATCTGCTTCCTCACCTCCTCCGACTGCCGGTCGAGGATCTCCATTTGCAGTTTTGCCTGCCTGATTTTCGCGCGGTTCTGGAATCCCGCGAAAAGATCCCAGCTTAAGATTGCTGAAGCCTGGCCGAAATCCGCATCTTTGTTGATCTCGTATTTCTCACCCTGGATACCGTAATCCGCAACGATCATCAGGCTCGGAAGTGCTCCGGCCTGATTCATTTTCATCTGCAGGTCAGTGATGTTGTTATACAAATCGAGCTTCTTCAACTCCTCGCGGTTAGCCAGCGCAGATTCCTTGTAAACGGAAGATTCCGCTTCCGCACTGGGTAAAAGGCTGGGTTCGGCAAGTAGCACAGATTCTGTCAGTGACCTGTTTATCAGGAAATTAAGGTAAGCCGAGGCGATTTCTTTGTTTTTAGAGGCTACCTGAACCTGCTGATCGAACTTGCTCATTTCGGTCTGGGCCCGGTAAAGGTTATCGATGGTTATTTTGCCGTTATCCACGAGTTTCTGGTTCACCCTCACATTCTCTTCGAGTAATTTCCGTGTATCGTTCAGCATGTTAACGAGGCCATCTGCCATGGCCACATGATAATAGGCCTTCTTGATCTCAGCAACAAGTTCCTGCCGATACTGATCAACCGTCACCTGCTCCGTTGCGGTCAGTTCCTTCTTGATCCTGGAATTGTAATAGATATCTGTATTGAATACCGGCTGGATCACCCGGATTTTCGTTTCCTGCTCTTTTGGCCGCAGAAACATGAACGACTGGTTGTCGATCTGCGGAAAGCGGTTCTCCCTCAGGATCTGGTTCAGCGTGGCATAAACCGGATTCAGCAGGTCACCGATCGGCAGGTCGATCGTTCGCCCTCCCTCGGCAACTGAAAACCTTGCATTCAGCGAGACGTTCGGGAAAAACAGGCCTTTCGCTTCCTTTAGCGTTTCCAGGCTCTTTCGGTAGCTGGTCTCTTTCTGTTTCAGTGCCAGGTTATTCTCCAGGCCCATCTTGATATAATCATCAAGAGGTGACTGGGCCCAGCCGGCCTGGGCGAGAATTATCAGTAAAAAGATCAGTTTCGTTTTCATGTTAATCGGTTTCTCATATTCTTGTGTATCTGCAGAAATAGGCGCTTCACCAGTTCGCGTTCCTCAGGTTTGGCAGCAGCATAAAGTTCATCTGCAAAAGTGAAAACCTCTTTCATCCTCTCTTTATAGGTTCGGCTGACCATTTCGCCAATACTGGTCAGACTCAGGTTGACCTCCTTGTTGTTTTTTGCGTTTGTCCGGCTGACCAGCTTCTTGGATACCAGCTTGCGGACCGTCTGCGAGATGGCTCCTCTTGTTACTCCCATGATGTCGGCTAACCGGGTCATGTTGATCTCCGGATGTTCCCCGATCATGGCAATGGTCTGAAGTTCAGTTAGATAAACGGGCGATCCCGTTCCGAAGTCGCGCGGTTGGCGCTCAATGATCGAGTAGGCATGCAGGATGCTTTGAAACAGGTTTACCAATTCATTTACTTCTCGTCCCATCGCCAGAAAATGTTTAGATGCTATACAAAAGTAACTATTTATTTGACCAAAAAAATGCTATTTTTAATGCTTACCGTTGCCAAACGAACAGTAAAGCTCATGAAAGCATTTTCGGGCATAGCCAAGGGTATCGTTGCCCTCCTATTTGTTGCCACCATCCTTTTGCTCTCTGACATGGAAAACCGGACCGGCATTAAAAATAGCCGCCGGGAGTCATCATCCAAAAAAGTATTTAAGATCAGCGTAATACACTATGTCGACAGTCCAAATTCGGAGGAGTGTGAAAGAGGGTTGCGTGATTATCTGAAAGATATCGGATGGGTGGATGGCAAGGATTTTACTGTTGCCGTGTTTAATGCCCAGGGCGACATGTCGGCCCTGAACAGTATTGCCGGCAATGTTACGGCGCAGGACTGGGACATGATCGTGGCAAATTCCACCCCAACCATCCAGGCACTGGCAAAACGGAAAACCCGCAGCCCGATTGTTTTTACCAATGTCGGGGATCCGATCATCGCCGGTCTGGGCAAGTCGTTTACCGATCATGTGGCCGGAATCACCGGGGTATCTACCATGAGTGATTTTGACGGGATGATTGACCTGGTGGTCACCCTGCAGCCGGGGATCAAAAGTATCGGTACCGTTTTTGCCCCTGCAGAGATCAATTCCGTTGCCTACAAGGAGGCTCTGGAGAAATCGGCAAAAAAACGCGGACTGGTCCTGGTGAGTGCTCCGGCCAGTAACACGTCCGAAATAAACGATGCAGCCATGTCGATAACCACCCGGGGTATCGGCGCGGTCTGCCAGATCTCGGATAATCTAACCGCCAGTTGCATAACTTCCATCATAAAAGCCGCGGAAAGCGCGCGCCTGCCTCTGTATGGATTTGTCACCAAACTGATGACCCAGGGCGCCATAGCCGTTGTCGCCCGTGATTACCATCAGGCCGGATATGATGCCGGCGCAATGGTGAAGAAAGTACTTGATGGCACGCCTCCAAAAGATATCCCCTTTCAACTGGTCACTAAGACAAACTACATGCTAAGTCCTTCTGTTGCAGGTAATTATAAGATTGAAGTTCCTGACGGCTTATCGAAAAATATCACTCTGACAAAATAAAATATGGAAATCCAGAAAACAGTCAGCGGAAAGAAATCACTCCTGGCCATCAGCGGCCGCCTCGATGCCAACTCGTCGGGGCACCTCGACGATACCATAAACGGACTCATCCGGGAAGGGATCTACGATGTGGAACTCGACATGAGCGAGGTGTCTTACATGAGCTCCCTGGGCATCCGGGTGCTGGTCGGACAGTTCAAGAATCTGAGTAAGATCGGAGGTTCGTTTAACCTGACCGCCAAGTCGGATCAAGTGCGTGAAGTGCTGAAAATGGTAGGAATGGCCGACATGTTTCAGCAGAAACCAGCCAGGCCCAAGCCTGCTGAAGCACCTGCCCCAGCCGGTACAATAGAGGAGGGGTTTCGGTTCGATCGCGAAACCGGCAGCACTGCGAAAATGATTCTCACAGTTCACGGGGAGCCTGAGGTTACCAAAAAACCCGGCTATACGGAGGCGGATAACCTGAAGATTACCGGTGACCGCAAGACTTTTGCCCTCGGCCTCGGGGCAATCGGAACCGGCTTCGACGATTGCAAATCACGTTACGGCGAATTTCTTTCCCTTGGAGAGGCGATAGCTTATATGCCGGCCGATCAGAGTTCCATCCCTGATTACGCCCTCAGCAGCGGACAATATATTCCTGAAATCAATGCGCTGTTCGCGATAAAGGCACATGGGGAATTTGCCGACAGGATCATTTTTGAACCGGCTGGGGGCCATGCCTCCATCCCGCTGAATACCTTGGTTGATGTGCTATTCCGTATTACAGGGTATTCAAGATTTGCACTCCTGATGGCAGCCGAAAGCGATGGACTCATCGGGATGCGACTGCGGAAATCGCCTGTTGACAGTACGGATCTGCTTGAACTGCCAGGTCTTGCGGATAACCTCTTTTTCACCACCGAACCGGCCTATTCCCGGATGCTTACCGTTTCATTCGGATATTTTGAAAAGGGCAACACATCTCCTGCCGCCTGGCTCCGGCCCCTGAATGCAGGCTCCGCGATTGCCGGACATCTGCATGCCGCCGTTTTTCCTTATCAGCCCCTGAGAAAAACCAAGCCTGATCATGGCGAAATAATCCGCTCCCTGTTCGGTAGTTCCGAAGTACGGGATATTCTCCACCTGCTGAACGATACCCGGGAGATTAGCGGTTTGGGCGACAGCCGGTTTAAGAACGGGATTTGCTGGATCGGACAAATAGAATAAAAGAAAGGGATCAATAATATGACACTACTCCTTGGATCCATTACCATCGGACTGATACTGGCCATGCTTGCACTGGGCATATTTATCAGTTTCCGCATTTTCGACTTTCCTGATATTACCGCGGAAGGGTCATTCACCCTCGGAGCTGCCGTATCGGCAGCACTGATCATTGCAGGAGTCAATCCCCTGCTTGCCACCTTGATATCCTTCTTTGGAGGGGCCTTGGCTGGCATGGTCACAGGAATTCTTCATACGCGATTTAAGATCAATTCATTGCTTTCCGGTATTCTGGTGATGACCGCCCTGTATTCGGTGAACCTGCATGTGATGGGCCGCAGTAACCTCCCGCTGCTCTCCGAAACTACCCTGTTTACCTGGTTCGATAAGCTGGCCCTGAAATTTTCGGGCGAGGGTAAACTGACCATGGTTCTTGGATGGGAAGTTCCGGCTAAAGATTTATGGATTCTTTTATTCTGCCTGATCATCATAGTTTTCGTGAGCCTGCTTCTGTGGTGGTTCTTTCGCACCCGTCTGGGTACAGCCATGCGCGCTACGGGTGATAATGCCCAGATGATAAGGGCATTAGGAGTAAATACCAACCTGATGATCATTGCCGGGGTGGCCCTCTCGAACGGCTTTATTGCAGTTGCAGGTTCCCTTCTTGCCCAATATCAGGGATTTGCCGATGTTCAGATGGGCATAGGGATGCTCGTCTGGGGTTTGGCCAGCGTGATTATCGGCGAGGCCCTGATATCCGAGAACAGCCTTGGACTGGTAATTACCGGAGCCGTGATTGGTTCGGTTCTGTTCAGGCTTCTGGTAGCCATTGCCCTTCGCTGGGGTATGAATCCCGTCGATCTGAAACTGATCACGGCCCTGTTCGTTTTGCTTGCCCTGATTCTGCCGGGGTTTATGAAGAACACGAAAAAAATCAGACTAACTAGCAAATAATCAGATGTTACAGGTTAATAATATATCAAAGGTCTTTAATCCCGGCACCGTAAATGAGGTGAAGGCGCTGCAGGAAGTCAGCCTGACTCTCCAGGACGGCGGGTTCGTTTGCGTATTGGGGACCAACGGCTCGGGCAAATCCACCCTGCTAAATGCAGTCGCAGGCTCCTTCATCGTCGACAGCGGTCAGATCCTGGTCGACGGCGTCAATATCACCCGGTGGCCTGAACATAAGCGGGCATCCTTTATCGGACGGGTATTTCAGAACCCGTTTACCGGAACAGCTCCTAATATGTCGATACAGGAAAACCTGGCACTGGCCACCCGCAGGGGAAAATCACGCGGCTTGGGCTGGGGACTGCCCGGAAGCCTGCTCGATGAGTTCAAGGTTCGCGTTACACCGCTTCAAATGTCGCTTGAAGAACGGCTGGCCAATCCGATCGGCAAACTTTCAGGCGGACAGCGGCAGGCGCTGACCCTCCTGATGGCTACCTGGCTCAAACCGAAATTATTGCTCCTCGACGAACATACCGCAGCCCTTGATCCTAAAACAGCCTCAAAAGTGATTGAACTCACCGAAGAGGTGATCCGGAGGGATAACATTACCACGCTGATGGTTACTCATTCCATGCAGCAGGCCGTAAACCTCGGCAACCGCATCATCATGATGCACAAGGGACGGATCGCCTATGATTTTGGCGAAGATGAAAAACGCAGGCTGAAAGTGAGCGATCTGCTTGCCCTGTTTGATGAATTGCGTCGCAAGGACCAGATCGATAACAGCGTTGCCGAACTGGTGGCAGCGAATTATATCTAGACTATGAACCCCTAACGAACCAGGTAAAGCTAAATGACATCACAATATTTTTAGGGCTCCATGAGTGCGAGCCGATATAACTTGAAAAAACTATTATTAACGAATGAACAATATTGTAAAACCCTTCCTGTTCCTCATTGTTGCTGCTTCCATCCTTCTGTTTTCCGATCTGTCGAACCGTAAGGGAAATCATCGGAGCACCGAGGTTAAGCGCATCGCGATATTTAAATTCAATTCCAACATGATTCTTACCGAAACGGAGACCGGGCTGTTGAGGGAGCTAAAAAGTCAGACGATCTTTCCGCAAAACCGGATGGAGATCAGCCGGTACTGCCCCGAAGGTGACTTGCCAACGGCCAATACCACTGCGCTTGAGATCATCAACAAGAAGTACGACATGGTCATCTCGATCAGCACTCCGGGTTTGCAGGTCATGGCCAATGCCAACAAGGCCGGTAAGGTTAAGCATGTTTTCTGTGCTGTGACTGACCCTTTTGTTTCCGGTGTTGGGATCACCGGCCCCGGAAAGGACCAGCACCCGGCCCATCTGGCTGGTATCGGCACTTTTCAGCCGGTTGAGAAAGCCTTCCGCATTGCCCGCGAAATGAAGCCCGACCTGAAAAAGGTGGGTGTGGTATGGTGTACCGGCGAAACCTGCTCGGAAGCCTGTGTCAGGAAAGCCAGGGCAATATGCGCCGAATTGGGGATTGAACTGATCGAAACCGGCATCGAAACCTCATCGCAGGTATATGAAGCAGCCGTTGCCATGACCCAGCGGGGTATTGAAGCACTGTGGATCGGCGGCGACAACGTCATTGAAACCGGAATCGACATGTATATCAATGCCGGCATGAAAGCAGGAATACCGGTTTTTAACAACAGTCCATACACCACATCCAGAGGGGCGATGTTTGGCATAGGTGCCAATTATCAGAATGTTGGAGTCCTGGCAGGTAAAATGGCCAGCGAGATTCTTAACGGAAAGAAGATATCAGAATTTGAGACCGCCGATGTGGTCCCCGAAAAGATCTATATCAATGAAGCGGTTGTCAAAAAAGTTAAAGGCAACTGGAAGATTCCGGATGATCTGCGTGCCCGCGCCGATTCAGTTTTGCAGCATTAAGGACCATTATCAATAGCCCGGCATTTCAATGCCGGGAGGGTTTATCAATAGCCCGGCATTTCAATGCCGGGGGGATTTAACGGGACAACAGAGATTTCATTTTTTCTACCAGCTCGGGCTTCGAGGTGGCTGATTTGCCAAGAAGGGCGGCGAGCACACTCTGACTGTCCGCACCCGGATTGGGCTGACCGGCAAGCTCAGCAGCGGAGCATCGCTCGTGTAATTATGTCTTGTCAGTGTTGCTTTTCCAGCGGCGTAGCCGGTTTCTCAAGTGGTGTGATCATAATGTTCCTGAATTCAACTTCTGAACCTTCAGCCTGAAGGGCGATATGCCCGCTGGTCGCGGTGGATTTGTATCCGTGATTGACCTGATCGCCATTTACCCAGGCGGAGATTTCATCACCGCGGCATTCCACCACCATGCGGTTCCATTCCCCGACCGGCTTCTCGGAATTATCGGTGAGATTCTCAATCCTGCGGTTCTTCCCTTCCACGATGCCCCATTTTTCCTGGGGACCGCGACGCTTAACCATATCCGGAACGCTGATATCTTCAACTATGCACCAGAAATCGCCGGCATTTTTATGCTCCATCTGGACCTCGATGGATTTCGGAAACATCTTGTACAAGGCGCGAGGTGTGGACGCATGCACGAGAACCCCGCAATTGCCGGGCTCCCCGGCAAAGCGGTACTCGAATTCAATGCGGTAATTGGAATAAACCGTGTCGGTGATCAGATGGCCTTCAGGAGTACCCTGACTCACCAGCATCCCGTTTCTTACGATAAACGAATTCCGGAGATCGGGATTCTTGTCACGGTCCGGAACATCGGCATGCCAGCCGGTAAGGTCCCGACCGTTGAAAAGCTTGTATGACAGGGACTGTGCGTTCAGGGACAAACTGAAAGCATTCGCTGCGATTGCAACGGCAGAAAGAATGAGGATCCTCGTTCTGTTATTCATTTTATTTAGATTTTATCAGCAGGATAATGAATTCCGGCATCCATCCGGATATCATCAAGCAATTTCATTTGCTTCAGCGAAAAGGAGAGGGGCAGATCGGGGCTTTCGGTGAGGCCGGCATCCAGGCACTCCATCACATGCTTTGCCTCCAGGAATAATCCGAAACCGTTATCGTGATGAAAAACGAAATCTTCCTCGGAAATATCCTTCATAACAACGGTAACCTTAACTGTTGAGGGATCAACCTTGCGTACCCGGATGAATCCCTTCTCGCACCAGATTTCGGTTTGCGTATCACTGCATCCGGCAAAGCTGGAAACCAGCTGGGCGATCTCGCCACCCGGATAGGAAAAGGTCATCGCCAGACTTCTGTCGGCACCGGTGGGTGCGATGTTTGCTGTTGTTTTTATTCCTGATGGTACCCCAAAAACCTGGAGGGCCCAGAAAACAGGATAAATACCGATATCCAGAAGCGATCCTCCTCCGAGGTTCATATTAAACAAGCGTCCTTCGGGATTGTACGTGGCAAAGAAACAGAACTCCGAACGCATGATGGCCGGTTTTCCCAATATTCCGGATTCCAGCACATTCATCACTTTGGCAAATGCCGGCTGAAACCTCGTCCAAAAGGCTTCCATCATAAAAATTCTCTTTTGTCGGGCCAGGTCGATCATAGCCTGGGCCTGGGTTGCGTTCAGGGCAAAAGCTTTTTCCACCAGAACAGCTTTCCCGTGTTCCAGGCATAGGATGGCGTGATCCTGATGATGAGAATGCGGCGTAGCGATGTAAACGGCATCCACTTCGGGATCGGCAACCATTTCCTCGTAGCTTCCGTAAGCCTTCTCAAAACCGTATTTTTCGGCAAATGCTTTCGATTTTTCCAGGCTTCGGGAGGCTGTGGCATAAAGCCTGGCGTTACTGAGCAGTCTCAGATCGGAGCTGAATTTATTTGCAATCTTGCCACATCCCAGTATGGCCCAGTTGTAGATTCGCGGTGTCATTCAGCTAAAATAGGAAAAAACGCGACGCGGGAAGCGAAGGTAAAGATTGGTTAAAAGGTAACCTGACCGGCAGTCAATCAGTTTCGGGGTAAAGTGAAATAGAAGGTGCTGCCTTTTCCCAACTCGCTGACTGCCCATATCTTGCCTCCGTGCTTTTCCACAAATTCCTTGCATAATATCAGCCCCAGACCGGTGCCTTTCTCATTTTGGGTGCCGAGGGTGGAGAAGCCTTCTTCAATTCTGAACAATTTGCCGAGATCATCCTTGCTGATCCCGATGCCGTTATCGGTGATCGAAACGACCAGCTCTTTGCTTTTTTGTTCTATCCTGATAATAATTGTGCTGTCGGGCATACTGAACTTGATGGCATTAGAGATCAGGTTCCTCAGTATGGTTGCGGTCATGGCGCGGTCTGCGAGAGCCACTGCAGTATGCGGTATATCTTTGGAGATGGAAATGGATTTTTGTAAGGCGACATCACTGAAAATCTCAACCGTCTCATTAATCAGGCCTGCCATTTCCAGGTATTCTGGTGCAAACTCCATCCTGCCGGTTTGCGACCGCGACCACTCAAGAAGGTTCATAAGCAGGCTCATGGCTCGTTGAGCCGCATTCTGGATTATCGTGCCGTATTCTGCGATTCCCTCATTATCTTTTTCTCCGATACGCTCCTGAAGCAGGCTGCTGAACCCGATAATACTGTTAAATGGACTTTTCAGGTCGTGGGCTATAATAGAGAAGAACTTGTCTTTTGATGCATTGAGAGCACGCAGTTTTTGTTCACTTTCCACCAGAGCCTGCTGAGTAGCGTTTTTTTGGGTAATATCGTTGATGCTCGCAATGAGACATTCTTCATTATTTATGTTGATAACCTCTGCCGAAAAAAGCGAAATGTGGGGCTCGCCGGATTTCTTCTGTAAAAAGGCTTCCAAATCCATTATTTTCCCATTTTTCCGGATCATGTCCACCATGGCGTCTCGGTCGGATGGATTCCGCCAGATATTTAATTCCATCGTTGATTTTCCGTTCAGCTCTTCTAAGGTGTATCCGAAGGCATCAATAAATCCTTTGTTAACCTCAATGATCAGGTCATCTGACAGTCTGGAGATCAGTATGGCATAGGGGGCCGAATAAAATGCCTTGGAGAACTTCTCCTCTTGCCGGGTAATCTTTTCCTGCAGAAAATTGTTAAACATCAGGGCCAGACTGAAAACCAGGAGAATTATGAGGATCTGATAGGCAACAAGAATGAATGCCTGAAAATCACCTGAATGCAGGTAGTCGTTTGGTACAGGGTCTGCTGCAAAGTAATGAATGACCCGGGCAAAGTTTGCCAAGACGTATAAACTGAAGATTATTCCAACAAATCGGGTTAGCTTTTTCAAATGATCAGGCACCTTGATCAGCATGAGCCATGCGCATTGACTGAAAATCACTATGGCTGCTAAGGCCAGTGCCAGGTTTCTTATGTTAAGGTCGGGCTGAATGAATACGAAATAATACTGGATGATAATGTAAACCAATATCAGCGCAGCGTTAAAGATCCATTTAACAGGATAACCCAAAACTCGCAAAAGGCCAATATAACCAAGTGTTATACCGGTGAGCGACAATGCGTTGGAAGCAATGAATGATAACCAGTCAGGAATTTGGCCGCGAAAGGTAATGAGGGCCATCGCACTGGTTTGGAAAAGAAAGTTGATCACCCAAAAAAATATGCCGTTAAAACGTGCCCGGTTCTGTAGCCATAATAATACCAATACCAGTGTGATTATTAGATCCACTATAATAAAACACACCATGATGGTCCGAATATCCAATAAGTTCATACCGGCCCTCCAATAAAAATGATGAATCCTATATCCTGCTTCCCAAAATTACTATTTCTTTAATAACTTTTATAATGTTCACCTCATTATAAACAGGGTAACTATCTCATGCGGTTTCAGGGTAACCATTACAGTCCGACCGGTCAGTGGGGGCGAACTCGCATGTGAATGCGTACACTGCGCAATCATTGGTCCGGGAAAATCCCAGTTTGGTAAAATCCAGAAATGAGTTGCTTACCTTTTTCCAGATATTGGTGCCAGCCTTTTCTCCTTCTGCAGGAGTTACGGCAGCCTCATCAATCCTGTAATAGACAGAATAGCAAGACAAAACGTATTTTTTTCATTTTACTATTGAATTAATTCAAAGTACTTCTTATAGCGGAAGCATAAAACTGAACGATAACCCCTCACCCGGTTTACTTGCGACATTTATGGATCCATGATGGGCATCAATGATCCTTTTAACAATTGCCAGCCCAAGTCCGTAGCTCTTTTCACCACCGGTGGCTTTGGCGGATCCCGAATTGAAAGGTTCAAATATTGTTTTGACTTCCTCAGCCGGCATTCCCTGCCCTTCATCTTTTACTTCAGTAATGACGTGGGAACCGGATTGACTTATTTTCACCGTGATTTTTGTGTCCGGCTGACTGAACTTGATTGCATTCCCGATCAGGTTATTGAGGACCTGCTCAATCTTGTTCTGATCAAAAGTCAGCATTATGGATTCCAGATCTGATGAGAAAATTACCTCCTGATTTTTCTTTTTGGCAAAGATCCGGTTGATATAAATCACTGAGCGGCAGAATTCGATATAATTGTATAATCCCGATTTCAAATTGATAATTCCAGCTTCGATTTTTGAAACATCCAGCATTTCGGAAATCAGGTTAATGGAAAAGGAGCAGCTCCTTTCTATGATAGCCAACTGGCTTAAATTATCTTCCTGCGTGTTTTCCTGATATTGGTCAAGAAGAAGCTGCGCAAATGACTGTGCCAGCCCTATTGGATTCCTGAGGTCGTGAGCAACCATTCCAATATACCTGTTTTTCACCTGATTGAGCTCATCCAGCTCAGACACCAACCTTTCCATCGCTCTCTTTTCTTTGATCAGCTGCCGCTGCAGGTTGTTTACCTGCTGGTTGAGGATACTCAGCTGCCCGTTCTGCTCAAAAAGTTCAATCGCATCGGCTTCTCCAAATACAAGGATTTCGGGATTAAGGTTAAACACCTCAGCATCAAATGTAAAACTCTTTTCAAGCATATCACCCAATGTGAGTTTACCCTTAAATATGCCGCCGATATGGTCTGCCTGACTTAACTTTTTCCAGGTCGGATTTACCAGCACAAGTGAAGGAGTTTCTGACATGGCCGAAGCCATTATAAAATACTTCAGGCCCTCATTGGCGTATAATAACCTGCCCTCACGGTCGAAAAGGCCGACGATAACAGATTTACTGTTACGAAGGAACTTGTTCGCTGGCCCGCTTTTACCCAGGACCTGAGATAATATTTCTTCCTCTGACCTCATTGGGGTGATCAATGCAGCGAAAAGTTTCCCTCGAGTTTTTCATCGGAGAGTGCCACGAATACCGGAATATGCGTCTGCATCCAGTTGTAAAACGGATATATCTCGCCGAAGCAATTTTCCGATAAGTTCTGCCTGTAGAGGGTTATCCAGGTATTCAACTGGGCAGCCCAGTAGGTAGTGGTGAAATTACGCGAACGGTAGGCTCTGAACACCCATAATACAGTATCCGTCAGGACTTCTCCATTGAAGTTGGTAAAAATGGATTCCATGAACCGGGCATGGTTGGCATGGTTGTCTTTCATCATTTCGATGTTTGATTCTCCGACTAACTCCTTTATGTCAGGCCTTGCAAGCATTAAGGCATTCATCTGCGCAATCAGCGATTCAAGCTTGGCGGTAAACTCCGCCAGCGAAGATCCTGAAAGCCCTTTCAGGCCCGATGTGGTTTGAATCAGTTGTGAATGGTCCATAGCTGTATTTTTCAGTTAACTGTTGTTCATATTAATAAATGCCTGCTCAAGAGATTTAAGGCCGTTGAAGTACCTGATATCCGGATGGTATCTGGTCAGATCGAGACTTGAACCATCGGCACCCTTGTGATGCTGTAAGGCCTGTCCACCAATGAAAACCGGTAAATGAGGGTACTCTTCCTTAATTTTATTTAACAGTGACAGCAAACTCGACATGTTGAAATAAACGCTGATCGACAGGGCAATCAAGTCCGGTTTTATTTGCCCGATAAATTTCATAAGCGATTCATTTGGAACGCCGGACCCCAAAAAGAAAGTTTCCCATCCCTGCGACTCAAAAACATCGCCAACCATTTTTATGCCTACCTGATGTAATTCATGCTCAACGCATCCCAGGACAACTTTCTTCTTTATCGTTTTTTGAGGTATCAGGGAAGCATAAAGATCATTCATGATCCCTTCAACCAAGGCTGTAGCCAAATGTTCGGAAGCCACGGAAATCTGGTTGTTTTCCCATAAGCGCCCTACTTCATACAATGACTCCTTATACAGACTTTCATAAATCTCAAAAATCGGAGTCCCTGTATCCAACAGTTTGCGGGTTTTTGTCTGGCATTCTTTTTTATGGCCCGCCAAAATATTTCGGGTGAAGTCTGAAACGTCGCCAGGCAAAATGATGTGGTCCATCTTTAGCAATAAATAATGAGTAAAGATCCTCTATCTGCTAAAGTTAACATAAATAAAAGAATTCGCGAACAGCTTTTGTTACTCGTCCCGGAGGCTCTGGATAATCTCCGGTCTCCGGATGGCCTGCCATCCCAGAAGCAGTATCCAGATAAATCCATGAATAAGGAGGATGAGAAGAATGGAAAGCAGGAACGCGGGCGATACCTGGCTTGCCGGACGGGACAGAATGGGGATGATGGTGATTATTGAAGAAAGGCCACCTGCAAGTGTCCCATAAATGAGCAGGGTAGCGTATTCGCTTACGATGAGTTTTAGGATTCGTACTTTGCTGAAACCGGTTGCTCTCAAAAGGGCTATTTCGGCACGACGTTCTTGCAGGTTTCTTAACAGAATGATCGCCAGGCCTATAGTTCCCAGGAGCATGGCCAGGGCACCCATCACCAGGAATATGGACAGATAGGTGTTTTCCACAGAATTGAATTCAGATAGCTTTTCATCGGTCAGTTTCAGATCGACCCCGTAATCCCTGAAAATACTTTTGATCTCATTCTGCAGCGGTTCAGCGTTGTTACTCTCAGCCGCGATAAGGAAAATGTTAGTGCCGCTGACCGAAGGCCAGTGTTTGAGAAACTGGGATTCGGATATCAGAAGATTCCCCTGAAAAATAGAATTTGACAAACCGCCTGCCAGAACGATTTTTACCGTGTCGCCCGATTCAGCTTTGTATCGGAGCGTATCCCCGATCTTCAGTCCAAGACCCCACTGAATGACCGTCTGATCGGCAACGGCAGGGATTGCACCCCCGGGTAATTCGTGGTCCAGAATCTCCCAGGGTATGGTGCTGTATTTCTCATCCCCGACCGAAGCAAACCGGAACCGTCCATCCAGAGATCCTTTGGAAACGCCAAGCAACGGCGGGTTGTTCACACGGTTCAGGTTCAGACAGCTGGCATCATCACCAGCCAGAAGTTTCATCTGAACAAATCCCGATGGGACCTCAAGTCCGTATTTCGCACGCACATCTTCGCGGTTGAGGTTGTCAGGCACCGGAACGGTCGATTCCATAAAATAGAGGAATCCTCCGGTTCCTTCCCGGTCCGGTCCTATCCGGTTAGCTCCCACCGCTATTACCAGGAATATCCCGATCGCAAATAATAGAACCACCGACCAGCTTCGCCTGCCATTTCTTGCCAAATTACTCCGGCCGAATGAGGCGAGGTTGAAATGAGCAGCATCCTGTGTATACCGGTTCTGGAAAATCCGCCTGGCAGCAAGCAGAAGGCTCACCAACATCAGGGTGCCGGCAGCGAAAAAGAACACAGGGCTCACCGTTTGAATCCGCATCCAGCCATACCCTGCCAGCGCCAGGGCTCCAAGTCCGCATATTATGGCAAAGACCGTAGTAAATTGAATCCGCGGGTTTGACCTGCTGCCCTCGCTGATTCGGGTCAATACCTTGGTTCTCCTACGGAAGAATCCTGCAAGGACTAACCAGGTAGCCACCAATGACACGGCAAGGCTGATTGCCGCGCCGGCCGCCAGAGTAACGGATTTAAAAACCGGACGAAGACTGTCGGTGAGTATGATATCGTTCCATACGCCGTTCAGGGCTTTGAATATCAGCATTGTATAAACCCAGGTGGTAAAAAGACCGATAATTGTTCCTGACAAAGCCACCAGGCTGTTTTCAACCATAAGCATCTGCATAATCCTTTTTCCAGGCCAACCCAACGCACGGAGCATCGTGGTTTGGCCTTGCCGGCTATCCAGTCCGAGCCGGATCAGCAGAACTGTGAGGATGATGCCTCCGGCGATCAGAAAAAAGCTGAGTCCGAGGAACAGACCGCTGAAATCCACGCCACCTGTGGCTGCTGTCATCCCGTTATTCAGAGTCTCCCTGACAAGAATGCCAGTTTCAGACGGGTGCAACCCGTTTAACAGCGAGGTGGTTATGGTTGCCGGGTTGCCGGATGGTGCAAACCTAACCTGGGTAAATTTTCCAAACCTGTTCTGCCAGAGAGCACCGGCAGTTTCCGGACTGATAAAGGCTTTCGGTGTCCCGCGGTACAGTTTCCAATACTGTTCATCCTGGTCACGGATCTTGTCGAGGTCGATGGGTATGCTCGTTTCCCAGTCTCTACAGTTGCCGGCATCGGACAAGCCGGGGATCTCCGGCATCAGGAGACGGTCAGAACGGGGATCATCCATCGGAATGATTCCGCTCACCCTGAATCTCGATTTTTCCACGGTGAGGTTTCGTAGCGGACCCACCATGAAATACGACATGGTCACTGAATCACCGGTTTTTGCCCCAAGATCATCGGCAAGCCATTTGTTAATGATGATTTCGCCCGGTTTTACCTGATTTGCCGGTAGAGTCGAAACAAAGGAGTAGGGTGTTGAACGAGCTCCGCAACTGAACTCATTCACAAAATAACTGAAATAAAGATCCTTGTTTGACGGGATCGACCCGATAGCCGTCAGTGCCGGCGGATCGAAAAATATCCTTGGGGTCCGCAGGATCCACTCACCTGTCAGGGGATGTTTTTCGAGATGAAGACCTGCATCCCCGAGCGTCCGGTTATCCTGAAGCACCTTCTCAACCTGGGCGGCTGTAACATTCCCACGGCCGTTCATCAGCATCAGGTTGGACAATCCCTGCATCTGGGTGATTTTTTGGAGGTAACCCTTGCTGATAAAAATGTTGAAGGGTGCCGACTGGGTATTTTGCAGATGAAAGCGGCCAAACTGGTCTTTTCCCGCTACTGATTTAATGGTCAGCGTGACCGATACAATATTGTCTTCATTTGAAACAAACGGTGCGTCAATGGGCACAGGTCCGGGTTTGCTGATTCGCAGCAAAATCTCATCCCCTTCTTTGATGTCCAGCCGGGAAGCCAGGTTGTCGCTGATAACGGCTTCGTTTTCGTTTACCGGAATGGTGAAAGTGCCCGGGCCCATAACTTCAGCGAATGAAGGTTCAACGCCGTACACTTCTGCTTTGGGAATCCTTGCTGATCCCCCCGGTACAGCCGCGCTGCCTTTCACCTGAAGGACTGATGCAGCCGGAATACCTAATTTCCCACTCATCCTGATAGCCAGCGAATCGGTGAAATAACGGTCGCCGGAGGTCACCGCCAAATCCGAACTGCCGAGTCGGATTTTGACCAGGGAACTCAATCCCGATCGAACCGAATCGCCCGTTACCAGGGCTCCGGTAATAACTGCCATGCTGATAGCCATGCCAAGAGCCACCGCCAGATTGCGCCGGCGATAATGCCACAGGCTCTTACCAATCAGCTTTAGATTGTTCATTTTTTTTAGGCCGTCAGTTCGCGCATGTCGATCACCCGATTCATCATTGCAGCTAGTTCCGCCGAATGAGTTACCATGATGATGGTTTTCCCGTCTGTTTTATTGATTTCTCGCAGCAAATCAATCAGATTCAATGCATTGGCATGATCAAGGGCACCGGTCGGCTCATCAGCCAGCAACAGGTCGGGGTTGTTTATGAGCGCACGGGCCACGGCGGTTCGCTGACACTCACCTCCGGAAAGCTGCCCCGGATTCTGATTGCGGACGTCCCATAATCCCATCCGACTGATCAGTTCTTCGGCCCTCTGAAGGTAAAATTCTCTTTTCCCCTTTTCCGGACGGGCCAGTGTAGGTATTAAAACATTCTCCAGCAGTGTGCATTGTGGGAGTAAATGGTGCAGCTGGAAGACCATGCCGATCGAACGGTTACGGTAATTATCCAGCTCATCGGAAGCCATTTCTGAGAGGTTACGTCCCTTAAATTCTGCCAGTCCGCCGTCGGGTCTGTCGAGACCCGCGATAATGTTCAGCAGGGTGGTTTTACCTGATCCCGATGGACCGGTTATGGCAATGCTTTCACCTTGGAATACGTTGAGCGATAAATCCTGAAGTACAGTGCGCCGGTTATGGGTTCCCGGAACGCCGTATTCTTTTCTTATGCCTTCGAGCCGCAATATTTGTTCAGACTCTTTCATGATTTCTGATCAGATTCGTAAACTGAAACCAACTCGCGGGCATGAGTGAAAATGTCGAAATATCGATGAACACCTTCGTGACCAGCCTTGCTCAATTCAGATAAGCGCTGGCTGTCGGGCAGCAGTCCGGCCAGTGCATCGGCAAGCATTTCCGGTTGGTTAGGCTCATAAGTTATCCCGCCGCCCGATTTGGCAATGATCTCCGGGAAAGCTCCGAGCGCTGGCTGAACCACCGGCACACCCGATGCCATGGATTCGAGCAGGTAAAGTCCGAAAGCTTCGCCGATTCGGACCGGCACTGATATCACGGAGACTTTCCGGAAGAATTCCTTACGGCCCTCCTCTTCAAAATCGTGCTGAAATTCAACCTGGTCAGTCAAGCCGCAGTCGCTGATTCGTTTCTTTAACTTATGCAGATATTGCTTGTCATCACCGGTTGAACCCCCGGTTAAAATCAGTCTGACATCCTGAAAACCTTGCCTGTCCTTTAAACTGATGAAAGCTTCAACGAGAATATCCAAACCGTTTTCCTCGCACATCCTGGAAATGTATCCAATGTTCCTCGGCTTTTCGGCAATCGGGATATATTCATAATCCGCCGGATCTACACCCAGATAGATGGTTTTAATTTTCTCAGCGGGAAGGCCGATTTTTTCCATCATGAATTCGGAAAAATAATTGCTGACCCCGATAAAGCGATCGATGGACCCGGCATTCTCATTCATCAATTGCCAGGCTTCCTGGCGAAAACCCGGCTTCATGACATCGATCCATACATCCTCGTCCTGAAGCGAACAATAAACCTTAACACCCAGTCTTTCCTTGATTCGCGGGGCCAGACCGGATAAAAGCGCGTTTGACAAATGAACCACGTCGGCAGGATAATGAACGCTGATCCACTCGATCATCCGGTCGAGTTCTTCATGCTGCCGGCCATGTTCGCCTTTCAGCATCGATATGGTCATTTCGCTCAGGCCTTTGGCACTGGTTGATCCGGCCATGCCTGCGGCCATCTTGAGCATCGGCTTGGAATTCAATAGATTGTCGAACCAACCAGGTGCTTTTTCAAATATCGGGTACAATTGTTTCAGGTAAATACTGATGGCGCCGTAAAAGACTGGTACTCCCTGAAAATCCTGATCATGGGCAAACAGGGGGAGGTACATCGGCACCTTAACCACCTCATGCCCCATTTTTCGCAGTGCCACAACATACTTGCTGTCGCGCAGGCAGTTGCCGCAGTAGAAACTGCCTCCCGAGCCCGGAATTATGTGAATTATCCTCATAAACTCAATTAGTCAATTTGCTAATTTGGCAATGTGCTAATTTAAGAAATTCGATACCCGATACCCGATACCCGATACCCGATACCCTCTTAAATCCTGTATTCAAAGCTAAATAACAACCGGTGGGTTGATAAGTTTTCTGAAAGTTCCGGAAAAAATCCCTGATAATTAAGACACAGGGTGATGCCTTTTATCGGGCTGACAAGAAATCCTGAAATTATTGCGTTGCCGCTGACTGGCACATTTACATTGGAGGGACCGGTGCCGATAACGTTCAACCGGTCGTTGTCATGGTATTCCGCATTGGCGAAAAAATGAACGACAGGCTTGAGTTTTGAATAATCGAAACCCTTCACTTTTGTGGTATCCTGTCCCTGCATTGCCGTCAACATGATTGCCAGCATCAACCCGGTCAACTTTACTCTTTTATACATAAATTTTAAATATTACTCTACTGCCAACTGCCAACTGCCAACTGCCGACTGCCGACTGCAGACAGCCGATTGCCTACTGCCTACTTTCCAAAGCACCTCACGGTACCATCCTGCGCGCCAACGAATATCTTCCCGCCTGCAACGGCAGGGTTTGCGAAGATCGGCGAGCCGGTCTCATAGGTCCATTCCATGGTGCCATCACTTAATTTAAGCAGGATGAGGTCACCCCGCATGTTGGCTGCCAATACTTTACCCTGACAGATCAAGGGGGATGCGTCCACTTTCTCTCCGGTATTGAATTTCCAGATCAGCTTGCCGTCGGTTTTGCCAAAACAGTATACTTGCTTGTCTCGGTTACCGGTCACTACCCGGTCGCCGGATATTGCGGCCGAGGCAACAAAAGGCAGCTGCGATTTGTCGCCCGTGTATTTCCATAATATTTTCTTTTCCGTGACACTTACGCATGTGAATCCGCCGTCATAATCGCCCAGGAAACATAATCCTCCTGCAGTTGGAGCGGAACCCGGGACATAAGTGGAAACATCTATTTTGGCCGTCGATTGACCAGAAGCAATACCGACAACATGCAGGAAACCGTCGCATCCTCCGAAAAGAGCGTTTCCATCCACGCAAGCCGCCGCGCCGTTAATGAAATTGTCGGATTCGTATTTCCATATTCCCTTGCCGGTAATAGCATCAATGCAATGTAAATTGTAATCGTAACTGCCCACGACCAGCCGGATAGAATTGCCGGACTTCCACCAGTTGACCCCGCCACTGATCTGGCCGTCGGTGGTGTACCTCCACTTTTCCTTGCCATCCCTGAGGTTCAGCGCAAATACTATTCCGGTAAGATTGCCGATATATACTGTATTATCGAGAATCAGCGCGGGAGCCTCAATCCCGTTGCCGGTATCGAATTTCCATAATAATTTCCCGTTCGTGTCGATCGCGTAAACCGACCCGTTCATGCTGCCCACCACGATGGTATTTCCAGAGACCACCGGCGATGCCTTGATCTCGTCACCTACCTTTAATGACCATAACTGCCTGATCTTGGAAGGAATGCTCTCGTTCACCTCACCCGTCAGCGCCTGATTCCCGCGCGAGCACCCCTCATTTTGCGACAGCGGTGTCATCCCGGCGAAAGCCGGGACCTCGTCCCTTACCACGAATGCTTCATGCGGGACCCCGTCCCCAACCACGAAATTTCCCAAGATCATCAACATCAATATTATCGCCCTCATTTCACTCCTCCTTTCAATGCCAGTGCGCCAGTCGGACAGGCGCGGGCAGCTTCCTCTGCGGTATGGGTAAGACCTTCCTTTATGGAATCGCTGAACGGTACGCCAATGACCACATCAAAGCCGCGGCCGATAAACGTCAGGCCGAACTCTTCCTGGTGTTTAGCGGTTATTCTTACGCAGATGCTGCACTTAATGCATTTCTGCGGCTCATAAATTACGGTGTCGTGCTGAAATTGTTTGGTCACAGGCTTGCGTTCCGGTCCCTGAAACCTTTTCTGTTCGGCACGATATTCATCAGAATAAATCCTTAATAAACAATTGTCGGCTTTCCGGCATTCGCAGTGCAGGCAACGTGCAGCCTCGGCAACCACTTCTTCTGCGGTCAATCCGTGCGTGAACCCGTTAGCCGGCTCGATCCGCTCACCCGGAACCGATTCTTTCAGATATTCAGCCGCTTCGGATTCCTGAAGCTTGCCAAATCGGGAGTTGAACATCCGGGGCTCACCGGTAATCTCCTGCCCTGATAACTTCTGCCGGGTCTTCCAGGCGGCTTCCTTTCCAAAAGCAGAAGCCTTTATTGCCATTTTCAGTTGTTTCTCCAGCGGATAAACTACGGCATCAAATTCTTTCTCGAGTTCTATTTTCCGCGCCGCATCAATCTCGGAATTCATCTGAAAGATTACGCCCGATTGCCTGATCCTGTCAATTTCCATATCCAGCACATCTTCGGGCAGCAGCGATCGGGGCACCGAATAGCGCAATGCCCCACCGGGCAAGGCATTCCGGTCGAACACCGTACACTGGTAACCAAAGGATTGCAGATACCATGCGGCCGACAGACCATGGGGTCCGGAACCGATGACCGCCACGCGGGAACGGGGAAGAGGATCGGAAGACGAAGAAGAAGATCGTAGGACGGAAGAAAGATCGGGGGACGAAGAAGAAAATCGAAGGACGGAAGAAGGATCGGTAGCAGTGTCATCCCCGCGAAGGCGGGGATCTTGTTCCTTACCCCCGGAATTCCCCCCAAAATCTCCCGCATACATTTTCAGGAAACAGATCGATACCGCTTCATCTACCGAATTCCTGCGACAGGCCCCCTCGCAGGGTGCCGGGCAAATCCTGCCGAGAATGGATGGCAATGCAATATCTTGTATAACAACATCATACGCCTCTTTAAATTTACTGTTTGCCAGGAGGTGGTTCATCAGCGGTATATCCATGTGTGCCGGACAACTTATCTGGCAGGGGGCTTCACAGTCCCCGACATGATCACTGAGCAGCAGGTCGAGTGCGGTTTTCCGTGCTTCCCTGATTTCGTCGTCCATCGTAACGATATCCATGCCTCCGGTAATTTTTACCGAACAGGAAGTGAACATTCTGCCGCTGCTTAAGTCCTTGACCATGCAGATCATACAGGAGGTGAAATGCGGAAGGTCGCCGTTATGGCACATCGACGGGATAGTAATTCCCATATGCCTGGCAGCTTCCATCACCGTAATTCCGGAATTTACCGTCAGCTTTTTCCCATCGATTTTCAGCTCAACCATAATATCATTATTCCTTTATAACGGCATCTGCAGGGCAAACCAGCCTGCAGGTGTCGCATTTGATGCATTTTTCCTGTATAATTTCGTGCTGTTCGTGCGGCCGGAACTCAATCGCATCAGTCGGACATTGCTGGGCGCACAGAGTACAGCCAATACATTTGTCGTTAATCGTATACTTAATGAGGTCCGTGCATTTGCCGGTCGGGCAGTGCCCGGCCAGATGGGCCTCATATTCATTCCTGAAATAATGAAGAGTGGTGAGAACCGGATTGGGTGCCGTCTGACCCAGGCCGCACAGACTGCCCTTCTTGGTCCAGCCGGCAAGTTTTTCCAGTTCGTCCAGGTCGCCCGGTTTGCCTTTCCCCATGCACAGACGGTCGAGGATATCGAGCATCCGGCGGGTGCCGATGCGACAGAAAGTGCATTTGCCGCATGATTCCTTCTGGGTGAATGAAAGAAAATACCGGGCCATGTCAACCATGCAGTCGGTATCATCCAGAACAACCAGCCCGCCAGAGCCCATCATGGCCCCGTGCTGTGCCATCGATTCGTAATCAATGGGCGTATCTGCCAGCGATTCCGGCAGGCATCCGCCTGACGGTCCTCCGATCTGTATAGCCTTGAATTTTTTCCCGTTGGCAATTCCCCCTCCGATCTCCTCAACGATCTCCCGGATAGTTATGCCCATTGGCACCTCGATCAGTCCGCCCCGGTTGATCTTTCCCGCAAGGGCAAAAACCTTCGTTCCCTTGCTGGTGGCAGTGCCCAGATTGCTGAACGCCCCAGCTCCGCGACGAATGATCCAGGAGATCAGTGCCAGGGTTTCCGTATTATTGACCAGGGTCGGCACATTCCATAAACCCTTCTCGGCCGGGTAGGGTGGGCGCTGGGTGGGGAAACCCCTTTTGCCCTCTATCGAAGCGATCAGCGCGGTCTCCTCGCCGCACACAAAAGCTCCCGCACCTTCGTACAGAACGACCTCAAAGGACCAGCCGCTGCCTAATACATCAGCACCTATGATTCCTGCCTGCCGGCAGTTTTCCAGTGCCTGGCGTATGCGCTTTACCGCAAGCGGATATTCGGCACGGATATAAAAGTATCCCTTGGTGGCACCAACCGCGTAAGCGGATATGAGCATGCCCTCGATCACCCGGTACGGATAGGATTCCAGCAGCATCCGGTCCATAAAGGCTCCCGGATCCCCTTCGTCGCCGTTACATATCACAAATTTGACCGGGACCTGGTGCCTGGCAACCATTTCCCATTTTCTTCCGGTCGGAAATCCTGCACCCCCGCGACCCCTGACACCGCTCTCCATGACTTCCCGGACAACTTGTTCCGGGGTCATGGCAGTCAGGCATTTCCGTAATGCCGCAAATCCCTGACGACTTTTATATTCTTCAATATCAAGAGGATTGATCACTCCCCGGAATTCGGTTGCCAGGGGAACCTGCCGGCCCAGAAAGGAGGTGATGTGTTTTTCCCTGATATCTGAGGTATATCTTTCCACTCCTTCCCAGCGACTGTCGTCCTGGATGTTTTCGATCAGGTTAAGGGCTTTAACGCTTAGCCTTTTGAGTAGCGAGGGTGAATTGAAATGTTTTTCGATGAGGCTCTTAACATCCTTCGGATCAACGTGGGTATACAAAATCGGTTCCCCGTTTGTGGGTACGATCTCCATCAGCGGAACCTGGTGACACATTCCCACACAACCAACCGATTTCAGGGTTACCCTCAGGCCATTGTCGCTAACGGTTTCTTCAACCGCTTCGCGGATGGATTCACTGCCGCTGGCTACGCAACAGGATCCGAGCCCAATCCTTATTTCTCCTTCGATATCTCTTCCATCAGCACTTCGAAATTTGCTTTTTGCCCTCTTGCCTTTCTGTCCTAAAAAGTCCTCCAGGATTTTCCCTGCCTTGTCTGCGGCAACATGTCCGTATGTGATCCCGTCGATCTGAACGACCGGCGCCAGGGTGCAGCAACCCAGACAGCTGACTTTTTCCAGGGTGAAGAGCCCACTGGCATCCGTTTCCTCATCCCCGGTAAGCTTTAATTCGCGGCGCAGGGCATCAAATATCAGGGTTGCGCCTTTAACATGACAGGCAGTGCCTACACAAACCCTGATCATATGCTTTCCAACCGGTTTGAGCCTGAATTGCGAATAAAAACTAGCCACGCCGATTATCTGGTCGGGGGTGATGGCGCTCTGGACACAAACTTCACGCAAGGCCTCCTCGGGAAGGTAATTGTACTTCTTCTGCACAGCCTGCAGAATGGGTATAACCGCCTCACGGTCTTTGCCTGTCTCGGATAATATCGATTGTATTTCTTCTTTAACCTTCATTCTGCTAAATCATTCCATCATCACCTTCTCAACTTCTCAACTCCTCTGCTCCTACCCTAATTTCCAATGCCGTAAAGATATTTCTCCCCTTTCAGATAGATTGCCCCATCGGCAAAAGCCGGGGTAACCACTGATTTTTCGCCGAGTAACGGATCCCCCAGACTGGTCAGGGTCCTGTCGACTTTAAAAATATGCATGGCACCACTGCGATCCATCACGTAAACTTTCCCTTCGGCAATCATCGGTGAGCCGTAAAATCCCTGGGCATATTCCTTTTCCCACTGTTTTTTACCTGTTTTTGCATCGTAGCACGCAAACATTCCATAGCTGGTAGCGATGAACAGTAAGCCGTCGCTTACTGCAGGGCTTGCCGCCTCGGGCAGGTATTCATCAGCCTGCCAGACGATTGTGGCCGGAGATCCCGGCTTGATTGCTGCCAGTGTTGCATATTCGTTGGCAGCATACACCAAACCATCCGCATAAGCGGCAGATGGCCCCACTTCACCGGAAAGGCAATCAATGGACCATAGGAGCGTGCCCGAATTTACATCGTAACCGGCCACCGTCGGGGAGGAGGTCGTGATCACCTGAAGTTTACCCTCGATCTCGGCCATCATCGGGGATGACCAGGAGATCTTCGATTTGCGGGCAACATCCCATAGGGTCGCACCCGACAGGCAATTCAATGCCAGAAGCCGGCCACCCTTGTTGGTGTCAAGCTGGATGATCAGTTTGTCCTTGAAGCATATCAGGGACGATGAATGTCCGTAATGATTATCCGGAACGCCGAGGTTCATTGCCCAGAGCTTGTTGCCGCTCATGTCAAGGGCGATTACATCACCGGTTGCGAAAATGGCGAATACCGACTTGCCATCGGTGGCGATGCTGGATGCCGACAATCCGGTGTCGGAAGTTACTCTTGGCGGTGATGCCGGTGAGCCCGGAATGTCTTTCGCTTCCTGTTCCCAAAGGAGCTTGCCATCTGACCGGTTATAACAGTATACTACCCTGGAGGTGTTGTCAGCTCCCGCAATAAATAGTTTGTCGCCCCAGATAACCGGTGAATTGTACCCCTTTTTCTTCAGTTCGGTTTTCCATTTGATATTCCTGCCGGTTGGACCATCCCAATCAACCGGGATACCCTTGTTGTAGGAAATCCCTTGTCCCCATGGACCCCGGAAAGAGGGGTGGTTTCGCGTGAAATCGGAGGAACCGCCGGGAGGGGTAACCGTAGCCGGGATTATGGTGCTTTTTGTTGCGTCGCTTGTCGGGGTTTCGATTGCTTTTTCTGTACCGGCATTCGCAGTAACGGGTTGGTTACCTGCCTCTGCGGTTCCTGTAATGCTTGCCCCTGGCGATGCTGCCGGACTGGTTACGGCGGTTTCAATATTTTTATTTTCCGATTCTTTAATTGTCACATTGTCTAATTGACTAATTGTCGAATTTCCCTCGTCCACCGCTGCAACTTTAACCGTGCTCTCAACCGGGGCCTGTTGAACCACGCTGCCGGTTTCCTCATAGAACCTGAGGTAATCCTTGGTGAGGAAGGATGCCGCAAGCGCCGCAACGAGCATGACTCCGCCTGTAATCAGTATCCACCTTTGCGAGAGAAGCCTTGTCATCCCTGAATCCGTACCGGTGATCAGAGGTTCCTGGATGCGGGCTTTCAGTGTATGGAAAATCCTCAGGAAAGTGGCAAAGGCTATACCGCCGAAAAGCAAAAGGAATGCACCGGCATTTATTTGCCATCTGCTCGTGAAATAGGCTTTGCGTGCCAGCAGATCGAGGTTCCTGATCTCTTTTTTCAGGGCTTCACTCTCAGGATCAGCCTGAAATTGCTGAACAAGCGATTTCAGGGCTTCCGTTTCGAGAGGTTTGGTCTGCCTGATATGCATGTAATTGATTAGCAGCAGCAGCGATACCGCAATGCAGAATATCCCCGACGCTGTCACCAGGCTACCGTAAAGCTTTATCTTATCCCCCTTCTCTCCGTTCTCTAGCATAACTCTAAATTTATTCCCCGGCATTGAAATGCCGGCCTATTAATACCGCTCCGCTGTCTCCCGTGTTACGCGTCACGCGTCCCGATCTTCTTCCTCGTCCCCCGTCTAAGGTCTTCCGTCTAAAGTCTTCTGTCTAAAGTCTTCCGTCCTCTTAATCCACCGGACAATAATCCAAACACCTTGCACAGCTGTAACAATTGCCCTTATTGGCCTGATAATCCTCGCGGCGACGGAAAATCACCTGATTCATAGCCATCAGTCCGATAACCAGGCCCAGGAAAGCACCCAGGATCCAGCTTCCGGTCTTGAATTTGTTTCGTATAACCTGTGCCTCAGCGACGAGCGTTTCCAGCGATTTGCCGGATGCCAGGAAAGTCTGGACATCAATATTTTTCGTATCGGCCTTCAGCTCAGGATGCGAAATGAGCAACTCGGCCAGGTAAACATCAGGATGTGCCTTTGACAGAAAAACGTGTGATTTGTATCCGATCCAGGAACCGCCAGCCATCAAAACAGGAATCAGGGCCAGATACAGGATGAACTTCCGTGAATTGGTTTTGGGGTCAGGCTTTGATTTTTCCTCATCGGGAAAGTCGATCGCCTCAAAAGGGCAGGATGTCGTGCAAAGTTTGCACTGGATGCATTTTGTTGGAAATACCGAAAGGTGGCGCCTGCTGAACCTCGAAAACACGTTGAGGATAGCACCGTAAGGACAGAAGAACCTGCAATACGGCCGCGCAATAAAAAGGCCCATCAGGAGAAAGGCTATTCCCAGGTAAATCATCAGTTGAGGACCATTCATCCGATATATTCCAATGAACGGATCATATCGGCAAATGATAAATTCAGTTCCGGTGGCGGCATATAAAACCGCGAGGCCGAGATACAGGTACGGGATGAATCCCAAGGTCTTCCTGAGCCATGCCGGTATAGTTATCGGTTTGTAAATCAGCAAGTCCTGCATGGCGCCAAGCGGACATGCAGCTCCGCAGAAAACCCTTCCGAAAAATAGGCTGAACACCAGTGGAAGGAGGAAAAATATCAATGCAAACAGTGAAATCACATATTTTGGGTCGGCAAATGCCAGTGCCACATTTTGGATCGATCCCACCGTACAGAGGCACCCGTTCCGGTAAAAACCGAAATACACTGCGGAGAAAACGGTCAGCAGGAGGATGCCGTTCCGGGATCTTTTTTTTATGGCAAACCAGGAGGTCAGGCTAAGCACTACAAAAAGTACAAGTACATCAACGAACTCCATTCCGAGACCGCGCGGCTCAGGTGTTGTAGGCGTAGGCTGGGTATATTTGGTTTGAAACTCCGGTTTGGGGAATCGCTGCTGGGCACCGAGGTCGGCAAAGGCCAGGGTGAACGGCAGAATAAACAATATGATCTTAAGCCACTTCATTATTTCGGAGTTGAAACGGCTGGTTTCTTAAAATCTCCTTTTATCAGGTAAGCGGTTTCGATGGGTACCCTGCTGATAGCGTTCGACGGGCACATCCTGGAAATCGAGCATTCGTTGCAATTCTGGCAGTTATCATGCCTGATCTGAAGGTGCAGTGATCCGTTACCAAATGATCCGCAACCTTTTACGCATTTGCCGCATCCGTTGCAGAGCTTTTCATCAATCGTATACTGAAAGAAGGGCTCCTCCACAAATTTCCGCTCAAGGGCGCCGGTCGGACACAGCTGACTCTCCGCCCCTGTATTGAGTTTATGGGTGTTGGGCTTGAAATACCCGCCGCACAGGTCGCAGTAACCGCATAGCTGATAGGCATGCACACATTTCACCGCCGAGAGGTCCCTCACGCATTCGGTGGCGCACCGGCCGCACTGGGTGCATTTAAATGGGTCGATCTGCCAGACATATTTGCCGGAGGCGGACACTTTTCTCTTCAGAATTATCGATCCGGTCACATAGGCCAATCCACCTAAAAGGACCAACCGACCTGAATTATTTATAAATGTTTTCCGGTTCATGTCATTTCTTTAATTGGAACACCCTGATCATTTTTCGCTCAAAGTCAAGCGCATAAATATCTCCCGCCGGGCTGACGGCCAGGTCAGGAGCGTAAGTTTCCCCTTCAAAAGCTTCCGGTGGAGCCACAACAGACAGAAATTCCCCGGAGGCTTTATGTATTTTTATCCGCACCATCCCTTTCTCAGCGGTAACAAACGATCCGTCGGGCAGAACAGCCATGTGTGCCGGATTGCAGCAACCGGAGAAACCGTCGAGGGTCATGGCAGTCTTTTCCCAGAATCCCCGCAATACACCATCATAAGTGTAGTTTTCAAAGGCATGCTGACCGGGATTTACGACCCAAAGTTCTCCGAAAGCGTTGACGGCCAGATCGAAATAGGGACTGGGAATAATGAATCCGTGCAGGTCGGCAGTGTCGCGCTTGCCGGTAAAGCTACCGGCCAGGTCACCGTTAGTCATGTATTTCAACACCCGGCGCTTTCCGGCATCTGCCGCAAATACCCAACAATCATATAAAGCCAGGCTGGTGAGTAGTGTGCTGTCGCCCAAAGGTGCCCAGGTTTTCAACAAAAGGCCATCCAGATTATATTGACTGATATAGTTCGAGAATCCGATGTATATGCCGTTTGGGGAGGCAGCGACACATCTTGGGGAATCGGGCAGGGCCGTTTTGCCCAGCTTTTTGCCCTCGGTCGAGGAGATTACTAAAAAATTATCCTCCACCAGGTATATCCGGTCATTGGCAAAGGCTATGCCGCGCAGGTCCAGGTCGCCGAAGGTGAAATCAATGGTCTCCTCGTATTTTATCAGGGTGGAATCCACCGATTTGAATTGATCTACCGAATATTCATAGGGATTGCCAGACCGTTTATCCGGTCGGGAATTCAATACGTCCATCACCACCAGCCCCACAATTATGATGGCCAGCCCGAGTAAAATCAGTATGATCAGTTTTCTGTTCATCAATTTGCAGCCATTTTTATTCCGACCATCCGCCTGGAATCCCGGAGTACCATGTATCCGTCGGCGACGGCAATCGGTGCCCAGGCATCCTGTCCTTCAAACAATCTGACCTGATCAATCTGGATATATTTCTTGATATCCGGCTTAACAATGGTCAGCATGCCATCGTCATTCAAAATAAACAATTTATTGTCAGCAATCAGGTAAGGACCGAGACCGAATCGAGATTCTGATCCGCTGCTCCATACCGGAACCCGGCAATTTGAAGGGTTTACGCAAACCAGCTGATTACGCAGGGCTCCTGCATCTTTAGGCTCAATGCCGATAAGATGGCCCTTAAAATATATAGGGGTCTGCTGTTCGCAGGCCAGGCCTTCCGCGGGAAGGTACTGATCGATCATTCTAACGGAATATTTTCCTCCTGCTGCCTCGAGCTGTAAAACCATGCTTCCGGCTCCATACCCGGCTGTCAGGAAGATTTTCCCGTCAGGCATGCAGACCGGTGAGGGTGCCACCACCGATTTATTCCACGCGGTCGACGACCAAAGAACGGTTCCGGCATCCGGGCCGTCAGCTGCCACCCCGCAGATCCCGCCAACAGCGCTGTATACGAACATTTTCCGTCCGCCGAATTCCATCGGCATAATGGATGAGTGCGACATTTTCCATTTTTGCGGATTGGGCGTTTCCCAAACTTTTTTGCCGGTTTCGCAATCCACTGCCACCAGAAGTGATTTGCCCCCGGCAGCCAGGATAGCTATATCATTCTCGATCAGGGGACACTGACCGGTATACCAGAAAGGAATCTCGGTTTTATATTCTTGCTCAATATCCAATCCCCATTTTACATTCCCGGTGAGCCGGTCGAGGCACATCACATGCGCCCGTGGGCCAATGGAAACGATATATTTTTCAGTAACTGCCGGCACGGTGCGTGACATGCCATGGTTGCGCCGGATGGTTACGCGGTACCCGCGCGCCCACACTTCCTTCCCGTCTGTCAGGTTAATACACTTCAGGATGTCGCTTCGCTTGAGCTCGTCATAGTCAAGAACATACAGCGCGCCCTTGTAGATGGCAGCACCGGCGTGTCCTTCGCCCAGATCCACGGACCACAATATTTTCGGGGGCTGACCGCCGAAGCCTTCAATAAGTTTAACCGGTGATTTGCTGATATTGTCGAAATCTGAACCCCTGAAGCGTGGCCAGGTCTCTGTGCCCTCGGTAAGGGTGCCGGTACCGGCATTAAAATATTCACCGATGCTAACCAGTTCCAGAAGAGAATCGGCACGTGGGGGCCGGTTATCAGCCCCGGGAACACTTTTTCGGAAATCCCCTACCGGATCTTTTGCCAGCCACCATGCCAGGGCCCCGATCATCAGGATAATCGATCCTCCAAGGATAATATGCCTGCTCGCTTTACTCAAACTAAATCTTGAATGCCATCAGGGCATTGCCGCGCCTTACATACAGGATTCCGTCATTGATGACCGGATGTGCCCAATGCTGGTCGGAGCCCATGGTTACGGTAAACTTGCCCGCCACCTTAAATTCCGATGGGGTGGCTTTCGCCATGAAAACCTCGCCTTTCTGCGAATAGCCGTAAAGCATGCCGTCGGCGCAGATAACCACTCCTTTTGCCACATCTGTGGAGGCATATTTCCGCTCGCCGGTCTTCCAGTCGAGGCACTGCCACTCTTTGCCTGAGGTGTCGCCTGAGCCGTAAACGTAACCATCCACATATACGGCACCGCCCATGCGGCTGTCGAAGGACTTGGCAAACCATTCCTGGGTTACCGAACTTCCGTCGGCACTCAGCTTAAGTTTTGGGGCGCCCTGGCCGTATCCGCTGAAGCACAGTATGCCTCCGTCGGCGTATACCGGGGTGTTGGCGTGAACTGACCATTCATTGGTCTGCGGATGCGACCACAATAGTTTCCCTGTGGCGGCATCGAGTCCGATAATGCTGTTGGCGGTCATGGTCACGAGCAGCTTCCGGGCCGGCAGTTCTATCAGGAGCGGGGTGCAATAGGCTGAAAGCTCCTGCTTTCCGGTGCTTGCCCAGATCGTGGCGCCAGTTAATCTATTTAGGGCCATTACGTTATACGTCTGGCCACCGGGAGTGCAATAGAGCACATCTTTATCAATAACAACGGTTTCGGTAAATCCCCAGGTGATGTTCTTGCCATCGAAATCCGTGGTGAATTCCTTTCTCCATTTTATGGACCCATCCTTGGTATCCATGCAAAACAGCGAGCCGTATCCGGATTCCATATATAGTAAGTCACCTACAATGGTCACTGAGGAGCGGGCACCCGGCCAGCTCTCGATAAATTCCTTTCCGTAGGGATATTTTGCCACCTGCTTTCCGTCCATGGACAAAACATAGATATACCCCTGATCTTCAATGGTTCCGGTAAGGTAGATTTTCCCGCCAGCAAAAACGGGTGATGAGAATCCTTTGCCCAGACCATCGAAATGCCAGAGCATGGCGGGTCCTTCGGCGGGCCAGGTCTTCAGCAGGTTCTTGTCAGGATAGATGCCATTTCCGTTGGGTCCGCGCCAGCGTGTTGCCTGTGCATTTACGCCAGCTGATAACAGTAGCGATGTCAGTAAAAGAATCAGGTATTTGTGCATAATGAAAGGTGTTTGAACAATTAGAGATGACGAAAATAGGGAAAAGCGGCAAATATTCCACTTTCGCAATTTCACCGCTTATTTTCTGCTATTTACCGGTTAATCATTTCTTAAATTAGCACCGGTCCTGATCTTTATGCATCAAGATTTGCGATCAATGGATAACGAAAAATCTGTAGGAATAATCGGAGCCGGCATTGGCGGGATCGCCACCTCCATCAGGCTGGCTAAGAATGGGTTCAAAGTAACCGTTTATGAAAAAAATGCTGCACCCGGCGGCAGAGTGAGTCAGACAGTGCGCGACGGCCACCGATTCGATCTCGGCGCAACCATTTTCATGATGCCGGGGATTTACCGCACCACTTTCGAGAGCATGGGACTCAACCTGGATGATTTTATGGAGCTGCTTCCCGTTACCACCCTCTACCAGCTCTATTTCGATGATGGTTCGGTGCTTGATTTTACCACCAATGAGAAAAAGATGCAGGATCAGCTGGAAGCCCTTGAGCCCGGCAGTTACCAAAAGATGAAATCTTACCTCGACCAGGGGTACGGATTTTTAAAGCTGGGGCTTGCTCAACTGCTGGGAAGAAATTTCTACCGGTTGTTCGATTTTGTCAATCTGGGCAATGTCGGGCTCCTCATCAAGCTTAAGACCTATATCCGCCACCAACGGTTTGTCGAAAGGTTTTTCAGGCATCCTCACCTCCAGATGGCCTTTACATTCCAGAATATATATGTAGGACAGAGTCCTTTTGAAGCGCCGGCGCTATTTTCCATGCTGCCGGCGGCTGAATTGCTTGAAGGATCGATGTTCCCGAGAGGGGGCATGAATCAGATCGTTAAGAATCTTGTGGAATATGCCCGGACTCTTGGAGTAGATTTCGTTTACAATAAACCGGCTCAAAGGATTCTTACTTCAGGTAACCGCGCCACCGGAATCCTGTTTGAGGACGGGTCCCGTTCGGCGGAGGATATTGTCATTGCCAATGCCGACCTGCCCTATGTTTACAGTCAACTGCTGCCCGACAGATATGCGGCAGCGAGGGTCAATCGTTTGAATCATGCCTGCTCGGCGCTGGTTTTTCATTGGGGAATCGACAAAGTGTATCCCGGACTTGCCCAGCATAATGTGTTTCTGTCCGATCAGTATCGCGAATGTCTGAATACCATTTTCAAGGATAAATCGCTTTCTGAAGATTTTTGCTTTTACGTTCACTCTCCTGTGCGAACCGATTCCACCGCCGCTCCGGCAAATCAGGATTCACTTTCTGTGGTAATCCCTGTGGGGCATATCGATCCGGAAAAAAATCAGGATTGGAACCGTATTCGCAACATGGCCAGGGAAGGGGTGATCCGTCGGCTTGAAAAGCTCGGCTATACGGCCTTTGCCGATCATATTAAATTTGAGATCTGCTATCTCCCCGGGACCTGGGAAAGCGTTTTCCATGTTTCCAGAGGGGCCACATTCGGGAGCCTGAGTCATAATATCATGCAAATGGGCTATTTCAGGCCGCACAACAGGCATAATAAATACCGGAATTTATATTTTACCGGCGGCAGTACTCATCCCGGAAACGGTATTCCGCTGGTTCTGCTGTCAGCCAAACTTACGAGCGAAAGAATTCTCAAGGAACAATAATGAATCCCGATCATCAACAGTATTTTGATATTCTGAACCGCATACCGATTGAACGGATAACTGATCATCCCAACATTCTGGTAGCAGCCGGGTTTTGGGACGAGGATCGATACCGGGCCGCGAAAACATGCTATGCCTTTATGAGGCGGGTCGATGACATGATTGATGATTATAAGGCCCTGCATAAGAGAATCGAAGAAAAAGACCGCGTAAAATTTGAGCGCAAGGTGGAAGCATGGCTTCAGGATATACGATCGGACCGGCGACCCGGCATACTGCAGAAAGATCTGGTTTCCACCATCACCCGTTTCAGGATTCCCGTTTGGCCGATGGAGGATTTTGCCAGGGCTATGTTATATGATATCAACCATGAGGGCTTTTCGGATATTCAATCGTTCCTTAACTATTCAGATGGGGCAACGGTGGCACCTTCCTCCATCTTTGTTCATCTATGCGGGATACGCAAACTGGAAGGTATCTGGCATGATCCCCTTTTCGATGTGAAGGCAACCTCCACACCCTGCGCCCTTTTTAGTTACCTGGTGCATACGGTACGCGATTTCCAGAAAGACCAACTGAATAATCTCAACTGTTTTGCTTTGGACAGGCTTGCAGCCAATGATCTCACACCCGGAATTATGAGGCAGATCGCCGAGGGGGCGGCCGTGACCAGCGGATTCCGCAATCTGATGCGGGAATATTATCTTCTGGCTGATGATTATCGCAAACAAACCTGGAAGGTGCTGGAACAGATTGCCTCGCTGGTAGAACCCAGGTATCATCTCAGTTTGCTGATAATCTTTAATTTATACCTGATGGTTTTTGAAAGGATTGATCCTGACAAAGGCCGGTTTACCAGTGCGGAGCTCAACCCGACTGCAACGGAGATTCATGACCGGGTTTATCGGACTATTGCCGGTTTTCTCAGGGAGACCGCTTGAGTTTTTACTTCCGGATAGCTAATAATTAATAAATTAGCGCCCTGAATAATTGGGGTTAAGTGTCTTCAAGATTTTTTCTGATACTGATAGTTGTCGCAGCGGTGCTGAAAGCCGGAAGTTCTGCCGCCCAGGCAGTGCCGGGTGAAATCCTGGATATGACAAAGATCCGGCAAAAAGCCGTGCGGGACCTGGTTTACAGCGAAAAAGTCAGCACAGCAAGTGATTTTCAGCATATTACCACTTCCTGCTATAGCGAGAGGGACTCCCAACTGTATCATACCGATGTCAGGACCTATGTGATCAGGGCTGGGATCGATCAGGTCTGGCAGAAATATACAACGATTACTCCCCGGAAAGCCTGGAATGGCAGATTGGTGAAATTTGGATTCCTGTTCTCCAGGCTGAAAAATACGTTTGTTTACGCGGACAATGCCGATGAGCCGATTCACGTAGGTAATATTGTATATGTTAACCTGCGGCTGCTCAGGGGACTGAAAAATATGGGTGTGGCGTTTGAAATTACGCGTCTCGATGAGGTAGGTAAAGTCATCTGTTTCTGTTACTTAAGGGATGGAATATCACAGGGTTCACAGGAAATCAGGTTTGCCGAGCTGACCAGCGGTTATACCAAGATCAGTCACATTACTCATTATCGCAGTCATTCGGCATTCCGCGACCGTGAGCTGTATCCGATCTTTCATGCAAGATTTGTAGGGGAATTTCACCAGAATGTTCTGAGTCAGATTACCTCAGGACTATAATAATATGGAAGCGGAGATCAGGAAATGGCTGTCGACTCATCCACTCACTGCGGAAAACGAGCTGGATGTGCATGGTGTGCCTGAATCCCTTTTCGAATTGACTGGAATTGACGACCGTTTGAAACAACTCAACAGACAGATCAAGGGACTTCCAATTCAGCAGCAGAAGCTACTCCTGTATCTCAGTCGGGATATTGAGCCGGCGTTGATTATTGAATCGATGGAATATGCTTCGCCGGACCTGTTTTGGCTTGATAAAGCCTTGTTGGTCAAGGAGGTCGATCCTTCGGCAAGGCAACATGATGTATTGAAAGTTTTTGCTGCGAATGAAGCTTTGTTAGAGGAGATCTATCAGGTATCCGACAGGATGGACCGGGAAGCTGAGAAGTCGAAGAACCGAAGGTACCTGATCTGGTCGCTTGCCTCCGCCCCCGTGGTTTTGTCGGTCCTCATCCTGCTGGTATACCCGCTTTTAGTGAAACCTGATCCGGTAGCCCTTTACGAGGAGTTTAAATCGGCCTATGTGCAGAACATCAGTTCGATCGACACCACTTCGTATACTGGCGGGTCATACGTGGAAGCTATAGCGCAGTTGAAAGACGGAAACTATTCGGTTGCTGCAAAGCTATTTGAGGAACTGGTTGGCAGCGACAGTACTTTCCGTTCAGCATCGCGTTGGTATCTGGTCCTGATCAATTTGCGTGACGGGGACAGGAAGACCTGCAAGGAGCAGCTGAAAATACTGGAAGCCGATGATCCCGCTTTTTACCGGAAGGTAGCGGAAAAGCTTGCCGGCAAGTTGTGATTCCTAATCGTTAAAGTGGTACAGAAAAAGGATATAGCCTACGTAAGCGGGTTTAGGATTATCCAGGATTTCCATGGTTACTTTCATTCTTGTTTTAATGATTCCTCGAAGATTGGTGAGCGCGTCCATGGAGACACGGATTCTTACCTGATCATTCACTTTTACCGGTTGATTGAATTTAAAATCTTCCAATCCGTAGTTTACCAATAGTTTAACCTTCCGAACATCAGCTATTTGTTCCCATAAATAGGGCAGCAGGGAAAGTGTCAGATATCCGTGAGCGATGGTGGTGCCAAACGGCGATTCTGTTTTTGCACGTTCGGGATCGGTGTGGATCCATTGGTGGTCCAGCGTTGATTTAGCGAACTCATTGATTTGTTGCTGAGTAATGGTGTGATAATCCGATACGCCAATCTCCTGGCCAACCAGTGTTTGAAATTCAGCCAGCCCGTTTATTATCCTTGGATTCATATGATGTATGTATAGCAATAGGTTTAGTTTCGAAAGCCAATATAATTCAAATCTTGATAGAGACGCATAAAGGCCTCTCCAATTCCGGTCACCCGTCACCTGTCACTCGTCACGTTTCCGATGTCCTATTGACGAATGAACACCTCTTTCACGAAGATCATCGATTTTCGTCCGTTCGTCAAACGGTTATTTGCACGCAAGATTCATTCGTCACTGAGTTAGTGATGTTCATCAAACGAAAGGGGAAATAAGGAATCCCACTATTTCCGGTCCTTTCAGGGCGCCATATCTTTGAATCAACAAAACGAAAATGATTCGCTCAAACGCCATGAAAAAAGCAACTTTAACGACCGCAGCAACAATCCTGATGATGGTTTTTTCCTTCATCGCTGTCAACGCACAGACTACTGCAATCGGTCATGTCTCTGCTGAAGTTGTTGACGGCATCAGCGCCTCTATCAATCCTTCCACAACAGTTAATTCAAATAACACGATCACTCCGGCAACTTTTTCGGTAAACAGTACCGCTGACGCCATGTTTGCTGTAACAATCCCTGCCGGACAAACTACTTTGGTAAAAGCTGACGGGACAGCAACCATGACCATGAGTGACCTCATGGCATCGGCACAGGGAGGCAAAGTGAGCTTGGGCGCAAACCTCAATGCAGGCAATACGACCGGTGTTTATACCGGATCATATAAAGTCACTTTCGACTACAACTAATCAAAGGTCTTCAATTTCTTCATGAGTAGCATTTAACGATGCTACTCTTTTTTTGCCAATTCGCTTGGTTATTACATTAATAACTAATATATTTAACATTAAGAATATCCACCACTCGATCTGAACATTTCTGTTTCAGGATCGTTTAGTTTTTTGTACTGAATTTAACTACGCGGGAATGCCATGAAATGCTTGGTTTCCATATTGTGTCTGGCGGCTGCGCTGCTCGGTTTCTGCCACGGCAGTTTGCAGGCGCAGACTACGGTCACCGGTCGCATTTCCGCTGAGATCGTTGATGTTATAATAACCACCGCAATAGAACCGGGTGGTTCGTTTATCGTTCAGAAATCCATCACCTCCGATACTGATGCAAATCTCAGGTTAACTGACCAGAGTATCATTCCAGCTACATTTAGCATTTGTTGTCCCAGCGATGCCATTTTTGTGGTAAACCTGCCTGTTCAGCCAACCGCCCTTACCGGGAGCAAAGGAGTATGCCCCATGACAATTACCGAGTGGACCGCTTCTTCAATTCAGGCAGGAGACAGTGTCAGTTCACCCGGAGGCAGGCAGCAGGTTACCATTGGAGCTACTCTCAAGAGGGGCTCCATGGAGGATAGTGCAATAGGAACCTATACCGGTTCTTACGAGATCACTTTCGCCTACAATTGATCTTTTAATCCCCAAATTCTTCCAATTACGGATAAAAATTCCAAAAAACGGAATTTTGTATTCTTGTCATTTATCCGCAACAATCAGAAATAGAGCGAGTTAGGTTTTGGCATGCCCGAATGGTATGCTTATTGACTGATAAGTGGTGTAAACAACGACGAAACAAACAAAAAATAAAAAATAGTCATGAAAACTTCATTAAAAATCTTCGCTCTCGGACTGATCCTCGCAGGCTTCGGAATCAACGCTAACGCACAGGCAACTGCCAATGCAGTAGGTTCAGCTACCGTTATTACCCCGATCACCATAGTAAAGGCTTCGGATATGAGTTTTGGCAACCTCGCCGTAACTGCTGATCCTGGAACTATTGTTCTGGCACCGGCAGGAACCCGCACCCGGACTGGTGGCGTAACCCTTCCCAACGTAACCGGAACTGTTACCGCAGCATCGTTTACCGTAAGTGGAGAAGGCACCAGTACTTTTTCGATCGTTCTTCCTTCCTCTTATACCCTGAACGGACCTTCCGGTGCAACCATGATCGTTGACAATTTCACCAGTACTCCCAGCAGCACAGGTTCGCTGGTAGCCGGGACCAAAACGATCACCGTAGGCGCTACTTTGAATGTTAGCGGATCGCAGACAGTAGGCGCTTATGCCAACGCTTCGGGATTTGCAGTGACTGTCAATTACAACTAAGAATATTATCGCAGGAAAGGAAAGAGCGCTGCCCACGGGCAGCGCTCTTTTTTTGTACCCAATGAAGCCGGACAATATTGGAAATACTTCCATTATGGGAATAGATTCCGGAAAATGGAAATTCTATGAACGGGCTAATGTTTGTAAAAATCAGTAATAGAGAGAGTTAGGTTTTGGCATGCCCGAATGGTATGCTTATTGACTGACAAGTGGTGTAAACAACAACGAAACAAACAAAAAATAAAAAATAGTCATGAAAACTTCATTAAAAATCTTCGCTCTCGGACTGATCCTCGCAGGCTTCGGAATCAACGCTAACGCACAGGCAACTGCCAATGCAGTAGGTTCAGCTACCGTTATTACCCCGATCACCATAGTAAAGGCTTCGGATATGAGTTTTGGCAACCTCGCCGTAACTGCTGATCCTGGAACTATTGTTCTGGCACCGGCAGGAACCCGCACCCGGACTGGTGGCGTAACCCTTCCCAACGTAACCGGAACTGTTACCGCAGCATCGTTTACCGTAAGTGGAGAAGGCACCAGTACTTTTTCGATCGTTCTTCCTTCCTCTTATACCCTGAACGGACCTTCCGGTGCAACCATGATCGTTGACAATTTCACCAGTACTCCCAGCAGCACAGGTTCGCTGGTAGCCGGGACCAAAACGATCACCGTAGGCGCTACTTTGAATGTTAGCGGATCGCAGACAGTAGGCGCTTATGCCAACGCTTCGGGATTTGCAGTGACTGTTAATTACAACTAAGAATATTATCGCAGGAAAGGAAAGAGGCTGTCTCACAAGGGCAGCCTCTTTTTTCTGAATAATACTTCTAATTTGACAATTTAGCCCAATCCTCCATTATTAAACCAATTGTCCAGAATTTGGAATGTTATAATGTATGCTCAATTTCTATATATCAGGAAATTAAGAAGATAGCGTGTCCAATCAGTGTTGGTATATTTATTGCTTGTTAATTGTACAAACAAAGTCAAAACAAAAACAAAAAATAGGGTCATGAAAAATTCAATAAAATTTCTTGCAGTCGCCTTGGTGATGCTCGGGTTCGGACTAACCGGCCGGGCACAGTCAAACAGTGCAACCGCAACCGCAACGGGGACTCTTGTGAGTGCCCTGACTATTTCCGGAGGGGGAACATTAAGCTTTGGACGAATTGTTGCCGGAACAGCTGGCACAGTTGCCATTCCTGGTGTTTCTGCTCCAACTCGTACTACATCGCTCGGACTGGCCGGCGGAACCGTTAGCTCAGCCGGGTTTACCATTTCGGGCGCCGATGGTTCCCAGTATGTTGTTACCCTTCCTTCAGCAGCCGTTCGTATTACTCATACCGACGGGATAAACTGGATGGAAGTAAATGCATTCTCCTCCGATGTGGCAGCTGCCGGAACTAGTGCCGTTGGTACAACTGCAAGTTCAACGTTGTCAGGAACCACCAGGACTTTTTATGTAGGTGGTACGTTAAATGTTAAATCGGGCGATCCGGTTGGTGTTTATACCTCCGCAACCTTTCCGGTTACGGTTAGCTATCAGTGACAACAATCCTTTTTGGATTGATCAGTTGGAACATTTACAACTAAAAGTTAAAAGTTCTCAGTCATGAAAATTTTCGTAAAACTCTCAATTCTGGCAAGTATCCTGTTTGGATTTGGGATGAAGGCCTATTCACAATCAACATCTTTCGCATCAACCACTGTGGTGCTGATTACGCCTATTGCAATATCCAAGACGTCTGAGATGCATTTCGGAACTGTTGCAGCGAGCGGTACACCCGGTACAATTATTTTAGCTTATAACAATACCACGACAATAGGCACCGGCGGAGCCACCGTAGTAAGTGCCGGTTCAGCACAGCCGACGGCTGCGCAATTTAAGATAACCGGTTTGGTTGGCGATACCTTTTCAATCGATCTTCCAACTGATGACCTCCCGCTGATCGGAACCACCGATGGAATGAAAGCCGGTTCATTCAGAGCGTCAATTGATGGAACCAACGACATAACAACGGGAACCATAACAGAAGGAGGAACCGTTATCTCAGTAAAAGGAATACTAACAGTGCCGGCAAATGCTTCGGCCGGAACCTATGCCAATGCAAACCAGTTGGTCATCAAGGTTAACTACAACTGAAACAATTAGAAGCTCCAAAATTGCCGGTGAAGTGAAAAAGCTGAAAGTCATATCGCTCATTGTATTCACCTTTCTGGTGATATCGGTGGTACAGGCCAAAGCTCAGGCAAATAACTCAAAAGAAGCATCGGCATCAGCCATGACTTCGGTTGATATTGTTTTACCAATCGTGGCCAGGGAAACTTCGCAATTAAGTTTTGGCCGATTCTACCCAAGCCAGCAGGGAGGCACTATAACCATTAGTCCTGGAGGTGGTGTAGACGCGAATGGGGTGAGTATTGTTGCTAGCGTTACCAGTGCGGGAGTCTTTACAATATCCGGTCAGGGTGAAGCCACCTTTGCAATCTGCCTTCCGACTGGCCCTGCAATCCTCACAAGTTCTGATGGTAGTGGAAGAACCATGCAGGTAAACAACTGGGTCAGCGTACCTGAAAACGGCGATGCCAGGGTGAGACTGGCAGGAGGTGCTCAAACAGTGTCGATTGGTGCAACCCTTCAGGTTGGATCCGTGGATCAAAATCCGAGAGGCGTTTATTCAGGAACCTATGAAGTTGCCTTTGGCTATAACTAACGAAAGGTCATAGATTTGGCGTGATGACAGGTTCATTCACACTGATGATTAATTTTTATATTTGTGTGAAATAATATAATGTTTATTTAAATGCTAGATTCTAAAAAAATAAGTCTTCGGACAGCCTTTCAAAAACCCATTTGGACACTGGCTTTACTCTTTGGTTTTTTTGCTGCCGGGAGTGATTTCAGTCCGGCGTTAATGGCTCAGGGTAATCTGCTGATCACTCCAAGGCGGGTTGTATTCGAAGGCAATAAAAGGAACGAGGAGCTCAACCTGGCCAATACAGGAACCGATACTGCAACCTACAATGTTTCAATGGTTCAGTACCGGATGAAAGAAGATGGTGCTTTTGAAGAAATAAAAGAACCTGATCCCGGTCAGAATTTTGCCGATAAATTCATCAGGTTTTTCCCGCGTACGGTTACCCTGGCCCCCAATGAATCACAGGTGGTTAAAATGCAATTAACTAAAGCCAATGAATTGCAGCCTGGCGAATACCGGTCGCACGTGTATTTCAGGGCAGTACCCAAAGCAACCGCACTGGGTGCTGAGGAGGTGGCAAAAGATACCACAACATTGTCGGTGAAGTTGGTTCCGATTTTTGGAATCACCATACCGGTCATTATCAGAGTGGGAGAGAATACGACAAAGGTTTCGCTGACCGACCTTAGCTTTCAGATTGTTAACGATACCATTCCCCGACTGAGCCTGGCATTTAACAGGCTGGGGAACATGTCGGTTTATGGGGATATCGATGTGTTTTACATTCCCCCCACGGGAAGGGGAACGCAAGTAGCTGCCCTCAGGGGTGTCGCAGTATATACTCCTAATCCGATGAGAAGGATAAAAATGGATTTGAGCAAGGGTGATGGAATTGATTACCAAAAGGGGAAATTGCAAGTTACCTACTCTGCTCAGGCAGATGACAAGAAATCGAAATTCGCTGAAGCTGAATTAATATTGAAATAAAACAGGATGAACCGGGTGCCTGAATTATAATTAATATGAAAAACAAGCTGAAACATAGCGCATGGACCATTAGGAAATGCGTTGATTCAGCTTTTTTGAAACCAGACCGGCACCGCATTGTTTTGTTTTCGGGTAATCACCCTTCCCTGCGGGATAATTTTCTGACTTTAACTGATGTTAGGTTTTCACTGGCCGCAAGCTTATGATTGGATATTTAACCATATCAAAAAAGAGATTTGTTTCACTGATCGTGTTCCTGAGTTTATTCCTGGGTGCAAATTCATTATTCGGACAGATCACGGTACTCAATGCCTGGACCAATGTTTATCATAATACTGCCACAACTGTTCAAAACCTAACCTATGCCATACCCGCCGGAACCAATGCCAGACGAATACTGGTGGTGGCTATCGCATCCTCCCAGACGGCAGTTGGAGCAAGAACCGTAACTCTGACATACGGAGGCCAGGCCTTAACCTCGGTCACGGGTGACATCGCAACCGCTACCGTCCGACAGCACACCCAGCTGTATTACCTGAATGAAGCGGGGATTGATGCAGCCTCCAGCACAACGCTTTCCGTTACCGTCAGTGGAGGGACAACCAGGATCACGGATGTATTCGCAGGAGTTTTTGATAATGTCGACCAGACTGCGCCCATAGCCAATTCCAAAACTTACAGTAGTGGAATAGTTGCCACAGCAGCACCGACTTTTGCAACAGCACTGGTTATCAATGCCAATGATCAGGCGGTCGGAATCCTGTCATCCCTTCGCTCAGGCAACGGATCGGCTAGAACATTTACTTATGCGGGTAGCTGGGCAATGATTACCCAACAGACCTGGACCACCACCGATGGAGTCAGGAACGCTGTAGCGAATTTTACCATACCCAGTGCCAATACCACCAGTAGCGCGATTGCAACCATTAGCAACGCCACATTAGCCTCCATGACGGCAATGAGCCTTCATGAAACTCCAAAATACTTTAGAAGCAAGGTCTCCGGAAATTGGAACGCTATCGGTACCTGGGAACAGTCCTATGATAATTCCACCTGGGGCAATGCCTCAAGTTTTCCTATTAGTTCAGAGTTAGGCGTTACTGTTCAGACTGGTCATGTGGTGACGCTTTCGGCCAATGCCACTTCCCCGGCGCTTACCGTTGATGGTACTCTCGACCTGGCTACATTTACCCTGACAGGCAGCGGAACCATGACTTTGGGTGCCACCGGAACGCTGCTTATTGGAGGTGCATCCAACTTTCCCACCGGATTTTCTTCTACCGTATTGAGTTCAGGAAGTACCGTTAATTATGATAATGCCGGTATCCAAACGGTATCAGCCATCACTTACAGTAACCTTACGCTCTCGGGTTCTGGGGCTAAAACCACGACTTCTTCATCGGTAGCCGGAATTCTTTCCATTGAAGGAACAGCAACAATTACCGGGACAGCACCCGCCTGGTCGGGAACTTCTTACACTTTACAATATAAAACAACGGATGCCCGCACAGCCGGAACGGAATGGACCAGCCCCTTTACCGGATCCGGTGGAGTTATTATAGCCAATACGGCCGGTTCTGTTTCCCTGAATGCCGCAAAAACATTTAATGCTGGAATTCCTTTGACCATTAATTCCGGATCAACACTTACCCCGGGTGCTAACCTGCTGACTCTTGGAGGTGATTTCAGTAATGCAGGAACCCTTACAAGCGGTTCAGGCGGGGTCACAATCGCCGGTTCAGCGGCAACCCAGAGTATTGATGCGTTTACCACAACAGGTGCCGTATCCATGACAAAGACTTCCGGCACGGCTACTTTCGCTGGAAATGTCAATGGCGGAGCGTTTACGCTCAGTGGCTCCGGTGGCACTCTTGATTTAGGTTCTGGTTTTACCCACACATTCACCGGGGCTTGGACCCGAACCAATGGAACCCTCGTTGGTAATGCCAGTACTTTGAATATCGGCGGTACGGTAACAAATACCGCCGGAACTTTCACCGTTGGAACCAGTACGGTAAATTATAACGCATCGGGTGATCAGACCATTGCAAATGTTGACTATTACAATCTTACTCTTTCAGGTTCCGGTGCCAAAACCATGACCGGAGTTACCACCATTGGCAATAATTTTTCTCTGGCTGGCTCAGCGACTGCGACAGCGGCATCCAGCCTGGCCATCAGCGGAACCGTGACTTTAGGTTCCGGGACCGGATTCAATGCCGGCGGACTTTCCCATACCGTTGGCGGTGACTGGATAAACAACGGATCGACCTTTACCTCCACCGGCAGCACCATTAGCTTTAACAAATCCGGCGCCCAATCCATTGGCGGCACCAGCAGCACCACTTTTAACAACCTTTCACTCGGCGGCTCGGGAACAAAGACTTTTGGGATTGCCCAGGCAGCCAGCGGTTCGCTTTCGATATTGTCCGGTGTAATTGTCGATGCCGGAACCTTTGCCTCCACCGCGAATACTATGAGCTTCGCCGGAGCTGGAGTGATCAACGGAACCTGGGGCAATACCGCAGCATCTTCCGCAACCTATAACAACAATACCTATTTTGCCGCTTCAACCGGATACATCACCGTGGCAGTATCTTCCTGCATAAATCCAACCTTAACCATAACCAATCCTACCGCGGTTTGCTCACCGGCAACTGTTGACCTGACAAATGCTGCCGTAACATCCGGAAGTACTCCCGGGCTTTCCTATACTTATTGGACAAACTCACAGGCTACAGTTTCCTACAGTACTCCATCGACCGCTGGCGCAGGCACCTATTATATTAAGGGAACCGTTGCCGCAACCGGCTGCAACGACATTAAGCCGGTAACCGTAACGGTAAGTCCCGTATCCGTTGGCGGAACAGTAGCGGTAGCTCAAACGATCTGCTCAGGATCAACTCCTTCCGACCTGTCATTGACCGGACAAACTGGCTCAGTGGTCAGATGGGAAAGATCCACCGACGCAGGATTTTCTTCGCCAACAACAATAGCGGTCACTACTACTACTCTGACTGGTGCAACCATCGGGAGCCTTACAGCTAATACATACTTCAGAGCCGTAGTTCAGAGTGGAGTTTGCAGCACCGCAAATTCTTCATCAGTCCTGATCACCGTTAATCCGGGTCCAACTCTTACCGGGGCAATACAGGCAGCTCAGGTTTGCCAGGGAAATGCGGCAACAATAAACCTTACCGGTTTGCTTGCCAGCAGTACTTCAACGGTGGCTTACAGTTTTAACGGGGTTTCACAGACTCCTATTGCCAATGTCGTTGCCGATGGGTCAGGCGCAGCCAGTTTCAGTACTGCTGTGCTGAGCTTCGTAAATAACGGGCAGATCCTTCAGGTTACAGGTATTACCACTACCAGTCAGTCTCCGAATTGTTCAGCAACATTCTCCCGCAATGTTTCATTAGACGTAAGTCCCTCCTCGGTTGGGGGAACAGTTGGTTCCGCCCAAACCATTTGCTCGGGATCAACACCTGCCGATCTGACCCTCACGGGCAATACCGGGTCGGTTACCCGGTGGGAGAAATCCACTGATGCGGGATTCTCATCACCAACCACTATTTCCGCAACCAATACAACACTGAGTGGTGCCACCATTGGCAGCCTGACCACTGATACCTATTTCAGGGCAGTTGTTCAAAGCGGCTCATGCAGTTCCGCTAATTCAGCAGCAGTACTTATAAGTGTCAGACCAACACCAACCGGATCCATCAGCGGAACGACGGCTGTTTGTCAGAATGCATCATCACCTTTGGTTACATTCACTAATCCCCAAGCATTACCGGTTACCATTACCTATAATGTTAACGGATCAAATCAGACAACAATAAACGTCGGTGCAAGCACCACAGCAACTGTTTCCGCACCGACAGCCACTGCAGGAGTTTATGCCTACAATCTTGTCAGTGTATCTTATCAGACTGGCGCTTCGTGCCCGAATACGATTTCGGGAACGGCAACTGTAACGGTTAATTCCCGCCCTGCACCCACCTTCACCGTGCAGCCGGGAGCCAATGCATGCGTTGGATCCGACGTTACCTATACCACTGAATCCGGCCAAACAAATTATGTCTGGACAGTTCCGGGGGTATTAAACACTGATTACAGCATTACTTCAGGCGGGCTCGGATCCTCCAGCAATACCGTGGTTTTAAAGTGGCTCACGGCCGGAACTAAAACGGTTACCATAAATTACACGAATGCCAGCGGTTGTTCAGCAGCTTCTGCGACCTCCAGCACATTGACGACCGTAACAGCACTGCCCACCATTGATTCAACCACGAATGGTTCGGTTTGCGGATCCGGTACTGTGGTACTTGGAGCCACCGCAAGTGCAGGTGCAACCATTAATTGGTATGCCGCCCTATCAGGGGGAAGTTCACTGGGAACCGGAACGAGTTATACAACGCCTTCAATCTCTGCAACAACAACATATTATGTTGATGCTACCAATAATGGATGCGTCAGTGCTCCAAGAACTGCAGTGGTTGCGACGGTTGTCCCAACTGTAAATGCCAGTGTGAGCATTGCTGCCAATACCGGAAACTCAATATGCAGCGGTGTAAGTGTTACGTTTACTGCCACTCCGGTCAACGGAGGTGCCACTCCTTCCTATCAGTGGAAACTCAATGGGAGTAATGTTGGAACCAACAGTTCAACCTATACCACCAGCTCATTGGCCGACGGAAATACCGTCAGTTGCGTGATGACCTCAAGTGTTTCAGGTTGTCTGGCAGGATCACCGGCAACCTCGAATACCATCACAATGAGTGTGGCAACCAACCAGCCTGCCAGCGTGGTTATAGCGGCAGATCCCGGCAACGCGATCTGTCAGGGAAACAGCGTGACCTTCACTGCAACCCCGACTGGCGGGGGGGCAACTCCATCTTATCAATGGAAGAAGAACGGTTCAGATATCGGGGGTGCTGTTTCAAGTCAATACACATCAACTTCCCTGGTTCAAGGGGATATAATTACCTGTGTGATGACCACCAGCCTGGTTTGCGCAAGCGGCTCTCCAGCTACCAGCAACTCGATAACCATGACGGTTTACGATCCTTTGACAGGATCCATCATCGGGGGATCAACCCCGATTTGTTACAATACC
>CAYHCO010000016.1:0-14977 GCA_964355105.1 uncultured Porphyromonadaceae bacterium
CCGGTAGTAGGTTCATCGAGAATGTACAGGGTTTGACCGGAAGCCGGCTTTGAAAGCTCGGTAGCCAGTTTTACGCGCTGAGCTTCGCCACCCGACAGTGTGGTGGACGGTTGTCCGAGTTTCAGGTACCCCAGCCCCAGCTCAGAAAGGATTCCCGTTATGGCTGTTATCTTTTTATATCCTTCAAAGAACTGATGTGCCTCGTCGACAGTTAGTTCCAGAATGTTAAAAATATTCAGGCCCCGGTATTTTATTTCAAGTGTTTCATCGGTAAACCGTTTTCCCTCACACACATCACAAACCACCTCCACATTTCCCAGAAAATGCATCCCGATCTGCTGGACCCCTGCGCCACCGCAGCTTTCACAGCGGCCACCCCTGACCACAAAAGAGAACTGACCTTTTTTGTATCCCCGCTGATGTGACTCAGGCATTGAGGCAAGCAGATCGCGGACATGATCAGACAGGCCTGTATAAGTTGCGGGATTGCTGTTAGGAGTGCGCCCTATCGGTGAAGCATCGATATGGATCTTTTTCCGCCCGGGCGTGTTTTCAATGAGAAAATCCACCAGGCTCGTCTTTCCACTCCCCGAAACTCCGGTAATCACGTTCAGAGAATTGACCAAAAAACGTGGCGAAATGGCACGCAAATTATTTTTCGTTGCGTTTGAAACAGTGAAGAAAGATGGGTGTGGGGTATAAGGTATAGGGTGTCGGGTGTCGGGTGTCAGGTGTCGGGTGTCGGGTGTCGGGTATCGGGTGCGGGTCTTTCTTTCAAAATAGTGCCTGGTGATGCTGAGGGGCTGATCCCGGCTGAAAAATTCCGCCGCTGGTCCGTTATATACTATATTGCCGCCAGCGTCGCCGGCACCCGGACCGATATCGATAATCCAGTCTGCCTCCCGGATGCTTTGCTCATCATGATCAACCAGCAGAACCGTATTGCCGTCAGACACCAGCGAACGCATCACGGAGAGGAGATTTCTGTGCTCCGAAGGATGTAATCCGACACTGGGCTCATCCAGAATATAAAGGACATTTCTCAATCCGCTTGAAGCCTGGTTCGCCAGACGGATCCGCTGTGCCTCGCCGCCGCTCAGCGAAGGCGATTCGCGGTTCAATGAAAGATGACCCGCACCCAGCTTCAGCAGCAGGTCGGCACGCTTTAAAAGGGCATCCCTTACCGGCTGAACGATGAAGGATTCATCAGGCGCAGCCTTCAGTTCAGTGAAGTAAGCGTGAATATCCCTGATGCTCATATTGGCAAAAACAGAAATATCATGTCCCCACAACGTAACCGACAGGGCCTGTTCATTCAGCCTTTTGCCGCCACAGGATTCGCAGGTGTGGGAGCGGGCAAACCGCATGATATTCGGATTTCTGTCGCGGCGGAGAATATCCTCCATCACCGGTAGTATTCCTTTGTAATAATCTTCCTCCCTTGGTTTGGCTGTAATGCCCGTCCACTTCAATCTTGATTCAAGCGGATGTTTTCCGAACAATACCTTGATTTTGCCAGAGCCATAGAGTACAATATTCTTTTGAGCGGCAGTAAGATCCTGCCAAGGTATATCAACATTAAATCCCTCGGCACGACAAACCTGATCGAGGACTGCCATGGTAACCTGGGAATAGATGATATAATTATTCGGGGTGGTCAGCACAAAGGCCCCTTCCCTGATGGTTTTCGACGGATCGCCAATCAAGAGCGCTGGATCGATATGATCCTGAACCCCCAGTCCCTTGCATACCGGGCAATAACCGTCAGGCAGATTGAACGAGAAAAGGCTGCGGTAGGGGATCAGTCCGGGATCAGCGGATTTACCCAGTCGTGCAAACAGCAGTCGCAGGAGGTCGTAAATCTTAGTGAGGGTACCCACGGTCGATCGTGGGTTGCGGACCACATGGTTCTGATCGATTGCGATTACCGGAAACAATCCCTCGATCAGGGTGGCTTTCGGGCGGGCTGGCTGAGCTGTCAGGCTCCTGCCCCCAATGAAATTCTCGTAAAACAGGCGTTGCCCCTCGGCACAGATAACATCGTAAACCAGGCTTGTTTTCCCGCTGCCCGAGACCCCTGTTATTGCAACCAACTGATAATGGGGTATTCGCAGCGAAACGTTCTTCAGATTGTTTTCGTTCGCATTCTCTATGATGATCTCGCGCATGGGAAATTATCTACCAATCGGGAAGAGATCGACAATCAGGCTAAAAAGTAAAGAAATTAACCTTGTTGATCGCTGTTCCCACTTTGCTGCGCGGGAGGGTGAATGTCTTCGATTCGTTCGTTTCCAGTGAAACGGTGGTCATCACCGTTTTGCCTCCCCGGGAATCCTCGCTGGTCATCTCCATCACGAATCCCTCAGCTGACAGTGTGTTATGCAGAGCAGCCATTTTCGCAGCCCTGAAGATACCGTAATCATTGGGTAGTTTGACTTCTGAAGTGATCCAGACCGATCCGAAAATACTCTTGTAGGTATAGGTATATTTTTTACACAGATGCCCCGCTACGGTGCGCGTTTCGTCGGTCGGAACCAGTTCCAGTTTTTTAACATCCTCACCCTCGGGAAACTTGAACCTTCCGGCATTGTACATCGACTCGGTGAGGTCACTGCTGAAAATCTGTACCGCAACCTCATTTGCCATATCGAAGATGGTGGTAATATCGGCACCCTTGTTTGGAGCATCCATCAAAACAGCGAAATTGTTTTTCGGAATGCTGAGACCGCCTGGTGTTGCAGTTATCCCGCCGGTATTGTAATAGATTTTATACACCAGCGTGCGCATCAATTCATTATTCTTTGCGAAGAATTCAATCTTGAGGTTGTTGCACCTTTCGAAGGAATAAGAATCCTGCCAGTTGACCCCGGGAGCGGTAATCTGTGCAGGAAGCTGAAATGCAGGAATAAGCAACGAGAAAGCGAGAAACATTATCTTTTTCATAGACTGAAAATATTAATCAAATCTCCGTAAAATTAGTGCATATAAATCATTATCCGCTGATGAACAAACTCTTACTGGAAAATTCGGGATCGCAGGTCAGGTTAACCTTTAACTTTCGCAACCCGGCCTCATCCCCGGGTGTAGGAATATGCGTGAGATGAACCTCACAGTCGCGCATGAGCTTAAGGTTTTCCAAAGCCATTTGCGCGGCAGGATTAGATAAGGCACTGATTCCGAGAACTATTAATGTTTCATCCACATCCAGACTAACCATTTTGCCGTTCAATATGTCCTTTTTCAGATGGGTGACCGAATCGATCAGGCTCTGCGGCAACAGGTGCATGTTATCCGGGATGCCGGCCAGGTGTTTGCTGGCATTTAATATGAGGCTGGATGAGGCATGCATGAGCGGTGAATTCTTGCCGGTAATGATCGTGCCCTCATGCAGCTGAATAGCAGCCCCGCAAAATATGCCGGCATTTCCTTTGCCGTATTTCTGAGCCTCCTTCGCTGCTTCCCTGGCAGGAAGAACCACCTGCCTGTCCTCCAACTTGCCTCCGATCTTTTCCATGATGGCATTGATCCGGTCGAGGTTATCCTTCTCCACCAGCCCTACGGCATATTCAACCGCACACCTGAAATATCTGCGTATTATTTCCTGATAGGAGGCCTCAGAGATTATTCGGTCATTCACGATTCCGGCACTCGCGCGGTTGACTCCCATATCCGTGGGAGAGTGATACATGGATTCTCCTCCGGTAATCTTTTCAATAATCCTTTTAAGTAAGTGAAACGCCTCGATATCACGGTTATAATTGACTGTCCTGACATGATAGAAACTAAAGTGATCCTCGTCAATCAAAACCTTGTCATCCAGGTCGACAGTGGCCGCTTCATAGGCAATATTCACCATATGATCCACCGGCAGGTCCCAGATCGGAAAGGTTTCAAATTTTGCATAACCGGCCTTGATTCCCCTCTTGTAATCATGATAAAGATTACAGAGGCAGGTGCCCAGCTTCCCGCTGCCCGGACCCGGACCGGTTACGATGACTATGGGTTTGTCAGTCTTGATATATTCATTGGCACCGTATCCCTCATCACTCACAATCAGGTCAACATCAGTAGGATAACCGTTTGTGGGATAGTGCAGGTATACCTTTACCCCTCTCTGCTCCAGCTTATTTTTAAAGGCTTTGGCGGTTGATTGGTTCTGATACCTCGTAATGACCACCGAGGTGATCTCTATACCCCACTCCCTGAAGTCATCGATAGTTTTCAAGGCATCGGCATCATAGGAAATACCAAAATCAGCTCTCACCTTTTTTCTTTCAATTGCACCGGCATGAATGCAGAGGATCACATCGATCTTTTCCTTTAGCAGCTGTAAAAGGCGCATTTTGACATTCGGATCAAATCCGGGTAAAACCCTGGCCGCATGGTAATCGAAGAGTATTTTCCCGCCGAATTCCAGGTAAAGCTTGTCGTTAAACCGGCTTACCCTCTCCAGAATGGAAGCGGTTTGCTCCCGGAGATACTTCTCATTGTCAAATCCCGATTGCTTGGTAAGTTCCATTTTAGCTTTCAATAAATTACTAAAATAATGTAAATTTCAACCTCATCCCTTAAAAAAAGTATCACCCGATGTTGTCTAAAATAATTGCATTTTCACTGATCTTACTATCTCTTGGTCAAGTATATGCACAAAAACCAATCGATAATTCGCCTGGTTATGACATTGCCGCATATTATTTCCCCAACTACCATAACGACGATAACCGGAATGAAGCCCGGTATGGAAAAGGATGGTCGGAATGGGAATTGGTGAAAAATGCGGTACCTCGATTTGAAGGACAGCATCAGCCAAAGATCCCGCTCTGGGGATACACGAATGAGTCGGATCCGAAGGTCACGGAGATGAAAATCAATACAGCGAATCAATATGGGATCGACGTGTTCATTTATGACTGGTACTATTACAACGACGGGCCCTTTCTGGAAAAGGGGCTTGAGAAAGGTTTTCTGAAAGCGGATAACCGGGATAAAATGAAATTTGCCCTGATGTGGGCCAATCACGACTGGGTCGACCTGTTCCCCAGAGATCCCGGAATATCAAATCCCCCTCAGTTCTATGGAGGTGCCGTTACTCCTGACACTTTCGACAAGATGACCGATTATATCATTGCGAAATATTTCAGTCAGCCAAATTACTGGATGATCGACGGCAGTCCATATTTCTCCATCTATGAACTTTTCAAGTTCGTTCAAGGCATGGGAGGGAAAGAACAGGCCCGGGCAGCCCTGAACACGTTCAGGCAAAAAGTTAAGAAAGCCGGCTTCAAAGATCTTCACCTTAACGCGGTTGTGTGGGGAGTACAGATACTCCCGGGTGAAACCGAATTGAAAAATCCTTCAGAACTTCTTGAATATCTTTCCTTTAACAGCACAACCTCCTATGTTTGGGTTCATCATGCCGGTCTGGAAAATTTCCCGGAGACCGAATACACTGATGTACAGGATAAATATTTCGAATTTGCAGACCGATACGTGAAAACCGTCAATCAACCTTATTATCCTAATGTTACCGTTGGTTGGGACGCCACTCCGCGCTGCAGCCAGAAAGTTAAATTCGGAAACATGGGATATCCGTGCATGGCTGTTCTGAAAAACAATACTCCTGAAAACTTCAGGAAAGCTTTGCAGCTAACAAAATCGTGGACAGATAACCATCTGAAATCCAATAAGATCATTACGGTCAACAGCTGGAATGAATGGACTGAAGGCAGCTATCTGGAACCCGAAAGAGAATTCGGGTACGGTTATCTGGAGGCCATCAAGGCAGTCTTCTCAGGCAGGTAATCCGTTTAACCGGCCTTCAGCTTTCGCCGTTGCATGACCAGATAAACCGGAATGCCGGCCAGGATCAGTACCAACCCGATGCCTGCTTCTCTCGGTTTTGTCACCACTGTATTAATAAACAGCCCAATGCAGAAAAGGATGTAAAATACAGGCACAACCGGGTATCCCCAAACTTTATAAGGCCTCGGAGCATCCGGCATCCGACGGCGCAATACAATTACCCCCAGTGAAGTGGCACCGTAAAAAATGAATACCGCAAAAATGAGCATGTCGGTTAACTGGTCAAAACTTCCCGACAAGACCAGCACCGAAGACCATATCCCTTGGAGAAGCAGCGAGTTGGATGGAACATTTGCCTTGTTCACCTTGGCAATCCCGGAAAAGAACAGTCCTTCCTTTGCCATGGCATAAGTTGGCCTTGCACCGGTCAGTACGCTGGCATTGGTGCAGCCCAGCGTGGTTATCAGGATCAGGGTAGAGATGAAAAGCACTCCGGCTTTGCCCCAGAATACCCTGACAGCCTCCACTGCGGCTATCTGGTTACCGGCGGCGTGGATCTGTTCCAGCTGAGGAACCGAAAGGAGTTTCAGATAGGTGAAATTTACCAGGAGGTAAACCCCGATAACTATGAAAACGCCGATGACTATTCCCCTTGGAATATTCTTGTTGGCATCTTTCACCTCCCCACCGATAAACCCCACTGAAGCCCAGCCCTGATAGGCCCAGAAGGCGGCCAGCATGGCAGTGAAAAAAGCCGAGAGCGTAACGGTACCCGTGGTAATTCCGCCTGCCGCTTCAACAGCAGCCGGTCGGCCTGAAGGGCTGAGAAGCCCGAAAACAACGATTGTAAGTAAGCCCGCAGCTACGAGAAATGTTATCACCTTGCTGGTGCCGGCTCCGTTCCGGAGACTCTTCATATTCAGCAGGGTAAGCATCATGATCAGCAGTATGGCCGTCAGCTTGATCCCAAAATCATGGAAAGGCGTAAATACCCCGCCAATGGAGAATCCATCGAGCGATTCCAGAACATGGGGTATCGGAATGATGCTGTTGAGCGATTGGGTAAAAACGTAGGCCAGAGAAGCTATGGTTGCCGTCTGGATGACTGCAACCAGTGACCAGCCGTAGAGAAAAGCAAAAAACCGGTTGTAAATCTTTTTGAAATATACAAAATCACCGCCTGTATCTGCCAGTAAACCTGCGACTTCGGCATTACTGAGTGCTCCAAAAAGTGTTATGATACCCCCTGCCAGCCAGGCCAGCAGAATCCACTCCATGGAATGAAGTTCAGCAGCCATCGGTGCAATCTTTTTATATACTCCTGACCCGATAATATTGGCTATCACAAAGATTACTACATACCCGATGCCGAAGGTCCTGACGAGATTTCTCTGGTTATTCATAATCATTCAAAAAAATAAATGTAGATAATCTCACGAATAAACATTTAAAGGTCAGTTTTTTTGTTCAACACAATGTTTTAACTTTATGCTTATTAGCGACTTGGATAATTTACTTCAAAGAGGGCCACCATGAAGTCACCATCTGTTAAATTATTTCGGCTGGTTCTGATCATTACTGTACAATTCCTGATTTCCTCCGCTTTTAATAACTCGACAGCCCAAATGGTAACGAACCCAACACAGGGCGTCGGGTTTTTTACCAATTTCAATACCGAGAACGGCCTCCCGCTCGACGGGATTCATTATTCCATGCTTGATAAAAAAGGAAATCTCTGGCTGGGAACCCGGGGAGGAGGCGTCATAAGATATGATGGAAAATCATTTACCCAGTATACAACCGAACAGGGCCTTGCAGACAATTTCGTAACAAAATTCATAGAGGACCATTCAGGGAATCTGTGGTTTGGAACCGCTAATGGTTTCAGCCGCTTTGACGGAAAATCATTTAAATCTTTTATCGTAAATCCGGATGTGGTCAGTAAAATGGTGTACAGCATCCTTGAGGATAAATCCGGAACAATCTGGCTGGGGACCAAGGGAGGCGGTGTCAGCCGTTTCGACGGAAAATCATTTACAACCATCAGCAAGGCCGGCGAACTGGCAAATAGCTCAGTTTATACTATCCTCGAGGATAGAAAAGGTGTCCTGTGGTTTGGTTCAGAAAACGGACGAATCGGCCAGTATGATGGGAAAACATTAACCACCTTTAAAATCAGGGATGCTGCCGACAGTCATTTGATCAACTGCATCATCGAAGACAAGGCAGGAAATCTATGGATTGGTACTGACGGTGATGGGGCATACCGCTACGACGGCTCAGTATTTGTGAATTTCAGCAAGGAAAGCGGACTTGCCAATAATATTGTCAAATGCATTAGTAAAGACAGATCAGGTAACTTATGGTTCGCAACCGCCGATGGTGTAAGTCAGTATGACGGGAAATTATTTACGAATTTCACGGTAAAGGACGGACTGGCCAGCAATAGTGTAACCGGCATCACGGAAGACAAATCGGGAAATCTGTGGTTCAGCACGGAAGCGAGCGGAATGAGCTGTTACAATGGAAAATCCTTTATTCATTTTGCCAGGGACCAGGGATTGGTCGACAATGTGATCTGGTGTATCGGAGAAGATAAAAAAGGGCACCTTTGGTTCGGCTCTTTACGGGGAGCGGCCCGATATGACGGAAAGTCATTCACCAACTTCTCTACCGGCGAAGGATTGGTTTACCATATCGTTCAATGCATTACCACCGACAAAGCCGGCAATCTGTGGTTCGGAACCTCCAAAGGCATCAGCCGTTATGATGGGAAGTCGTTCACTAATTACACGTCAGCCGATGGGCTGATCAACAGTTTTATCCGGTGCATCACCGAAGACCGGAAGGGCAACCTTTGGATCGGAACCAATAAAGGATTTTTTCGATTTGACGGGAAATCTTTCTCCCAATTCTCGACTTCCGATGGACTTGGGGAAAATACGGTAAACAGCATACTCGAAGATACAAATGGCATTCTCTGGCTCGGTACCAATGGCGGTATCAGCCGCTTCGACGGGCAAAGCTTTACCAATTACAACGCTGATCAGGGCCTCGCCGGCAACCTGGTCAGCAACATTATTGAAGACAAGGTTGGAAATCTTTGGATTGGCGCAGACGGGGGAGGAATTTGCCGGTTCGATGGAAAAACTTTTATCAGTTATACCACCAGGGACGGATTACCCGACAATATCGTGTCGCAGTTGACCATGGACTCGAAGGGGAATATTGTTATCGGGACCAACGATGGACTCGCCGTGATAACATCCTTTATCCCGAAAATCCTTACCCAGGATAACCTTGCTGCCATACCCGCAAGTAACAAGCTGAACAATAATGAGCTGGGCAGGTTCACTCCAAAAATGAACGTTTACAATTCCGCAACCGGATACCCGGTTAAGGATGTGAATTTTGGCCAGAACGGAATTTTTCTCGACAGCAAGGGCATATTATGGATTGGCACCGGCTCCGATATAACCGGACTTGTAAGATTCGATCCCTTCGCTATCAATCAGGATTCCACCGCCCCGGAAGCTTTTATACAGTCAGTAAAGGTTAACAACCAAACCCTGTCATGGTATGACCTGGAGTTGGACAAAAGCGGTAAGAGGGATTCATTATCGCTGCAATTTGATAGTATTTCCAGATTCTATCACCTGCCTTATAACCTTGTTCTTTCCTATAAGAGCAATAAGCTGACATTCGATTTTGGGGCTCTCGAGCTGCAGCATCCCAACCTGGTTAAATATCAGTATATATTGGAAGGATACGATAAGGACTGGTCCCAGGTAAGTGCCAAAACAACGGCTGCATTCGGTAACGTGCGGGAGGGCACTTACACGTTTAAAGTCAAGGCGCAGCGCCCAAACGGGAATTGGGGCGAACCGATCGCCTATACTTTCGAGGTCCTTCCTCCTCCCTGGAGAACCTGGTGGGCCTATCTTGTCTATTCCGTTCTTCTGATCCTCGTGATCATTCTTATAGTTTGGCTCTATAGCCGGAGGTTGGTCAGGCGAAACACAGCTTTGCAGAACATCATTGAGGAGAAGGAGAAATTTCAGGCAGAGCTGATCATTGCCAAAGAGAAAGCCGAAGAAAGCGACCGGTTGAAATCCGCATTCCTGGCAAATATGAGCCATGAAATACGAACTCCGATGAACGGAATCCTGGGATTTACTGAGCTTCTCAAGGAGGCTGACCTGACCGGCGAGGAGCAGCAGAGATACATTAACACGATTGAAAAAACTGGTGAACGCCTGCTAAATATTATTACCAATATTGTTGTTTTCTCACAACTCGAAGCCGGTGCTGTAGTCACCAGTATAGGAGAAACAAATATTAATGATCAGCTCGATTTTATTGATTCCTTTTTTAAGCCGCAGGCCGAGCAAAAAGGGCTTAAGCTTTCCTGCACCAAAAGGCTGCGTAAGGATGAAGCCCTGATCAAAACAGACAAAGAGAAAATCTATTCCATTCTAACCAACCTGGTTAAAAACTCCATCAATTTCACCAGATCCGGCTCCATAGAATTCGGCTGTGAAAAAAAGGATCATATAATCGAATTCTTTGTGAAAGATACCGGAATAGGCATTTCGGAAAATCAACGGGATATAATTTTCAACCGTTTCAGGAAAGTCAGTGAGGAGTTCACCCGCACCCATGAAGGTGCCGGACTGGGTCTGCCGATTTGCAAGGGTTATGTTGAGATTCTGGGGGGTAGAATATGGATGGAAAGTATCCAGGGCGAAGGTTCAACCTTTTATTTCACCATAAAATCCAACTGATGATGGAAAGTATTAAATCATCAAAACCCCTCAGCGATGTGATTGAGGGAAAAATGGAATTTGCCGGCAGCATCGCAGGTGATGCTGTTGAATTTGTTGGGGCCGTTATCGACGATGCATTGCATGGGGCCGGTAACCGCACATTTGTCGGACCCCTTCTGTACTGGCTTGGCGGAGTGCTAAAAGCGCCCTTCAACATACTGGGGGCAATCATCAAGGGAGTAACCGGAATCATAGGCGGATTTATCGGAGGAATTATCAAAATCGTGAGTGGATTGCTCCACCTGAAATGGTCCCGGATAGCAGCAGGAATCTGGGATTTTTTTTCACCCGGCCTGGGTGCAATAATTATGATCGCCGGGAAAACCGTCGGATTTCTTCAATCCCTGTTTTATCTTCAGGCCTTTGAACGGCCTTTGACCGATGCTGAGAAGCTGGAGCTTAAAAGCATATTCGGGAATTCCCTGAACTATTATGTCATCAGGATTGTGGCCGGACATACGGGTTTGTTCGGGCTCAGCGGGCGCCCTTTTACCCTCGGCAATACCATCCTCGTTAAAAAGTGGAAAAACACGGTTGATCTGATTGTTCATGAAACCACGCACGTTTGGCAAAACAGGTATCTGGGAAACCGATATATCAGCGATGCCATTGTTGCCCAATGGTTTGTTAAAGATGCCTACAACTGGCAAAAAGAAATATCAGAACGTAAAAAAGAACACTGGATTGATTTTAATGGAGAAGCACAGGCCGCTTTTGTTGAACATCTTTGGAAAAATGGGACTGATTACACTGATATCGCCAAGGAGGCGGTAAGGATTATCAGAAATGAAAAAACATTGATGTGAAGAAGCGTTGGTTTATATTGGTTGTTTTCTTTTTGGCACACAATTTTGCCTTTGCTCAGATTGTTGACCGGTCCATTTATGAAAACTCCTGGGTTTTTGCATTTGTAAATGGCAGTAAGCCGGGCATGCCCGTGTGGGACAGCAATTTAAAGGCTTTTGTGCCCCAGGCGAATGACAACCGGGAAATAATTGTCCTTGACCAGACATTTTCGGTGCCGGCCGGGCAGACTTACCTGATCGAAAATAAGATTGTTTACATCCGGCCTACAGCCAGGGCCGATATCAATATTTACGGGACACTCACAATCCGCAATTCGTTCCTTAGCTGGCAACCCACGGAGCATCAACAAACCGGTTTCCGGGTTCAAAGAAATGGGACCCTCGACGTTAAAGACTCCTATTCATTCCGGAGCAATGAATATTGGGTAAACTGGAAGTATGAAGATGGATCCACCGTAATCTTCGATAATTTCGTTGCGGAGGCCTGGACCAGCATGGATGGCTCGGTGAACTATACTTCCAGAAATTTCTCTACAGTTAAGCTGACCTTTTTAAGTAATGTTTATAACAGCAACATTAACATTACCGATGCACATCACCTCTGGCTGGAACTGTATCCGCCGGAGAACAGCACTTTTGATATTTCCTTTCCGGAAAAGCGCCATTGGATCGACTGGGATCTTAGCAATATATGGCCAAACACGACCATTAGCTGTACCACTTCCTACATTTATGAACGCGATTTGGGCATTTCCAACGGAACCAAGGCTACCGTGCGCAATTCACCTGATGGTTTTGGATTAGGCTGGGCAGTGTACTCATATGGAGGGCCTTATGATTTTATTACTTGTGAACTCAATAATCTGGGAGATCCGCTTAACGACAGTGGCAAGTTCTATGCCGATACTATTTGGGAGATCCCATCAAACAATTCCTCACTGCATGTCATTAATTCCAAAATAACCAAGGCCTGGCCGGTGACCTGGGGACAGGTTCATCTGATTGTAAGAAATTCAAATTTAGCCGATCCCCGCATCTATTCAGGCAATGCCACCATTGAAATTTACAATTCCTGTATTGATTTCTTTGCCGCTTATGCCGGAACCCGGGGCTATCTTGAGAATTGCCGGGTAAGCAGCAATCAAAGTTGGCTGACAGTCAGCCATGAAAGTGGCAGCAATAATTCTGCAATAACCCTGACGGCTGCCGCTAATCCGACCACTGCTAAAAGATCCGCAATCATTACCTTTACTGTTACCGGGGTAACCACCCACCGGCTGACAGTTACCCAGGAAGGCGGAACAAGCGGGTTAAGCGATCTCAGCCAGAATCCTGTATCCGTGTACCCGAATCCGGCAACCCATGAACTGACCATTAATTACCTCAAAGAGAATTCAGTACTGGAAATTTACGATTTATCAGGCCGATTATTAATTTCAAAAAGGGCCGGATCGAGTCTGGAGAAACTTGACATAAGCAACTTAGCCAAGGGAGTTTATACGCTGAGAATCACTGACTCAGGAAATAAAAAGTCCTACAAATTCCTTAAATAAATATTGGATGGTCAATTCCAAACCCCTCACCTCATGAAGTAGGGCTGCCTGTCTGCGAGTGAAGAAGGGTCAACAGAGTCTCTTCATTCCTGACTTTTAAAAATTTCTTGTTAACCGTAAACAGATATTCCGCAGGCCTGAGCTGCCCACAAAAATTGGAACTCATTGAATAGCAGTAAGCACCGGCATAATTAAAACACAGGAGATCACCCTCCTCAACTGAGGGAAAGTCAATGTCAACTGCGAAAAAGTCATCTGATTTAATGGAGTTGCCAACAATATATACATTCCGGAGTGTCCGGGTACTTTCATGAGCCCGCGAATACACGTTAATACGATGGTATTGATGGTAAATATAGGGTCTCGGAAATTGAGACAGGTTGGTATCGACGCCGATGAAGGTCTTGCCTTGCTTTTCGTAAACATCAGTTACCGTGCAAATTAATTTCCCTGCAGGTCCGATAATGAATCTGCCCGGCTCAATTTTCAGTTCAATCGAATCCGACAGTTGAGGATGCCTGGCAATCTCATGCTTAAAGCAATCCACAAGTCCGGAAATATTAAATTCAAAATCCTCGCTGCTGTAGTCCAATCCAAATCCGCCACTGCCGTCAATAAATTCGAGATCCCTGAAATGGGTAGCAATTTCAATCAGCCTCCCCAACCCAATTTTAAAAAATTCTTCGTTGGAATTATTCGTGCCAAAATAGGAATGAATTCCGATCATCCTTACCTGACGACTGTTACACAAATCAAGGACATCTGGAAGTTGCGGAATTTCTATTCCCTGCCGCTGAACTTCAAGAAAATTGTTTTTTTTGTAAAATTCCGGTTCAAAAGAAATCCTTATGCCGATCTCTTTTATTTTTCCACAATCAAGGTATTTTTTTAGTTGATTAAATGAATCCGCAATAATTATGGGATTTAATTCAATTACTTTTTGAATTTCTTCGATTTTTAAATTAGAAGAACAGAATATTATTTTTTTATTATTAAAGCCTGCTTCTTTTGCGATTTCCAATTCCTGCATGGAGGAGGTGAAAACTCCTGTCCCGATGGAATTTAACACCCTCAGCAAGCTTATATTATTATTTGACATCAAGGAAAAGTGGATATTCCTCTCAGCGATGGTGGCATCGGTTATCTTCTTGACCTGTTGATGAATTACCGATTCATCATAAATATAGCAGGGTGTCTTGAGTGGCGTCTCCATAATTTATATCGGTCAGGTTTCAGGTTAGGCAGAAGCGAAACCGAAATATATAAATTATATCAACTTATACATTCTTTTTCAAGGAGATCGGCTGTTATTTCTATTCCGTTGTTAAGGCTGAGCAGATTTGAGATCTCCTTTGCCCTGATCCGGTAAAGTGAAATAAAAGGTAGATCCTTCACCATACTCACTTTCAACCCAGATTTTTCCGCCCAGCAATTCAATAAAACCCTTTGAAATGGACAATCCTAAACCGGCTCCTTCGAAGTTCCTGACCAATGACTCATTCCCCTGCCTGAACCTTTCAAAAACAATTTGTTTCTGCTCCTCGCGCAGACCGATTCCGGTGTCTTTCACGAAAAATTCGATACCAGGACTCTTTACATTACAGCCAATTTCAATAGATCCGTGATCAGTAAATTTAATGGCATTCTTAACCAGATTGGTCAGGACAGCAATGACCTTCTCCCAGTCCGTCCTGATTACCTGAAAATTCTCCGGCAGCGAGCAGTTATAGGTAAGTCGTAAGCCTTTCTTTTTAGCCTCCGGCTCTAAAAAACCGTGGACATACTGCACCTGATTGCTGATATAAGCCTCGGAAATAGTGACACCCATCTGTCCAGCCTCAATTTTTGATATATCGATGATATTATTGATAATATTCAAGAGACGGACACCTCCTTTATCAATCATCTCGATGTATTGTTCTTTCTCGTCACTGGTAAGGTCCTTTTCTTTAAGCAACTCTGCAAATCCGAGAATTCCATTCATCGGGGT
>CAYHCO010000016.1:15077-44356 GCA_964355105.1 uncultured Porphyromonadaceae bacterium
TCCAGGTTAATTTCCCATCCGCCTACCTTAGCCAACTCTCCGGTCCTATTTAAAAGATCCTCATTTTTCCGGGATTGCTCCTTTTCTTTTAAAAGCGCTGCTTCAGCAATCTTCCTGATGGAAATATCATGAACGGTTCCGATAACTCCGACAATATCACCCATGGCATTCCTGAGTGGCACGTTTTTATCGGAAGTCCAACCGGATTTACCAGAATCGGGCAGATTAAAAGGAAAATCCACTGCAGGCATCGTCTCCCCTTTCAAAGCATTCCGGAGGCTTTCCGCGACTCCGGCCTCAGAAAGGAAAGGAAACAGTTCCTCAGCCTTTTTGCCGATAACATTGGATGCCGGTATGCCGGTTATGCTTTCCATGAAAGGATTCCAGACCCGATAGTGCAGATTCTGGTCGTAAACGATTATCCCTTCCTGAACATTATTAATAATCTGAAGGTTGAATTGATTGGATTCCGCCAACTCCTTTTGAGTATTCTTTATTTCCGTAATATCAGCGGCATGGGTGAGGTTTAATACAACTTTGCCATTTTCGTCCTTAATCGGATTCGTAGCTGCCAGGAAATAAAGTGTTTTATCAGGAAGCGGAACTTCAACTTCGATCGATTCACTTTTACCAGTTTGGAAAAGCCGTTTGGTGGCTTCATATCGGTAATCAGCATGCTCTTTATCATAGATATCCCAAAAAGACTTTCCGATGAAATAATCAGGTGTTTTCCCAAAAGTTGAGGCAAAAAGTTGATTGGTAAATTGATACTGGCCTTTTTCGTCAACGCAGAAAATGGCATCACTTGAGCTTTCAATCAACGACCGATATTTTAATTCACTCTCTTTAAGGGCTTCAGTCACCCTTTCCTGCTCAGTGATATCAAGAACTTGTGACAAGGCGGAAATTAATTTTCCATCCTGATTTTTAAGCGCAGTAATGTGCCATTGACAAGTGATAATATCCCCATTCTTCCTATTAGAACGGTTCTTAAATATAACATGGCTGATGGTTCCTTCAGAGAGCTTCTCAAGAGTATCTCTAATCTGTGAAGCATCATGGTCAGTAATCAAATTAAGATCAAAAATATTCTGTCCGTCAACTTCACCCGCCATCCATCCAAAAAATCTTTCTGACTCCCCCGTCCATCTGGATATACTGAAATCTTTGTCCCATTCAATGACAGCCATCGGGGAATTATCAGAATAGAACTTCAATTTTTCTTCATCCTCCTTTATCCTCCTCCTGGATTCAATCTCCCTGAGTTGATTCAGTCCGATCGTAGCTATTACCTCGATAAAACCCTTTATAAAATCAAGATATTGTGCCAGTTTCTCGGTGGACCATACAGGCGTTTTTTCAACAGCCTCCAGATATTCTTTCTCGTTGAATCCGTATTTCTTTGCTTGATCTCTGAAAAAGTTCAAATCGGGCTTTTCAAGGAAAAATTGCCCCGTGAAAAAGTTGCCTAAATGTTTTCCTTCAATGAAAATCGGAGTCGCATTATCGACTAATCCGTGCGGGCATCGGTAGCTTATGGCAGGGTTAGCCTCATGCAGATGTGCCAAAATATACTGGTCGCTTTTTATACATTCCTTCTCGCAAACCGGATTCATCCGGTGAAATTTCGTACAGATGTCCTGCCACGCTACGGCCGTGAGAATTTTTCCGTCATTATCAATAATAGCTGAGGGGAACGAATATATAAGATTGAGCTTCTCTTGTAAGTTTTGGAGCAAAGGAATATCGACCAAATCCTCCAATCGGTAATTCTCGCTCCTAACTTCGGCTTCATTCTTTTTCGCTCCTGCCAAAACTTGATTTCCCATTTTTTGAGTAATAAATGTAGAATGTGGATTTTAAAAATAATAAAGAAATTTAAATTAACCATCTTTCCTGGTGTGGTCAAGGTTGGTTAAATATCTTGGCTAATTTTAACACATCAACAAGCAATGCGCGACAAAAGATTCATAGCGGAACAATAGATTAAATACCAGAATTATCCGGGACAATTAATAACCATACAGTGAACAAATCAATTGTAACCTTTTGCCTTATCTGTCTGTTCAGCATAACAGCCAATGCCCAGTGGGACTTCTCGACGCGCTTGTTCAAAATCCGGATCGATGAACGCGGGTATGTTACCAGCATGAAAAATAGTACCGCTAAACCTGAAAGGGAGTTCAGCCCTGCCGGTAAGCCTTCGCCAATCCTTTGCCTTTACAATTACCGGGCCGATCGGTATTTTTATCCGGTAAATGCCTCGTTTTCTGCATCAAAACAACTCTTCAGCCTCCGTTACAATAATGGTTCGGTTGCCACAATAAAATTTGAGCCCCAGCCGAAATATTTCAGGCTGACACTGCTCTCCCTGACAAACAGAGATGAAATAACCGATATTCAGTGGGGTTCGTTTTACACCAACATAACCAATCTCTTTGGAGAAGTAATTGGCGTGGCCCGCGACACCAGCGATGCGGTTAATTATGCCATCGGTGTGCTCGCGCTGAACGACATTACTACCGGCGGCACCTCAACAACCATCGGCGATGCGGCACCATTCCAGTACATCATCCACAGTCCGGATAAAGGCCGCAATCCCTTGCCCGACAGCCTTCATGAAGGTCAGCTTTTCTCCATTGGGGGCGACGGAATCAGCGATGTTGCGTTTTATTCCCATAAAGAACCCTATTTCAGGATTTTGTACGGCAAATCGGCATTCGTCGACAGTGAGGGAGAGATCTTCCTGACTTACCATGCCCTCGACCGTAGGGAAAAGAGGGAAATCCTTTTTTCTCTGATTCCTTTCATGCCGGCTGATGAACCAATACACCAGGAGGTTCAGGCGCTGCCCGGGGTTGATTTCATCGGCTCCTCGATTGCTTTGTGGGGCAGTCCCGACAGCTCAGCCCTTTTGGATGTTGTGCAGGAAATTGTCATAAACGAAAAGTTGCCCCATCCCATGGTGAACGGTAAATGGATCAAGGATCCTGCACGTTATATTCCCGATGCATTGGTTACCGACGGAGCCCTGTACGACAGCGTGGTTTCCTATGTCTCCCAAATCGGGTTCAAGGCTATCGAAACCGGAGTGTGGCCATTCTATAAGGTGAATAGGGCGGATCAGGGTTACATTGACGGACGGGATTTTGAAATCAAGCCTATTAAGTTCAGCACCGGTCCGAAATCGCATAAGGAATTTACCGACCTTTCAAATCCACGGGGAGTGCTGATCGGAAGGCATGCCATCACCACAGCACTGGCGCCGGGCACCCTGGACGCCAGCCCGGTTCCGGGCGACAGTCTCTGTTGCATCCTTACCCGCATGCTTGTAAAGAATATTTCAGATACCGACACCCTGATAGAAGTCAACGATCCGCAATATCTTGATGAAATAGCCGGCTGGGAAGGGCACGCCAAAAGCCTGAACATGATCAGGATAGGAAAGGAAATAATTCATTATTCCGGCATTTCGGAACACCCGCCTTATGTTTTGCGCCAGGTAAAAAGGGGATACTGGGGGACAACACCAGCCGGTCACCAGTCGGGTGATTCCATCTGCAAGCTCATGGTAACTCTGGAATACGGCTATGAAGGCCTGATACCGGACATGTTTCTTCAGGATAAGATCGCTGAATATTATGCCGATGTGAGTAGCATCAACGGCCTGCATTTCATCGACTTCGACGGTCAGGAATTCCTCTTCGATACCGGTCACGGCTATTATGGGGTGAAACGCTTTTTCAGGAAGATGTTTGAGCGGGCCGAAACATTGGGTATCCCTTACCTGCGGTTCACCGGGGCAACTTTATCCGAAGGATCGTGGCACTACCAGAGCATCTGGAATGTAGGCGGCGGCAAAGCCATGTACGATGCCGAAACCCGCGAATGGGGCAGCATGACCAGCGAAGGCAAGGATATCCGTGATGTGGCTTTTGCCAACTATTTTCCGGCCACTTTCGGGAGTAATTTTGGAATCGATTCATCCTCCACGGTCGACCTGTACAATCATGTGGAAGCCATCTCGGTGGGTGCCGGGGCAACCTACTTTATTGTATTGAATCAGAAGGCTGTAGAGAGCTGTCCGCGCAAGTATGAAATATTCAGGACTTTACGCACCTGGGAAAACGCACGTGCCGCAAACGCCTTTCCGCGTTCCGTTAAAAAACTGCTCGCCAATCCGGCGTTCAACTGGACTCTCGAAGAAACCAGCCGCGATACCTGGAACTTATATCTGATTACCAACGGCCAAAAATCGAACCCGATTATTCTGAAAAGGGCAAAAGGCTACTGATCCGCGCTCCGGGAAAAGGGCATAAAATAAATTTGTTATTGATTCGACAAGTCCATAACTTTTAAGGTATTAATAGCAAATGCCATGAAATATCATATTTGGGTTTTCATGTTGCTGGCTGTTGCATTTACGGGCTGCACAGACTACGGCAATAACGGCGATTATGGCAATACCAACACTACGGACAATACAGTTTGGGAAAAAGGCGGAGAAGCCTACTATAACAATGTGGTCGATCTGCAGACCAGGGCCGGTGAAAAATATGAGACCTGGTCGAAAACTATGGATTCCCTGGAAGCAATTAAAAAATTGCAACAGTTTTTCCTTGCCGATACGACTGTGACCTCCGCCACCATTGGCGACCAGGGCATAGCAGTGCAGTATTCCAACGGCATGCGGGGCGGCATTCTAATTGATCCTCAAAATGGCCTCGAAAATGGGAATCTGAATTTCAGACCTGGTCAAAAAACAATAACTGATTTTTCAAAACCGAAATCACTGGTCAACAATAAAAAAGCGATCCTCATTTTTGCTGTTTATCGGTCTCTCTGGATTGACTTAATTGATGAAATTATCAACATAGACAACGAATTATTACCAAAAGTTGGCTTTTCAACTATATCGGTGTACAAAAATCAGGAAGCCACGGTGGATCGCTTTACCGAATTGTCTGATTATGGACTGATAGATATTGATAGCCACGGTTTTGCCTGGCCAACCAATAAAAACATTCAAAAAGGTTACCTCCAAACAGGAGAATTAGCCAATCTGATTACCACCCTAAGGTATTGGAAGGATGTACTTAAAGGCGATCTCGCAGTAATAATGGAATCAAATACTCAACTATATTTCCTATCACCCCAATTCCTGGCATCACATAATGATTTCAGCAAAGACAATGTGTTGTTCTTCGCCGGCTTTTGCTACAGTAATTTAGGAGGATGGCTGCAGATTAGTAATTTACTCGGTGGAGGCGGTTATTTTGGTTTTGACTGGGAGGTTCGAGCAGACAGACAAAAAGAATGGATTGTTGACCTAATAACAAAACTTTGTGATTTTCGGATAAGACCTCCATTTACAACAGGAAATTGGATGAAGGAACCAACCCCTCCTAAATGGTATACAAACCAAAACCGGGGTGGTGTTACGGTGAGTATTCACTATACAGGGGATCAAGACTTAGCTTTTTGGCAAGAGCCGGAAGTGGAAACCCTGCCCGTTACTGATGTCACAACTACTACTGCCAAGTGCGGCGGAGATGTTAAGTCGGATGGAGGCATCCCCATTACAGAAAAAGGAGTGTGCTGGAGTACCTCTGAAAATCCCACCATCAGCAACAACAATACGATGGATGGCACCGGATTAGGATCGTTCAATAGTACAATTGACAATCTGACTCCGTCGACCCAATACTGGATAAGAGCCTATGCAACAAATAATTCAGGCACATATTACGGTAACCAGCAATCATTTACGACAGAATTGGGTGGTGATTATGACGGCACCTTCGACTTTGATGGTCGCAGGTACAAATTCAAAAATATAGGGACACAAACCTGGATGATTGAAAATCTGGCATATCTCCCCTCTGTAAACACTATTGATACTTACTCAGAGGAAAATCCATGTTATTATGTTTACTCCTATTCAGGTTCCGATCCAGAAGCCGCCAAAGCGGTGGAGGAGTATAAAATTTACGGCGTTCTATATAATTTGCCAGCTGCATTGACCGCCTGCCCACCAGGGTGGCATCTTCCCAGTGATGAAGAATGGACAAAACTGGAAGAGTTTCTGGGGTTGACATTTGATCCTGATGAAGGTATATGGAGAGGCGTAAAAGCAATGATTGGCGAAAAATTAAAGTCTTCAAGTGGATGGGAGTCTGGCGGAAATGGAAACAATTCCTCAGGTTTTGGAGCCTTACCCGGAGGCCAGTATTCCCCATACTGGGAATCAACACATTACTTTGGGTCCAAAGGAACCGATACCAAATTCTGGACTTCAAAGGCATTATATAATGAAATCTCTTGGAAATTAATTGCAGGTATGATGCGGGAACTTTGGTGTTGCAACACTGGAGTCGTGTATTTAGCTGAAAAGTCAGGTAACGGTTTTTCCGTCCGCTGCGTGAAGGACTGAACCGCCTCAGACCCTTTCCATCATCACCGGCTCAATTTCCTCCCTGGAGGAAATCGTTGACCGACGACATGAACTTCGACGGCTGGTCAACAAAGGTCATATGCCCGCTTTTCGGATAGATAACCAACTTCGACCCGGCAATTTTTTCATGCATTTCCTGTGATAACGAAGGCGCACATTCATCGTTGTCACCAACAGTGATCAGCGTCGGGACTTTAATTGTCGACAGCCGGTCGGTGTATTCAACCGAAACCATGTTGCCGTCGATCACAAACTCACCGTGCGATCCCCACATCTCACGGTACAGGTCCCATGACATGACTCCGTTGCCAATCGGATCATAGTTTGGATCCGGATGGTTCTGGTACAGATACGGGAAGTAGCCCTCACCCCAGGCAGCTATCATGTAATCAGCAGTATACCTGTTCTTTTCATAATCTTTTCCATTGCCATACAGCCCTGCCTGTTCCATCTTCTCAATTCTTTCCCGCAGTTCCGGCGCCATGTTTTCCTTGATCTTCCGGAAAACCTCATTCATCTTTTTCGTGCTGTGCAGGGTGCTGCATAAAATCAGGTGAGTCAGGTTTTCCTGATATTTCAATGCATAGGCCTGTGCCAGAATCCCACCACAGGAATGACCCAGTAGACTGATCTTTCCCAGATTGAGTTCCCTCCTGACAACTTCAACATCCTCAATCATACTCTCAACCGTGTATCCTGATGGATTTTCCAGCTTTTCTGAGCGCCCCGATCCCCGTTCATCAATGAATATCAAACGGTTGTTCCTTGCCAGAGGCAAAAGGTACGGAAGGAAATAATCGTGCGATGCCCCGGGTCCTCCGTGGAGAATAACAAGCGGTTCGCCTTTGCCCATTATCTTGTAATAAATCAATACTCCGTTCGCATCGACAAAGCCCTCTTCAATAGCGTAAACAGCAGGTGATGTTCTTTTATTTTCGGAATCATTGTCACAGCCGGCTGCTACCATCAGCGCCAGGCTGATCAACACAAATACAATTTGTTTCATATCAACAGATTTTGGTTATATACAAAATTCACGAAATGATTACCTGAATAATCAAATGATATTAAGGTCCTTATTGCTTTTTAAGCAGCTTAACCGACATTCCTTCGGAGCCACTCCAGGTGTAATGGCAAAAGTAGATCCCGCCAGGCAATCCGGTCGCGTCAAACACTACCTGATGGGTCCCTGCCTCCGCAACCCGGTCAAGTAACGTGGTTATTTTTTTACCGGTAACGTCGAAAATTTCAATTTTTACCGGTGCGGATTTCGGCAGGAAATAAGTCAACGCAGTTTGCCTGTCAAAGGGATTCGGGAAATTCTGAACAATGGAAAACGCTGATCTTAAGGGCTCACCCATGTCAATCCATGAAGTACCCCCTCCATCAATGGTTTTGAGCACCGTTCCCCCTGATCCGCCGATCCATCCCGTGTTGGCATCGATAAAAAATAAGGAAAGAAGGTCGTGGGTTGAATTTGTTTCCAGGTAAGACCAGGTGTTCCCCCCATCGGTTGTTTTTAAAAGATCCCCTCCGTCACCACTCAGCCAACCGCGGTTGCTGTCGATAAAAAACATTTCCCTGAAGTTTGAGTAAGTAATTGATCGGGGCAGAGGTACTGAAATCCAGGTATTGCCACCATCGGCGGTCTTAAAAACTTTTCCGCCATGGGCGCAGACAATCATGTTCGAGGGATCAAAAACATGCAATGAAGAAAAGTATTCCTCTCCGGTGGCACCAACCTGTGTCCACGTACCACCGCTGTTGGTAGTCTTCAGAAATGTGCGGTTGGAACCTACTGCATAACCGACCTGCCTGTCGACAAAAACAATGGTAGAAAGTGCACCGAAACCCAGGTTGTATTGCAATCCCCATGACAAGCCGCCATCCGTTGAATGGTAGATTTTCCCATCGCCTGTCGTAATCCAACCGTAATTCTGGTCGATGAAAAATATGTAGTACACCGTAGAAGTCAGTGAAGGATTGCTTTCATAGCTGAACACCTCGGTCCATGTTTGCCCGCTATTCGTTGTTTTATACAGCAACCCGCCAGCCCCTGCAAATCCGGTAGTACTGTTCAGAAAGAACAGGCTTCTGAACTCAGGATTCCAGAGAGAAGGACTGGTAACTGACCAGGTATCTCCACCATCCGTCGTCTTCATAATTCCACCTTCATGTCCGACTGCGTAACCATGAAATGCATCGGTGAACCAAATGTCAAATAGATACTGCCGAAATCCTTCAGTCTTGATATCCCAGTCCGATCCGGTCGTAGATTTGGTTACCATAGCATACTCTCCCACTGCCACATAATACTCGTTTGCTTTAAGTGTAAAAGAATACATCTCGCAGCCAAGATCCAGAGTGGCAGGGGTTTTGGTAAATGTTGCACCGGCATTGGTCGAGACGAGAAAATATCCGAGTATATCCATCACCCTGATCCTGTTGATATCAGTCATCACCACGGACACCAGGTCGTAGGTGGAGGGGACGGTGATCTGGCTCCAGGTAAGACCGGCATCCGTTGTTTTAAGTAAGGTGCCACCCTCTCCCACCGCATATCCTGTTGCATCCTGAAATGCGATGTCTTTAAGGGCTTTGGTTATCGAAGTCGTTAGTGTAGTCCATGTTGCACCGCCATCCTGAGATTTCTGAATAATACCGCCATCCTGGGCAAGATAGATATTGCCTCCGGCATCTCGACATAGGGAGCGGATGGTTTTGGTCGAATTCGTGTTGATATTTGTCCAGGTTAAGCCACCATCATTGGTAACGGAAAAAATTCCCCCATACCTGCCGGCCAGGCACTTAACACCATCCGTTGTCTCGAGGGCATAAACGGAATTCGATTTACCGGTGGATTGTGCAACCCAGGTGAGACCGCCATCCGTTGTCTTTAACATGGTCCCGCCTCCTCCTGCAGCCCATCCGGTTCCATTCTGGGCAATTGAGACTGCGTTCAGGTTGTAGACGATGCCAGTGGGAATTTTCGACCAGGTTTCACCATGGTCCGCTGACCGGAGGATAAAACCAATATTGCCAACGGAAACAGCTTTATCCAACCCAAAAACAGCCACACAGTTCAAATTATTTCCCTCGGGCTTCGGATGTTGCCAGAACCATCCGGTTTGTGCCTGAATACTCGAAAAGGAAAGGAATGCACACAATAACGCACAGCTAAGTCGTTTCATGTCAGCCTCCTATGTTAATGGTTTAATTGGAATATTAAAGTTATGATAAAAAATCGTATCATGGTCCGACTTTTTTAAATATCAGAACGATGAGAAATACCACTATATCCATTTTAACCCTGTTGGTCACCCTGGTCATTGGGTCCCCGGCGAACAGCCAGAATACCCCCCTGACCATCGAGCAAATGAAGCGCATGCACAACGAAAAACAGGAAGATACTTACATTCCCAATGCATACAACAACCAGCGCACTTCCCCGGGCTACCGGTACCAGAGCAGGGTGAAATCGAACCTGAACCAGACCACTGTCACCACCGTGCAGGTTAATGTGAACGCCCTCGGGCAGAATATTGTCGGGGATGCGGCCAACGAGCCTAGCATCGCCTTAAACCCTCTCGATCCGGGCAAAATGGTTATCGGCTGGCGTCAGTTCGATAACGTTGCCAGTAACTTCAGGCAGGCAGGCTGGGGATTCACCGTCGACGGCGGCCAGCACTGGACATTCCCCGGCGTGATCAATCCGGGAATTTTTCGCTCAGATCCGGTTCTGGATTACGATGCCGACGGGAAAATCTATTACAACAGCCTGACAAATTCACCCGATTATTACTGCAAGGTATATCGGAGTTCCAATAGCGGGGCATCCTGGGATGACGGTATCGATGCAGCCGGTGGCGACAAGCAGTGGATGGTGATCGACCGCACTTCCGGAGCCAGCCGCGGAAATATTTATGCCGACTGGTCCTATTATTTCAGCACCTGCGCGCCGGGCTTTGCTACGCGTTCAACCAACGGCGGCGACAGTTTTGAAAGCTGCTTCGTGATCGACGGTTATATCTACTGGGGCACACTGGCCGTGGGCAATGCGGGTGAATTGTATGTCGGCGGCGTTGGTGGCAGTCAGGATAGCCTGATCGTTTCCAAATCATGGACAGCCAGGGACAGGAACTCTCCGGTTACCTGGGAAAAACCCGTTAAAGTATTCATGGATGGGAATGCAGGCGGATGGCAGGGCGTGAATCCCGGCGGCCTCCTTGGACAGGTTACTATCGATGTCGATCATTCTAACGGTCCCGGCAGGGATAACGTGTACCTGCTCGCTACCCTTGGCAGGAAATCCAGTACCGATCCGGGTGATATCATGTTTGCCGGAAGCACCGATGGCGGACTTACCTGGAGTCAGCCTCTTCGGATTAACGATGATATTTCTACCAGCAATTACCAATGGTTTGGCTCCATGTCGGTGGCTCCCACCGGCAGGATCGATGCAGTTTGGCTGGACACAAGGGATGCTCCGGCAGGATCGGATTCCTCGGCACTTTACTACTCCTACTCAACCGATCAGGGTAAAAGCTGGTCAAGGAATGAGCGGTTGTCAGGTAAATTTGACTCCCACGTAGGTTATCCAAACCAGAACAAAATTGGGGACTATATCCATATGCGCTCCGACAGCACCAGCGCGCACCTTGCCTGGGCCAACACCTTCAACGGCGAGCAGGACGTATATTACAGCCATATTGTTCCTTATAAATCAACCGGTATCGATGAGATTACTGCTAATACCAAGATAACCGTTTACCCTAACCCGGTAACCGGAACTTTAATCATCCGGGGCCTGACAGCCGATTCCAGAATCGAGCTGTATACCGTTCCCGGAGTTCAAGTATTTTCGTCGGTTAACAGCAAGTCATCCTGCGATATCGATATGACTCCCCATCCTGCCGGGATCTACCTGTTGAAAATCGTAGACCGGAACGGTGGCACCCTTACCCAGAAAATTGTTAAAAAATGATGCTGAAAAAGATGAGACTGCTCCTGCTGGGATTTATGATCCTGAGCTCAGCCGTGGCGCAAACTACAGGCAAGAATTTCATTCTGAACGACTGTTCCGGTATCCGGCATGACCTTTTCGCCGAACTCGATTCAGGTAAGATTATCGTCCTTTCGTGGGTGATGCCTTGCGGTTCCTGCGTGGGGCCCTCACTTGCAGCAAGCAGCGTTGTCCAGAAATTTGCCGGTTCGCATCCCGGGAAGGTGCTGTTTTATATGGCTGACGATCTGGCAAATACCAATTGTGCCACCGTATCACTCTGGGCGAGCTCCAATGAGATCAGCGTTTCAACGGTTTTTTCAGATGCAGCCATCAATATGTGGGATTACGGCACTCCCGGTATGCCCAAGACCATTGCCCTGGCCGGACTGAACCATGAGGTGATTTTCAACCAGAACAGCAGTGTAAATGTTACCACCCTGACTAATGCCATCACCCAGCGATTGTCGACCGGAATCAATAATGATCCGCTTCCGGGTTTCAGGTCCTCGCTCTACCCCAACCCGTTGACGGGAAATACACTTACCTTAAAACACATATCAGAAGTTAGTGAAATTCTGAATGTTGATATTTATAACACGCTCGGATCCAAAGTAAAAAGCGATAAACTTTCCATCTCCACTGCCGGTGAAAACGCGTTCGATCTTGATCTGGCCCTGTTGACCAACGGGGTTTATTTCGTCCGTCTGAACGCCGGCACAAAATCCCAGGTGTTAAAACTCATCGTCAACCGCTAATTTCTAAATGATCGGCCATGACTCGCTTTCTCGCAATTTTACTGACTCTTCTCCTTTACTCCGCTGAACTGCGGTCGCAGGGTTGCTGCTCGGGCGGGACCGGAAGTCCGATCGCAGGTGGTGCCTCGCAGGGTGTGCTTCAGGACAGGCAGATGGAGATCGCCATGAATTATCAGTATTTTCAGACCAATAAGTTCCTGGACGGGGATAAGGACACAGCGCCCCTTTTCGACAATTTCAAGGGCAATTACAACTATTTCCGGCTGGCTTACGGCTTCACCAGGAAGCTGACGATGTCAGTGGAATCCGGGTATTTTCTGAACAAGACTCAGATCGGTCTCAGTGGAGCCGATACCATCCGTTCGTCGGGAATTGGTGACCTGATTTTGTTTCCAAGATATGACCTTTTGAACCGATCCACCGAAACCACAAAAACAGAAATAACGGTTGGCTTAGGCTTGAAAATACCTTTGGGAAAATACAACGATTCCACCGTGGTATTTGTCAACCCGGTATCCCTGAAAAAATACTACACCTACGCTCCGCCTACAGTGCAGCCCACCAATGGATCATATGATATGATTTTTTACGGTTTTATTTACCGCGGATATCCGGCTAAAAACTTCAGGATCTTCGCCAATATGCTGTATATCAGAAAAGGTTGGAATCCCCTGGGCCAAAAATTCGGCGATTATGCCACTTTGGGACTGTTTGCCGGCAAAACCTTCTTCAACAAACTCGGCGTTACCCTCCAGCTTAAGGGGGAGTGGCTTGGCATGATGGATTATGACAAGAATATCGATATGCTTGCCCTGTACAACATCGATCCTTATTCCACAGGAGGGCATAAAGTGTCGGTGGTACCCCAGCTGAGTTTCAGCCACAAGAATTTTACCTTTTACGGGTTAGCTGAACTTCCGGTCTACCAGTATGTAAACAAACTGCAGATCGCTTCCCAATACCTTTTTACCGCAGGAATCTCCTACCGTTTCTTCCCGATTAAGAATACGCTGCTGGAAACAAACTAGCAGGGAACCTCACATCCCTTGCGGTTATAATAGTACCAATTCACAGAGGTAGCTATGACAACAAAGGCCAGCAGACCAATAAAAAACACTTTGGCATTTCCGTTGGCTTTGATTACCGCACCGATAAGGGTGGCAAAAATAAAAGGGCCATAAGCGGCTATTGCAGCTGTCCAGCCAATTACTCCGCCTGCCTGTCTTGGATTTTTACCGAAAATAATCGGAAACTGCCTGAAGGTAGCCGCATTGCCGATACCGGTAAAAAAGAAGATACTCAGCATGATGGCCACGAACATCGGGAATTGATCAACGCCGGTCGGCGAAACGAGTCCCAGTGTTATCAGCAGGGTTGTACAAACCACCAGTCCAACTCCTGTAATGGTGGTTAAAATTGCACCCCCGGTTTTATCGGCAATGAATCCAAACAATACCCGGCTGGCCGAACCGATCAGCGGGCCATAAAAAGCATAGGTCAACGGATCAGGAGCCCCTTCGAATCCGCCATAGAGGGCCTTTATCATCAGGGGAAAAGCTGCCGACAATCCCGAGAAAGTTCCGAAAGTCATCAGGTAGGTAACGGTGCAGAACCAGGTATGCTTGTTTTTGAAGATATCCAGCTGCTCACGGAATGAGGCCTTCACAGGGATTCTCCTCAACGTAAACCAGGCCAGAACGGCAATGATTATCAGGATGGGCACGTACCAGAAAGCGGCACTTTGCAAATGGATGTCGGTAGTGCCCAGAATTTCTTTCGTTTTGGGATTGACTTTGGTAAATACTTCCGAAGCACCATACAGGGAGACGCCGATCATTACCGGGGTAACAAACTGAGCCAGGCTCACACCGAAGTTTCCAATGCCGGCCTGTATTCCAAGAGCTGTACCCTGTAGTCTTTTAGGAAAAAACATGCTCGTGCTGGGCATAAATGATGAGAAGTCTCCGCCACCGAATCCTGCTGTCAGAGCCAGAATCATAAATACCCAGTATGGAGTACCGGGATCCATCACGGCAAACCCGATACCGATGCAAGGCAGTAATTTAATGATTGTGGCAAAAGTGATGATATTTCTTGTCCCGTAGATGGGAAGCAGGAAAGTGTGAACAATCCGGAGTGTGCCACCCGCCAGGCCAGGCATTGCAGCAAGCCAGAACAATTGATTGGTGGTGAATTTAAAGCCTATTCCCGGAAGCTTCACCGCTATCACACTCATCATGAACCAGGTTGCAAAAGAGAACATTAAAGCAATTGTGGTGACGGTTAAGGTTCTCCAGGCAATTTTCTTACCAGTTGATTCCCAAAACCCTGCATCCTCAACATTCCAGTTTTCAATTATAGCTGCCATTCTATTTATTTATTTCAAGTTGTTTTTGACGATTCATTTTCTGCACCACATTATACATCCAGATCAGGCATATTGCCGATAGGAAAAACATGAACATCCAGCAGCTGGTCCATAAACCTGTTCCCTGAAGGAGATAACCGAAAATAATCGGGCAAACGAATCCACCCAGCCCGCCGATCACGCCTACCATTCCACCTACCACTCCAACTTCATTTGGGAAATAATCAGGAATGAGCCGGTAAACAGCTGCTTTCCCGATACCCCAAATACTCCCGATTAAGAACACCAGAACAACAAAGACCCATATATTCGCCTGAAAGAAAATTACCGTATTTCCTTTGGCAATCAGTTGTTTCCTCTTAACTTTTTCTCCGGCACTCACGATTGATTCCTGCCATACATCCTTGGACGGGAAAATCAGGGTTTCTGATTCGGCACGATCCAGCTTGCCGCTCTTTTTCTGAAGCGGGTAATCCATCTTTCCAATCTGTATATGGCTGTCCGTCACCTCTGTCACGAGTCCATCAGCCGTGGCATTGATGCCTCTTCCCGGCGACCTTACCTCCATTTTGGGAACAATGAGCAGGAAACAGATCAGGATCGATGACCCCAAAACCCAATACATAACCTTACGGCCTCCTATCCGATCCGACAGCCAGCCTCCCGCAGCCCTGATTAAACCGGACGGCAGACTGAAGGCTGTTGCAAAGAATCCGGCGGTAACCAATGGTAAATAATAGACATTGGTAAAATAAGGTACCAACCATTGTGAGAAGGACACAAAGCAGCCAAAAACCAGGAAATAATACAATCCAAACCGCCAAACTCTGGCACTCTTCAACGGCTGCATCATCTCACGTAATGTTTTGTTGTTCGATTCAGGTTTTTTATTCCTGGTAAACAGAAGGAAGACGACGCCCATCAGCACCAGTGCGCCGGCATAGATCACCGGCAAAGTTCTCCAGTGGTCAATGTTTTCGCCATTGTTGGTTAGATTTTTCAATATACTCGGTGCCAGCATGGTGGTTAAGGCAGCCCCCGCGTTTCCGGCACCAAAAATACCCAGGGCTGTTCCCTGCCATTGTTTTGGATACCACACGGAAGTAAAGGCTATCCCAACGGCAAACCCAGTGCCGGTGAGGCCAAATCCGAAGCTGCACAATGCAAAGCCTGCAAAGCTGTTGGCTTTCGACAGGAAAAACATCGGGATGGCACATAAGAGCAGAAGGATCCCAAAAACGGGCCTTCCGCCAAAGCGATCTGTCAGCAATCCTACCGGTAAACGGAACAGGCTGCCGGTTAATACGGGTATCCCAAGCAACCAGCCTATTTCAATCGGTCCCCAGTCGAACACCTGGTTACCGGCCAGAAAGGTTACCAACACGCCATTCAGCATCCAACAGGCAAAACATACGGTAAAGGCAAGAGTGTTCATGGCCAGGATACGATGGGCTCTACCAGTAACTGTTGCTTCCATAACAGATCTTTTTAAGTTTTATACCTATTAATTATTTCTTGGCTTAACACCTTCCCGCATATTTCGGGAAGCACGCGATTCCTTCTGATCTCGATTCCAGACGACCAGTTGCACTCGCCTCCGCAAATAATTTATCGGATAAACCAGGAAATGCATCAAACGGGTAAATGGAATCAGACCGAGGAAAACAAAGGCAGAGATTGCATGCAACCTAATTAGCAGGGGCATGGTTGTAATCACAGAGATATCGGGGTTGAGAGTAAACACTGACTTTAAATAGGGGACCAGTGCCGATGCATACCAGCTGGTGCCCCAGCGGTGAAAGAAGGCAACGAGCAACCCGGTTATAACCTGGATGAAAATGATGAAATATACCACCAGATCCATGGTTGACGTTACGCTGTGCAGGCGCTTAACGGTGATCCGGCGAATAATCAGTAAAAGGATTCCGGTAAAGGTGATGATGCCAAAGGCAAAGGCTGAAACCTCAATAACCATTAACCATAATGGCTTGGCTGTGATAAGAATAATACTTTTTGGCAACAGGAATCCAATGAGGTGACCTGTAAGTAACACCACAATGCCGGAATGAAAGAGACGGCTGCCCCAGAACAGTTTCTTCGATTCAAGGAACTGGGAGGAGTGGCTGGTAACGGAATATCCGTAATAGACGATACGGAGGATGCTGCCAATCAGGAAGATCAGGATGGCAGCATATGGCAGGCCTATTAATAAAAATGAGTTAAACATATCTTTCGGATTAATGCTTTCTGCTTTTGTGTTTAGTAAATTCCATTCCGCAGGAATATGCCGAAGCGCACTCAATCTCCTCCTGGTTGATGGTGAAGGGCTCGAACAGTGATCCACTGTAGTCGGTTTCCAGTACGTATATGAGAATATTCAGCAAATGCAGGTAGGTATTGTCACCAGTCCTGAAGTTACCAGCCATATGTTTCAAAGCAGGAACCAGCAAGGCAACTACCAGCTCCTCCCTGATCAGCGGATCTGCCATTTTGGGCAACAAGGTCAAAACGTTCGGAAGATGATCGGCAAATTCGGTTCCACAGGTATTATTTGCCTTCAACTGCTCGCTTTTCATGTTCAGCAAGAACTGTCCGCGCTTCGATTCCTCTCCAAAGAGCACATAACCGATATCGAGATAGCAATCGGCATTAACATCGAATGTGCGTATGTAATATTCCTGCAGCTCCGAAACCGGAAGCTGCGTAAAATGCAGGTCTGCTATCCGAAATCCGTTCAGGACAGCATCCCCGTAAGGTTTCAATGCTGCGCCAAACTGGCTGATAACATCCTGGTAATCCCCGGAAGGATAACTGAACAGGCGGCTGGCTAGCGGGTAAATCTGCATAATTAAAACACCCTCCTGGTGCCCATTTTTTCGCCAAAACCGGCATTTCCCTTCCTGTCATCAGTGCTCTCAATCATCTCAATGGCCTCCTCGCGATGCGCCGGGGGAATAACGAATCTTTCATCGTATTTAACCAGTGAAGTCAGCCGGTAAATGGCATCGGCAATTTCAGCCGTCAGCCCTGTTGCAGCAAATGATTCCTCTATCATTCGGTCATCCACATCTCCCACCGTGACCTGCCTTCTGTGGTAGCGAACGGTCATCAGTTTCTTGAGTACATCCCGTATTTTATCGATGTTACCTGCCGAAAAGAGGTTGGCAAGGTATTGAACCGGCAATCGCGATTCCTCAATCCTTCCCCATAAATTATCTGTTGTTGATTGATAAACCCCATCGGTCATGCTTCCCATCACTGGCAGCATCGGAGGCACATAGAACAGGTTAGGCAGGGTACGGAATTCCGCATGGAGGGGAAGGGCGATTTTCCACTCTTTAACAAATTTATAAACCGGCGATTTACGTGCGGCATCCAGGGTGGAGTCGGCGATGCCATTTTTCCGGGCCTCCCGGATCACCTCTTCGTCGAACGGATCAAGGTAAATATCCAGTTGCCTGTCTACCAGCTCGTCATCCGGGCATGAGGCAAATTCTTTAATCTTATCGGCATCATACAAAAGTACACCCAGGTAGCGGATACGCCCCACGCAGGAATGCATGCAGGCCGGTGCCTGGCCCGACTCCAGCCGGGGATAGCAGAGCAGGCACTTCTCCGATTTTCCGCTGGTCCAGTTATAATAGGATTTTTTATAGGGGCAGGCCGTAACGCAAAGTCTCCATGCACGGCATTTCTCCTGGCTGATCAGCACTACTCCGTCCTCACCTCGCTTATAGACTGCGCCACTCGGGCAGGCGGCCACACACGACGGGTTCAGGCAGTGATTGCACATTCTTGGCAAATAGTGCATCGTCATCCGCTCCAGCTGGAACATCGATTCCTGATCCTCGGCACTTATATTGTTCAGATTGATATCATTACGGGCATAATCAGGTGTCCCGCTTAAATCATCATCCCAGTTTGGTCCCCCCTTAACATCGATAGGATCTCCGGTTACCAGCGAAATGGTGCGTGCCGTGGGCTGGTCGGAACCTTGCGGAGCTTCAAAAAGATGATCGTAATCATAGGTCCAGGGCTCATAATAATCGTCCATAACCGGCATGTCGGGATTATGAAAAAGCTTGGTCAGTCCGCTGGGCTTACCCCCAACGCGGAGCTCCAGCTTCCCGCCCCGGTTCACCCATCCGCCCTTGTAGATTTTCTGGTTCTCCCAATGGGTCGGATAGCCGGTGCCCGGCTTGGTCTCCACATTGTTCCACCACATGTATTCCGCCCCTTTCCGGTCGGTCCAGATATTTTTACAGGCTATCGAACAAGTATGGCAGCCGATACATTTATCGAGGTGAAAAACCATTGCTGTCTGGGATCTGATATCCATAGTTCTTGCTTTTTCTCAATGTTAAAAAACCAGTTTCTTCATCTTCTGTACCCGCACAAATGTGTCGCGGTTTACCCCTACCGGGCCCCAATAATTAAAGTGATAGGAGAACTGCCCATAACCGCCGGCCATCAGGTTGGGCTTTAACCTGAGCCTCGTGAGACTATTATGGCCTCCTGACCGCTTACCGCCTCTTACTTCTGATTTCGGTACCGTATAGGTTCGCTCAGTGGCATGGTAAATCAGGCATATGCCTTTGGGAATTCGCGCACTCACTATTGAACGGGTGCTGTATACCCCGTAATCGTTATACACCTCAACCCAGTCATTGTCGTTGATACCAAGGGATGCTGCATCTTCCTCGCTCATCCAGCAGGGACCAATTCCCCGCGAAAGGGTGTGCATCCGGATATTATCGGTATACGTGGAATGAATACCCCATTTGCCATGAGGAGTCAGCACATTCAGGATGATCGACGGACCTGTCTCTTCCGAATTCTTCAGATCTCCCAGTACACCCGGTTTTGGTGAAGGCTTATAGGTTGGGAGATGCTCCCCAAATTTGATGTACAATTCATGATCCAGATAAAAATGCTGTCTGCCGGTCAGTGTTCGCCAGGGAACCGATTTTTCGAGATTGTAAGTAAACCCGGCATAGGCTTTCCCCTCACCCATGGTTCCTGACCAAATAGGGGAATTGATATACCTGCGAGGCTGAGATTTTAAATCATCGAAATTGAGTTTCACGTTCTTGTTGCCTTCCGATAAATCGGTCAGCTTCAGGCCGGTGCGCTTTTCAGCGTTAGCATAGGCCCGGTCAGCCAAAACACCGTTGGTCAGGGAAGAAAGGTGCAGTATGGCATTGATCACTTCATCATCCTCCTTTAACGACGGGTACTTAACCCCATTCACCTCCTGCAGGTGATTCTCATCTTTAAACATGTCGTCATAGTAATCCGAGCAGCTAAAACTATTGCCGTGTGCCCCGATCCCATTGCGTACATTCGGCCCCAGGGAAATGAACTTATTGTATATCTGCGTATAATCGCGCTCCAGCACCACAATGTTGTGCATGGTTTTACCGGGCACCGGCTCACATTCGCCTTTGCTCCAGTCCCTCACTGATGTTTGACTGATTTCCCCGGGGGAATCGTGCGAAATCGGGACATTTACTATATCCTTAACCGGGAGCGGAATATGGGTTTCCGCAAACACCGAGGTTATCTCTGCTATACTTTTGAAGATATCCCAGTCCGACCTGGCTTCCCATGAAGGTTTGACGGCAGCCGATAACGGGTGGATGAATGAATGCATATCGGTGCTGTTCAGATCGTTCTTTTCATACCAGGATGCCGTGGGTAAAACGATATCGGAATACAGCGCCGATGTGTCCATCCGGAAATTAACGTCCACAATCAGGTCGAGCTTCCCCTGCGGTGCCTCATCGTGCCAGCGGACCTCTTTCACCAGGTCCTTCGATACTTCATCGGCAATGGAATTATGATGGGTTCCCAGATAATGCTTCAGGAAGAATTCATGCCCCTTTGCGCTGGACATCAATGCATTACCTCGCCAGATGTACCAAACTCGAGGAAAATTGATTTCGGCATCAGGATCGGCAACCGAATGGGTAAGCTTTTTCGTTTTCAGCTGATCAACCACGTAGTCAATAATTCCCTGATCGTCCTTAGCTCCATTGAATACAGCCTCTTTGGCAATCTCGAGATTGCTCCTGTCATATTGGGGATAAAATGGCATCCATCCGTTCCGGACCGCTTTAACAATCATGTCGGCGGTGTGCAATTCAGTCAGCTCATTTCGCGGGACTGTGTTATAGTCGCTGTGATTGCCATCGTAACGCCACTGGTCGGAGTTCATGTAATGCCAGATGGGGGTTTGCTGCAACCGTGCAGGCCCCTGCCAGTCCTTGCCCGACATGATGGTGGCCCATGAATCTACCGGGGCCAGTTTTTCCTGCCCAACATAATGATTCATCCCTCCCCCGTTTTTCCCGATGCACCCGGTCAGCGCCAGAGCCATCTGCCCGGCACGGTAAATGAGGTTGCAATGATACCAGTGATTAATCCCGGCCCCTATAATGATCATGCACTTACCTTTAGTTGCCGCAGCCGTTCGAATCCATTCCGCTGCAAACTGAATCAGCGTGTCGCTGCCAATGCCGGTAAATATCTCCTGCCAGGCAGGGGTATATGCAGAATCTTTATCGGTGTAGCCGTCGGGATAGTCGCCGGCTAACCCCCGGCCTACCCCATACTGGGCCATTATTAAGTCGTATACGGTAGTTACCGGAACTTTTCCATTGATGGTTTCTATATATTTTACAGGAACACCCCTCCAGCGCTTCCTGTCGAGGCCAAATTCGGTAAATTCAACCTGGTGAATCTCATCCTGACTGCCGAGTAAGGTTAGCATCGGATAATACTCCGACTGGTCTTCACCATCGATAGTCAGAGTACTCCAATTCCCGTCCTTGCTGTCCCAGCGATGTCCGGCGCTGCCGCGCGGACACACCAGCCGTCCGGTTTCACGGTCGATATTCAGGAACTTCCAGTCGCCATGTTCGGCGAGCTTGAATTTTTCTATACGGTTGGCACGCAAGAGCTTGCCCGGTGTAAAGCCGCCTTCCACTTTTTCCAGCTCGATAAGGAAAGGGCTATCGGTATATTTCGCAACATAATCCAGAAAGTAAGGAATCTGCTTTTCATGATGAGCTTCCTTGAGGATGATATGGGTCACGGCCAGCCAAAAGGCCCCATCCTGTCCGGCGTGTACCGGAATCCAGGTATCGGCATATTTGGCTACCATGTTAAAATCAGGAGAAAAAACAACGGTCTTGGTTCCGTTATGGCGCGATTCGGCGAAGAAATGGACGTCGGGTGTGCGGGTCATGGCCAGGTTGGCGCCCATCACCGCAACAAATTTGGAGTTAAACCAGTCGGCGCTTTCTGCAACATCGGTCTGCTCACCCCACATTTCGGGAAATGAAGGGGGCAAATCGCAATACCAATCGTAAAAGCTCAGGTTCAGTCCGCCCATCAGCTGCAGGAAACGCGAACCACTGGCATAACTGATCATCGACATGGCTGGAATAGGCGAAAACCCCGCCAGACGATCGGGACCGTACTTTTTAACGGTATAGATATTTGCTGCCGCGATGAGTTCAAGTGCCTCGGACCAGGTAACCCTTCGCAATCCTCCCTTACCCCTGGCCATCTGATATTGCCTTCGCTTCCCGGGTGTTTCCTGTATATTTCGCCAGGCTGTTACCGGGTCCCCGGCAATGGCCTTTTCAGCCTGAAACAAGTCGAGCAGGGCCCCGCGCATGAGCGGATATTTCACCCGGATCGGGCTGTACAGGTACCAGGATGCTGAAATCCCCCTTTGACAGCCTCGAGGCTCATAAGGAGGCAATTCCTTGTCGAAAACGGGATAATCGATGGCCTGGGTTTCCCATACCACAATACCGTCCTTTACATGGATGTTCCAGCTGCATCCGCCCGTGCAGTTGACACCGTGCGAACTGCGCACAACTTTATCATATTGCCACCGGCTGCGGTAGAAATCTTCCCATTTCCGGGTCTGGGGCGATATTAAATCTTTGATCCAACTCATAGTTCAGACAGTTCTTTATTACAATGAATAGCGCTCTTGCCTTTTTAGGATTGCATGGTTTACGGTCCTCCGCTTTCTTCGGTACCAAAGGAGGGCTATGGACAAGGCCAGCAAAAAGCCAACAATCAATCCCAGATTCAGGAAGTCCGATTTGTCAGCCACAGCTTCTGCCAGGTTCTGGCTATCGGTGCTTTTTAAAAATAATTGCAGAAAGGCCGCTTCTTCTTCCAGAATTGGACTGTTCTTATACGTCACGTTCATCGAAGGGAATGGCGGCATCAGGATGATTCCCTTTATTCCCGCAAAGCCTCCGAGGCGTGAAAAAGCTTTGGTCAGGTCCTTTGCTAAAAGGCCACCTTTACCGATACCGTTAAAAGTTGCATTATGACAGGAATTACAGGAGGCCCCGCCGTTAGCGAACCGCCTCACTCCGGTAAACAGTTCATGGCCTGTAGCAATATCGGCAGGAGAATTTGCGAGTAACAGCGAATCCAGTTTGCGCTGCAATGCAACCTTTTTCGGGTCCACGGCTCCAGCCATGGCCTTGCCTCCGTTTATGAAAGTAAGGATCATGTTAACCTGATCGGCCGTCAGTGCATTGTCAGGCATTGGGACATTCTTATATTCGGCATGCAGGGCCAGTGCCACCGGATCGCCGGCTTTGATGACCTTGTCTGAAGATTGTATAAAACTCACCAGCCATTCGTAGCTCCTGCGCTTGGTCACTCCTTTCAGATCGGGACCAACCATACGTCCTCCGCCAACTGAATGGCAGGCTGTACAAGGCTTAAACAGGGCTTCCCCATCCTGTGCCTGAAGGGACTGGTAGAAGATACTACCCATGAATATCCCTGTGAGAATGATTTGTATTGAATATCTTTTCATGACTGACTTAATTCAAAACAGGTTTTCCAGCTCTTTCCGGTACCCTCGTTTAGGACCGTGAGTTCCAGCCTGGCCGGTTTATCCTTCGTTGCAACAGCCTTACGTTGAGTAACCTCTCCGTCTTCATTGAGATGGCTGCATACCCGGTCGCCCTTCCTGGGTAAAAAAGGATAGGAGATAGTGAGTTGCTGATCCTCATCGTCGACCAGCTTAATGGCTTCGTTAAAAAGTATGGTTTCAAACATGTCAACCATCTCCTCGTCATTAATATTCTGCCATTCTTCCTCCCGGTGGCCTTCAATCCACTCGAAGAAAGTTTCGGTGGTCCGCTCCTCCGCGGCCTCCCTGATTTCCTTGGGGAAAGGGCTGCGTATATGCTCGCGATCGGAAAACCAGAAATCGAAGCCCGGCTGTAAAAACCTGGTAGTAATTACTGTGCGGATCTCCTCCGGATTCATTTTCAGCATTGTATTCATCCAGTGGCGTAGATTATTTAATAAATATTTTACCAGCTCTCTTTATTCTGAAGAGGTTATACAGTATATACAAGATCACTCCCCAAACCACGGCCAGGATGCCGTTGGCCAGGATCAGAAGCCACACCGGGCTTTTACTGCGAGAGCCCCACAAGGTCCGTTGGTTGAACTTCGCATCCTCGGTAACCAGGGGGGATCCCCATTTCAGGGTCAACCGGGTTTCTGCATTCTTAAACAGAAAATCATTCTCGACACGTGCATAAACCATAACGTTGCCCTGCTCGTCACCAATGATGTCATCAGGAAAACTCACCGTAACCTTTCCCTTATCAGAGGTATAATTTGATATCTCGCCAAAGGCCATGAATCCGAAATCCCGCTTCAAATAGTAATGAACATCCACCTCCGCCAGCGGAAGCTTTGCTGAATCGGCGGTGGTAATGGAAGCAGTCAGCGAACGGGCTTCCTCGCTTGCTCCCAGGGTAATATTTATGTCTTTCAGCGGTGGAAGGATCGATGGGTTCACCAATACCCGGAGATAATTGATTACTGACCAGACTTCATCGTCTTTCAGTAGACCGCGGAAAGCCGGCATCTTGTTCCTTCCCGTAACCATTTTATGAAATATGGCACCATCGGGCTGCTTCTGAAAAGTCTCGGTCAGAAAACTGGCGCTTTGAATCAAGCCCTGGCCATCAGCCTTCTGACCATGGCAGGAGACACAATTTTTCATAAAAATATTCTTGCCGACCGTTAGATTCTTAGGCTTGATTTCTAACGGATTTACCTGTGATGCAGAAGCAGGAGGAACCGTCCAAACCTCGGTTTGAGAAAAAGAGGCAGCCGGTAAGGCAAGAAACAGGATGGTTATTATATTCTTCAGAGTAGCCATGTCACTAATTGTTAATGGTTTCTTGATCGATACCTTTTTCGTGGGCTGTTTCACAAACCGGAATTATCGGAAACAACTTGATAAACAACGTAATCACGAGTGCTACAATGGCAAAACTTCCGGATGTGATTACGAGCTCGGAAAAGGTTGGTTGGTAATGAGAAAAACTCTCGGGATAATTCTGCACCGGGAGGAACGGGTGAAGAAGGGTTGGCGTAACTATCAGGTATCGCTTTAGAAAAGCGCCGGCCACAATAACAACAGCAATGATCAGAAGGGGCCTTGGCTTACGGAATGGCTTAATGACCAAAAGAATGATCGGTATGATCAGTCCGGCCGATTGAACCAGCCAAAACATGCGGGCATATTCCCCGGTGAAAAGCCCGAGGATGTGTTCGCTTTCCCCTGATTTCATTTTATATCCCGGCACCATGTATTCGTTCAGGTTGAAATAGAGGTAAACCAGTGAGGTGAGCACCAACAGCTTACCCATCATATCAAAATGATAATCTGTAAGATACTGTTTGTAATTATATTCCTTGCGTATAAAATACATGACCACGATGACGGCCGCCGCTCCCACCATAAAGGCGCCGGCAACAAAGTAAGGGCCGAAAATAGTGCTGTCCCAGCCGGGCCTCAGTGTTGATGCAAAAAGCCAGGAAGTAACCGTATGAATGGAAAATGCAACCGGTATGGTAATGACCATCAGCACCGCTACTGATTTCTCCAGCAGTTTCAGTTGGTCGCCGGTCCCGTGCCATCCCAGAGACATAACCCGGTACATCTTCTGTTGCCAGGCCGGCTTATGGGTCATATAATTGCCCAGCCGGGCCAAATCAGGAATGAGTGGAAGGTACAGAAGCAGCAGACTGAGAACCAGGTAAGTATTCACGACTATGATGTCCCACACAATGGGCGATTGAAGTCTGCCAAAGACAAAAATATGCCAAAGCCGGTCAGGGCGCCCCATGTCCACAACGATGATCAGCAGGGCTGATATCAAGGCTGCTACGGCAATAATCTCGGAGATCCTGGTTAGCGGTGTCGCCCATTTAACGTTGCTCAGCTTTAATATGGCAGTTATCAGGGAACCTACCAGGCTTACAGCGATCAGAAAAACAAAGTTGGAAATGTACAATCCCCAGGATGCTATGTCGCGCATATCGGTAACACTCAGGCCCTGCCTGAGCTGCCTGACGTACATAAATCCAGCGCCTGCCATAACGAGAAGAAGAAAACCTATCCATAGTTTAAAGGAAAAACTGTTTTGGTTGAGAGGCCTGGTCAGGTCTGCGACAATCTCATGCAGCCGTTCCTTTTTTATTTGCTCGTCCCTCCGGTATAAATCTGTCATGTTTAGATCTTGTTGCTGTTTTCATTATCGATCGAAGGAATCATCGCCCTGTCCTTAGGCGGCAGATAGTATACCGAAGGCGCTGTTCCCAGGTCCTCCATCAGGCGATAAGCGGAATTCCTGGCCAACAGGTCGCTGAGAGAAACCGTTTCACCGGTGGTACCATTAGTGACCGCATTTTCGTATACGTTTCCAAAATAATATACCCCGTTAGGGCAGGCCGATACGCAGTAGGGAAGCTTACCCTCGCGAAGGCAGTCGGCACTGAACGTGCATTTCGTTACCGTACCCTTCTTTTGAGGAACATTCTTTTCAATATCGTAGGGAATATCCTTGTATTTTTCGGCATCTATCGGTTCATACCAGTTGAACGATCTGGCGGTATACGGGCATGCGGCTATGCAGAACCTGCATCCAATGCAACGCTCGTTGTCGATCAAAACAATGCCATCGCTCCTCTTAAAAGTGGCATCTACGGGGCAAACTTTTACACAGGGAGGGTTATCGCAGTGCTGGCAATGTTTAGGCATATAATAAGGCGATGTATGCTCGCTATCTTTCATCAGCAAAACATTCAGGTGGTGCTGATCGGGCCTGAGCTGGTGAACTGCCTCGCATTTATCCATGCATTTGCGGGCATTCTTGCATTTACCAAGATCCACGACAAGAACAAATTTCTTTCCGGGCAACCCTTTTCTTCCTCTTTTGGTGAGATAACTTTTATCGGTTGATTCCAGGTTGGCTGCTATTCCGGAAGCCTCCACCTCAACCAGCTTATGATCCGCGGTTAACACTTTGGTCTTGGCGCCGGCCCCTTTCTCCGGCGAACTGCAGCCTTCCAGAAGGGCACTTCCACCAGCAATTACAGCAGGAGCAGCCAATCCAAGATTCTGCAGGAATTTTCTTCGGGATTTCAGTTGTTCTTTTTCATCCATGTGTGATACCTTACTTTTTGGCTGCGTAATGTACCCATGTATCAATAAATATATTGTAACAATTGTTACAAGTAAAAAAAACCGGGTTTCACACCTTTGGGCGATAAAGGAAACTATCTAATACTTGCCAGATGAAAACAAGATCTATTGTTTCAGTTCTTATGATTATTACCCTTGCCTCCGGTACGGCTGTGGCCCAGATCAGTTTGTCGGGGGAGTTCCGGCCACGTACCGAATACAGTCACGGCTACGGTACACTCTCGTAAGATAATCAACGAATGTTCGGCAATGTGAACTGGACTCAGCAGGGTAGGTCGCATGATCTTGCACTTCTTAAATACAAGGGGTTCGTTGATGCTCATCTGGGAATTGCGTATAATGAATCCGGTAACCGGACGAATAATCTTTATCTCGGCCCCGATGCTTACAAATTCATGCAGTTCCTGTGGGTACACAAGGTATTTGGCAAATTGAGCGCCAGTATCCTGGCCATTAACAACGGCGTAGCGAAGAACACAAAAAATGATCAGGGAGATGTTGTTTCACAGGGTACTGTTTATACACAAACTGTTGGCCCGTTTCTGGAATATAAAACAAAATCGATTGCTCTGAGCGGCAATTTCTTTTATCAGTCCGGAGCTCTTGTAACCGGGCAAAGCCTGTCGGCGTTTGAATATCTCATTCAGGGTGATTGGAAAGCAACTGAAAAGATTTCAGCCGGAATAGCTTATGAAGTGCTTTCGGGCACTGGCAAAGACGTTTCGGGAACGGAATCCTACTCATTCAATCCGCTTTATGGCACCAACCATAAATTCAACGGCCACATGGATTATTTTTATGTCGGCAACCATATTGGTTCCGTGGGACTTAAGGATCTGACCGCCTCTTTGGCATACAGTGCAGGAAAGCTAAAACTCGGACTGGATGCACACGGATTCTTCAGTTTCGTAAAACTTCCTGAGGACCGGAAACCGTACCTGGGAACCGAGTTTGACTTTTCGGCAGGCTACAGGATTAATGGTAATGTGGACCTGACTGTCGGCTATTCCCACCTCCTGGCAACTTCATCTATGGAATATCTGAAGGGCGGAAATGCTTCCGGACTGCATAATTGGGCGTGGGTCATGTTTGCCTTTAAGGTGCCTGAATAATCCCTGATTAAGCAATAAATAGTTAATTTGGACCAACCAACCAACCAGGTCCGTTATGTCAAAACTTTTCTCATCACTTAGGATTAAGGATGTAACCCTCAGGAATCGCATCGCCATATCCCCGATGTGCACCTATTCAGCCACCGACGGATTTGCCAACGACTGGCATCTGGTCCATCTGGGAAGTCGCGCTACCGGAGGAGCAGGTTTAATCATCCAGGAGGCCACCGCCGTTTCTCCGGAAGGCAGGATATCCCCGGGAGATCTGGGATTGTATTTCGAAGGGCACATTGAAATGCTTCATCGGATGAATTCGTTTATCCACCAGCAAGGTGCTGTTGCCGGAGTCCAGCTTGCACATGCAGGCCGGAAAGCCGGTTGCTCCAGGCCCTGGGACGGGGGTAAGCAGCTTAAAATTGCCGATGGAGGCTGGACTACGGTGGCCCCCTCTGCAGTTGCCTTCTACCCCGATGATGATGCGCCATCGGCCCTGGATCAGACAGGAATACAAAAGGTTATTTCCGATTTCAGAACTGCAGCCGCAAGAGCCCTGGAAGCCGGTTATAAATTGATCGAAATTCATGCGGCGCACGGCTACCTGGTTCACCAGTTCCTTTCGCCGCTCAGCAACCATCGAACTGATAAATATGGTGGCAGCTTCGAAAACAGGATACGCCTGTTGCTGGAGATTGTCGGGGCGGTTCAATCCGTTTGGCCACAAAATCACCCTTTGTTTGTGCGCATTTCGGCCACTGACTGGGCCGAAGGAGGCTGGGATGTTGATGAGGCCGTTCAGCTTGCAGTCCTGCTCAAAGAGTTGGGTGTGGACCTCATCGACTGTTCATCGGGAGGATTGGTTCCTTACCAGCAAATACCGCTCGGACCGGGCTACCAGGTACCTTTCGCACAACGAATTAAAAAGGAAACCGGAGTTCTGACTGCAGCTGTTGGGTTGATAACCGATGCCCGTCAGGCTGAAGAGATTTTGCAACAAGAGCAAGCCGATCTGATTCTGATAGCCAGGCAATC
>CAYHCO010000016.1:44456-84664 GCA_964355105.1 uncultured Porphyromonadaceae bacterium
GCGCAACCATTTGCAGAACTTTTCATGAGACTATTGCTGATCCTCTTGCCCTTTCTTATAATGAGTGCGGGTAGTACAACCAATTCATTCAGAGAGGAACAGAAAAATTATACGCGTGTCAGGCAGGCTTATACAGAAAAGGAAAAGTCGGTCGACAAAACTCTTTCCGAACATGCTATTTCCCGCAACAACCTGCGCATATACCTCCGTGCGTTTAAAACCGAAAAGAAAATTGAGCTGTGGGCAAAAAATGCCACCGACACCGCTTTTATCCTGCTTAAAGAATTTCCGATTTGCGATATGTCGGGCACTATCGGCCCCAAAAGACGTTATCGCGATCTTCAGGTTCCAGAAGGGTTTTATCACCTATCCGGTCTGAATCCATTCAGCAAATATTATTTGTCCATCGAGATCAATTATCCGAATGCATCCGACAGCGTCAGAGGTGTTCGTGGCCATCTTGGCAATCAGATATTCATTCACGGGTCTTGTATCTCATCAGGTTGTCTGGCCATTACTGATGACCGGATCAAGGAATTGTACGTTTATTGCGTTGAGGCTTACAACAGTGGGCAAGAGAAAATCGGGCTCACCATTTTCCCGGCAAAACTGACAGATACCAAATACAACGGACTGTTATCAGCCTATAAAAAGGATAAGGACAAAAGCAGCTTGTGGGCTGATCTCAAAAAGGGTTATGACCGGTTCAACCTCACAAAAGCCGAGCCGGAAGTTAAATTCCTGCCGGGTGGCCACCATGAGGTAAACTGAGTATAGGCAAAATCAGAATTTGGTGCTGATCAGGCTCATGATCCAGAAACATAAAGCACCAACTAGCGCTGAAGCGGGAATGGTAAGGATCCAGGCGTAAACGATATTAAAGGCGGTTTTCCAATTGATGTTGGTCATATTCTTGACAGTTCCGACTCCGATGATCGACCCCGCAATGGTATGAGTAGTAGAAATCGGAATCCCTAAGCTTGTTGCCAGGAAAATGGTTGAAGCACCCGCCGTCTCCGCGCAGAAACCATGAACCGGTTTAAGTTGGGTAAGTTTCATTCCCATGGTTTTCACAATTCTCCATCCCCCTAAGGCTGTTCCCACAGCCATCGCCAGATGACAGGAAAGGATGATCCACAGGGTATCCCAGCTTGTAAGGGATAGCTGCCGTTCCGGGCTCATCATACCCGCAGCCACCAATAATGCTACAATTATACCCATGGTTTTCTGGGCATCATTACCGCCATGCCCAAGCGAATACAAAGCCGCCGAAACCAGCTGGCCCTTGCGGAAAAACCCGTCAACCCTTCTTGGCCTCCACTTCCGGAACATCCAGTAAACGGCAACCATGAAAATAAATGCGATCCCGAATCCAACCAAGGGTGCTAAAGGAATGAAGGTGGCCGTTTGGACAATTTTCTCCCACCTTATTATTTCAGGCCCTTTGAACATCAGTCCTGCCCCGGTTAAACCACCGATCAGGGCATGGGAAGAACTGGTGGGCAATCCAAACCACCAGGTGATCAGATCCCATACAATAGCACCCAGCAAACCCGCTAAAACCACATAAATGAATGCCGAGTTTGTTGAATCGATAATTACAATTTTGGAAATGGTGTTGGCTACCTTGGGTGCAAACACAAACATGGCGATGAAATTGAAGAATGCAGCCCATAAAACAGCAAAACGGGGCGACAGAACCCGGGTGGAAACAATGGTGGCAACCGAATTGGCAGCATCATGAAATCCGTTGATAACATCGAATATCAGGGCTGTGGCAACAACCACAATAACAATCAGCAACATTGGATCCATGGAAGAAAGTTTTAATGCTTTTGATATAAAGGTTGCTAAATTAGTGAATGATTCCAATAAAAATATCAATTCGATAATTCTTGAGCCTGAATATATCAGTAAGGCTAACCATCAGCAATGGGCGGCTGAATATCACTGAGAATCATGATAAAAAAGTCCTTGTCGCGGCTGTTTATCAGCATGCCGAGGGGCAGTTACTTCTTTTTCAATTGCTCCTTAAGCCCGATGATGGTATTTACGGGAGACTGAATGATGAGCCGGTTGGAGACCCATACCGGAATTTTTCCGGCAGGATCGATAAACCCTTCGAGAATGACATGGGTTGAATTCTCGCCAGTGGGAGTGATGGTCCATTTCTGCCTGTAATCCCTGATACGGACAAGATCCCCCTCTCCGGGCACACCAGTTGTCAAGGCAAACGAGGTAATGGTATACACCCTTTTTGCCTGATCAATTGCCACCGTAACTTCCGCATAAAGATCGCGATTGGAGACTGGCCAGGGAGCATCGTATATCATGTAGTATTTTGCCCCTTTGTTCTTTTCATAAGCCAGCACCTTAATCCCGATAAGATTCTCATCCCACCATCCGGTATGATTCACGTCTTCAACCACCGTGAAAACCTTTTCCACCGGTGCCTGGATGTCGGCTATCCCTTTAAATTCTTTCAGCGATTTCCCTGGCTCCTGGCGTGTAAATATCTGAACACCATCCTCCTCCTTCACGAATTCCCAGGACTGGGCCCACAATGAACCTGCAAATCCCTGTAGCAGGAATAAAAGACCAAATCCAAATTTTTTCAACCGCCTCAATTTGAATACATATTTAGCTGCTCCTTTGAAAACGCAATATATCTGGAAAGATTGTTTTGTTGTTTATAAAGTAGGTATTTATACCCCTTTTGCAGACCTGATAACTAAACTTAAGGACCTTTTACTATATTCGGTTCGATCAAAAACAACCAGCCATGGTGAAGCTCATACTCCTCATTGTTTTTTATCTCGCCTTCCCATTGATTATCATTTACTTGTGTAAAAAATGGACCCTTTTCCAGAAGCTGGGAGCCATAGTAATTGCCTATCTCTTCGGGCTGATAATCGGATCCGTCGGCATATTGCCTGAAGGCAGTATGGGGTACAAACTTGCTTTGGTGGAAAAAGGCACATCAAAGCTTGACGGCAAGGTGCTTGACGTTCTCATAGCTGAAGGTAAGGCGGTTGCGGAAGATGTTGAAGTGAACAGGATCTGCACGGTCCAGGATAATATCACCACGCTGACCATTCTTCTGGCTTTCCCACTATTGCTTTTTTCGCTTAACATGCGCAGATGGCTGAGATATGCTAAAAAGGGATTTCTCTCCGTTGTGCTGGCTCTGATCTCAGGGATTGTGATGGTTACTGCGGGCTATTTTATCTGGAAAAATACTTTCCCGGACACCTGGAAGCTGGCCGGGATGTTTGAGGGCATCTATACCGGCGGCACCCCAAATTTTGCGGCTCTCAAGCTGATGCTCAACGTTGATGCCGATCGGTTCGTTGTCCTCAATACGTATGATATCGTTGTTGGCGCGTTTCTGGTTCTGTTCTTTATAACAGTCGCTCCCAGGATTTTCAGGGCTTTTCTTCCGAAGTTCAATGAAAAAGAAAAATCACCGGAGGATCGTGAACTGGTGGAGAAGGAGATTGAAGGCCTCGACGACTATTCCGGAATGCTGGCAAAAGGGAAGATCCTGCCTTTGCTCAGCGCTTTTGGACTGTCATTAGTCATAACCGGCATCGGCATTGGCCTGAGTTTTCTGGTGCCGCCGGAATATATGCCCTATAAAAATGCCGTTGCCGTTCTCTCGATAACCACAATGGGTATTATCGCTTCGCTATTCAAACGCATCAACAGGATTGAAAAAACCTTTCAGCTGGGGATGTACCTGATCCTGGTCTTCTCCCTCACCGTTGCAACGATGGCCGATCTGGGAACCATGTTCGGCAAGGGCATGTTCGACCTGATCCTCTTCATTTCCTGGTGTTACTTTGGTTCGCTTTTCCTGCATATCATTCTGGCAAAGATTTTCCGGATCGATGCCGATAATTTCCTGATCACATCAACCGCCTTTATTTTTTCACCGCCCTTTGTGCCTTTGGTGGCTAATGCTTTGAAAAACAAGGATGTAATCGTTACCGGAATTGCTGGCGGTGTGCTTGGGTACATGCTTGGCAACTATTTTGGCTTCACCCTGGCTCATATTCTGGAAAAGTTGTAGACTCATCATCGGAAATTTTCAGTGCCTTTGAAAACCCAAAACCGTATAAAAGTGCCTCCAGTTCAAATCAGGTTAAACAAATAACCAAAGAACAGCAGGAATACTGGCTCAAGTGGAAAAATCAGTTCGTGTGGGCCGCACCTGGAAAGACCTCCATGTTGTTGCCGCGCAATACCGGCTGCTGATTCCTTAAACCTGCTTAATTGAGTAACTTGCGATCCGAAAACCGCTTTAAGGTTACCCAATGAAAGCAGCAGTAAATAAATCCTATGGCCCGCCGGAAGTCGTGCGGATTGAAGAGGTCGACAAACCGGTTCCGGCAAGCAACGAGATCCTTATTAAGGTTCGGGCAACTACCGTTAACCGGACCGACTGCGGCTTCAGAAGCGCAGAGTACTTTGTATCCAGATTTTTCAGTGGGCTGCTCAGGCCAAAGAACCCTACTCTGGGCAATGAATTTGCCGGGGAGATTGAAGCCGTAGGCACCGAAGTAAAATTGTTTCAGCCCGGGGACAAGGTTTTCGGGTATAATGATACCCGCTTCGGCGCTCATGCCGAGTACATGGTTACCCCGGAAGATGGCCCGGTAACAACAATTCCCGATAATCTGACTTTTGATGTGGCGGCGGCTGTAACCGAAGGCGGGCACTATGCTTTGTGCGACATCAGAGCCGCAAAAATCGGGAGCGGGCAGAATGTTTTAATCAATGGGGCCACCGGGGCAATCGGATCGGCAGCCGTCCAAATCGTAAAAAGCCTTGGCGCCACGGTGACCGCTGTCTGCAGCACCGAAAACGTTGAGCTGGTAAAATCAATCGGAGCCGATATTGTCATCGATTATACCAAAGAAGATTTCACCTCGATAGATCAAAAATATGATATGGTATTCGATGCTGTCGGGAAAAGCTCATTTGGCAAATGCCGGCGTCTGCTTAAAGACAAGGGTATCTATATTTCAACAGAGCTTGGGTACCTCATGCAAAACCCCCTTCTGGCGCTTGTCACCCCCCTGCTCGGAGGTAAAAAAGTACTGTTCCCGATCCCGACTATCAATAAAGGCGACGTAATTTATCTCAGGAATCTTGTTGAATCCGGACAATACAGACCACTGATTGACAGGCATTACACCCTTGACCAGATCGTAGAAGCATACCGATATGTGGAAACCGGCAGGAAAACCGGTAATGTGATCATCCGTTTACCTTAAAATCTCGTTAATTTGGCGCCCTCTAACCAGATTAACGATGATGAAAGCAAATCAGATTCAGAAAATTAATATTCATCCATTCATCTTTTGGATGTTCATCCTAACTCCGTTTGTTTCCAGTTTCGGACAGGACGCCCAATGGCTGGGCCCCAACAGGAATGGCGTTTACAAGGATGCACAACTGTTGCGCGAATGGCCTGCCGAGGGCCCTGCAATCCTGTTCTCAACCCCGGGAATCGGGAACGGATTCTCTTCTGCGGTAGCTACTCCCGACAGGATCTATGCAACAGGAATCAAGGATACGCTGGAGTACCTTACCTGTCTCGATCATACAGGTAAGATCCTGTGGCAGAAACCGTACGGCCGGTGCTGGATAAAATCGTACCCCGACGCCCGATGTACACCCACCGTTGACGGGGAGCGGGTATATGTGCTCAGTGGCATGGATCGCCTGGTGTGCTTTCACGCAATATCCGGAGCGGAAATCTGGAGTGTTGACATCCATAAGGAGTACAACAGCAGCTGGGACATGTTTGGCGTATCGGAATCGGTATTGCTGGTGGATGACAAGGTAATCGTTACCCCGGCGGGTGAAACGACTACGGTGGTAGCCCTCGACAAGCTGACCGGCAAGCTGGTATGGAAATCGGAATCCCTCCACGCGCATCGGTCCAACATGTCGCCGATCGCGATCGACCATGCCGGAAAGAAATACATCATTACCGCTATCCAAACCCATATGCTAGGCGTTGATGCCACGGATGGTAAGATTCTCTGGACCTACCATTACAATTTTCTGGACAAAAATGGCGATAATGCCACCATCTTTACCAACAGCCCGGTATATAAGGACAGCTGTCTGTGGATCTCCAACGGTTGGGATGTCAAGTCGGTAATGCTTCAGATTGCTCCCGACGGAACATCAGTTACCGAAAAGTTTTCCGATCACACTTTCGATAATCAGAATCATGGCGTGGTGTTGATCGACAGCTGTTTGTACGGTTCCAATTTCACCGGCAGGCAGAGTGGCAAATGGCTTTGCATGAACTGGAATAGCGGTGAGATTACCTGGATTGCCGATTTTCATAATAAAGGACCCATCCTCGCTGCTGAGGGCATGCTCTATTGTTACGAGGAAAAAGGCGGTAACATGGCCCTGGTTAAAGCTGACCCAAAAGAATTTAAAGTCACGAGTACTTTCAGGGTAACCATCGGTTCCGGCCCGCACTGGGCAAGGCCTTCCATCTATTACGGCAAGCTGCTCGTCAGGCATGGTGATTACCTGATCGCATACAATATCAGAAAGTCGAACTGACAGGCAAAGACACCTTAAACGAACTTCCTTTGCCGATCTTACTCTCAACGGTAATTGATCCGCCATGTTTTTCCACGAATTCCTTGCAGAGCAGCAAGCCAAGACCCGATCCTTTTTCATTTCCGGTGCCACGGGTGCTAAAACTGGTTTCAATCCTGAATAGTTTTTCCAAAGTATCGCTGCTCATCCCGATACCGGTATCAGAAACGGTTATCTCCACCTGGCCGGCCTTTCTGCTAGCTTGAATAACCACCTCCCCTGCTTTCCTGGTAAATTTAATCGCGTTAGAAATCAGGTTGCGAAGCACTGTACCCAGCATTTTTTCATCGGCTGTGAGAATGATTTCCTCCTTAATAGCCGTGGTCAGTTTAATGTTTTTTTGATCCGCATTATGCTTCTGATGATCTACCTCCGATTTTACGAGGCTGTTTAGTAAAATCGGTTGCTCATCAAAAGGAATCCTTCCCTGCTGCATTCTGGCCCAATCGAGCAGATTTTCCAACAGCCGGTGAGTATGGTGTGCCGATGAATGAAGGATATCGATGTATTTCATGATGTCATCAATATCGAGGTCACGCCCTTCCTTCAATAAAGTGTCGCTAAAGCCAAGAATGGAGTTAAATGGGTTGATCAGGTCGTGGGCAATGATAGAAAAGAACTTGTCCTTTGTGGCATTGAGCTCCCTGAGTTGCTCATTAATAATCTTTGATGCAGCCTCCACCTTTTTTCGGTCGGTTATGTCCACAAATGAGCCCTCCAATATCCCGTCTTCCGGATAAGCCGTCATCGACATAAGTAAGAATTTAGCTGAACCGTCTTTCGTAATAATCTCCGCCTCAAAATCACTCACAGAAGTGCTTTGCTTCAATAAGGCTATCAACTCGTCCCTTCGTTTAGGATCTGCATATCGAATCATCGAAGGATTCGACGTCATTTCCTCCTTTGAAAACCCGACTATCTCACACAGCTTTTCATTGACTTCCAGAACTTTGGATCCATCCATTCTTGTACGGAACATACCAAACTGGGCCTTTTCGAAAAGATCGCGGTATTTTTTCTCACTTTCTTTCAGCTCTTGCTCAATCTTCTTCCTTTCAGAGATATCCTGTAGGAGGGCAACCGTATAATCAACTGTCCGGTCGGGCTTGCGAACGCAACCAATCGAAAGCTTGGTCCAGAGGACATCACCGTTTTTAGGGATAAACCGCTTTTCCAGGATATAAGTATCCTGCTGATCCGCCATTAGCCGGTTGAACTGCTCAACATCGGCTGCCAGATCCTCCGGATGGGTGAGTTCCGCCCAGGTAAGACCAGCCAATTCATCCCTTGAATAACCCAACATCGAAATAACACCCTGATTAACCTCAATCCAGCCTTTTTTAGGGGAGGTAATGGCTATTCCGATAATGGGCAAGTCAAAATAACTCCGGAATTTTGCTTCACTGGCCTGCAACATCACCTCATTTTGCTTCATTTTGAAGATATCCTTTTCATGCGATGACTTCAATGAAGTATTTTCCTGCTTCAGACCCTCCAGTTCCAGAATGAGTTCTTCCCTGGTTTTATCCTTATAATCCATGTAATTCCCTGCCGAAATTTCTGAAAGGTATTAAATTGATTTAAAGAGACCAATTAAGGAGACTAATTCCTCCCGAATCATTTTCTTTAGAAAAAAATCAGGGTGTGATTTTGATTCTTCCAACGAGGCGATGCCGGGGACGATGGACAATATCTTTTCGAATCCCATGTTCTCCACCGATTCATTAACACCACACACGCACACCACCGGAATATGATGCTTCTCGCCCAGCCTGAGCATCCCATAAGGCACCTTGCCGGATTCGGTTTGAGAATCCAGTTTTCCTTCACCGGTGATAATCAGGTCGTACTGGCTGATACGGTCCTCTAATCCTGTCATTTGTACCAGGGCATCGATGCCGTTAATTATGCGGGCATCAAAGAAACTTTTCAGGCTAAAGCCCAATCCCCCGGCAGCTCCGGCTCCGGGAGTATCTGAATAGTCGTTTCCGGTTACCTTAATGGCAACTTTTGACAGATTGGCCATCCCCGTCTCCAACATTTCAATCATGACGGGATCTGCTCCTTTCTGAGGTCCAAAAACCCGGGTGGCTCCCCGAGGGCCCAGCAGTGGAGAGTCGACATCGCATACCGCATAAATTGATGCCCCTGTGATTACGGGATCTATTCCTGAGATATCCATTCCGGCAACCAGGCTCAAAACTTTTCCGCCTGATGCGTTAATTTCATGACCGTTACGGTCGAGAATTTTCACTCCCAATGCCTGGAGCATTCCCACCCCGCCCTCGTTGACAGCGCTGCCCCCCAGTCCGATGTATATATTTTTTGCGCCCCGCTGCAGAGCATCCCTGACCAGGATTCCCAGGCCGAAGCTACCGGCATCCATGGGATTCTGTTCGGTTTCAGTTAGTAAGCCGAGGCCAATGGTAACCGCTGATTCTATGATTGCAGTTCTATCCCCGGAAATCAGATATTCACAGATTATCTCCCTTCCCAGCGGATCCTGGCCGGTAATTGTTATCCGCCGACCGGGAAATACTTCGCTCCAGGCATCCAGAAACCCTTCCCCTCCATCCGAAACCGGCAGATAATCAACCTCATGAAAAGGCGCCAGTTCCTCCCTGATGATTCGGCCTACCTCGCGCGAGGTCATCGTTCCCTTGAAGGAATCCGAAGCAACGAGGATTTTCATCACGGTTTCCCCTGATTGACCACGTTAACCGGAACCCCAGCCAGAAATGAGCGGAGGTTCTCATAGGCTATGCTCATCAGCCGAAGCCTGGCCTCACGCGGTGCCCAGGCAATATGGGGAGTTATGATGCAATTGGGAAGGCTCAGCAGCGGATGATCTTCAGGTGGGGGCTCCGTTTGCAGGACATCAAGTCCGGCGGCCGATACCTTACCCGATTTCAGTGCTTCAACCAGGTCCTCCTCAACGATAAGCTGCCCACGGGAAGTATTGATCAGGATAACACCATTCTTCATCATGGAAAGGGTTTCACGGTTGATGATTCCCTCAGTAGTTTCAGCAAGCGGACAATGAAGGCTGATCACATCCGACTGTCGAAGCAGGTCATTCAGGCTGGTCACACGAACATTCATCTCCTTCGGCACTGCTTTGGGCGACGGATCAGTGGCGATGACTATCATGTCCATGGCCTGGGCGATTCTGGACACCGCCTGCCCGATCCTGCCAAATCCGATGACTCCCATAGTTTTGCCTGCCAATTCAATCAATGGGTAATTCCAGAAGCAGAAATCTACCTTTTTGGACCACTCGCCGTTTTTAACCGCTTCATTATGGGCGCTAACCTGCTGGCAGATACCGAGTAAATGGGCAAATACCATCTGAGCCACGGATTGTGTTCCATAGGCAGGTATGTTGGTCACGGCAATACCAGCCTCCCGGGCTGCCCTGATATCCACCACATTGTAGCCGGTGGCTAGCACCCCGATATATCTCAGTGAAGGAAGTAACGCAATGGTGTCGGCAGTCAGAGGAGTCTTGTTGGTGAAAATGATCTCGCAGCCGTCAGCCCTGGTGATGATTTGATCCGAAGGTGTCCTGTCATACAGCGATACTTCCCCAAAAGCCGACAATTCATCCCAGGTCAGATCGCCGGGATTCACCGTATATCCGTCCAACACAGCGATTTTACGTGGAGCGGAATCCTTAAACTGGTTTTGTGGTACCGGCTGCATTATTCAACTTTGGAATTGTAAAATGGAAAGTACTCCCTTTCCCGACCTCCGATTCAACCCAGATTTCCCCCCCAAGCTTTTCAACCAGGCTCCTGGAAATTGCGAGGCCCAGCCCGTTCCCCTCAGTTTTGCGTTTGGTAACCATTTGAATCTGATGAAACCGGTCGAATATCTTATCCAGCTTATCTTCGCTGATCCCGATCCCGGTATCCATGACGTAAAACTCACACATCTCGACCAGACTCCTGAAACCAATCTCAACCGAACCCCTATCGGTAAATTTTATCGCATTACCCACCAGATTCGTAAGGACCTGCTTAACCTTCTTCATGTCACTGGTCATTACACAATGGTCATCGTGCGAATGGTTAACCAGTGTGAGGTTTAAATGCTTTGGCTGGGCATAAATGGTCATTTCCTCGATAATTCCCTGAACAAGTTTATGCGGGTCAAAAAGGCTGGGGGTTATTTCAACCTGGCCCGTTTCAATTTTTGAAATATCAAGAATATCTGAGATGATCTGTAGTAACTGGTCGCCGCTTTCCTGTATGATTTTATTGTACCTGACACGTTGGTTATCATCGGTTTGCGTATCAGTCAGCAATTCCGAAAAACCAAGAATGCTATTTAATGGGGTCCGTATCTCGTGGCTCATATTTGCCAGGAAGGCTGATTTCAGCCGGTCGCTCTCCTCTGCTTTTTCCTTGGAAACCACTAATTCCTCGTTGACTTTCTCAATGTTCCGGTGACTTTCAGATAACTCGGTATTTAACAAGCTGAAATTCTCGTTCTGCTTGCGGAGCTCTTCGGAAAAAAGGGTGCTCTTCCGGTATAATCTTGCATTTTCAATTGCCAATGCCGCCTGACCGGAAAAGGTCCGGTAGGTATCAATCTCATTTTCGGAAAATTGTCTGGTCTGGTTGACAGTGCCTAATATCAGGGTACCCACAGGTCGGTTCTCAATGATCAGCGGAATATAGATAACCGAGCGCAATCCTCTCGCTTTCACAACAATCGATTCAGCTTCCGAAAGGATCGCGTGGGCGGTATCGGGTAAAACGAGGGGCTGTTTCAGGTTGAGTGATTGTTGAATATGTGGATGGTTGGCCAGCGAATCGGTACGCAGAATTTCAGGGAAACCAGGAGGCAACGGTGGCGTGGTGGCACCTAAATACAGCCGGTCATCCTCATGGAGATAGATGGCCCCAGTATCGAGGTGAGCCAGATTGGTCGATTCATCAATGATAATTTGTAAAACCGCGTCAAGATCAATGGTTGAAATAATGGCAGAATTGACATCCAACAGTGCATGGAGATTCCTGGTAAAATTGGCCAGGGTATCCATCTGCTGTTTCTTTCTTTTCCACAAAATAAAGCCAAACAGTCCCGAGAGGCAACCCAGAATTATTGGTCCTGCAAAATGATGCAAATCACCAAGGGAATTGGAAAGATTAATATTGTGTGATAAGTCTTCGATTGTGATTGCTGCCAGACTGAGAATAAACCCGGATGCAAAACCTCCCAGAACATACCATATGCTCGATTTCTCCCACATATCCTAAAGATTTCCCAAGGTTAAATTATTGTCTGTCTTTAATAATGTCCAATTCAAGCAGTTTGTCAACCAACATTTGATGCAGGTTCACCAAATCAAGGTATGCTTCTTTATCGTCTAATGTTCTGCTGATAACCGTAGTTAATTCTGATTTTTTCGATTGATGATCAGTCAGGTAGGACAAATTGTACAAGCCGTGTTTTATGATCATTTGACGAATGCCGGCATCCAATATCTTAACCGTTAAAATAGGATCATTGCTGTGAATCAGATAATGTTTATCAAAAGCTTCATCACCCACCTGGATTTCCTTCTTGCCAAATTTCTTGAGGATATTATCAAGACCATCCTCAATGCCCATAATTAATTCATAATCCAGTAACGCTTCAAAATCAACCTGAATCCTAAGTGGCCGTGTATCAGATTCGGTGAGCTTGATCACCCATTTCTTATAGGGCATTGTCAACTGCAAAGTAGAAAGAACATTGCCCGGATTGTGGCTTTTTGAAAACACACCTCCGAGCTGGGAACTGATTTCCCGGAACAACTCTGTTTTAGCCGTGATATCAAGGTAGCCGCTGGTCCTGGTCACATAAGCCCCTTTTAATATTTCAGCTATTTTATTTGACATGGTTTGGGTTGATAAAATACGGGCCGATCAAAGTTAGTTTTTTGTTTTTACCCCACCATCTCGTTGAAAAGTGAATCGACCGTTTTTTCCAGATCGTCGCATACTCCGGGGTGTGGCCTCGAGGTTTGGATTGATGCACTTCGGACTGCTGTGAGCCACCGGAAACGCTCGGCTTCGTCCAATGAGGCAATCGGCCCCCCGTCTTTCTCACCGGCAGCTATTTTACAGAAAGCTTCCAGGTTTCCCCTGATTTCCTCCATATCCGCGTCGGGCAACAGGGCCAGTATTTTATCCTCGCGGATATGATACCGCATCTGTATGAATTTTTCCTTCTTACAGAACAAAACCACGCCCGCATTAACGAACTCTTCCCGCTCAACTACAGGAACAACCCTTACAACTGCGTATTCATATAAGTGCTTCTGCTGCATCCAGGGCTTCTTTTACAAACTGTTTAGAATAATTCAGCCTTTCACACAAGAACCTGAAATATACGGATCTTAATTGATCCGGGGTATCTTCGGTGGAATCCCATTTAAGCCATTCGTCGGGTATCATCTCAACGATTTCCCGAATCCTGCTTTCCGTGAGCATTTCCCGGCAAATACGGTCAGCCTCCTCCAGTTCGGTAGCCTGGGGAAGTAAAACATGATCTTTAATATACTCAAACGGACCTCTCGCCTTCTTCTCCCATCCGTCCCAATTGTATTGAAAATACAGACAGGAACCGTGATCGATAAGCCATAATTCGCGGTTCCAGATCAGCATGTTGGTATTCCGGAAGGACCGGTCAACATTGGTGATTAAGCAATCCAGCCAAACGATTTTAGACGCTAACAGCGGATCCAGTTTATTAACCACCGGATCATACGTGAAGGCCCCGGATAAAAAATGTAATCCGAGATTTAAACCCTGACTGGCTTTCAGGAGGTCCTGAATCTCCTCATCCCCTTCGGTCCTGCCAAAACACTCATCCAACTCTGCAAAAACGAGCTCAGGAACTTTCAGCCCCAAGGCACGGGCAATCTCACCACCCAGCATTTCGGTGATCAGGGTTTTTACGCCATGACCGCCGCCCCGGAACTTTACGACATATTTGAAACCGTCATCGGCTTCCGCCAATGCGGGCAATGAACCGCCTTCCCTGAGGGGTTGCATGTACCGGGTGACTGTAACTGTTCGAAGAATATCCATTTACAGGATAAAAGTAACTATAATCTGATTCGGACTCCTCCCAAATCTCATACTCACCTGATCCGGGCGAACGGATTTTTTCTTACTTTTAACTGGGAACATTAACATACCAATTGATGCCTGTCATGAAAATTAAAAGCCTGTACCACTGTCTGATCCTTGCGGTCTTAGGTATGACAATAATGTCGTCTTGCCAGAAGGATCCAATTACCGGCTCTGTCACTGGTGTTGTAACCGTTTACGATCCGTCGTCGCCCCTGGTGAAAACTCCGCTGGCCGGGATCAAGGTTTATGTGATCAATACGGATTATAAACTCGATTCAGCGGATTATGCCAATAACGAAGCTGCCGTAGTGGGCAGTGGTGTAACCGCTTCCGATGGGTCTTACCAGATCATCGACATTGATCTGGGCAATTATGCGGTTATTCCGGTACCGGATTTAATTATGTACCGCTTCGAGCCCGATAGCGATCTGGATACGGTAAGATTTTCAATACGCGAAGGTTCACTGGACCACACTGTCGATTTCAAGGGTGCCATTTCCAACTCTGCCGATGACGGCTTTCATATCCGTGTGACGATCATTAACCGCCCCAGTGGCGGGTCGATTACCCTGTACCGGCCGATTTTCCTGTTCAACATCGTACCCACATTCAACGTTCAGAAAATCGACAATGTCGACAAGTTCACCGGCGACGATTTTACCCTGGATTTTCATTTTGGAATTTTCTGCGCTTTGTATGCCGTATCCAACAATTTCAAGATTTACACGCATGACCTGTCCAACAAGTACCTCTTTCCCTGTTGGATCGAATACAATTATTTCAATACGCCCGCCAATTCACACTGGCAGATCGACTGGTCGGCGCAGACCTCTAAGCGGATTGAATAATCATGATATACCGCAGGTTAGATTATTTACCCTTAACAAAATAATAGGGCGTAAACTCAACAGCTGCCGGTGGATGAAGTGTGAAACCAATGACACCGGTATTTTCAATTTTAAAAGGGATCTCAACCATTCCGTACAATGGATCTGAATAGGTGCACAAAAAGGAATTATTCTTAATATGCTCAATTCTGCCAATCAGAAGAGGATGATTAGAGAAATAAATATTCAATTTATCTTTTTCGGATTTAATCTCAATTTCTCCATAGGTTTCATTCGAATATTTTCCGCAAAAAGCCTTTAAGGGCAAACTGGGCTGCAAATTCATTTTCACCACATTCATTAAGGAATCATCATTTGCTTTAGAAAGGGCGAAATAACGGCTCAGCATCTTATGCGACTGGTCGCTGTATCCCTGATAAGGCAAACCCAGAAAAGCGTCCAGAATTTCGTTCCTCAAATCCTGAAAGAACAGGTTGAAATCATTATTGGTTAATATCGCAATCCCGAGATTTTCTTCCGGCACAAAAAGCACGGAAGAAGCAAAACCAGGTACCCCCCCAGAATGCCAATAAACCACCTCCCCTTTGCGGTCCCATATTTGAAGACCTAATCCATACAGGGAAAAATGAGTATTTTGATGGGCCCTTGTATCCATTCCGCAAATTGTATAAGGCCGCCGTATAGCTTGTATAGCCTTACCGGATATTTTCGGCTGCCCATCGATGATCCCGCCACTCAATTGCGCGGTCAGCCAAATAGCCATATCCCATGCCGATGAACTCATGCTACCTGCTGGTCCAAGATTATCAAGATTCATTACCGGTATTTCAGTCCGGACATTTTGAAGCAGAGAATAGGGGAATGCCTTATTGGAAGCCATTCTAAATTCCTCCGACCGCATCAACGTTCGATCCATTTTCAAGGGTATCAGGATTTTTTCTCTGACAGTCTCCTCCCAACTTTTTCCAGTGATTCTTGGTATCAGCTCACCTGCTGCCAAAAAATTAACACTGTTATAGCCAAACCGTGTCCTTAAGCCATAAGAAGCCCTCATTAATCCCATTTTTTTTATTATATCAGCTCTGGTGAGGGCGGAGTTCCAAAAAGTAAACCCTCCCTGATTTGTCTCAAAGCCGGTCCGGTTCGACAACAAGTCAGACAGGGTAGCTTCTTTTGTGGCCATCGGATCTTTAAGTACAAATTCAGGCATCCATTTAATAACCTTGTCTTCAAGGCTCAGCTTACCTTCTTCCTGAAGGATGGCTATAGCCAAAGCGGTAAAAGTTTTTGTATTTGAGCCGATCAGGAAAATCGTATTCTTGTCGACCGGTTCGTTTTTACCTACCCCGGTTACTCCGAATCCTTTGATAAATAACGTTTTCCCATCCTTTACAATGGCGACTGACAATCCGGGGATCTGCCATTTGGACATTCCTCTCGTGATATAGTTCTCGAGGCTATCGGCAATAAAAAGTGGTATTTTACTCTCCTGAGCTATTAAAGTGCAGTGGTAAAGAGTAAACGCTAAAAAGTAAAGTATCTGTTTCATGATTTAAACGCATGGAATGACCGGACTCTCAGTTAAACCTTGATAGTAAAAAGTTAAGGATTTCGATCGAGGCTGGCAAATTTGGTTATTAACAAAATTGTTCTTAATTTTTGTAGGTTAATAACCTAACGTGCAAGCCTATGAACCATCTTTCTGCTAAATGCGGCTGCGGATTTTTTGCAACCGTATTGATTGCCGTTTCACTCTTTCCTCTCGCATCGATCGGGCAGGATAATAGTCAAACTGCAAATCAAACAAAGAAATTCCGCTATCCTGTGGAACTTCAGGCCTTCGTTAATCCGACTGGTCTGTGCGACAGTGAGAATTCTGAAATCAAGGCAAAGGCAACCCAATTGACTGTCGACTGTCAGTCCCCGACTGATGCAGCCGTCAAGCTATTCTATTTTGTCAGGGACGAGTGCCTGTTCGGGTTGTCGGAAGCGGACCAGAAGGCATCTGTGACATTGAATACCCGGGTTGGCTGGTGTGTAACCAAAAACAACCTGTTGGTCGCCATGCTGCGGTCAGTTGGCATTCCCGCAAGATATCACCAGGTTTCAGTCAACAGGACATCACTGAAAGGCATCGTGAGCAGCATGCTTTACAAAATGGTACCGAAGGTAATCACCATACACCCCTGGTGCGAATGCTATCTCGACGGAAGATGGCTTGCCTGCGATGTCACCTTTGATAAGCAAACCTACCGGGCAGCAATCGCAAAGGGGTTTTTTACCAGGGGGAATATGCCTTCCATTGACTGGGATGGCAGGACCGACAGCAAATGTATATCGGCGTTTGTACTGGAAGACCACGGCGTTCATCAATCCTATGATGATATAAGTCGCAATGTCGCCGAAACGAACAGAAAAATGGGACCGATGTTCCTGCTTCGTGCCATCACCAATAGCTCAAACAGGAAAACAGCAAGATTGCGCGAAAAGTATTCGATTAATGATTAAACCATATTGCTCTTTTTTCATCTCGATATCTGACGGAGACAGCCCTGTACCGAAAAGAAGGCCATTTAGCCTGATTATGTAATTTTTTGGGAGGAATTATGTGAAGGCCGATTCTCTCAAATAGAGATTGCTCTGGTCGATTCCGTCGCATTTTGTATATTTGGTAAGGCAGTTTTGTCGATCAACGCCTCGTTAAAGAAACTTGTATGGACAATGCCTTCCTCAGGAAACTAACCGAAATTACTGAAGCCAATTACGGTGATGCCACGTTCAACGTTGAAGAGCTTTCCCGGAGAATGGGCCTCAGTTCCTCCAGTCTCCGGCGCAGGTTAAATGCTTATGCCGGAAAGTCTGTAAATCAGTTCATCAGGGAGGTCAGGTTGCGCAAAGCCCTTGAGATCCTTCAGAAGGAGGACATTCCCGTATCGGAGGTTGCCTATCAAACAGGTTTCAGTTCTCCGAATTATTTTATCACCTGTTTTCATGAGCATTTTGGCTATCCCCCAGGGGAATCGAAAAAGATCGTACCCCTCAATGGTAAGGAAGAGCTTCAACCTGTTGGAGTTATCATTGAAAATAGCGATACGCTCGAGAAGATCGGCAAAAGAGGAAGGAAACTGAACAGGACCAATTGGCTGATCATAGCCGCTATCCTGGTTATTCTGGCAGGCGCCGGCGCCTTCTATTACTGGAACCTTTTTGACAGTAGTGGCAAGAATAAATCAGCTGCAGTGCTGCCTTTTCGAAACCTTAGCGGGGATGCTGAAACCCAGCGCTTCAGCAGCGGCCTTGAGGAGCAGCTTCGTAACGAGTTAAATTCACTTAAATTTCTCGACATACGTTCAAGGGTATCGGCTGAAAGGTTTAATAACCCAAGCCAGCTGATGCCTGAAATAGGAAAGGCGCTGAATGCTGATTACATTATTGAAGGGTCGGTGGACAGGCAAGGTGATGTATACCAGGTCTATATCAAATTGATAGAAACAAAAACAGATAAAACGACCTGGTCGGAATCTTACAACCGGCAGAAAGAGAATCTTTTTAACCTTCGGAATGAGGTGGTGGAAGATATCATCCACAAGATGAAGTCCGTTTTTCTTCTGAAGGATGTTACTCCCGAGAATGCCGGAGGGAGCAAAAACAGGGAAGCTGAAAGCCTTTTCATGCAGGGCAGCTTTTTTTCAAAAGCCACTGATTTCAATCCAGAAAAGGCACTGGAGTTTTACCGAAGTGCCCTTCGGTTAGATCCCGGGTTTGCGGAAGCTTATTTAGGCATTGCGTATATATTGAGTAATCTCTATACTGATGTTGAAATGAGGCATGACAGCATGCTAGGCGCGGCCACAGCTGCCATTGAACAGGCTTTCGCGCTTTGTCCGGGAATTTCGCTGGTCGATGAACAACTCGGATTCTTATATTATGCCAGGGAGGACTATATAAAATCTCTGGCAGCGTGCTCAGTCGCCCTGAGGAAGAATCCGGAATCCACCGGAACTTTTTATACAATGGCCGGAGCATGGCTCAGGCTCGGGGAATGGATCAAGGCAGAAGCGTGTTTGAAACGCGTATTGGAAATGAATACCAATTCTTTTGCCCATGAATACCTGCTTGGAGCCACTTTTGAGCATCTTCGTGATTTTTCCAGGGCAAGAATACATTATCGGGAGGTATCTGCCAAAAATCCGACGGATGGATCGGCGATTTACGGATTGGCTATGATGTCATTAAAAACTGAAGGTGATCCTGCCAAGGCTCGCAATATCTTGGATTCACTATCGTCAGCTTCCAAACCCAGAGGTCTGGATTCATTAAGTTTGTATTATCAATATGCCCTCATCAACTTATTTGCAGGTAAGTATCAGGAAGCGATCAACCGGCTAAAAGGCTGGCCGAGGGCTACCGCACCAGGTCCTCCCTATTATTGCCGCCCAGCTTGTTTGGTGCGCGCGATGATTTATGGTTATCTGCATGATCGGGAGCAGGAGCGAATTTATTACGATTCTACCCGAATATTCCTGGAAGGATTACAGGCGATGTCGGCAGCCAACCTCAATAACCCGAGGGTTAACAGTGCGCTTGGAATTGCTTATGCAGGTCTCGGCCTGACAGCCCTTGCCATAGCGCAGACAGAAAAAGTCAGGGCTGAATTGCTGGTAAAACCAGATGCTTTTTTTGGCCCTTTTGCGATGGAAGATGTCGCTTTTATCTTTACCTCAACTGGAAGGCATAGCGAGGCATTAAGCGTACTCCGGCAACTGCTCTCCGAGCCCGGACCGCTGACCACTACTCTGCTGGAGCTGGATCCTCGCTGGGCTCCACTGAGGCATCACCCTGATTATAAAAGATTACTGAAAGAATTCTATTTGTAATTGGTTGGTTTTTTTGTAAATTAGATAACCTAAATTCCGGCTAAGTCATGGAAAGGACCTTCCTTGAAAAATTGACTGAGACTGTTGAAGCCAATTTACGGAATACGGCATTCGGGACTGAGGAACTTGCCGATGAGATGGGCTTGAGTTATTCCAGTCTCCGACGTAAATATTTCGCACTTACCGGTAAATCCCTTAAGCATTTCATACAGGGAATCAGGCTTAATAAGGCATTGGAGCTTCTTCGCGACGAATCCCTGACAGTTGCAGAGGTGTCATCGCTTTCTGGCTTCAACAGCCCTAATTATTTCAGCAAAATTTTTCATAAAAATTTCGGAATGACCCCGGGTGATTGGAGAAAGTCGGGGCTGGGAGTGCCTCTTGCGGATTTTGACGATCAGGCAAAGAGCGGAAAGAGTGAGGGGAGCATAAGGGCGCCTGAAAGGTCGCGAAGGGCCAGAGGCTTAAGAGGTAGTCTGCTCGCAGGTATGGCGGTTGTGCTGCTTGCGGCGGGGGTATTCATAATCCTGAACTCCTCGGGACGGGCAAGGGAAGAGAAATCCATGGCAGTACTCCCCTTCAAAAACCTGAGTTGCGATACCCTAGACATTGCTTTCTGCGATGGTTTATGGAACCAGGTTATCATTGCGCTGGAGAAAATAAAGGTTTTCAATGTACGTTCAGGTGTTTCATCCAACCAATTTCGAGATACGGCGATATCGATTCCTGAAATCGGCAGGAAACTCGGAGCTGATTTCATCATCGAAGGTAGTGTTGATAAGGAAGGAGATCAGGTTAAAGTATGTGTTGAGCTTATCGAAGCCAAAACGAATAAGCGCTTTGGACTGGATGAATATTCCTTCAAACTGGGTGACACGTTTATCCAGTTAAACGAAATTGCACAACATATAGCCTATCGGCTTAATACCATTGTTCAGCCTGAGGAGAAGGCTGCAATTGACCAGAAATGTACTAAAAGCGCAGAAGCCTGGTATAATTTCATAAAAGCTGAACACCTTACGGGAGCTGAACGTGGTGGCGACCCTTCATGGGCTCTGCCTTACCGAAGAAAAACAATTGAATTTGACTCAACCTGGGCTGATGCTTATGTAAGATTATCCCAGACTTTGCTATCCATGTACAGGGGTAACCCCCTTCAGGAATATCTGGCTGAAAGCCTTGCTGCTGCAGAAAAGGCGCATTCGCTAAAACCGGGGCCGGTTACCTGGATGCAGTTGACAGACCATTACCTCGCAGCTGGCAACATGAAGATGGCCAAGGATTATTTCAAAAATGTCAAAAACGGCTCTCTGGACGACTACTACATGAATTTCAAACTGGGCAGGGCATGCAGAGTCTTTGGCATGTGGAAGGAGTCGGAGGACCGCTTGCTCAGGGTTTATAACAAATACCCGAAAAGTGTGCAGAATAATTTCATTCTCGGGCAAACCTATGAACTGCTGCGAGATTTCCCCAAAGCCGAAAATTATTACCATCAGGGGATTGCTGTAAATCCCCCTTTCGCCTTAAACTATTTCGGTCTTTCCGATATTGCTCTGAGATCTAAGGGTGATACCGGTAGTGCAAGGGAAATAATACAAAATGCCCATCAGGCAAATCCCTGGATTGATGACAATCTGATGCAGGCATATTACCAGTTTACCATGATAGATATTTATGAAGGCCATTACGATGAAGCGCTGAAAGAACTATCCCGTTGGTTTTATCCGGCTCTGCGCTGGGCTCCACCTTATTATTTCAGGCCAAAATTTCTATTGTATTCCTGGGTTTACGGCTACCTTGATAAACCGGATCTCGAACTTGCCTATTTCGATTCCACCCGCCAATTTGTTGAGGCAGAAATGATAAAATTTCCAAAATACCAACGGGACCCCGCTGCTTACAGTTGCCTTGGGATGGCTTATGCCGGAATGAATAATATTAACAAGGCTTTGGAAATGGCCGATAAGGCAAGCGGGATGCTGGAGGAAGATCCCAATGGATTTCTTGGACCCTTTATCATGGAGGATATTGCATGGATACAGGCCCGAACCGGTAATTCCAGGAAAGCCCTGAAGATTATTGACAAGCTCCTGTCAGAGCCTGGCCCGTTAACCGTTAAACTCCTCGAAATGGATCCGAAGTGGCTGCCGCTAAAGAATTACCCGAAGTTTAAAAGGATCATCAGGCACTATTCTTTATAATCTGCAGTCTTGATTTTTCCTCTTTACCTCCCTGCCAACCCGACTGACAGATTATTGCTATGATATGACTGAAAATTGTAATTAATTGATCGATTATTGGACGTCCGGCTGATTTCCTGCCCGTAACTTTATTTCACAATTCCAAAAGGTAAATAAAGGTTGTCTAACTCTAAATCAATTTATTATGGAAAAGAAATTACTCCTATTGACAGTATTATCATTAGTTTTTGGGCTATTGAGTTTTAGTCAGAGCCCGGTTGTCCTTACTGTTATCCAGGCTCCCCCTCTTCAGGTTTACGCGGGTTCAGATGTACAGGTTAATAAAGGCGAATCAGTTGCACTCGGCGGAAATCCAACCGCTACGCAGGGGTACGGAAACTATGTTTATCTGTGGACTCCGGCTGAAGGCTTGAACAATCCTACCCATGCCAATCCGTCGGCATCACCGGAAAGCACTACAACCTACCGGTTGACCGTTACTGATGAAAAAAATTGTTCCTCGACGGATGAAGTGACCGTTACTGTGAATGCTTCGGGAATCGAGGAGCGGGCATCAGGGATTGAGATCCGATGTTATCCGAACCCGGTTCAGGACGAACTCTTGGTCGAAATCAACGGGAAACCCACCAAGGCAACTTTCAGGCTGATCAGTCCTCTCGGCAAGGAACTTTTTACCAGGGTTTCCGAATTGACGCAACCCATCTCTGCTGAACGGATCCCATTGCGGGGTCTTCCCGCAGGATTATATTATCTGCAGGTGATTACTGCGGAGGCCACTTTTCATCAAACCATCCTAAAAACCCGATAATTATGAAAACCATGCATAAAATGGTATTCCTACTTGGAATCCTCGGTATCGCATGCATTAACCTGTACGGGCAGATTAACCTGAAATCTACCAATGACGTAATTGAGCACCGGGTTCAGAATGGAACACAGGTAACGCTTCAAATTCAGCAATACCGCGGCAGCTTGCAATGGCAGCAATCGGTTGATGGAACCAACTGGATCAATTGGGACGGGAAAACCGGTGCACAATTGCAGTTTACGGCTAATGTGGCCATGTTTATACGTGTTGCTGTCAGTTCTGAGAATTGCAGCCCGGTTTACTCTGAAACGGTACACCTGATTATCCTTACCGGTCCTGTAGTAACCACCACTGAAGTGACCAGGATTGCCGCCACAGAGGCTTACTCAGGAGGTAAGGTTACGAATGACGGAGGCAAGGCAGTCACTGAGTGGGGTGTCTGCTGGAGCACCAATGAAAATCCTACCATCTCCGATTCCAAAATCATTGACGAGGAAGCTGCTCCCGAAGAATTTATTGGTTATATCAAAGGATTGATACCAAATACCACCTACCATGTCAGGGCGTTTGCCACTAACGCTGACGGGACAGGTTACGGGAACCAGTTCACGTTCAAAACTCTTGAAGCGTCAGGAACTTTTACCGACACCAGGGACTCCAGACCATACAAATGGATTTACCTCGGTCAACAGAAATGGATGGCAGAAAATCTCGCCTGGCTTCCTTCCGTTAGTCCTTCCGCAACTGGCTCGGAAACAGAAAAGTACTACTACGTTTTTGGATATGAGGGTAGCGATCTGGCCGCAGCTAAAGCAACGGCAAATTATACGTTGTATGGTGCATTATATAACTGGACGGCAGCAATGGATGGCGCAACCAGTAGTAATCTGGTTCCCAGCGGAGTGAAGGGTGCTTGTCCGACAGGATGGCATGTACCGAGCCAGAATGAATGGTCGATTTTAAGAACCTACCTAGCTGAAAGTGGCTTTGGATTTGGGGGCGACGGATATGATGTGGGCAAGTCAGTAGCTTCAACAACAGGATGGACCGTGTCGGGCATACCGGGCGATGTCGGAAACAACCAAGCCGGTAACAACAGCTCCGGATTCAACGCATACCCCGCCGGTGGGCGCGACGTTCCGCCCCAGGCTTCATTTGTTGCATTAGGGACCCAGGCCTTTTTCGGTTCATCGACGTTGACCGCTGACAACAAATGGATGGGTACAGGATTGTCCCATATCAGCAACACCTTGATTATGGGGTCGGGCTATTTTAAAAGTGTGGGTTGGTCAGTCCGTTGCATCTGTGATTAGCTTCCTGTCCGAATGAAACAATCAAAAGTGATAAGGATTGGACTCCCCGTCGCCCTGGTGATTGTTGCGGGAGTCCTCCTTATCCTTTATAACCTCAGAATCTTCGTGCATGAGAAATCAATAGCGGTGCTTCCGTTCCGCGACCTTGACCAGGAGGTCCCCTATAAACTCTTTGTTCAGGATTTACGTGAGCAACTAATAAATGATCTTAATAAAGCGGATGATTTCGAAGTAATCGCATTAAGCTCCAACGACCTGCAAATCCTTACCGGCAAAACCATGCCTGAAATGGGTAGGGAGATTCATGCTGACTATATAGTTGAAGGAAGTATCTCCGTCGACGACTCGATCGTCAAGGTCTGGGTTCGACTGATCAAGGCAAAATCGGACCATTCCATCTGGGGAAAGGTTTTTAAGGGCGACCGGAAGAGATGTTTTGAATTCCCGTCAGCAATGTCAAAGGAGATTGCGAGTTCACTCGATTCGATCATTTTCAGCAAGGAACATCCGAATAAATTTAAAAGATAAGGGATGAAAAAATTGATTTGCCTGTTAAGCCTGTCCTTGGTAATCACGACGTGCTTCGGTCAACGAATTGCAAGGACACCCAGCCCGACCCTGTTTAGCGATGAGCATTTAAAGCTCCCCATACGCATAGCACCAACCCTCAAGAGTGAGGGAGAAATTTTTTTTAAAGAAACTTTCAATTGGGAAAATGCCACTGATCCTAAAGGCTGGCGCCTGCCCTCCGGCTGGCAAACTTTGGATGTGAACGAAATCGGACATAACTGGGTTTGGCGGGCCGGCAGTGACAGTATAAAAGGAAAGCTTACGAGGCTGCCCGGGCACATTTACTCCCAATCCCCTGAAGATGGATATTTCGTTCTGCCGATGGATGAATATAATTTCGCTGATGGGGTTATGACGATGAACGAGGCTGATGTGTGGTTCCAGTTGCCCGTGATGAATTTCTCAACCCGTCCCGGAGTATTTATGAAGTTTTCGCAGGATTTTCGTTGCTGCTGCAATCCATCACCGGATATCAAATGCCTGGTATCAACGGACCGGGGCAATCGCTGGTCCATGATCAACCTGATGTTTAAAACCGGTATCAATGCGTTTTGCACGGAACCTTACCCAATGGTCAATCTTTCAGAGATGTGCTCCGGAATGCCTGAGGTTTGGATCAGGTTTGTATGGAAGGGCAGCAGCCATTACTTCTGGTGTATTGATGACCTGGAGCTTTCGGAGGCCTATCAAAATGAAATAAGCCTTGAAGAGGCCTGGCCCGAAATGAGCGACCTTGATCTGGAAGACAATAACGCCAGTTACTTTTTCATGGTTCCATTCTCCCAAACCGGGATCAACCACTTTGGTGAATACACCTTCCGGGGGCTGGTATCCAATTTAGGAATTTCCGACCAGGAAAACTGTCTACTCAATGTGGACATACTCAGGAATGGCCTTTCAGTGTATCAGCAGTCATCTCCCGCTAAAGATTTGTGGTCATTTTCAAGGGATACCCTCCAAGTCAGCACCCCGTTCATCCCTGACGGATACGGCGATTATAAAATCATCCTTACGGCTGAAAGTAGTCAAACCGACGGAGATTCTTCAAACAACCAAATCAGCGATACATTTCATATCACTGACAGTATATATTCTCTGTGCGACTGGGAATGTGAAGAATGGTGTTCAACCAATACCCTGGGAGGCAACAACGATGGTGACCATTTAGGGGTTCTTTATGATATCAGCCATGCTTGTGAGGCGAGTTCCATATCCTGCATGATCATGCGCCGGAAAGACTCCCAATTTAGCACCGAACCCGGTTACGGATTCATTTACAGCCTGTTCAGATGGGTGGAAGAAACTGGCAGCTGGGAGGAGAAGATATCATCCGATTATGTCACTGTCAGCGAAGAGATGATCAATACGTGGGTAACCGTTCCATTAAATAAAGACGGTGAGTCTGAATTTTTAGTGCCCGGGGCTTACATTGCTGCCATCCAAACCTATCATGGACATGGGATCAACGCTGATTTGGAAAAATATCGTTTTACCATAGGCGGGGATATGAGCCATCCTCTTAACGCAAATCGGGCAGTTGCCAAATTAGCAACAGGCGGGGAATGGTTCAATTATTGGAACTTCCCGATGGTGAGGCTCCATATCGCGGAAAAGGGTGCTCCTGTCATGGCCGAGGTGGTTTTCAACGTTGATATGAGAATCCCCATCGCTAATGGATATTTTCGCCCTGAAAATGATTACGTCGCCATTTCAGGAACTTTCAACAACTGGGAAGAATCGGCTCCCATGACCGATGCTGACAGCGATGGAATTTACTCCATTACGGTTCCAAACCAGCCCGTTTTCCAGAAAATAGAATACAAATACCGGATCAACGGCAGTAGGATTTTACCCGAACTGCCATCGGCCCCAAACCGGGTATACCGGACATCCTTTTACAACAGCCTGAACGATATTTTTAACAATGGCCTCAGCATGGCTTCTGACACCGATCCTCTGCTTGCCGTCATCAGGGCATTCCCAAATCCGGTTGAAAATTCTTTTAATCTTGTAATCACCGGGCAGGTCGCAGCAGACCTTCACATTTCGCTAACCAACATAGAAGGGATAATAGTTTATGACAAGTTGGTCAGAGAAGTCGCCGATTATCGGGAAACCGTGGATATTTCAAAGTTAGCTTCCGGAATTTACCTCTTGAAAGTTAACCAGCAGGTGATGAAACTGGTGGTGAGGTAAAATCGATCTCTTAAAAATTCGATTTGGTTTTCTCAATTTAATTCGTTAACTTTTAGGAATGAATTAGTTAACCTGTCTGAACCCCAATCGGAATCATGATGAAGCCCGTCATCCTTCTTTTGTTTGTGTGGCTTTGCCTTGGCAACCTCCCCGGATTCACCCAACAATCCATTGTGATCCCGAAGCCGGCCTCAACCCCCAAACTTGATGGGAAACTTGATGACCCGGCGTGGCAGGATATAAAACCCTTTACCATGATTTCCCTGAATCCGGCGGCAGGTTTGCCGCCCTACCAGGAAACTGAAGTAAGGATCATATACACCGAACGCTTCCTGTTTGTTGCAGCATGGTTGTTCGACAAGGAGCCGGATAAAATCCGTGCAACGAGTAAGAAACGTGATGATCTTGGCCTGACCAACGACTGGTTTGGAATAGCACTCGACACTTACCTGGATAAAGAGAATGCCATGCTATTCGCTACAAATCCGGCAGGTTTGCGAATGGATGCCGAGCTGTTAAATGACGGGCAGGGAGGATTCCCAATGAATCCATATTGGAACACGGATTGGACTGTTGTAACCAGCAAGGACAGTAAAGGGTGGTATGCTGAGATGCAGATTCCCCTGTCGAGCCTCAGATACCAAAAAACCGGTAACAAGGTATATATGGGACTTATGCTGTGGCGTTTTATCAGCCGGAAGCAGGAATGGGATGTGTTTCCACCAGTCTCCAATGAATGGGGATTCTGGAGTTGGGCAAAAGCCTCAAAATATCAGCTTATTGAATTTGAAGGAATCGAAACCGTAAATCCATTGTTCTTCGCTCCCTACCTTCTGGGCGGCTTTCAACAAACCCACAAACTTAATGAGGCAGGAAATGCTTACCTGTCCGAATCTGCCTGGGCAAAAAATGCAGGGATGGATGTCAAATACGGCATATCGAAGAACCTGACCCTGGATCTTACCCTGAACACTGATTTCGCACAGGTAGAAGCAGATGACCAGCAGGTAAACCTTACCCGGTTCTCTCTGTTCTATCCCGAGCACAGGCAATTCTTCCAAGAGAGAGCCTCCACATTTGATGTAAATTTCGGTGGCGGCGAACAAGTTTTCTACAGCAGGCGTATCGGCATTTACGACGGCCGTCAGGTTCCGCTCTGGGGTGGAGGAAGGCTCACGGGACGCATCGGCGACTGGGATCTTGGTGTCATGTCGCTGCAAACAGGATTTCTGAAGGATGAGAGTACAGGTGAAGAGATTCTTCCAACACTGAATAATTCAGTGGTCAGAATGCGCCGGAAAATTGGGATAAACAGCAACTCCTATATCGGCGGGATTTCGACCCTTAAAATTGATCCGGCCGGAAATTTCAACTGGAATTACGGATTTGATGCCATTATCAATACCTTCAAAAATGATTATCTGAATGTAATCTGGGCCCAGACGTTGGATTCCGATGAAAAGCCTATCCACCTGTCGCTCGAAACGGCCAAGTTCATGATCGATTACCGGAGGCGCACTCAGGACGGATTATCCTACGCCATTAATTTTGCCCGTTCCGGAGCAAGGTATAATCCGGAACTGGGTTTCGAATTCAGAAATGATTATACAAACTTTGGAGCATCGACCGGCTATGGGTGGAATCTTGCCAAAAAAACCGGCATTATTAATAAACAAGTAATTGACCTGTCGGCATGGGGCTATCGCAGAAATGATGACGGCTCGCTTGAAACTTTCACTATCCAGCCTTATTATTCTCTGGAACTCAAATCAAACCACTTATTTAGCCTTTCCGGGCAAATTCAGACTGAAAACCTCAGAGACACTTTCTACCTGTCGGGAAACGTGTATGTTCCTTCCGGGAATTACCAATTCACCGATGCGTCATTCACCTATACGACCCCCCAAATGAAGTATATTATCGGGTCTATTAATGTGATGACCGGGCAGTTCTATGACGGCTGGATCAACTCCCTCAGCCTGTCTCCAGCTTTAAGATTTGCTGGCAGCTGGAACATCGGGCTCAGCTACCAGTATAACAATGTGCGATTCCCCGACCGGAACCAGGTACTTAGTTCTCATATTGCCCGTTTAAAGGTTACCTACATGTTCGACAACAAATGGACTGCCTACACCTATATACAGTACAATAACCAGATAAACGGGATCATCTGGAACGCCAAGCTACGGTACAATCCGAGGGAAGGAGTCGATTTTTATTTAGTCTACAATGATTACCTCAACACCAATCGCCAGAGCACGGAGCCTCCCCTGCCCTTCAGCCTTCAGCGGACATTGCTGCTGAAATTTACCTATACCCTGAGGGTTCGGTGATTTGGGCAACTCCCTTCCAAAAGCAGATGCTATTTCTCAATAATTATCTTTTCGGTCTTTATCCTGTTCCCGGAAATAATCCTGCAATAATATATACCTGGCGAAAAACCGGAAAGATTCCGGGATATTTCATGCATGCCCTGTACGAGCACCTCATCCGCCAGTGTAGCCTCGATCTGACCGATATAATTGATTATTTCCACCTTTACCCGGGCCTGATTTTCAAGGTTCAATCTGATGTTAACTCTACCGGATGTTGGATTCGGGAAAATGGTTCTTTCATCCGAAAGTGGAAGGACCTCTGTATCCGCAATACCACAGTTGCCTTTAAGCTCTTGAACGCTGTTGCAGCCAGGAGCATTTGAATGAATCGTTACCTCTCCATTAGGGGCTGCCAGGTAAGTACATAAACCCCTAATCTCACAGACCGATAAAACAGTATTGCCAGTAATGGTCAGGTTGTTAATAGTGCCCGGCATAAGGTTTTCCAACCCTTTAAGGCTTTTCAGGAAAGGATTATTGGCAATTTCAAGATCACCCCAGATAGCGGTGAGAAAACTAAGCCCATCAAGGTTAACAATATCATCGCCGGAGATCAGTATGCCACCAACCAGCTCTCCGCAATTCGAATATTGGTAAGGGAAGCTGTCGATTTCCTGCTGATTGCAGAAGATTACCCCGTAAGAGGGACATGACTTCAATTTTGGGGTTCCGTCAGATTGTCCGTAGCATCCTATTGCTATTAATGATAAAAGCAGAATAAGGTAAGGTTTGGTTTTCATGGTAATGAGTTTTTACCACATAAAGGTCTGGCTGACAGGAAATATTTTCCTTACAATTCCTGATCGAAAACTTGTAATATTTAGATAATTCCTTGTAACTTTTGCATCAGCTTGCGATTTACGGGCCAGACAGCATGAATTAGCCCTGATGGTAACCCCTTACAGTAATCGGTTATGGGACAGGAATTTCTTAAAAAAGCAGTCGAAATAGTACTCAAAAATCTGAACAATCCTCACTTCGGTGTTACTGAACTGGCGCAGGAGATGGGTATCAGTCATTCTGTCCTTTTGAGAAAACTTAAAGCTCTCACCGGCAAATCGGCCAACCGCCTGATCAGGGAAATCAGACTGCAGCGGGCCATGGAACTCATTCAACATGAGGGACTGACAGCCTCCGAAGCTTCCCATCAAACCGGCTTCAGCTCACCGGCCTATTTCAGCAATTGTTTTCATGAACATTTCGGATATACTCCCGGCGAGGTAAAGAAAAAGGCAGAAAGCAGCACCTCAGAGCATTATCAATCCATGATTTTGGAAAACCTGACTGGCGAAATCGACAAAGAAAAACCGGTGGCAGCCACCCCCAATCGCAAGGTTTTTTACGGGAAAATCGTTCTTGCCTCTTTTTCTATTATCATACTTATCCTTGCGGGCTTTATCATTATAACAAATTTTAAATCCTCGAATGATCCAAAAAGGATTGCTGTCCTGCCATTCCGGAATTTTTACAGCGATACCACGCAACAATGGTTAGGTGATGGCTTTAGATCAGACCTTCTTAACAACCTGTCCAAGATTAACAGCTTCTCCCTGGTTTCCAATATTTCATCCGATCAATACCGCAATACCACGAAGTCACTAAAAACAATCGGCAAAGAGCTGAATGCCGACTATTTAATTGATGGTCTCATCGGAATTCAGGGAAATAATTTAAAAATCTGGATCGGATTGGTTGATCCGAAAAAGGACCGGCTCCTCTGGGTGAGCGATACCCTTAGGAAGAACGAGGAAGAACTTCCCGAAATTCCCAGCGACCTTGCCCGGGAAATAGCCGGTAAATTTAAAGCGGTTCTCACCCCGGAAGAAACTCAAGAAATTGAGAAAATACCTACGAAAAGTATCGAGGCGTATAATTATTATCAGCAGGGTAACTATAATCTGAACGATTACAAAGATGTAAAACTCGCCATTCAGTTGTACGAAAAAGCCATCGGAGAGGATTCCCTGTTTGCTCAGGCATATTGTAAGTTGGCAGCTAGCTGGCTGATAGAATACTGGCTGTACAGGAACCGCGATCCGGGCATCCTGATTAAGTGCAAACAATTGATTGACCAGGCTTTCCTTATTAGTCCCGGCTTACCCGAAGCTCACCTGACATTGGGATCATACTACTATAGGGGTATGATGAATTATGATGAGGCACTGAAACAAGCAGAGATCGTATTGAAAAAACAACCCCGGAACATTGAGGCGCTTGGGATGTCGGGTTATATTTACCGCCGTGCAGGAAAATGGGATTTATCTATTCAATACCTGTCGAGAGCCTTAGAACAAAATCCAAGGTCATATCAAACTGCCGTTGAACTGGGAGTTACTTACCAATTAATACGGAACTTTAAGAAAGCAGAAAGCTATTTGAACCAAGCCATGTTGATGAAACCCGATCAAATATCGGCATACCTTTCTTTGACCTACATGATGCTCAAATATGAAGGTGTGACGGAAAAACTCAAGAAACTCTTTGATAATGCGGCACTGAATGCAAAGGCTATAATCAACAACGCTGAATTTGTAAGCATAAGATTTACGGCCGATCTCTATGAAGGCCTTTACGAAAAAGCATTGAATGAATTACCCGCAATGAAATCCCCGGTGTTTGAGGACCAATATTATATAAGGCCCAAATACTATTTTTACGCCGTTGCATACGGCTATCTGAAGCAACCTTCCCTGGAATCTGCTTATTATGATTCCGCCAGGGTGTACCTTGAAAAAAGGCTGGCTGCCAAACCTGATGATCCACGGCTGCACAGCGCCCTGGGACTAGTATATGCCGGACTACACCGGGATGTTCAGGCCATTGAAGCGGGCAAAAGAGCCCTGGAATACTTACCCGTAAAAAAAGAAGCTATTGCAGGTGCCTTTTTCTATCGAATCCTTGCGGAGATATATGTAATAACCGGAAAATATAAGGAAGCACTGGAACAACTCAGATACGTGCTCTCGATACCTGGCACAACGACCACCAAAATGCTTGAATCAGATCCGCTCTGGGCCCCGCTGAGAGATCTCCCCGAATTCCGCAAAATGATCAAAGAGTTTGAAATAAAATAAAAATTCAGAGATAGAAGAATAAAATGAAAATAGCCTTTTTAGGTATTGGCAAGGTGGGTTTTGCCATCGGTTCACCTGGAGCATATGACCTTGCTCTGGGTAAAGATGGTGCGCAAGAATGGCCATCACCCAAATTTTGCGTGGGCGTATATTGAGAGATAAGATGACGGAAATCTTTTGGCTGGGGCAAGTACTTCGATAAGCCTCATTTTTTGAAAAAATGCACCTTGTATTCCGATTTGTCAGGTGGGCCATATGTCACCTGTACAGATCGTTTACCGGTTAAGGTATACACCACCGAACTATAGGTAAAAGCCCACGCACTCTCGTTATATGCACGACAAACCGGATTTTCTTTATCATCTCTGGATCTCAATGCCGATTTAATAATATCTTCGGTAATATCAACAATTGGCTTGTTTAGTCTGCTTTTCAAGGCTTTGTATCGCTCCACACTATTTACATTCTTTGCTTTCCCTTCGAATATCTCCTTCTGCGATTCCTGGTACCAGGGTTTGATATCAGGATTTAAAAGTGGATGATTGGTGTGAAATACCAGCCCGCTCTTCGTTTGATCGGGATAAAACCTTACCACCCGATTTGATGATGCTTCAAAATCGTACACACTGTCTTGGATGCCAATAATATAATTCTGACCCGAAGCATGTTCCGCCGATTTAACAAATGACAGAACCTCTTCGCTGTTACGTTTACTCAATACACCCCGGATAAAAAAGGCAACGGGCAAACCCCGGTCGGAAGCTTGGGAGGCCATCAGGGTGTTGGCATTCAGGCCGATTCCAAATTCGTTCATCCCAGTTAATGCGATCATCCCGGTGGTTGTCAGAATGAATTGTTCGGGCTCTGTTGAGGTGCCGGAAATGTGAAGCAATAATTGATACCCATGCCAATAGTTCTCCAGATCCATGTTTTGAGCAACCATGGCAGGATGATTTGCTGTTGCTGCTACACCAATGCAGCTGCAATGATCGGAATTTGCCTTTTCCACTTTGTCCTGATAAACCCAAAATTCATCAAGCAATTGAAATGTGAAAACATCATTAAATGGCTGACCTGAACCCTCCGAAATTCCCCGGACTTCATCCATTAATCCGGGCGTCCATTTATTAATTGCCGTTATAAAATCAGTTTTCCCCAGAAATTCTGCAATTAAGGAGTCGGCATCCCTTTTAGTGGTGGTTACAATGTTTGCCTTCCAGGCTTTATACAATTCCGCAATTTCCTTTTTAAGTTGTTTTCCGTGTTGAAGTCCCCTTTCATAAGGAGTGCCGGCTACAAGAATGACCGGAACTTTTGTCTTTTCCTTTAATGAGGAACTGCCGGATGATTGAGAAAGTCCGATCAAACCCGGCAGGAGCATCAATATGAGGAAAACAGGGATAACATAATAGCGTTTAGGTGATTCCATGGCGTCAATTTTTAGTCACTTATCAAATTTACGAAAGGGATTTGGTATAGTCAATTCTCTTTACTAACTTTTTTGGGTGAATTAACAGACCTGAATTTTTCAATCAACCTATTTAATTACTACAATATCAAACCAATCATGAAAAAACTTCTATTTCTTACCATCATGGCCGTATGCCTGTCGGCCTGTCAGACTGCTACGAACACCAAGCCAGTTGACACTGCAGCTTCTAAAGCGGAAGTCAATGCGCTATTGGACAAATTCCACTCATCCTTCCAGTCCAGGGATGTAACCGGTATGATGAACTTATTGACTGACAATGGATTATTTTGTGGAACGGATTCCAAAGAATTGCTGAACAAGGAAGAGTTCAATAAGCAAACGACTCAAAGCTTTACGGATGCCGCTTTCGTACCAAAATATACTTTAGACAGGCGTGAAATCAGGATAGAAAGCGACGGCAATTCGGGGATCGCCCTGGATCAGTTTATTTTCCACTTGATCAGCGAGAAAATTCCATGCCGTCAGATTTTCCACCTCGTGAAAATCAATAATGAATGGAAAATCGATTTTGCGAGCTGGAGCCTGATCCCAAACAATGAAGACATTGGGAAATTAAACAAGGCACTGGAATAAAACATGAAACGAAGGAAATTTTTAGTCAAAGGGCTTGAGGGTGCCCTGGTTACCATGATGCTCGACAATTTATCTAAACAATATAAACTCTCAGTTTCAAAAAAGGCAATCCGATAGAGCAGGATGAGCCTTTAACTTTAATAAACTCCTATGAAAAAGCTGATTATCGTGGCCGCGCCGGTCATTCTGGCGGTTGTAATCCTGGCATCATGCAAAATCTTTTCGCCCGGCAATGCCGCAGTGGTTTACCCGCGTGAAGCCGCACCGCTTGAGGAATTCGCCGCCAGGGAGCTGCAGAGATATTTTTACCTGCGAACCGGTATCCTTGCCGATCTGGTCCGCAGCGATTCATTTCCCACTGGCTACGACAACTGTTTTATCCTCGGAAACAAGAACAGGAAACTTTTCCGGAGCCTGGCAGATTCGGCCGATATCAGCAGGTATTCCGGGAAACTGGGTGCAGACGGCTTTTTAATCAAATCATACAAAACCCCTCAGGGCAAACAGCATGTTATCGCCGGAGGCGATGAAAGGGGGACCCTCTACGGTGCCTACCGCCTGTTGGAGAATACCGGCCTGATGTTCGGCCTCGACGGAGATGTCCTGCCTGATGGCAAGTTCGATCCCGGTCAGCTGTCGCTCAACGAAACGGGTAATCCGAGGTTCGACAGGCGCGGACTGCAGCCGTTCCACGATTTCAATGTCGGTCCCGACTGGTGGAACCTGGCCGATTACAACAATGTTCTGTCGCAGATGGCCAAGCTTCGTATGAATTTTATCGGTTTTCATACCTATCCCAGCTGGAATCTTTCGGCCGGACCCGAGGCCAATGTATGGATCGGACTTCCGGAGGACGTCGACGGGCAGGGTAATGTAAAAACCGGATATGAAGCCGGGGTGGTTACCACCCGTCGCGGCTGGGAGGTCAAACCGTTCCCCACTGGAGAATACGCAGCAGGAGCGGGTCTCCTGTTCGAAGGGGATGAGTACGGTCCGGATTTCATGCTCGATTATCTCGATTGGCCCCGGAATGAAAAGGATGCAGTAACCCTGTTCAACCGTTACGGGGATTTTCAGCAAAAGGTTTTTGAGAATGCCAGGTCACTGGGCATCAGCACCGCCACGGGAACTGAATTGCCCCTTGGTATTCCAAAAATGCTGGCTACGCAGCTCAAATCAAAAAACATGAACCCTGACGATCCGGCGGTGATCGAAAAGCTGTATGAGGGCATGTTCCTCAGGCTGCAGCGAAAAACCCCGGTTGATTACGTATGGTTCTGGATGCCGGAGATCTGGCTCTGGTCGAAACCCGGTTGTCCGGGCTGGGAGATCACCACCGAAGAGAATGTCCGGCGCGACATAAAACTCATCCTTTCAGCCGCGGAAAAAGCCGCGGTCACTTCCCGATTAGCGACGAGCGGCTGGCGTTTGGGCACAGTGGATAATTCACGCTGGACCGACGAAAACACCCCGAAGGACTGGGCCATGTCGTCGATCAACACCAGCGGAGGAGGCGATCCGGTAGAGAAACTGTACAGCGAGAACACCGGCAGGCCCCGATGGGTGATCGGCTGGGCGGAGGACGACGGCACTGCCGGTGCACATTGCTGCACCACCTGGGATGTTCAGTTCTGGGTAAAACGCATGCTGACCAATTCGGCCGATGCTTTCCGATACGGAGTCGACGGTATGATGGCTATCCACTGGCGCACCTCATCCATCGCACCCAACATCTCGGCGCTCTCGCAAGCCGGTTGGCGTTTGAGTGAGCCTGAAGCCGACAAAACTGCCGATCCGGGGGTGGATCAGGATGTTAACCGATTCTGGGAAAACTGGGGACGGGGAATGTTCGGCGATGAGGCAGGAGCCCGGGCAGGGCTTATTCTGCAGAAATTAGATGGCTGCCATCCTACCCTCAACCGCCTGATTAATGACGGGTGCAAAACTACTGACGTCAAAATCCTCGAACTGTTTGCTCCTCTTGAGGAGTTTAAGGCATTGCGTAACGAAATCAAGGGAACCGCCAATCAAGTCCGATTCGATTATTGGTTTAATTATTTAGATGCCAGTCGTCTGCGCGTATCAACCTGGGTGCTGTCATCGAGGCTTGATTCCATTATGGTCCGGGCATCCGGTATGGCCAATGCCGAAGAAAAGCGACTGTTTACCAGAGATCAGGCCCTGCCCGCCCGCATCGCCCTGGCAAGGTCGTGGGAATCCATGATTACCGCCTACCTCAGCTGTGCCCGGTCGCCCGGGGAAGTCGGTACCATTACCAGCATCGAGAGTGGTAACCGGAAAAGAATCCTCCACCGCCAGGACTCACTGATGGCGGAATTCCTGGAAACTCACCTTCCCGCCGAAGCATCTGTCAGCACGGATTATAACGGATCGCCGCGAATTTTTGTCTCGAACGACTGCACCCGCTGGAAAGCCGGCGAACCCCTTGAGCTCCGCCCGTTCGTGCTTTCGCGGGAGGATTGCAAGAGCGTTAGCCTCTATTGGCGGCCACTGGGTACGGGTAAATTCAGCAAGGTCGATGCCCAATTCAAAGCCCGCCACGCCTATCGGGTCATCGTCCCCGGTAATGCTGCTGATTGCGTCGAATATTATCTGGAGGCCAGTCTGGCAGACGGCAAAAAGGTCCGGTATCCGGCAACCGCTCCGGACATCAATTGCACAATCGTTTTTTGGAGGAACTGACCATGAATACAGCAACCCGATTCCTGAAAGTTATTAGCTTATTAATTATCCTTTCAGCCTGTGCGAATCAGAATAACAACACTTTAAATCTCCGCTGGACCGAGGCAAAAGCCAAATCCTGGTATGATTCCCTTGCCTGGATCAAAGGATTCAATTATGTTCCGAGTTATGCCGGTAACACGACGGAATGGTGGCAAAATCCGCTTGATACCGCTGTCATCGGCCGAGAGCTCGGGTGGGCGCACGAACTTGGGTATACCAGTACCCGGGTATTCCTCCAGTATATTGTCTGGAAGGACAACCCGATTGCATTCAAGAAGAATTTCAGCCTCTTTCTCGACCTGGCCTCTTCACGTCAAATCTCCTTAATGCCTGTTTTATTTGATGATTGTGCTTTCGGGCAGCCCGTTCAGATTGATCCGTATCTGGGGAAACAGCGCGACATCATACCCGGGATGATTTTGTCGAACTGGACCCCATCGCCGGGTGCAAAGATCGGAAGTGATCCGGAAGAAGCCGAATCACTTCACAGTTATGTTCACGACATGCTGAAAACCTTTGGTCATGATCAGCGAATTATCCTCTGGGACCTGTTCAACGAACCCATGAACGAGGCTAAGGTTGGAACACCCGATTTTCTGGTCCGCCTTTTTGGATGGGCACGCGAAGTCAATATTGATCAACCCGTTACCATTGCCGCCTGGTTCATGCCGCTTGATCATCCGGCAAACATGGTGATGATAGCCAATTCCGATATCATTACCTACCATCTGTATTCGAACAGAGATGATATGGCCACCAGAATTGCCCTCTTGAAAAAGCAAAACCGGCCGGTGGTCTGCACCGAATGGATGGCACGGCCGGCTGGCAGCAACTACGAAAAGGACCTTCCGCTTTTTCAATCGGAAAAGGTGGCGGCCTATCAGTGGGGCCTGGTGAACGGGCGCACTCAGTGCCAGTACCCCTGGTGGAACAAGCCGGGAGGAGGGGTTGATTCCACCTACGGATGGTTCCATGATATTCTTCACGCCGATGGAACACCTTACCGGCAGGACGAGATTGATGTCATTCGAAAGTATTAGGCGGAGCTGTTCCTGTTTTCTTTGCAACATTCACCAGGTGTGAATGATGTAAAATATTCCTGGAAAAACGTAACAAATACGCGCGAAAAAACATTCACCTTGTCCAGGCAATCTGTTTAAGTAAATGAAATACCCAACGCTTGCCTGCTTATCGGTAATTGTATTGTTTACCTGCACCTTTGGTCAGCCGCCAGCAGTTAAAACTGTTCCGGATCGGGATCCTGTTATCAACAGGAATACTCTATTAAATCAGGATAAAATAAGTGCTTCCCTCAGGGACAGCATTGTGATTTTTGGCATAACTCTGTTAGGTACTCCGTATTTTGAAGGTGCCTGCAGCAAGAATGGATTTGACTGCTCAGGATTTGTTTTCTATGTTTTTCGGCATTTTAAGATTCCGGTACCCCGAAGCAGCTCTCAATTTAGGAATTTCGGAAAAGAGATCCCGGTCGACAGTGTAAAAAAGGGTGATATCCTGCTCTTTTTAAGTCCAACCAGAAATGTTGTGGGCCATGTGGGCATAGTAACCGATCCTAAAGGTGAGGAAAGCGAATTTATTCATGCCTCCTCAGGCAGCGAAATGAAAGTGATCATTACCAGCCTGAAAAAAGAAAGGTACAAACGCCGATTTGTAAAGGCACTTGATGTCGTAAGCGGAATAAACGGGTATGTCCGATAGCTATTCCCTGATGAAATACAACTTGTTATCCTCAACCAGGTAAAACATCGGGGCAATCAATATCTTCGGATATCGAAGCCTGAGCCTGATCGATTCGCTCTGTATGAAATCAATTTCATTACCGACCTCGAACATGGGCGCAAACTGATTGAAATGCTCCTCAGCTTTTGCGGGCTCCCAACCGGCCTGGGACACCATTCCGTCGACAAACTCTCCTTTCCGTGCAACCAGATTAACCATTCCGCAATGGTTATGACCGATCAAAGAGATGTGACTCACCTTCCCAACCGCGATCGCATAGGAAACCTTAAACTCACTGTACCGGAGGTTGGCTCCACCTGAACGAATGATAAAGGCAAAATTATCAGGCATATGCAGGTGCTTACGGTTATCCATGCACATACCAACCAGCAGGCTGGCCTTCTCGTATAGTTCAAACGGCCGGCCGAGGTTGTGGTATTCCACCAGCCTTCCGATAGGGGTTTCCCGGTATGCCGGCGGTATTTCCTGTGAAGATGTGATTCGTATCAGCCTTTCCATCGCCTTTCCTGGTTTTCCTGATAAAAATAATAAAGCACGGGATTATTTATCGAAATTATTATTCCACATTAAATATTTTCGGCAATAACTTTCTGGTATGTCCTTGTTCCTGAATATATTTCATCCTTTAGTGGATTCTTCTTGTTCTTAATTATTATGATTGCCTGATAGAGGAAAAGAGCCAGATTCGCCAGGAGGGCTACAAGGCTTACTATCAAGAAAGCTTTGGGATTGTGTGTTGTGGGTACTGGTGCGATTTTGTCGGCGAACTGTGGAATCGTCATGACAAACATGATCCAAAGCGCAAGGGTTGAAGCCCTGTGCTGAAGCCATGCACCTTTTTTTATAAAGAAGGCCGGGATGGTGCAGGAGAGTAGCAAAGCAACACCGCAGTAGAAGGAGTGATCTGCAATACAATTATAGGTATAGGCAAAGTTCCAGAGATCGTATGCAATAATCCATGCCCAGATCATATCGGGCCAGATCATGTCTTTTGATTTGTCTTTTGAGATAACAATTCCAGCCCACCCTACGATTGTCAGAATATTCAGGAGACCGGCAATTCCGTTCATAATGTTCCAGGGTCCTGATATAGCCCACAAATTATCGACATATCCTCCTTCAGTGAGCCCGTAACCGAAAACCTGAAAATCCCGAATGCTTGCTTCAAGGATATTGATGGCAAGAATGGCTGCCGGGAAAAATAGGACCCATCTCCTTTTGGCCAGGGAGGGTATATAACGGATGGCCATAAACCCGATACATCCAATCAGCGCTGAATATGTTTTTACCCAGTTGAACCAGGTCCCTGTCCCGTACTCATTGCCCGGAGCAGCACTCGTTGGCCAAACAAAAATCGTCAGGATGATTGGAATGACAACAAACAGAAAAATCCCTCCCCACTTTGTTGTCCGTCCGAATTCATTAAATGCAATTAATGCAAAAGCCACAAAGAGCATGATGGACCATCCGGTCAGCCCGGGCACTTCATATAAAAAATTCATGGGATTCCTCCTTTTGATTTAGATCGAAGATGAATTGACAATCTTCAAAGTTGAGAACATTGCCGTTCAAAACTTTACACAATTATCAATAATTGTTATAGAATTCACAC
>CAYHCO010000017.1:0-78646 GCA_964355105.1 uncultured Porphyromonadaceae bacterium
AACTGCCCACTGCCCACTGCCCACTGCCTACTGCAGACTGCCAACTGCCAACTGCCTATCTCACTACTTCAAACCTTCGGACTACCTTCTTGCGCCCGTCGGTTGCCAGAACGAAATGATTGCCGGAAGCCAATGAAGTGGCATCGAACTGAACGTAATATTCTCCGTTCTGCTGGGTTAGCCCAGGCGTAAGATCCTTTAAAAGCTGCCCGTTGATCGAATAGATCTGAACAGATAATGGGTTTTTTCCATCAGATGTTAGCCGAACTGTTCCAGTTGTAGTTACCGGATTCGGATAGAGTGCAATGTCCATCGCCGGTGTCACACTGGCATCGATTCCCGAAGCCGGGGCAACTATAATTTTGCCTTTCATCGCGTAATCAATATGAGCCGTGCAGATGTAGTAAATGGTATCAGCAGCGGTTACCGTAAAGGTGTAGTTCTTTGTTGTCGGACCAAACCCTCCGGCCAGGGCAGCGCCTCCGTTGCTGTTAAAGGTTGCTTTGCTGACCTGCAGTAGAGGATGGGCATTATTGGCACTGATAGTTACGGTATCTCCCATCCGGACTGTCAGCGATGCCGGTGAATAAACCAATCCGCTTGTTGTGATGGTATGTTTGGTAGCGTTAACGTTAAGTGTCAGCGCTGCGAAAAACGTGAAAAGGGCAATAGTTTTTTTCATGACTGAATCGAGTTATTTTAATTATTAAACACATCAGGTAAAAGAATGTTCAGGAATGGTTGGTGGTAATTACCTTTGTCCCATGCAAAAAGAGAATTTGACAGATAGGATATTGGCTTCGATGAAGATCGAAGGCCTCAATCAGATGCAACGGGAATCCATCGATGCGATTGAAAAGAAGGGCGATGTTATTCTGGTGGCACCTACCGGTTCGGGCAAGACCCTGGCCTTCCTTCTTCCTCTGGTGAAGAAAATGAAAGTTGAAACACCGGGTGTCCAAGCCCTTATACTGGCCCCTTCGAGGGAACTCGCTCTTCAGATTGAACAGGTTTTCAAGTCGATGGGGACTGAATTTAAGGTGAATTGCTGTTATGGCGGCCATTCGATGAGTATCGAGAAAAAAAATCTTTCTGAACCCCCGGCTGTTCTTATCGGAACACCCGGACGCATCGCGGACCATATCGATCGCGGAAATTTCGACCCGGCAACAGTTTTTACTCTAGTACTCGATGAATTTGACAAATCACTGGAGTTCGGTTTTGAGAAGGAGATGTCGTATATCATTCGTAAAGTGAGAACCGTAAAGAAGCGGATACTGACATCAGCCACGCAATCTATCGAAATACCTGAATTTGTTGGACTTTCAACTCCTACCCGGCTTAATTTCGCTGCCGACAAGGATTCCACTTCTAACCTGTCGGTTAAGCTGGTTGTTTCCGGGGAGCGTGATAAACTGATGACGCTCTACCAGCTGATATGCAATCTGGAGCCCGGCTCCACCCTGATTTTCTGTAATCACAAGGATGCCGTTGAGCGGGTAAGTAACTTCCTGAGTTCGAAATCGGTGGTCAATGAGTATTTCCATGGCGGACTTGAGCAGCAGGATCGGGAGAGTGTTTTGGTCCGGTTCAGGAACGGCAGCAATAACCTGCTGGTATGCACTGATCTCGCGTCGCGTGGGCTGGATATTCCCGAGATCAGACACATCATTCATTATCACCTTCCCTCAACGGGTGATGCCTATACCCACCGCAACGGCCGCACAGCCAGGATGAATGCATCGGGAACCACGTTTATCCTTTTATCTGCAGATGAAAAGCTGCCAAACTATATTCAGGAGGCACCAGGCGAATTTCACCCCGATCCTGAGGCCGGTCTGCCTCAGTTGCCTGAATGGATCACCCTGTATATCGGCGCCGGAAAGAAAGACAAGGTCAACAAGATAGATATCGTGGGGTTTTTCATGAAAATGGGAAAGCTGGAGAAAGACGAGCTCGGTCTGATAGACGTGAAGGATAATATCTCCTACGCAGCCATAAAACGTACAAAAGTCCAAGAGCTCCTCTCAACCATTGAAAACCAGAAAATCAAAAACAAAAAGGTAAAGATTCAGGTTGCTGTCTGATAAAACCTAACATTCCTTAATTCGATAATTCGATAATTTGCAAATTTGCTAATTGTCAAATTGTCTAATTGACTTTAGAATCGTTTCTTGTAGGCATGGCAGTAAGGCGTTCCACCCGTTGTTTCGTAATACTCCTGATGATATGCTTCGGCTGGCCAGAAGGTGGTTGCCGGTCTGACTTTCGTAACAACTTTATACCCCTTTACTTTCAATAAGTTGATGAGTTTCTCGGCTGTTGCTTTCTGTGCTTCATCAGTGTAAAAAACTTCACTGAGGTATTGCGGACCCAGGTCGGGACCCTGACCGTTAGCTTGAGTGGGATCGTGGATCTCGAAAAAAAGTTTAGCCATAGTCTCATAGGAGGTTTTGGAAGGATCGTAAGTGACTTTTATTGCTTCCACATGGCCGGTAGTATGAGCGCAAACCTCCTTGTAAGTTGGATTCTGCTTAGTTCCGCCTGTGTATCCCACTTCAGATTTTACCACGCCGGGGGCTTTGTCGAAATAGTGCTGAACTCCCCAAAAACAGCCGCCGGCAAAGATGGCCGTCTCAGTTTTTTGTTGATTGTCCATGGGTTGATAAGGTTTGAAATTCAACGAGATTGAATTCACGCAATGACGGGTGTCTTTGGGCGTAAAGCCTTCACCGGTAAATACATGTCCGAGATGACCTCCGCAATTAGTGCACATGATTTCAATACGCCGACCATCCGGATCGGTAACTCTTTTGACTGCCCCGGGAATCTCGGCATCGAAACTGGGCCATCCGCAATGTGAATCAAACTTGGAATCCGACAAATACAGGGGGGCATCGCACCATTTACAGGTATAAGTTCCCTTTTCCTTGTAATCGGTAAATTTCCCCGTAAACGGGCGTTCGGTACCCTTATTGACGATGACCCTCTTCTCCTCCGCGGTCAACTCGTTGCGGTAATTTTTCACCTGCCCGTCAGCGCCTGATATTGTACTCATTATTAATGATATAGCTATAAATAATATTTTCATAATAAATTCCCTTATTACTCGAAACCCGATACTCGAAACCCGATACTCGAAACCCGATACCCGATACCCCATTTGTCCTAAAACGAATGATAATTAAAAATGTTTATCTTTTCCCGATAAACCTGTCCAATGGAAAGCATACATTTTAAGCACAAGATCGGGCTTGCCCTGGTCTCCTATATCGTAATAGGATTTATGATTGGCGGTGGAATATTTGTTTACACCGGCATCGTATACCAGTATTCCGCGCAGGGTTTGCCGCTCGCTTACGCTCTGGCTGTTATTCCTGTTTTTATCAGCATGTTGCCTCTAGCAGTATTGGCTGCTGCGATGCCGATTTCTGGAGCCAACTATATGTATGCCAGCAGAATGGTCTCGCCCGGATTAGCATTTACCGGTATTTGGGTGTATGCGCTTGCTTCATTTTTCGGGCAGATTCCGCTCTACCTGATCGGCTGTTCGCAATATATTCAATCCTTATTTCCTTCACTTCAGATCGTTCCCGTGGCTTTGATCATACTGACCTTCTTTTACCTGATCAATCTGCTGGGGGTCAAATTTGCCGCGCAGATACAGGGTGTACTGGTAGTTCTTCTGATCGCTGCATTAATCGTATATATTTCGGGAGGTGCCGGGAAATTGCAGACAGCCAATCTTCAGCCGCTGATCGGAAAAAGTACCGGTGGCCTGGTGCTTAGTTTTGCCCTTCTAACATTCACCTATTTCGGGGGTAACGGGATCATTGAGATTGGATCTGAGATCAGGAATCCGGGCAAAACCATTCCCCGGGCCTTTTTTATTTCCTTCCCGATAGTGACGGTTCTCTATGTTGGTGTTGCCCTGATCACCGTAGGTTCGGTCCCGGCGGAGGCACTTAAAGGGGCCACCGAGCCCCTGGTTGTGGTCGGGAAAACCAACCTGTCGCATGGGCTTTATCTGTTTTTCATATTGGGTGGTGCCGTACTGGCCCTGCTGACCACGCTCAATTCGCTGTTGATTATTGGTACCCGTTCCCTGCTGATGATGGTTCAGGATAACATGCTGCCTTACTGGATGGGCAGGCTGACCAAGAAACACCAGGTACCCTGGGTTCTGCTGACCATCATTTATGTTTTGTCGGTTGCCGGTGTTTTCACCGGTTTTTCCCTGACAACTTTTGCTTCTTACGCTTCACTCGGAGGATTGGTGATCTTCCTGCCAATATTGCTTGCCGCCTGGAGATTTCCGAAGAAATATCCGGACAAATACCTTAATTCCGGGTTCCGTATGCCGGAGTTTTGGTTAAAGGCTTCTGTTATTGTGGGTTTGATGATGGTTTTCTTTTTTGGACTGATCATTATTTATGATTTAAAAGCATGGTTTAAAATTCTGTTTTTCCTTTTATTTATTGCCACAGGTTACGTAACTTATGTTATTCGTAAGAGGCGACTGAAACGACTTGGCAAAACACTGGATTTAACATTATAATCGATGAACAACATGAAGTGGATTATTGGGGCAGTCCTCTTGGCGGGGCTGATGGGATTCGGAAAACCGGCGAAACCCGGTTACGCTATTGTTATTCATGGAGGTGCAGGAGTGATCCTTCAGAGAAACCTCTCTCCGGAAATGGAAAAAGCCTACCGGCACATGCTGGATTCCGTTTTGACGATCGGCGAAAAGACCCTTGCTGCCGGTGGCGCCTCGATGGATGCCGTGGAACAGGTGATCCGTATTATGGAGGATTGTCCGCTTTTCAATGCCGGCAAAGGGGCCGTTTTTTCTCATGACGGATATAACGAGCTCGATGCTTCGGTGATGGACGGATCCAACCTGATGGCAGGTGCTGTTGCCGGAGTTCGAAATGTAAAGAACCCTATAACCCTGGCCCGACGTGTTATGACCCATTCAAGCCACGTGATGCTTTCGGGCAAAGGCGCCACTGAGTTTGCCAGGGAGCAGGGGCTCGATATCGTTGACAGTACCTATTTTTTCACCGAAAGAAGGTGGAAAGACCTTCAGAACGCCATCAACCGGGAAAAGGAGAATAAATTCGGAACTGTAGGATGTGTAGCGCTGGACAAGGCTGGCAACCTGGCTGCAGGAACCTCTACCGGAGGGATGACCAACAAGAAATGGAACCGTATAGGCGATACGCCCGTCATCGGGGCTGGCACCTACGCCAGCAATAAATCATGTGCCGTTTCCGGCACCGGTCACGGTGAATTCTTTATCCGTTATACCGTTGCCCGGGAAATAGCCGCCCTGATGGAATACAAGGGAATGTCAGTTCAGAAAGCAGCCGAGGAGGTCATCATGAACCGACTTAAACCGGCCGGCGGGGAAGGTGGCGTTATTGCTTTAGACAAAGACGGCAACATAGCTATGGTATTTAACTCCCCGGGCATGTACCGTGCCTGTGCGGACAGTAAGGGCAGGCATGAGGTGGCGATTTTTGGTGACAGGTGACGCTGGCCAAAAAAAACTTACGAATTTATCCTATTGTTACGAATAATGTATAATTTTGTGCTATTCGTAATGCAATAAATGGAACCCTCGAGCAAAAGTAAGTTGGTTGAAAGCGGTCGCAAGCTTTTCAATAAATTCGGATTCAGGAAAGTTACCGTCGAGGAAATATGCAAAGATGCAGGTGTCAGTAAGATGACTTTTTACCGGTTTTTCCAGAATAAAATGGAGCTGGTAAAGTTTATCCTCATGGAGATGTCAGAGACGGGTCGCAATGGCTATCACGAAATCATGAGCCTGAATTTATCGTTTGAGGATAAAGTGCGAAGGACCATCCGGATGAAGGAGGAGACCGCCGCACAATATAGCAATGAGTTTCTTCAGGATATTCTTGACGATAAGGATTCTAATCTTATAGGCCTGATCCAGAGGCTGACCGTTGAGATGCTCGAAGAGGTAATGGCAGATTACCGTAAGGCCCAACTGGAAGGCCATGTGCGTAAGAATCTCAATCTGAATATTATACCTTATTTTTTAAACCAGATCAACATCATGGTCAAGGATCCTGCACTTTTGGAAGTAGCTGGCGGAGACCTGAAACTTGTCATGGTAGAGTTGACCAACCTGTTTTTTTACGGAATTATGGAACCCGGACGGAGACAGTCAGATGAATAAGAAAGTTAGCTGCGCTATTACCTGTCTGATGATTTTATCAGCGACTGTTGCTCTGCCGCAGAAACTCTCCTTTAGCGGTCAGGTTTCAGCGCTTCACCTTTCAAAAATCGAAAAACCCTGGCAGTCGGTTACCGGCATTCGATATATACCTGAAATTAGATGGAAAGAGCCTTTAGGCAAATCATGGAATTTTGATCTGGAAGCCTCTGTCAATGCAAATGCCCAGCTGGGAGTGATACTCAACGATACCATAACCGGCAGTTCGAATCTCAAGCCATACCGTGTTTGGGGCAAATTTTCAACTGAGCGGTTTGAGCTTCGGCTGGGACTTCAGAAAATCAGTTTTGGCAGTGCTGCCATGCTCCGGCCCCTGATGTGGTTTGATCATATGGATCCCCGCGATCCGCTTCAGCTTACTGACGGTGTGTATGCAGCTTTGGGCCGGTATTTCTTTCAGAATAATGCAAATATCTGGCTTTGGGGCATATTGCCTGGCAAAACTGTCAAGGGCTGGGAAATGCTAACTTCTGACCGGCACCGGCCCGAATTTGGGGGACGGATACAAATGCCTGCCGGAAAAGGGGAACTCGCGCTATCCGGTCATTTCAGGTATATTGGAACCGACCAATCTCGCGGATATTTACCGCTGACACTGGATAAACCCCTGCCGGAGTATCGCTTGGGATTGGATGGAAAATGGGATGTCGGACCGGGAGTCTGGTTCGAAGGCACCTATACTTATTCAAAAATCCCGGCGCCTGGCATGAGGCACATCAGAATGCTCACATTGGGAGCAGATTATACGTTTGGACTTGGAAACGGGGTAACCCTGATGTCTGAACAGTTCTTTTACCAGATGGGCCCTGAAATGTTTAAAAATTCAGAGAACCTGTTATTCTCTGCTTTATCGGCCACATATCCGATCAGTCTCACGCATTCCCTTTCCGCAATGGTTTTTTATCAGTGGGATGCCAAAGGGTGGTATCGCTTTATCAACTGGACCATAAACCTGAATAAAATCAGCCTCCACCTTATTGCTTTCTGGAATCCGGATTCTTTTGATCTGTATCAGAATACCGGCAATTCGAACCTAATGGGCGGCAAGGGAATACAACTTCTTTTCGTTTGGAATCATTAAAAAAATCAAATTTTATTACGATACCATGGAACCTGATACAACTGTCATTTCGATCCGTAAACTGGTGAAGACCTTTCCGATGGGCAACCGGGAATTTACCGCCCTCAACGGAATCAACCTGGATTTTGCAAAAGGGGAATTTTCAGGTCTGGTGGGCCCCAGCGGGTCAGGAAAAACTACCCTCCTGAACATCATCGGAACCCTGGATTCACCAACCGAAGGTGAGGCCCTTGTCCTGAACCATTCGGTCAGACTGCTTTCTCAAAAGAAAGCCGCCGACCTCAGGAGTGAGAAAATCGGATTTATTTTCCAATCATTCAATCTTTTACCGGTATACTCCGCGCAAGAAAATGTGGAATTTCCCCTTTTACTTCAGAAGATGAGCGCTGAAAAGAGAAGAAAGGCAGTAACAGACGCTCTGGAATGGGTGGGATTGACAGATAAGGCCGGGTCAAAACCGGCACAGTTGTCGGGTGGCGAGTGCCAGCGAGTAGCCATTGCACGGGCAATCGTTAAGAGGCCCGAAATTGTGCTGGCCGATGAACCCACGGCTAACCTGGATGCGGAGAATTCACACCATATTCTCAAAACCATGGTGAAACTCAATCAGGAACTTGGCACCACATTCCTTTTTGCCACTCACGATGAGAAGGTTATCGGCTATCTACGCCGGATCATCCGGCTTTACGACGGTAAAGTTGCATCAGATGAAATGGTTAAACAATAGGGAGACCCGACCATGTTAATCTTAAAACTTGCATTACGCAACCTGCTCGGAGCCGGTCTTCGAACCTGGCTTAATGTTTTTGTCCTGTCGCTTTCCTACGTAGTGATCATCTATATCAACGGTATGCTCGATGGGTGGAACCTGCAAGCAAAATCCGACATGATTCACTGGCAGACCGGTGAAGGACAGCTGTGGCAGAAAAATTACGATCCGCTTGATCCATTTACTTTGCAGGAGAGCCTTGCCCCGATTCCGGACGAACTTGGGCCGGCTGTACAATCAGGTGATCTCGCCCCGGTGCTGATCACGATGGCCTCATTTTATCCTGAGGGCCGGATACAAAGCATTCTGTTAAAGGGGATTTCCGTAAACCAAAAGGTTGTCGATATTCCAACTGCTTCATTTTCGGAAAATGGCGGTGATATTCCGGCAGTCATCGGAAACAGGATGGCAGAATCCAACAAAATCAAGCTAGGCGATCTGATCACGGTTCGCTGGAGGGACCATAACGGGACCTTCGATGCTGCGGATGTTCGCGTGGTCAAGATTTTCAAAACCAATGTGCCGACCGTGGATGCCGGTCAGATCTGGATCCCCTTGGGTAAAATGCAGGAAATGCTTGGCGTTCCTGGTAAGGCAACAATTCTGATCGCCCGAAAAACCAGCCTTCTAAACTATTCCGGAAATGACTGGATTTCTAAGGACTTTAAGTTCCTGACAGCAGAAATTGACCAGATAATAAAGACCAAGTCGTTCGGTAGCAGTATTCTTTATGTTGTCTTGTTGTTGCTGGCCATGCTCGCAATCTTTGATACACAGGTTCTTACTATTTTCCGTCGCCAGCGGGAGATCGGAACCCAGATAGCGCTGGGTATGACCCGGTGGCAGGTAGTCCGGCTTTTTACCGCTGAAGGTGCCATGAATGCAGTTTTGGCGGCCCTGATGGCAGCCGCCTACGGGATTCCTTTCCTGGCTTCGCAAGCTGCCAATGGAATTCCAATGCCAAAATCCACCGATTCGATGGGATTTGCGGTTGCTGAAAAGATCTTTCCTGTTTATTCTCTCGGACTGATAGGAATAACTATTCTGCTCGTACTGATTACTGCAACCGTGGTGAGTTATATTCCCTCGCGCCGGATCGCAAAAATGAATCCAACTGAAGCAATAAAAGGAAAAATACAATGATAAAATTCCTGTTTAAAGGACTGCTGCGCGACCGTCAGAGAAGCTTGCTCCCAGTTACGGTTGTGTTCCTCGGCGCCCTGCTCACAGTTTTCCTTCAAAGCTGGATGACTGGAATTCTGGGCGACATGATTGATTTTAATGCAAAATTCTCCACCGGCCATGTCAAGGTGATGTCAAAATCATACTGGGAACGGGTCGACCAGAGCCCCAACGACCTGGCACTTGTTAATGTCTCGAGGCTGGTTGATAGTCTGCAAAGGAATTACCCGGATATGGAATGGGTATCAAGAATCCGATTCGGTGGGCTGATTGATGCTCCCGACTCCCTGGGTAATACTCTCGCCCAAGGACCTGCTGTAGGCTGGGGCATTGATCTGTTTTCTGAGAATTCAAAAGAGGCAGAACGCCTGAATATTCCGAAATCCATGGTCAGGGGCAGGCTTCCGCAAAAGCCCGGTGAAATCCTGATCAGTGAGCAGTTTGCAGTCAATCTAAAAGTAGGTCCGGGAGATCCGGTTACTCTGGTTGGTTCAACAATGCTTGGCGGAATGACCCTTTATAATTTCAGGGTAGCGGGTACCGTCAGGTTCGGTAGTTCGGCTATCGACCGGGGCGCCTTTATCGCCGACTTGCAGGATGTCAGGATTGCGCTTGACATGGCAGATGCCTCCGGGGAAATTCTTGGATATTTTAAAACCGGTATTTATGATAAGGACCTTGCCGCAGCCATGGTGGCTGGATTCAGGTCCGGGTCAGATCAGAATGACGATTTCAGCCCTATCATGGTCAGCCTGCGCGATCAGAATGGACTGAGCAGCATGGTGGATTACATGGATGTGATGATCGGTATCGGTATTTCCATTTTTATTATGGCAATGTCGCTGGTTCTCTGGAATGCAGGCTTGCTGGGCGGACTCCGCCGCTATGGCGAGGTTGGCGTTCGACTGGCCATGGGCGAATCGAAAGGGCACGTTTACCGTTCACTTCTCTGGGAATCATTGCTTATCGGTACGCTTGGATCCATTGCCGGGACTGCTGTCGGAGTGATTCTGTCGTTCTGGCTGCAAAGGAATGGGATAGATGTCTCTTCCATGATGAAGGGCTCTTCCATGATGCTTCCTTCAGTATTCAGGACTTCTGTTACCCCGGCGACTTTTTATGTTGGATTTGTGCCGGGCCTCTTTGCAACGGTCATGGGTACTGCTCTTGCCGGTATCGGGATCTACAAGCGCAAAACCGCACAATTATTTAAAGAATTACAATAATGCGAAAACTATTGATCGGGATATTTATGGTGCCTGGTATCCTCCTGGCCCAGAATCCCAATGCCAGCAAGATCATTGAACAGATTGACCGTAACATGGCTTCAAAAAACCGTGTGATGACCGCCACGATGATTGTACACGGACAACGCGAGGATCGGACGATGGAGATGAAAGTTTGGTCGGAAGGCGATAAGAAATCTTTCAGCGAATACCTTTCACCGGCTCGTGAAAAAGGCACCAAGATGCTGAAACTGGCTGACCAGTTGTGGCTGTTTGCTCCTTCAGCCGACCGGATCATCCAGATATCCGGACACATGCTCAGGCAGTCGGTCATGGGTTCCGATCTCTCCTACGAAGACATGATGGACGATCGTAAGCTTACTGACGTTTACGATGCGGCGGTAATCGGTCCAGACCAGATTGACGGTAGACCCTGCTGGGTGCTCGAGCTCCGCGCCAAGACCAGTGATGCTGCTTATTTCATGCGCAAGATGTGGATCGACCAGGAACGCTCCGTGCCCATGAAGGAAGAATGGTATGCCAAGGCAGGTAAGCTGCTCAAGCAAACCACGCTCAGCGATGTTAAGAAAATCGATGGCCGGTGGTTTCCCATGCGGATGGTGTATAAGGATATGCTCAAGACCGGCGCCGGCACTGAATTCATTATTAACGAGATCAAGTTCGATACGGCCATTCCCGAGTCGGTGTTCAGCAAAGCGGCGCTGCGGTAAGATCGGTAGACGAGACCGAAGAACGGTAGACGAGACAAAAGATCGGTAGACGAAGAAGAAGATCGGAAGAGGTCCCCCGATCCTCTTTATCGTCTTACGATCCTCTTTGTCGTCCTCCGATCCTTTTTTCAGCCTATTGCATGAATCAGTATTCTTTATATCTTTTCCGGACCTAAAACCTGAATTATGAAAAAGATACTGATTATCATCGGGGTTATCCTCGGGACGGTGGTTCTTGTCGGACTGATCTTTATTAATCAATTCAAAACCAAGTCGTTACCTGATTATAACCGGGATATAAAGCTCACAGGCCTAACCGCGGAGGTGACTGTCATCAGGGATTCCCTGGCTATTCCCCACATCTACGCTGAGAACGAACATGACCTGTATATGGCGGTAGGTTATGCAATGGCACAGGACAGGCTCTGGCAGATGGACCTGCTCCGGCGCGTAACGCAAGGGCGTTTGGCTGAGATCTTTGGTAAGGATCTGGTTGATGCCGACATGCTTTTCCGGTCGCTACGGTTTACTGAAAAATCGAAAAGCATACTCGCCAAATCTGACAAGAACATGGTGAATTGCGTTGGCGCATTTGCCGATGGGGTAAACCAGTTTATTGCGCAGGCAGGAAATAAGCTTCCCCCGGAATTTGGCCTGCTGGGATATAAACCTGAGCCCTGGCAACCTGAACAGTCGCTGAACCTGATCGGCTATATGGCCTGGGACCTGTCGACCGGATGGCCTTGCGAAGTGTTGCTCGACCGGCTGAACCAGCTGCTTGGACCCGATCTGGCAAAATACATGGTACCCGATATGGATTCAGTGCACACAACACCCATCTACTCGGGATTCAAGCTGGATGCCAAAACCACCCAAACACTAACTGACCTGTCGAAAACAGCCTCCATTATTGATGATCTGGGCCTCGACGTTTTCCGTGGCAGCAACAACTGGGCGGTTTCCGGTAAAAAAAGTGTGACTGGCAAGCCGTTGCTGGCTAATGATATGCACCTGGGGCTCAATATTCCCGGTATCTGGTACCAGATGCATCAGGTTATTCCCGGAAAGCTTAATGTTACGGGTGTTGTTCTGCCGGGAGAACCTATGGTGGTTGCCGGCCATAACGATTCGATCGCCTGGGGTTTTACCAATGTTATGACCGATGATGCCGATTTTTATCAGGAAACGCTGAATCCGAATAATCCTGAGCAATACCGCTTTAACGGTGAGTGGAAAGATTTGGTGAAAGTCAGGGAGCGTATCCTGATCAAAGGTGGTGACAGCGTAATTAAATTCAACCTGTTCACACACCGCGGACCGATCATCTCCGAATTGAAGAAGGACAATAATAAAGTGTTGTCAATGAGATGGCTTGGCAACGAGGACAGTAATGAGATTATGACGGTGTACGGGCTCAACCGGGCAAAGAACTGGAATGATTTCAGGAATGCGCTCAGGTCATTTGTTTCGGTGAATCAAAATGCCGTATATGCTGATGTACAGGGTAATATCGGACTTCAATCCACCATTGGGATACCGATCCGCGAAGGCGACAGGACCCTAATTTACCCGGGTGATACGGATCAGTATGACTGGAAAGGGCTTGTTCCCTTTGATGAGTTGCCTTTTACCTATAATCCGGAATCCGGTTTCGTTGCATCAGCCAATTGCAAAACAGCGCCCAATGATTATCCGTATTATATAAGCGATTGGTATTTATTGCCTTACCGCGAGGATCGTATCATTGAAATGCTTACTGAAAAGGACAAATTGTCCACTGAAGATTTTATGCGAATGCAGGGTGACCAGAAATCCAAGATGGCTGAAAAATTTACGCGTTATTTTCTGGCACACCTGAAAGTGCGCGGTGGATTGTCAGGCGATGAAAAGGCAGTTTATGAAATGATGCAGAAATGGGATTTTACGCTCTCAAAAGATCGCCCTGAAGGTCTTGTTTTTGAAAAATGGTACTATCTCACCGGACTCAATCTGGTTAAGGATCAGATGGATTCACTCATGCTGAAGGACTTTACCGGAGAAAAGATTTTCTTCCAGAATTTCATGGAAAACATGGTCCTTTCTCCCTTTGAAGGCTGGGCTGACAATGTATCCACTTCAGATGTGAAGGAATCTTTTGGCGATATCATTGGTCTTGCCTTTCAGGAGACAGTCAAGGAATTCCAGGCCAATAAAGGCACCGACCCTGCTAAATGGACATGGGGCAGTGAGCACTTATTTACGCTGGCACACCCGATGGCAAAGGTTAAGATGCTGGACAAGGCTTTGAAATTAAACCGCGGACCGTATCAGGTTGGGGGTAGTTTTCATACGGTTTCGCCATATTCCAATCCCCTGAACAAGTATGCAGGGGTAAATAATGGTGCTTCCGAACGCCATATTTTCGACGTATCAAACTGGGATGCCTCACTGACTATCATTCCAACCGGTACATCGGGTATTCCAGCCAGCAAGCACTATTGCGATCAAACGGTTATGTACGTGAATAACAGGTATCATACCGATTATGTTACCCGGTCGAAGGTGGACACCAAGAAATTGTACCAGATGAAATTTTACCGGTAATACGAAAAGGCTTCGGCAGGAACAGGCTCTGACTTACCATTGCCCGTTTTCCATTTTAGCTCAAGACTGTTTCCTCCGCTTCTTTCAAAAAATAAAATCCTGATTGAGTGCAGGCCTTTGCCCAGAGCAAGGTCTGCACTTTTTGTTGCAGCACCATGCAGGCCATCATTGTCGACAGCGAGTCTTTCACCGATAAAGAGCTTGCTGCCATCGTCGGATGTCAGGCTGAAAGTGAAAATGCCATCAGCAGGGATATTTATAAAACCCTGGTAATCAATGGAAAATTTGTCCTCGGTGGCTTTGTTGGCCAGACTGAAGTCCGTTGCTATGCCGGAAAGATTTGGCGTTAATCCATTAAAATCGGGGACTTTATCCCATTCGCCACGGTAAAGGTTGTATACCAGCCCGGGTTTTGCCTGGGGAAGGGCGCGACCCTGCAGCGGAATGACCTTTTCAACCGTCAGGCTGGATGATCCCGACATGGGCCTTCCGTCCCTGAAACAGGAAGCAGTGATGGTGGTTGTTTTGACCACTTTCACCGGACCCGAATACACCGGGGAGGAAAGGGTTGGCTCGGTGCCATCGAGAGTATACCTAATCTCAGATAGATTTTCATTTTTTGCTATGGTAACTTCTGCCTGGTCGATGAATATGGCTGCTGAGCTCTTGATTTCAGGAGCATCATAAACAGCCGGGTCTCCCTCGATGTCCAGAACAATCACGGAATTGATCGCGTCAGGTGCCTGGCCTGGCAGCTGGATCGCAATTCCTCCGGGTTCTGCAGAGATGGGAAGTTCTTCCTGGTTGGCATCTGAAAGCATATACGCCCTGATCGTTTTGTTTCCGAGGCCGGGAACCATAAGTTTCTGGTTGGTGGGCCAATCGAACACGTGGAGGTATAAGCGGGTGCTGCCCGTCATTTTTTTCTGTGTGCACCGTCCCCACGGTAAGCTCTTAAAAGGACTTGCCTGGGTGCTGTAGATGGCCTCGCCGTTGGTTTTCATCCAGTTGCCAATCTCTTTAAGCCGGTCGATGCTCTCCTGCGGGAAAACGCCGTCAGCTGTGGGTCCGATATTGAGGAGATAATTACCCCCTTTGGAGGCAATATCGGCAAGCATGCGGAGCATTTCCGAGGCAGACTTGAAATTCTTGTCGTTTTTATTGTATCCCCAATGATCGTTCATCGTCATGCAGGATTCCCAGTCGGCCCCGGGAATTCCAGTAGCGGGAATTTCCTGCTCGGGGGTTCCGAAATCGCCGGAAAATTCTCCTTCACCGGTCATGCCGGCCATACCCGAGCGGCCGGTTGTTACGCGGTTGTTAATGATGATATCGGGTTGAAGGTTGCGCACAAAATTGTAAAGGTCCTTGCCATAATCACTCGTCCAGGTATTCTCCCATTCACCGTCGAACCAGAGTACACCGATCTTGCCGTAGCGGGTCAGCAGTTCTTTCAACTGGGCCTTCATGTAATCGCGGTAAAGGTCGAAATTGGCACCTTCGGCACTCCTTGTGGTTTCCCAGCCTCTCCGGGGCAGGTAATCGTCGTTATGCCAGTCCATGATCGAATGGTAAAAACAGAAAGTCATTCCCTGATCTTCACATGCCTTCGATAATTCTTTAAGGACATCTCTTTTAAAGGGGGTCGACATGATGTCAAAATCGGTCTGTTTGGAATTATATAATCCAAATCCGTCATGATGCTTGGAGGTGATTACAATATATTTCATCCCCGCGTCCTTAGCCATTTTCACCCAATCATTGGCGTTGAATTTAACGGGGTTGAACTGACCGACAAATTTGTCGTATTCCGCAAGGGGAATCTGGGCGGTTTCCCGGATCCATTCGGCATGATTGGTTTGGCTTTTCCATTCCCCCGCAGGCACGGCATAAAGGCCCCAATGGATAAACATACCGAACCGGGCTTCTCTCCACCATTCCATTCGTTTGTCTTTATCAGCTTTAGATTCAGTGAGATAGTCCACCGTTTTCTGCTTGCAGCTTACCAATAAAAGCATTAATAAAAGAGCGGATAAAAACCTTGATTTCATGGCTAATTGTTTAATTGACTATTTTATCCAAAATTAGCCATTTATTTGCACTATGACTGAAAAGAATAAAACAACGCTGTTTTCAAAGGATTTTATTCTCCTGACTATTTCAGTTTTTCTCATCTCTACAGCTTTCTACTTTTTGATGCCAACCTTGCCTGTGTATCTGCAGGAAGTACTATTTGCCGGCAAAAGGGAGGTTGGGCTTATCATTGGAATGTATACCCTGGCAGCATTGATGATCAGGCCAATATCCGGATATGCACTGGACACTTTCGGACGAAAATCGATATTCCTGGCGTCAATTGTTCTGTTTTCGGTGCTCTTTTTGCTTTATCCGATCGCCACTACCGTTGTGCCGTTGATTATACTGAGATTTTTACACGGCCTCAATTGGGGTGCTTCTACAACTGCCGGATTTACCCTCGTGGTTGATCTCGTGAGCACTGAAAAACGTGGTCGCGCAATCGGTTATTTCGGCCTTTCGTTCACCTTTGCTATGTCGATTGGTCCCGTTATCGGGCTTAAAGTTATGGGACATAACCATTTTACGGCTCTTTTCCTGGTTGCCGCCGCTGTTTCTTCAATTGGAATTCTGATGGCGTTCATGATTAAATATCCGCCATTCAAAAAACCTGAGAAATCTTCCTTCAGCTTGAAGATGCTGATATCCAAACAAGCGACTCCCATTGCAATTAATATGTTGGTAATTGCTTCCTCCTATGGCGGAGTGCTTACTTTTATTACAATATATGCCAGGGAAATAGGCCTGAGCACCTATTCCGGATGGTACTTTGTGGTTATGGCGGTTGGGACTGCCCTGACCCGCATTTTCTCCGGTCATCTGTTCGATCGTTATGGTCCTACACTCATATCTGTCGGAAGCATTGTCTCCGTTTCAGCAGGATTGTTGTTCTTGTCGCATATTCCGGTGCTCACCTTCTTTCTGTTGTCTGGATTTCTCATTGGGGTTGGATTCGGGGTGCTTTTCCCCACACTCCAGACCATGGCCAACAATGTGGTGACTCCTGACCGGCGCGGTGCAGCTAATTCAACTTTTCTTACCGGCCTCGATCTGGGCATCGGCATCGGGTCCGTGCTGACCGGAGTTATTTCACAAAACCTGGGCCTCTCCTGGACGTTCAACGTCGCCGCTATCATGGCCTTTGCCGGATTGATATTTTTTCTCGTCGTCAGTATGCCGCACTACCAGAAATTTTCTAAATTTGAATAATTGTAGAAAATACACTAATTCAATACTGGCCATGAAACGAATCTATTCAATCCTCTGTTTTTTGCTAATCGCTTTTGTAGCTAATGCCCAGGAAGCCAATAAACTGATCGTGAATGCTGCCTCAGGCGATGTCATTATCAACCGGAATATCTATGGGCATTTCGCAGAACATCTGGGCAGATGTATTTATGATGGCATCTGGGTTGGAAAAGATTCCAAGATTCCGAATATCAACGGATACCGCACCGATATTGTCAATGCCCTGAAGGAGATGAAGATACCGGTATTGCGTTGGCCAGGCGGCTGTTTTGGTGATACTTACCATTGGATGGATGGCATTGGTCCGGAAAACAAGCGCGCCAAGATGATGAATTATCACTGGGGCGGGGTAGTGGAGAATAATACCTTCGGAACTCATGAGTTCCTGAATCTCTGCGAGATGCTGGGATGCGAACCCTACATTTCCGCCAACGTGGGCAGTGGATCGGTCGTGGAAATGACCCAATGGATCGAATACATGAACTCCGACAAGGATGTGCCGATGGCAAACCTGAGAAGGCAGAATGGCAGGGAAAAGCCGTGGAACGTGAAATACCTGGGTGTGGGAAATGAGAGCTGGGGATGCGGCGGAAACATGACCCCTGATTATTATGTTAACCTGTTGCGGAATTATTCCGAGATGGCCGGGATTTACGGACAATGGAAACTGCAGCAGATCGGTTGCGGGGCCAACGGAGCGGATTATAACTGGACCGACGTGGTCATGAAACAACGTCCCGGTGCGATGAGCGGTCTGTCGCTTCATTATTATACCATTGCTGGTGCCGGATGGGGCGAAAAATCTCCGGCTACCGGTTTTGAGAAGAAATTTTATTTCTCCGGACTGGAAAAGGCGCTGAAAATAAACGAGCTGGTTCAGAAGCACAGTGCCATCATGGACAAATATGACCCCAGAAAACAGGTGGGGCTGATGGTGGATGAATGGGGTATCTGGACGGATGTTGAGCCCGGAACTGAACCCGGATTCCTGTTTCAGCAAAATTCAATTCGTGATGCCCTGATTGCATCTGTTACCCTGGATGTATTCAATAACCATGCCGACCGGGTTAAGATGGCAAATATCGCCCAGACAATCAATGTGTTGCAGGCAGTTATCCTGACCGAGGGCAGTAAAATGGTGCTGACTCCAACCTATTACGTATTCAAAATGTACAGCGTCCATCAGGATGGCAAACTCCTTGAAAGCAGTCTTATATCAGAAGATTACGAAATGGATGGCAAGAAGATTCCGGCACTGAGCAGTTCAGTATCGCAGGATAAATCCGGCAAAATTCACGTTACCCTGTCAAATTTGAATCCCGACAGGGAGGTCACGCTAACGGTTGAACTGGTTGGCAAGTCCTTTGAAAAAGTCAATACTGCATCTGTTTTAACGGCACCTGAATACAATTCATTCAACTCCTTTGATAAGCCCGAGGTGGTTAAGCCGGTCGACTTTAAAAATTTCAAGAAGACTAATTCTTCTTCGCTGCAGGTAACCGTTCCGTCGAAGGCTGTTGTGGTTATGGAGATATTGTGAATATTAGAATATATTTTGACCGTTAGGGCAAAGAATCAAGACTAACCACGGAGGCACAGAGAACACGGAAAAACACGGAGTTTGCTTAAAGATTTGGACTTGGTAGTCAGGACACTTTGGTTTACAGAGATTCACGGAACTTTTAACCTCTTTAGTGATTTATTGAAAGGTATTGGTAGTCAGGGTTTTACTAATTCCCTGGCCCCTCCCTTAAAATAGGAGGGGAATAGTGCTTGTCTTCTTCGCGTTTAGCTTCGCTGAGCTCGCCTAACGGCTCGGTTCGTGTCACGCGTTTCGATCTTCTTCCTCGTCCCCCGATCTTCTTATTCGTGTTCTTCACACAATTTTCACAATTCAGTATTTTGCGTTGACAAATCAATAACCCAGAATTCTGATCTTTACCGCTATTAGCCTAAGGTTAAATTGTGAAACGCACCTATCCCGAGTCCAAACGTAAAAGAATTATTCTCTATTATGCCCTGGGTGTTGTACTACCTGGCCTGATACTTGGTTTTCTGGCCTATCGCGGCATCCGGAACGATCAGGCATTAAGGGAAAAACAAGTCCGCAATGAGATCCAGATCCTGGCGCAGGATTTTTTCGGGAAATTGGATACTGAAATCACCAATGTTCCTGATTCCTTTGCATACCTGATATTTAAGAAGGAGGCTGGGCAGAGCCCCGAAATCATCCATCATCATCTAATTTTTTTACCTGACGGTTATCTGAAAACTCTGCCTGTTGAATCCGAATCCGACTTGTTCCGACAGGCTTCAATCCGGGAATTTCAGGAAAAGGATCTCGCAGGTGCCCAGTCGCTTTACCGGAAATGTTTAGCTGAACAATCTGACAGTGTATTCGCAGTGCAGGCTCTTAATGGCCTTGGACGGATCTATATTAAACGCAATCAGAAGGATAGTGCAACGGCAGTGTATCGAAGGATTGCGGAAAATTATCAGGGAACGGTTTTAGGGGATCATTTGCCTGCAGCGACCATGGCCATGTCGGAACTGATAAGGCTTAGCAACGAGAAGGGAAATTCAGCTTCGGCAGCAGAGTGGGCCGGCAATCTTGTCCGTTTTCTGATCCATCCACCCGTTGAGTTTGAGCGGTCCTATTTTAATTATCTGAGTCAGATTCTGGCTAAATTGAATCCTCCTCCCGACAGAAAATTATTGGACAGCCTCGCTCTTGAGAAAGAAAAAACTGATTTTCTGATCGGACTGCTGGATAATCCAGGCAACCTTTTTAACGGTGAATCAGGCAAGCGTAAATATCTCGAATCAGAAAAATTCCCGGCTCTGTTTAATCAGGTAAATCTACCGTCGGGTATTCAAATTGGGAAGGTTATCGACCTGAATGGATTTTTTGAATTCAGGGTTCCTCAATTATTCAAAGATCTGGATTCAAAAGGGGCGTACAATTGGACCATCCTGACTGAATTCGGCACGCATCTTTTCTCGCCAGCTGTAGATTCTTCGGAGGCCAGTGTGCAAATCAGTTTCCCGGTAAATTACCCGCCATGGAAACTGGTGATCAGCCCGAAACCTCAGTCCAGGCTGGCAATTCTGTTCGGGACCAGTCAGGGCCTGTTTGTTTTCGTTTTTGCTTTTATCACACTTCTGATGATCGCCGGGCTTGTTTTCATGATGTATACCCTGAATCAGGAGATGAAGCTGAGCAAGATGAAATCCGATTTCATTTCCAATGTCTCCCACGAATTTAAGACTCCGCTGACGTCTATACGGCATATGACCGAGATCATGTATCTGAAGAGGATTAATTCTGATGCCAGAAAGGAAGAATACCTGCAATCGATGCTGGAACAGTGCGATCATTTGGGGCATCTGATCGAGAATATACTGGATTTCTCCAAGATGGAAGAAGATATCAAGAACTACCGGTTTGAATGGCACAACCCGGATACGCTTCTTGTCGATTTGATTCGTCTCTATCGCAGCCGTATCACCGAGCCCGATTTTGAGCTGGCTTATGAGGCGAAAGCAAAGCCGCCCATGCTGTATATCGATAAGGATGCCATGTTGCAGGTGTTTTATAATCTGATTGATAATGCGTATAAGTACTCGGGCGGTTCGCGGCGTATTGAAATTAGCTTGTTTATAGAGGGCAAAAGGCAGAGGGCAGAGGGCAGAAATTGGGAACAGGAAGCAAGAAATAAGGAAGAAGTTGGGTTTGTGGTGGTGAGTGTGAGGGATTTTGGGCTGGGGATTCCGGAGAAAGATTTGCCGAGGATTTTCGAGCGTTTTTACCGGGGCGACAGGTTAAGGACTGAGGGAATTAAAGGCAGCGGCATAGGCCTGACCATTGTAAAACGTATTGTGGAAGCCCATCACGGTCGTATTCAGGTTGAGAGTGAGGTGGGAAAGGGAAGTGTTTTTACCGTGTATTTACCGATCGATCAAAACCAATATCATGATAAAGATTCTGATCATTGAAGATGACAGGGCCATCAGGATGGGCCTCGAGGATGATTTGAAGGCCGATGGCTATGAAGTGGAAAGTGCCGTTAACGGCATTTCCGGCTTGGAAAAGGCCATGAAGCCCGGTCACGACCTGATTTTGCTCGACCTGATGCTGCCAGGAATGGACGGTCTGGATGTTTGCAAGGAATTGCGCCGGAAAAACATTGGAACGCCAATTATCATGCTCACGGCGAAGAGTCAGGATTTCGACAAGGTTATCGGGTTGGAACTTGGAGCCGATGATTATATCACCAAGCCTTTTCACTCCCATGAATTGAGGGCACGGATCAAAGCGGTCCTAAGGCGCACTATCCAGATTGATCAGAAATCATTCAATCAGATAATTAAGGCCGGTCCTTATCAGATGGACACCGGTAAATACCGGTTTCAGAAGGACGGCGATGAAATTGTGCTTACGGCAATTGAATTTGAGATTCTGCGCATCCTGATGCTGCATCCGGGGGAAGTGATCACCCGTGACCGGATTCTCAATGAGGTTTGGGGAAAAGACGTTTATGTGACATCGCGCACCGTGGATGCCCATATTGCCAAGCTGCGCCGGAAGATGGGCGACAGTGAGGAACAGAGCTGGATCAAGTGCATGCGGGGGGTGGGATATAAATTTGTATCATTCTGATGCAATCACAAATGTTTCACAATGGTTCACGCCGGCTTCAAACTCAGGTGAATCGCCGGCTTTACTTTTAGAGTAAAATCAAAGCCATGAAAAACATAACCATTTTACTCGTTATCCTGATGCTGGCACCGTGGCACCTATCAGCCCAGGAATCAACCGCCAATACCCGTTTTTACGAAGGTGTGATGGCGGAGGAAGTTACCGGCGACCTCGATAAAGCCCTGACTATTTACCAGGACCTGATCAAGACCAATCCGAAAGACCGGATACTGAGTGCCAAGTGCCTGTATCACATCGGCCTGACCTATGAAAAGAAAGGATCAGATAAGGCCATTGGCTATTTTTCCGATGTGTTGGAAAAGTACCCCGACCAGTCCGATCTGGCCGAGCTTGCCCGCGGCCGCATCGCCAAGCTCAAGGATGCCAATACCTTTATCGATCCCCGCGACGGCCACAAATACCGCTGGGTAAAAATCGGCAATCAGATCTGGATGGCCGAAAACCTGGCGTATATGCCGCACGTGAATCCGCCGAAAAAACAGGAAGATGGCATCTGGGTGTACGACTATGATGGTGAAGATGTTGCCGAAGCCAAAGCCACCGAAAACTATCAGAAGTATGGTTGCCTGTACGATTGGGCCATGGCCATGGATATCGATACCAAATATCTCGAACAACCCTGGAACGGTAACTCCGAGATGCATCAGGGCATATGTCCTCCCGGCTGGCATCTGCCGACGGATGGTGAGTGGAAAGTGTTGGAGAAAGCGCTGGGTATGCCGGATTCGCTGGCAAACGCGGAAGATGAAACACGGGCTAGGAAAAAAAATATTTTTACGGATTCACCAGAGCTACCTCCGGTTGGGAAATACTTAAAATCAGCATCGGGCTGGTATCTTGGGGGAAATGGGGATAATTCATCGGGCATGGCCATGCTCCCAGCAGGTGAAAGACAAAGTCGTGTCCCCAGGGCTTTTGTGAATTTGGGGTATTCTTGTTATTACTGGACAGCAACGGACACCAGTTATCTAATCAGAAAGGGTGGTTCTGATTCCTGCTATTCTGCATATAACAGATACCTGAGTGCATATTGGCCATATGACGTATCTAGGGAATTGTGGTATGACCGAAGAGAAGGATATTCTGTAAGATGTTTAAAGGAGAATGTTGCGTCTCCGGTAAATGGAGTCCAACCCCTCGCCTCAATTAAAAGTAGGATAATAGAGCCCCGGATTAATGTGATCGTTTCTGAATCAACGATTAAACCGCAGGTTTATAAAATACTTCCTAATAGCGACGAGACGAATCAGAAGAATCTTATTGGGCCATCACCGCTAATCGACGGTAAGACCATCTATATGGCTCAGCCCAATTCAAGTATCATACTGGCAATTAATGCGTTAACACTTGACACTCTTTGGGCTTATGATGCAGGAGTAAAATTTTTAAACAATGTATTTTTAACTTCTGATAATGTATTGATCTTTAGCACCAAAGATAAAACTGTCGGTATTGGCAAGCTTGACGGAAAGATAAAATGGCAGACAAGAGGAGGGTTTTTTCTTGAATATTGCCGTGTTCAGAACGAAATTCTATTCGGCCAGGCTAAGGACAGTCTCATCGCTATCGGAGTAGATGACGGGAAAGAAATCTGGAGCTGCCATAGAGAAGGTACGATGTTTTATTATCCTACCATTCACGAAAATCTGATATTTTGTCCGCTCTTTATCAGGGAAGTCAAAAAGGAAGGTGTGCAGGATAATATCAGACCGATTGCCAAATCCAACCTGCTGGCATTAAATGTCAATACTGGCGATAAAGTTTGGGAGATTAAAGACCAGGGCACTTTCTGGGATTGTGTCTATTCGAATGGCTTGGTTATATTTCCTGCCCAAAGCACTGAAAATGGTAATTATTTGCATGCTGTCGATGCTGCAACCGGACAAGAAAAATGGAAATTATTCATTAATAATTCCGGTGTAAATTTAAGAACTGCGCTTGCCGACAGTATGTTTTTTCAATTGAGCTCGGGTCATTCAAACTACTCCTGGTTACTCGCACTGAAAAAAACTGGGAGACTTATCTGGAAAACCAGATTGACCAATGTGTTTCGCCTTATGAACCGGACACCCGTACTTTACGACAATAAAATATTCTTTCTGGGCGATAGTGACCGCAAGGGAAACAAGCTTATCGCGTTGGATACTAAAACCGGAACGCACAAATACATATTTGAACTTCCTGTTGCACCCATAACCTATCCCGTCTTCCTGAACAATAAGATGTACATTGGCTGCAAAGACGGCCTGTATGTTTTCGACTATCCGAAGGTTGATTAAAAAGAAGAATTCCTTAAAATCGAGAGCCCCTGCCGGATGAAACTGGTGGGGGCTTTTTTAACGTGATCAAACTTCTCGGAAAGCCGTTGATCCTGAAAATTCAAAATTCAGCATGGGCCATGGAATCTCAAAGTTCTTTTACTATTCTTTCTCCGAAATCCTATAGCCGATTGCCCTCCGTGGTTCGCTCTTTTTGTCAAGCAGTTGACGGATCGCCGCAAATACCGTTTGAAACTGTTCGTCATATCGACTCTCTAATGAGTCGATTCTACTGTTTAATTCCGCACTTTCTGACATCATCTTGCGAATTTGAACGAATGTTCGCATAATAGCGATGTTGACTTCTAATGCTTTACGAGATTTTAAAACTGAGGATAGCATCGCAACACCTTGCTCTGTAAAAGCAAAGGGAGGTGAAGGAGCATATTTGTAAGCACCGAGGTTATCACAATTTGTGATAAGCTCCCGCCATTCCTGATCAGTCAGAATAATAAGAAAGTCAATCGGAAATCTTTCGATATTTCTCCTGACCTGTTGTTTAAGTGCCCGTGTTTCAATCTCATATAATCCGGAAAGATGGAAATCTAACATAACCTTTTCTCCGCGAACAAAGAAAATCATAGCGGTTAAATGATTTGGATTGACTTTCAGTGGTTCTTCCATGGCATTGCATTTTATCATATAGATGCAAAACCAACAGCCGATTGGAGAAATGCCGGTGCTTTTCTTTCGTGTCACGCGTCACGTGTCACGTTTTCTTCGTCACCCGTCACCTGTCATTCGACACCTTTCAAAAATCCCAGCCCCCGTTCAATCTGCTTCATGGTGGGTAAAGCTTTTTCATAATAATCGGGAAGTTCCGGACCGGTGCTGTAACTTGCAATGCCAATGGCTGAACCGGATTTTTTCACCTCCCAGGATGATTTTATACTGACTGCCCATAAAACTGAAATCTCCACCCAGCTCAAGAAGGAATCCTTGAATATTTCGAATTAGAGAAACTTCCAATTCCCTTTCAGAATGCTTCTCTGAGAGATCAAGAAAGTCGAAGGTGTAATGATCCTTGATTGCCAGAATTTTCTGATTCTTAAATTTTTCAAGAGGAATTTCATCGTAATTGGTTTGATTAAGTAGGTATTTTTCGAAGGTTTTGTTTTCGATCTGATGGTCAAGAACCCTGGTTGACCAACCAAATATTACTGATTGACGAATGTAAAAAACTCGTGCCTCGAGAATTTTGCATCTCTTGAATATCAGTAGGTTGTGGGTCCATCCAATTTCTCGAATCAGTGATTCGAGTTTTTCAAGACCCTGATATTCCTGGTAAAACTGTGTCATGTACCAAAGATTCGAAATCGAAAACCCTTTCGATCCTGGAAATTCTGATTTTAGATCATCAGATATATTTTGCACTACAGACTTTCCCCATCCCAGCTCCTTCTGCTTTTCGCTGATCATTCTCCCGATATCCCAGTAAAATCCCACAAGTTCTTTGTTTACTGCCTTTAATGCCTCATACTGAGCCGACCGGATCCGATCCTTGATTGAACCAATAAAATCGAAATATTCCTTCGTCGCTTCCATGATTTTGTATTTATAAGTATAGATGCTAAATCAACAAGGAAATGGAAAAATGACCACGAAATTCTGAGTTTCTTCCGTGTCACCCGTCACCTGTCACGTTTTCTTTGTCACCCGTCACCCTTCAAAAACCCCAACCCCCGTTCAATCTGCTCAAGAGTGGGTAGAGCTTTTACATAATAATCGGGAAGTTCCGGACCGGTGCTGTAACTGGCAATGCCAATTGGATTTTGCGTTTTTTTAAGCGCGTATTCCACAACAATACGATCCTTGTTTTTGCAAATAATTATGCCGATAGCCTCATTTTCGTGTGGAAGTCGGTGAGTATCATTTAGAACATTGAGATAGAATTCGAGTTTCCCTTTGTATTCAGGTTTAAAAGCTCCGGCTTTCAATTCAATCACGACCAGGCTTTGTAAACGACGATGGAATAAGAGCAGGTCGATAAAAAAATCCTGTGTACCGACTGTGATTTTATATTGGCTTCCCATAAAACTGAAATCCCCACCCAGCTCCAGCAGGAAATTTTGCATGTTCCGATTGAGCGCTTCTTCCAACTCTCTTTCGGAATGTTTCTCTGAAAGTTCAAGAAAATCGAATGTGTAATGGTCTTTGATGGCGAGAATATTCTGGTCCTTAAATTTCTCGGCCGGTAAATCATCGTAGTTGGTTTGATTGAGGAGGTACTTTTCGAAGGTTTTGTTTTCGATCTGGTGTTCTAGAACACGTGTGGTCCATCCAAAACGTTTTGTCATTGTTATATAAAACTTGCGTTCGAGACCATCCTGGCATCGTGAAAAAATCAAAACATTATGAGTAAAACCAATTTCTGCAGTCATTGACTGCAGAAATGTATCGTCTTTATATTCAGTGTAATAATTAACCATTAGCCAAATATTCCTGGCTGAGAATCCTCTTTGATCCGGGAATTCCTTCTGAAGGTCCGATGCGATTCTTTCGACGACCGACTTTCCCCAGCCTAACTCCTTTTGCTTTTCACTGATCATCCTCCCAATATCCCAGTAAAGACCCACCAGCTCTTTGTTTACCGCCTTTAATGCCTCATATTGTGCCGACCGGATTCGGTCTTTAACAGACCCGATAAAATCGAAATATTCCTTCGTTGCTGCCATCGTTTTGTATTTTACAGTATAGATGCTAAATCAGCAGCCGAATGGAAAAAAGCCGACCTGATTCTGCATTTCTTCCGTGTATCGCGTTACTCGTCCCGTCTCCCGGTCTTCTTCCTCGTCCTCCGATCTTCTTCTTCGTTCAAGCCTTTCACCAAATCTTCACAAACTCCTGTCAGGTTTCCATAATTCTTGGCATGCGATTGCGAATCTTTGTAATTTGAGGTAATTTATGGGTGTGAAATCAAGGCCCGCCGGATCGAAGCGTAAACGGATCATTCTTATTTATATGCTCGGGGTGGTAGTTCCCGGATTTGTACTGGGATTTCTCGCCTTCCAGGGTATCAGGGGAGGTGATGCCCTTCGCGAAAAACAGGTGAGACAGGAACTTAACCTGGCTGCACAGGATTTTTTCCGCCTTTTTAACCGTGAGATTTCCGACTGGACTGTGGATACAACCTTCTCCCCGCTGGTTTTTATTAAAGATTCTGGACTGCATATTGTTAAGGATCAGATGCTGTACCATCCCGATGGACTCCATGAACTTCATGACGAGATTCTAGCCCAACCTGACCGGGGATGGGAGCTTGAGTTCATTGATAATGATCTGGATGGGGCTACCAGGTATTATCTGGATAAAATGGGAAGCGGGTATAAAAATCCGGAGGCTGTTAAAGCAGGGATCGCCCTGGCGCGTATACTAAAAAAGCAGGGCAGAACCAGGGAAGCAATCGACGAATATCAAAAGATACTTCAATCCGGAGTTAAAGAAAATATCGGGCAATTGCCTGTTAACCTGATAGCTGCCATCGAAATTCTGAAGATAAAGGCTGCATCCGGTGACACGGCAGATCTCAGCGCCGGAATGGAGAAATTTGCCGGAATCCTGCTGAATCCTGATGAGGGATATGGCTCCCGGACGTTCGAATTGTTTTATTCGGAATTAAAGAAACTTGGAAATTTTTTGCCTGGATCCGACAGCCTTTTTTCCAAAATCGATCGCGCGGTGCCCAGAACCGAGTATCTGAATAAATTCCTGCTTACTGCCGCAGATTACCTGACTTATCCCGGTGAGCAGCAGGTCTATCTCCAAAAAAACGGCTACCGCGATCTTCTGGTTACTAAATTGCTGCCCAATGGGACAGTCAGGGTGGCGATGGTCGATCTGAACTTCTTCCTTCACCAGCGACTGGATTCCCTCGTTTCTGAAGCGGATCCTGATAGAAACTATAGCTGGCGGATCACCGACGAAAACGGGATCGAGCTGTTTAATTCAATCCGCCCGACCGGGAATTCTTTACTGACATTCCCATTTCCTTTACCCTTGCCCGGGTGGAAGACCGATCTTCAGATAAATCCCAAACCGATCCTGCCATCGATCTTTGAATCAGGTAAAGTTTTGTATACCGGAATCTTCGCACTAATTGCCCTGTGGCTGGTCCTTGGACTGATATTCACCATTTACCTGCTTAATCAGGAAATACGGCTCAGCAGGATGAAGTCCAGGTTTATATCCAATGTCTCCCACGAGTTCAAATCGCCTGTAACCTCCATCCGGCATATGTCGGAGCTGCTGAGGCTGCGAAGAGTGAGAACCGAAGAGAAGAAGGACGAATTTTACGACTCCATGATCGAGCAGTGTGATCACTTGAATCATCTGGTGGAGAATATTCTTGACTTCTCCAAGATCGAGGATGAGATCAAAAAATACAGGTTTGAGATAGTCAATCTCGTCGAACTGGTTCAGGGTTTGGTTGATATTTACCGGAACCGTCATGCCGAATCCGGTATGCAAATTAATTTTTCGGCAAGCAAGAATATCCCAATGATTCTTGCTGACCAGGATGCTCTCCGACAGGTGATTTACAACCTGCTCGACAATGTGGAAAAATATGCATCCGACGGGATGCGTATCGATATAAACCTGAGCCTGAAAACTAATGATGTTTGTATGGAGGTCAGGGATTACGGGCGGGGTATTGCTCTTGCTGACCAACAGCGGATTTTCGATCGGTTTTACCGGGTGGATGACAAGAAAAATGAAGGGATCAAGGGATCTGGTATTGGCTTGACACTGGTAAAGAATATTGTGGAATCCCATCAGGGTAGTATCGAACTCAAAAGCGAACCCGGCAACGGATCTTCATTTTTAGTATATCTGCCAATAGATCAAAAATTTAAGAAATGATAAAAATTCTTGTTGTTGAGGATGACAAGGCTATTCGGCTCAGCCTTGAAGAGGATCTGGCTTTGGAAGGCTATGAACTTGATATTGCAGTTAACGGCAATCAGGGACTGGAGAAGGCTCTACAGCAGGCGCACGACCTGATCCTGCTCGATCTGATGCTTCCCGGTCCGAGCGGTCTGGATATCTGCAGGGAAATCAGAAAGCGCGATATCGCGACTGCAATTATTATGATGACAGCTAAATCACAGGATATCGACAAGGTGATCGGACTCGAACTTGGAGCGGATGATTATATCACAAAACCTTTTAACTCTCATGAACTCCGATCCCGGATCAAGGCTGTGCTCCGCCGCACCAAACAGGCTCCGGCCAAGTCTGCCGATCTGATCAAGCATGGATCATTCGAAATCAATATCCCGAGGCATGAATTCAGGCTGAGGGGACAGGCTGTTGAGCTGACCCAGCTCGAATTCGACCTTTTAGCCATGCTGATGAAACATCCCGGAGTAGTCCTTAAAAGGGACGATATTCTGAACGAAGTCTGGGGCGATGATGTGTTCGTCACTCCCAGGACCGTTGATGCCCATATCGCCAAAATGCGGCGGAAATTTAAACATCCTGAAGATCAGGAGAGAATCGTTTGTCTCAGGGGAGTGGGGTATAAGTTTTTGGAATCATGAGCGCCAGAGGTGATGAGGATTCAAAGGTAAAGCTGTATATGAACAGTAATCCGAACATTCATCGAGCTGCAACAAATCGCAATCGAACTTTCATACTGAACCCTGACCGGTTATCTACTTTTGAAAGAAAACCTTCGCTATGAAACGCAATGTATTTATTCTGATTTTCCTGGTATTTACCCTTGTCCAGGTTATGGCCCAGGAGATTACTCCGGATAAACTATTTTATCAGGCCGTCTATGCAGAGCAGGTCGATGGCGACTTAGGTAAAGCCAAAGCGCTCTACGAACAAATTCTGAAATCGAAACCAGACGATCGCACCTTGACGGCAAAAACCCTGTACCGGTTGGGACTGATCGGAGAGAAAGAGGGAACCCAGAAAGCTCTTGGATATTACACGAAAGTGATCGAGCAATACCCGGAACAAAAAGATATTATTGAGATGGTTCAGACCCGTGTTGACAAGCTCGACAATGCCAAAACATTCATCGATCCCCGCGACGGGCATAAATATAAATGGGTAAAAATTGGCAACCAAATCTGGATGGCGGAAAACCTGGCGTATATGCCACATGTTAATCCACCTAAGAAACAGGAAAACGGTATCTGGGTGTATGGTTATGATGGTCAGGATATTGCAGCTGCAAAGGCTACCGAGAATTATCAGAAATATGGCTGCCTTTATAGCTGGACAACCGCCATGGCTATCGATGAAAAATATCTGACCCAAGCTTGGAAGGGCGATACAATCAATCACCAGGGGATCTGTCCATCGGGCTGGCACCTGCCGACCGATACCGAATGGAAGGAACTTGAAATGGCGCTTGGTATGCCTGATTCAGCGGCAAATGATGAGGGTTTTAATAGAGCAGGTACATTTTCATACCAAAAATTATTGTTTGAATATCCACCGGTAGGGCGTTTTCTTAAATCTACCGCTAGTTGGTTGAGTGATGGAAATGGCGATAACACCTCAGGATTCAGTGCTTTGCCGGGAGGGGTAATTTACCCTCCAGGTGGCCCGGGAAGCGGGTTCAACTCATTAGGTACCTATTCATCATTCTGGACATCAACTGAATTCATCTTGAGAAATCGCAGAGATTCAATTACCGGTTTTTGTGCATGGACAAGGGACCTTATGGGTGGAAAAAATAAGGATGATATTTATCGACTAAACTGGGATGAACATTCTTCTGGACATTCGGTTCGGTGTGTCAAGGATTATAAGGGAGAATACCCAAAGACCAATATAACTGTTCGGAAAGCAAAAGAATTTATTCGTCCAATGGATTTATCTAAAGCCATTTCAGCTACTCCGAAAGCAGATTTGCTCTGGAAAAAGCAAAATACAGAAAGATGGGTGAAGACCGTTCCATACAAAAATCAGGTTATTTGTACCGCAGGAAAGTCAATTTATGCCGTAGAGATTGAAACCGGAAAATTGCTTTGGCAACACGAGGTCCCCGGAAATCTTGATGGAGATTTACTTGTTGCTAAGAATCGGATACTATTCTCATCACTGGGGATATTGCATTGTATAGATCTGGATTCCTGGAAAGAGTATTGGCAATTTAAAGCACCAGAAGGTGGGGGAGAAATCAGCTGGAGCGAGAACCGGGTCATTCTAATGGCGGAGAAATTTAACATAAACCGAACGGCGGACATTATTACCTCGCTTTATTGTATAGATTTTGAAACAGGTACCACTATATGGAAAAAAGAGATTAATGAATACTCCAGCTCCCGTCCATTGGTTGCGCATAATCGTGTTTTTGTCGGCACTTATAATACTACAGGAGAGCGCAAGAAGGCAAATTTGATCGCCGTAGATTTTCTGACAGGTAAGGAGTTATGGCGGTTCCCTGTTATTAAGACAATTTTTTCTTCACCTGTGGCAACAGACAAATACGTGATTTTCACTTGTACCGACCAGTATATTTATGCTTTGGATTTACAGACAGGAGCCAATGCCTGGCGCTTTTTTTCGGAATATACCATCGAGGCAAGTCCCTGTATAGAAGGAAATAATGTCTATTTTGGAGACGTTGGGAACAGGTTTTCCGGCATCGAAGGGAACAGTAACTTCTATTCATTAAATGCTTCGACAGGTAAAGTGAATTGGCAAATCAAGCTTGATTTTAACACTTTATTTAAACCGCCACAATACCTTGACAACAAGATTATTATAAGCGGGAAAATACTTCTGGCTATTGACAAGGATTCCGGCAAAGAAAGATGGCATTATGATACCGGTAAAGGCGCAACCCATCCTTTTGTCTCGAACGGCATAATAATTATTAATGACACCGAAGGGACATTGTATGCTCTTAAACCACCTAAGCAATAAAATTTAGCCTTAGTAAAGCCCCTGCCACATGCACGGCGGGGGCTATTGTTTCAAGGTGGGTAAAACTTCCGGTCTTCTTCTTGGTCTTCCGTGTCACGTGTCACGCGTCTCGCGTTTCGATCTTTCTTTCGTCTTCCGATCTTCTTCTTCGTGGTTAGGTCTTCTTCCCCGTCAGCCGATCTTCAGCAGCCATTTCCACGCTTCAATCACGCTGATTCTCATTCCTGAGATTTCCATTTCCTTGGTGGTGCCAACTGTTATGATGGTTCCATAAGTCAATCCATATAGGGTCATAGCTTCTGTAACTCCTTTTATCTCGCGTTCTGTTACAGCCGGTTCATCAAACCGGTAGCAAACCTGGATGACTTCTGTTATGGTGCTGGCTTCCCTGATGACGAAATCACATTCGGCACGGTGATGGTGATAAAAAACTTCCTTTCCCCGTCTTTTCAGCTCAATAAAGATAAGGTTCTCCAGTAGCCTGCCCGATTGGGGAGAAAATGAGAATCCGAGCTTTAACACTACTGAGTTGTCAATAAAATAGGTCTTTTTTGAATTTTGGAGCTGCTTCTTCAACGAAGGGTCATATTTGTTAATTTGAAAAAGCAGGTAAGTGTCTTGAAGAAAACCAAGATAATTCTTGATCGTGGTAGCATTTTTTACTCCTATAACCTTGGTAAGAGAATTGTTTGAAGATAATTTTGACACATTGGATGCCATGTAATAAACCAATTCCAGCATTTCCTTTTCATTGGTCAGATTATTCCTGACCATGACATCACGGTATAAAATACTTTCGTATAAAGATTTGATATATTGATCGTTTCTGCTTTCAAGATATGCAGGAAAACCGCCCCAGGATAGGTATTCATTAAAAAGGCGCGCTACATTTGCCTTACCCGCTGTTGATGAAATTTCAGGTTCCGTAAACGTGGCATGCGACCAGTTGAGGTATTCCCTGAACGAAAATGGAAAAAGCTCTATCTGGATATATCTGCCAGTCAGGTGTGTGCCCAGTTCGCGACTGAGTATACGCGCGTTGGAACCTGTTATGAAGATTTTATTTCCATAATCATCCAGACGTCTGATAAATCGCTCCCATCCGTCAATGTTTTGAATCTCATCAAAATAGAATGTTTTCTGTTCACCGAAAAGCTCGATGAATAATTCGTGCAATACCTGGAAATGTTCCACCTTGAAGTGGATTAGTCGCTCGTCATCGAAGTTCAGGTAAAAGTCCTTCTCTTTCAACATGGATCTGATCTGGTGCATAAGCGTCGATTTTCCGCACCTTCTGATTCCGGTAATCACCACCAGGCCTTGGCCGAAAACCATTTGCTCCGGAATCACGCGGATCACATTGGACTCTTTCCAGCCCAGCTGCAATTGGTCGGCTATGACTGTTTTTAGCAATTCTTTCATCGTCAATCACCTTGATTGGTTGCAACAAAGATCTAAAGGTTCTATTACAAATGCAAAAAATTAGCCAAAAACTTCTATTAACTATAGATAATATGCGATCTGTCTTCACACAACTTTCACAATACTCCATCGAACTTTCACAGGCGCCATAAACGCTAAGACTATTTTTGGTAAAGCTTTAATTACGAAGTTGGGCCAAAAGTGAAATATGTACGAGTTGCTGAAAGAATCACCGTCGCTGATAACCACCCGGTTTAACGCGCATCTCACGTTTAACGTTCTGAACTCTGTGCAGGGATTTGTGGCTGAAAAAGATCCTGAAACGGCCATGGAGCTGATCTCAACCTACTCCCGCATCTTAAGAAAAATCCTTATTAACGGCCACACCGAAACGACTCTGATTGAAGAATTGGCTGTGGTCCGGGATTTTCTCGAAATCGAAAAAATCTGCAGATGCAGAGGTTTGACTTATTCCATCGAGGTTGAAGAATCGTTAAACTCACTGATGGTCCCAAAATCCTTGCTGGTCAGCATTGTGGAAAATAGTGTCAAGCATGGGATTCGCAAGTTGGATGGCGAAGGCTGGATAACTTTAACCGCTTCATTCTTAAATCCATCAGGGTCATTATCTGCTGGAACAGCAATTATTACCGTTCGCAATCTCGCACCCGTCAGATCAGATGAGTTGGATCCGGTTCCGGGATCGGCACACGGAAAGGAATTGCTGCAGTCCCTGGTCGATGACTACGAAGCTAAAACCGGTCGCAATGTTACTCTGCAAATGAAGGAGCACCAGGTGGATGATCATTTTACCGAATTTGAGGTGGCAGTCCGACTGGGCTAGCGATATATTAACTATAACAGGATTTCCTCCACCGTTCCTGGATGAATTGTTTTAAATGATTTCAGCGGGTAGGCTTTTGAAAATGTGAGAGGAACTCTTGGATTATTTCTTGAACTGACCTTAAATTCAAAAGCAGAAAAAGAACCATCCTTTTCCTCAATCAGGTCTATCTCTTGCTGTTGTGTCGTTCTCCAGAAAAATAAGTTTCCATAAAAGCCTTGGTAAGACAAATGCTTGACTCGCTCGGTCAATATGTAATTTTCCCATAAAGCTCCGGTATCGGTTCGATTTTCCCAAGGGAGGAAATTTCCAATAACTGCATTCCGGATACCATTATCCCAGAAATAGATTTTCTTGCCTTTCTTTATCTCGTTTCTGACATTCCTATTTAAAGCATTAATCCTGAATACAATAAAAGCCTTTTCCAGTAGATCCAAATACCTTTCAACTGTTTCTTTATCTGCACCGACCATCTGGCTCAACTCCATAAACGAAACCTCATTGCCAATCTGTAACGCTAAGGCCCGGAGGAGCTTGTCGAGTACTACCGGCTTTTTTATTTGTCCAAATGAAAGGATATCCTTATATAAATAGCTGGATGTTAATTCTTTTAATAGCTGAACTTCTTTTCCGGGTGTGGTAACTACTTCCGGATAGTAACCGAAAATCAACCGCTGAGACAAAAGTCGTTTTTCCTTGATAAGTCCATGGTGATTAATCATTTCACCAATTGATAGCGGGTGAAGCTGAAATTCAAATTTTCGTCCGGTTAAAGGCTCATTGATAGAATTTGTCAATTCAAGGGAAGAAGAACCGGAAACATACAATTGGATACCTTCAATCCGATCGGTGATAAGCTTTAGGGTTACCCCGATATTTGGAATCATCTGAGCTTCATCAATGACGATGATTGAATTTCTTGCAAATATATCTCTCAGCCGATCTGAAGTAATATCGGTCAGGAGTTCCCTGATATCAGGCTCGTCTCCATTTAAAACAAGTTTATCTTTGGTTCCGGTTGTGAGCTCATTTATCAGGGTAGTTTTTCCTACTTGCCTTGAGCCCAGGATCACGATGGCTTTTTTAAGGTCCCGGATTTCATCAATCCTTTGAATGAGCAGTCTCTTTATCATGATGCAAAATTACAACAAATTTCGTTCATAAACGAAAATAAGTATAATATTATTCGTTCATAAACGAAATACGTTATCTTTTCTACCGTCTTCCGTCTTTCGGTCTTCTTCCTCGTCCCCCGATCTTCTTCTTCGAAACCCCATACCCCATACCCCATACCCCATACCCGAAACCCGATACCTGATACCCGATACCCCCTTCACATTCTCTTGACAATTCCTCAGCTTCCCTTGACACAAATGCTTCGCTGATTCTGGATATTTACCTGGATTTCTGCTAATTTTCATCAGTGAAACCCAAATACCCCGAATCGAAGCACCGCAGGATTATTTTACTCTATGCACTGGCTGTTCTACTGCCCGGATTATTACTTGCAGTGATGGCCTGGCGTGGAATTCAGAACGATCAGGCCCGCCGTGAGAAAGAGGGTCGCGACCGACTTCAGGGTATCAGCGACAGGTTCAACCAATCAATGGATTCCATTCTGGTGGCCAGCATGAACAGTTTAACCGGGGGAAGGCCCGAGGAAATAAAAAGTGACCTTCCGGGATATTGCACGTTGGCTTTTTATCAAGCTGGTCTGAACGATGTCAGGCTGCTCCGCCACCATCTGATATACCTCCCCGATAGCCTGAATCCTGCAACCACCGGGCTCAGGGACCAATCTTCCGATTCGTTCGCTCAGGATCTGGCTGCTATCAGAATCTTCCGGTCACAGAATAAACCCATGCAGGCTCTTGCCGCATGGAACCAATTGGAAAAGCGGTTTCCTACTGCCAGGCTTTACGGGAAGATCCCACTTAAACTGACTGCAGTGGCAGAAAAGGCGAAAATCTTCAACGAAATGAATCAATCCGATTCTCTGGATCGGGAAAAGATTCTGCTCACCCAATTGTTAATCAATCCTCCCGTTGAATACGAGGCTGCCCAGTTTCGATTTTTCAAAAATCTGATTGCGGACTTGCCTGAGAAAAATACCCTCCTGATGGATTCATTAAGCGGGATATTGCGAGCCAAACGGGAAGAGACGGATTTTTATATCAGGCTGATCATGGAAAGGAATCCTCTGTTCCTTGATGGTAATTCAGAACAGAATGGTGTTGCGATAGGTCTTCGCAAGTTTCCGTTCACCAGAAATGAGGTAGCCTACGTTTATCTTACCGCTGAAGCAGCCTCTGCGGATCGTTACGGGATGGTCATAAATCTTGGAGAGCTGGTAAAAAGCAGATCCGCAGAAATCCTCTTTAATCTGGATCCGGCGGGTGATCTGAGCTGGGCTGTTCTGAATGATCAGAAAATGAACATCCGGGATCATAATGTTGGAGCCGGGAATAATGTGATCCATTTTGATTTGACCGGCAATTTCTCCGGATGGCAGTTATTGCTCAGAGAGAACAAGGTGAAATGGGTGGATGGCATCCTGTCAAAAGGAACCGGAACCTATCTGCTTATATTCCTTTTTATTGGCCTCATCATGATATTGGGACTGATATTCACCATGTACACCCTCAACCAGGAACTGAAGCTTAACCGGTTGAAATCCGATTTTATTGCCAACGTTTCCCATGAATTGAAAAGCCCGCTCACATCAATCCGGCACCTCATGGATCTGCTTCATAACAACAGAGTGAAGAGCGATGATCAGAGGAAGAGATATTATGCAACCATGATAGAGCAGACCGAACATTTGGGTTACCTGATCGAGAATATTCTGGATTTTTCACGGCTGGAGGATAATCGCAAGAAATACCGGATCAAAGAAGCCGACTACAATGAGCTGTTGAACGGATGGCTGGGGCAGCTTGATGATCATGCCCGGTCCCTGGGTATCCAGATAGAAAGGGCATGGGCAAGCGGTTTGCCAAAGTTGTGGATCGATCCTGATGCTATTCAGCAGGTTATCTTTAACCTGGTAGACAATGCACTCAAATATTCTGCCGATTCCAAACGCATTGAGATCAGTGTTGAAGTCGAGGGTGATGAGATAAGAACCTCCATCCGTGATTGGGGATTCGGAATTGCCAGGAAAGACCTCGACAAGGTTTTTGACCGGTTTTACCGTTGCGAGGACAACCTTTTTCGCGGAATCAAAGGGAGTGGTATCGGGCTCACTATTGTCAGGAAAATCGTATCGGACCATGGGGGGCGAATCACCGTAGACAGCAGTCAGGGAGCAGGCAGCACGTTTACTTTTTATTTACCCGTTAATGCCAAACCAAATCATGAGGAAAATACTGGTAGTTGAAGATGATCCGGCCATCCGTATGGCGATCGTCGATGATTTTACTTTTGAAGGTTATTCCGTTACTGCTGCCGTTTCCGGTCCTGAAGGCCTTACGTTGGGACTGACCGGTGCCTTTGATATTATTCTGCTCGACCTTATGTTGCCCGGAGGGGTTGATGGCCTGGATATCTGTCGGGAACTCCGCCGGCATGACATTCAAACCCCAATTATCATGCTGACCGCGAAAAGTCAGGATTACGATAAAGTCATCGGGCTGGAACTGGGTGCTGATGATTATGTTACGAAGCCATATAATCCATCGGAATTGAGATCAAGGGTTAAAGCGGTCTTGCGCCGGACCGGAACTCCGGTAAAGCCCGACCGGAAACAGGTAATTGAACTGGGACCACTTAAGCTTGATACAGGCCGGTTCGTATGTAGTCTGGGTTGTAATACTCTTATTATGACCGCCCTCGAGTTAAATCTGATAAAGATTCTCATGGAAAAGGCGGGCCAGGTGGTGACCCGCGAAGTGATCCTCGATACCGTGTGGGGACCGGATGTGGTGGTATCGCCTCGAACTATCGACACACATATGGGTAACCTGCGAAAAAAGATCTGCACACCTGATTATCCGGGTAATTCTATCCAGAGCATTCGCGGATTGGGATATAAGCTGATCGTGGAAAATTCTTGATATTCCTTTGACATTAATTGACAGTAACTTGCGCAACTTGACAGCCACCCGGAATAGCTTTGGTGTAAAATTTACAAAGTCATGAAAAAGATCATCCTCTCTCTAGCCGTTTTGATTCTTGCTTTGATAAGCCTTAATGCGCAAGAAACTAAAGCCGTCGACCTCATGTCGAAAGCCCTCTATGAGGAAAACATCAACGCCGATTATAATAAGGCCAGTCTGATCTATCAGCAGGTACTTAAAGATTACCCTCAGAATAATAAAGTATGCGGCCAGGCTACTTACCGATTGGGATTATGTGCCGAAAAACTTGGACAGGTAAAAGCCGAAGATTATTTTATTAAAGTGGTCGAAAATTTTTCAGACCAGCCTGACCTTGTCAATCTTGCCAGAGCGAAAGTGAACAATTCCGGCGGAACGAAGTATTTTACTGATGAACGGGATGGGAAAAAGTATAAATATGTAACGATTGGAAGGCAAGTCTGGATGGCTGAGAATCTGGCATATATGCCAAAAGTTAGTCAACTTAAGGAGCAGGGAGGAATTTGGGTGAAAGATTATAATGGTACTGACACGGCTGAAGCCAGGAGAACTGACAATTATCTGAAATATGGGTGTCTATATGATTTTGAAGAAGCTAAAAAATCATGTCCGGCTGGTTGGCATTTGTCCACCAATGCGGATTGGCTGACTCTTGAAAGGTATTTGGGCTTTGAGGAACCAATATCAATTAATGAATTGTTTGGACAAAGCAAGGTTGCTCCAAAAGTCAAATATATTGTTAACTCAGCAGTTGGGCAAAAAAACTATCAGTCTAATCTCACTGGCTTAAGTTTGTCTCCTGGTGGAAGGCGAATAGTCGGACAGCCAGAATACCCCACCAGTTTCTCAGACTTTTCATCCTATTTTTGGGCTTCCTCCAATCAACAAGATCATTATGCCGTTAGTTTAGATCAAGTAATAGCCTATTCACGAAGCTATTTTTGGAATCCGGATTATGGAATGTCTGTTCGTTGTATTCGCAATAACAATGGCATTAATCCCGTTCCTGCACATCCCACAATACTTTATCAACCACTGAGTGGAGAAAAAGTTATTGGCTTAGTTAATATTCAAGTTGGTGTGGAAAAGACTGATTTGGTAGACTCCGTAAAGCTTTTTATTCAAAACGGTAATCAAATTCAGTTGATTTGCACAGATTATTCGAGTCTGGGTTCTTATTTACCTCGATCACAAAACCCAGCATTTGACCTTGGATGGGATACTTATAATTTCAAGGACGGTCGTTATCAACTATCGGTGATAACTTATCATTATGGAAATCAACAGGATACTTTGAGTTTTTCTCTAGAAGTATTCAATGATTATCCGATAAAAAAGGACGGAGAGTTTGTTGACAATAGAGACGGGAAAAAGTACCCCTTTGTCAATATAGGTAAAGCATCCTGGATGGCTAAGAACCTTGATTTTATTGTTGACGAAGGATCTGGATCATTTTGTTATAATGATCTGGTAACAAATTGTATTACATACGGCAGATTGTACTCACACAAAACGGCATTAAAAGCTTGTCCTGCCGGATGGCACCTTCCCAGTAATGAAGAATGGCTTGAATTGGAAATTTCGCTTGGTATGGATACTACAATGCTGAGTGATGGCCGGTATTATAATCTTGACAAAACCGGACAGAAACTCAAGTCAGAAATTGGCTGGCAAAATCAATTAAACATTAGAACAAAAGAGATGGTAAACGGGGCTGGTACTAATGAAAGTGGCTTAAATATTCTGCCTGGTGGATACCTAGAACGAAATTGGCGTTACATGAACATGGGGGGGTATACTTCACTCTGGACCAGTTCTGTGGATGAGAAATTCAGACCTCAATATAGAAGTGTTCAAAGCTGGCCGCAATGTATTGATAGAGATTTTGACAGGGATGGTCAGGAAGCAAATTATGTTCGCTGCATCAAAGACACTCCGCCTACCAAAAAATAAAGCCGGATCAGGAAGGATCGGACTCCAGCCATCGCTCAAAACTCTTCGCCATTCGGTTATGATCATAATATTGTGACTAAAAGTAATTTCTGCAGCCACTGGCTGCAGAAATGTATCGTCATGATATTGAATTAGTTATCTAATATTTCCTTCACTTTGTTTTTTAGTTGTTCAGTATTTGGCAGATAGAGTTGATATTTTGAAACAATCAATTTTGATTTATCATTAAGCATCGCATATTCAACCATTATATCATCTTTTTCTTCGGATAAAATAAGACCTATCGGTTCATTGTCTGTTTCTTCATTTATTTCCCTTGCAAAATATCCAAGGTAAAGTTTCATTTGACCAATGTGTTCATGCTCTACCTCACCGATCTTTAAGTCTATTAAAACATAGCATTTCAACTTTATATGATAAAATACCAAATCGACAAAATAGTGCCTGTTGTTCAATGTTATCCTTTGTTGTCTTCCGATGAATGCAAACCCTTTGCCCAATTCCAAAAGGAACTGCTGCAAATTGTTGATTAACGCTTTTTCAATATCGGGTTCGGTATATTGATGATTTTCATAGAACTCCCTTACCAAGTCATCATCAACCTTTAACAATTCAAAATAGTGAGACCAGCTCAATTTGTGTGACAATGTCTCACAAATTGGATATTTGATGTATAACAACCTCATATAGTTAAGATTGCTTCTACTAAAACCTTTTCCAAGTGTCAGCTTAAGGTCCTTTGCTAAATTTTCCAGGAGTTGTTTCCCATAATCAGCCTTAAGTTTCCCTCGTTGCTCAAATTCAATAATGTCTTTTCCAATTTGCCAATATGAATATAGCATCTCAATGTTTACAGCTGAGATGATTTTGCTTTTTGCGCTTTGGTAGGTGTTGCCAATTCTTTCAATTAATTCTTGATAATCAATATTCTTTGTTGCTGCCATATAAATGTATTTCTAAGTATAGATGCAAAACCAACCCCGAAATGGAAAAATACCTGATCTTTTCTTCCGAGTCACGTGTTCCGCGTTACGTGTCACGATTTCCAGCTTCTTTCGATATCTTTGAAGTAACATTTAAAACCCACTCAAAAGAATACTATGAAATCAAAATGGCTGTTCGTTCTGTTGTCAACACTTATCGTCAGCAGCAGTATCCTCGGTGCAAAAACAATACGAAATTCGAAACAAGGGGCCGGTCAGGATAAGGCGACCTTTACGGATACCAAAATGGTGATCATCGCCAAAGTGTCTGTAAAGCCTGAAAAGACCAAGGATTTTATTGCTGCCGCCAAAGAGATCATTGCCAAGTCGAACAAGGAACCCGGATGCACATCATACCAGCTGTATCAGGATCCTTATGACACATCGAAATTTGTCTTTGTTGAAGAATATATAAACCAGGCTGCCGTAGACGCACATTTTGCCACCGAACATTTTAAGGCGTTCGGACCTAAAATCGGCGATATGGTCTCCGCTCCCGCTGACATCAAGGTGATTACCGTCGCCAAGGAAGATACGAAGTAAACTTCTTCCGTGTCACGCGTCACGTGTTTCGGTCACCCGTCACCCGTCACCCGATACCCGATACCCGATACCCGATACCCGATACCCGATGCCTGTCACAATTTCTTCTTAAATTTATCGCATAAAGCACTCAATCATGTCAACAAACCAATACATTGTGCGCGATATTCCGCGCCGCAAATTTCTGGAAATGAGTCTGAAAGGCGGACTGGTCCTGGCGGCTTCGTCTCCTTTGCTTGCCCAGTTCCTGTCGTCGTGTTCTACCGGATCTTCGGGATCTGCCGCACTCAATATCGATAAAGACATTCTCAACCGGGTAATCGCCAAGGCTTTGGAAAAAGGTGGGGATTTTGCCGATGTCTATATCGAAAACCGCGCATCGCGACAGATCGTGATGGAAGAGTCGAAATTCAAGAGCGGCCTCTACGGTATCAGCCAGGGGGCCGGTGTCAGGGTTATCTCGGGCAATAAAACCGGCTATGCCTATACGGAAGAGATCACGGAGGAAAACCTGATAAGAGCCGCCGAAGTGGCTTCTTACGTTGCGAAAAACGGAACCATCACCAAGCCGGTGAATATTTCAGATACAAAACGGCAGTCGTTCATCACGGTAAAAAATCCGCTTGGAAACATCGACGACGGCAAGCGCATCGAAATAATGAAGCGGGCTGATCAGGCTGCCATGGATTATGACAAGCGTATCAAGATGGCCATGATTAATTATTACGATGAAGTCCGTGGCCGGCTGATCGCCAATAGCGAAGGCGTATATCTGCAGGATGAACTCCCCCTGATGTTTTTCATTGTTCAAACGATGAGTGATAACGGCCAGGCACGGCATATGTCACGTGAACGGCTCAGCAAACACATGGGATTCGAGATGTTCGACGAGTTTACGCCCGAAATTGTTGCCCAACGTGCTGCACGCGAAGCTATTGCAATGCTGGATGCCCAGGAGGCACCCGCAGGGATTATGGATGTGGTGATGCAGAACGGCTGGGGTGGGGTGTTGGTGCATGAAGCCGTTGGACATCCGCTGGAAGCTGACAACATCGCCAAAAAAATCGGGGCCTTCACCGGTAAGGTCGGACAGAAAGTGGCTTCCGACGTATTTACCATGGTTGATGACGGTACCATACCCAATGCTCGCGGAACCATCAATTTTGATGATGAGGGAACGCAGGCCAAACGCAATGTGCTGATTGAAAAAGGTATATTGAAAGGTTATATGAGCGATGTTCTCAGTGCCAAACAGCTGGGAATGGAGCGCACCGGCAATGGTCGGAGGGAGTCCTATCAATATATTCCGATACCGAGGATGACGAACACGTTTATTGATAAAGGAGACAGCAATCCGGCGGATATTCTCGCCTCAACTCCCAAGGGAATCTATGTTCAGAGTCTCAGCGGAGGCAGCGTAAACGCGGTAACCGGCGTGTTTAACTTCACCTGCCGTGAAGCATACATCATTGAAAACGGTAAGAAAACAGTCCCGATCAAAGGCGCAACCCTTATCGGGTCTTGTCTGCAGGTGATTTCCAATGTCGATGCAGTCGGGAACGACCTTGATTTTGGTCCCGGTATCTGCGGAAAAGGTCAGAGTGCCGAGGTGGACGCAGGTATGCCTACTGTGAGGATCAGGGGTATAAATGTTGGTGGATCAAGGGCTTAGTAATCATCAAAACTGAAAAATCATCATGGACTATATAAAATTGATTAATTCACTGGTCTCAAAAGCCAAGGATTTTGGCGCTGATTCCGCAGAGATCTATCTCGAATCCGGCCGCAATCTTTCGATTCAGGTGCAGGACGGGGAGATTGAAACCATACAGGAAGCCTATTCATCAGGTGTCGGTTTTCGGGTCATTGTTGATGGCAAAATGGGCTTTAGCCATTGCAATGATCTGACTGATAAAGCTCTGGAAGATACTTTCAAACGTGCCGTACAATTTGCCAGGCTGACCACAGACGACCCGAACAATGTGTTGCCCGACAATAAGGATATTACCCGGGTGGACGGTCTTTACGATGCTGAACTGGTGAAGATCCCCATGGAAAAGAAGATTAAGATGGCAATTGAGCTGGAAAAGCTTGCCATGAAAGATCCGCGTATCACGAAAAGCTCGGGTGCATCTTATGGAGAAGGCCAGGGCGAAGTTTATATCGCCAATACAAGCGGATTTCTGAAGGTTTATAAATCAACCGGTTGCAATGTTGGAGTGAGTGTGGTTGCCGAAAAAGGCGAGCAAAAGAGCACCGGCGATGAGTATTGTTCAAGGAGGTATTTTGCCGACCTGAAGCCACTGGAAGAGATTGCTTCGACAGCTTCACGAAAAGCATGGGAATTGCTGGATCCGGTCATGATTCCGACGCAGCGGGCTGCCGTTATTTTCGATCCTGAGGTGGCGGGTTCCATTTTCGGAGGTATTCTTTCCGCCCTCAACGGCGAAAGGGTTCTGCAGGGAGCCAGCTTCCTGAAGGATTATCTCGATAAGCCTTTTGCATCGCCTTTACTTACGCTGGTCGACGACGGGACCCGCTTTAAGGGGCAGGGTTGTGCGCCCTTCGATGGTGAAGGTGTTCCCACCCAAAAAAGAACGCTCATCGAGGCAGGAGTTGTCAAGGGATTCATCTATAATACGATAGTCGCCAAACGGGCCGGTACACAGAGCACCGGAAACGCTTCACGCGGAGGTTTCACCAGCCTGCCGGGAGTGGGTCCGCATCAGGTCATTGTCAGGCCAGGCGACCATACACCAGCCCAGATCATCAAGGCAACCGACAAAGGGTTGCTCCTGAAGGAAGTCACCGGCTACGGGATCGATCCTGTCAGTGGTAATTTCAGCGGGGGTGCCACCGGGTTCTGGATCGAGAACGGAGTAATCAAGCATCCCGTTCAGGGTGTCACCATCGCGGGCAATGCCTTTGACATCATGAAGGATATCGACATGATGGGTAATGATGTGGACATGGACCGCGGTCTTGCCGCCCCGACTTTCCGGGTCAAACAAATGCAGATCGGCGGGAAGTAGGCAGTCGGCAGTTGGCAGTCGGCAGTCGGCAGTCGGCAGTCGGCAGGAAGAGTTAGCGGGATTCGAGGACGTCTTTGTAGCAGGCGATCAGTTCGCGAGTCACCTTGTCGGCGGCGAACGTCTGATGTGCATACAGGTAGCCCGTCTGAACCATTTCCTGGCGGAACAGGGTGTCAGTGAGAATCCTTTCTATGCCTGAGGCTATTTCCTGCGGATCTTTCGGATTAACATAGATGGAGCCCGGGCCACCGGCTTCCTGCAATGATGATCCGACCGAAGTAATAACCGGCGTCTTGCATAAAAGGGCTTCCGCAACCGGCAGTCCAAAACCTTCATACAATGAGGGATAAATCAGTGCTTTGGCGTTTTGATACAATGCCTGTAAAGGTTCAAACTTGGTGAGGTTATCGATCCAGATAACAGACTTTTCCATGTGTGCGCGCCGGATCCAATCCGCAGCCTCACGCTTGTACCTACCGCCACGGCCTACCACTACCAATGGAATTTGAAGCCCCCGGTTAACCCAGGTTAATGCTTCAAATACCTTCTTGAGATTTTTTCGCGGTTCAATACTCCCAACATACAGTAAATAATCAGAAGGGATATTGAGCAATTTTAAAATAGCCTCATTGTCGACAGGGTTCCGGAGTCTGTAATATGCTGGATTGCACGCCTGGTATATAACATCGATCTTTTCGGGATCGGTATTGTAAAATTTTACAATGTCGGCTTTGGTGCTTTCACTGATGGCAATGATCCGGTCAGCGTTTTTGCATGCATACCTCAGCTTCATGTCATAAATCCTACGGTCGGCCGCTGAATAGGTCTGCGGGTAATACCTGAAAATGAGGTCGTGAATGGTTACCACGCTCCGGATTCCTTTTTTGCGCAGGTTAACCGGGATCTCATGGCTTAATCCGTGGTATAGCTCGATATGGTCTTTAATCAGCTGACCTTTAATTGAATAGGTTCGCCAGTAAGATTTGAGCATTGCTTCAGTTATCCTTATGCTCACATCCGGATCATCCAGGAAAAGGGAGGTCTCATCGCTCTCCTTGACCCCGGTAGTATAAAGGAAGTAATCGTTCTCCGGATAGAAATGGCAGAGATTCTTCACCAGGGTGCGGCTGTAATTGCCCAGCCCTGTGAAATTGCAGAACAATCGTTTGGAATCAAAGCCTATTTTCATGCTGTAAATGTATGCAGGCAACTTCAATTACACAAACATCGAAGGCTCTTCCCGACTTGCCTCCTCACCATTTTTAATTAGTTTTAAAACCTCAACTGAAGATGAATTATGGGGATCAAGAATCGGTTAGTCGTGATGAACTTCCTGCAGTTTTTCGTGTGGGGTTCATGGTTAATTTCTTTAGGTGGATATCTGGGTATATCACTGCACTTTACCGGGGGTCAGATAGGTGGTATTTATGCCACAATGGGAATTGCTTCGCTTTTTATGCCCGGATTGCTCGGCATAGTGGCTGACCGTTGGGTAAACGCTGAAAGGGTCCTTGGTGCCTGTCATCTGGTTGGTGCCGGACTGCTTTTCTGGGCATCCACGGCCAAAGACCCGGTTTTAATGTACTGGATCATGCTTTTTAACGCGATGGCTTACATGCCCACCATTGCTCTTAATAACGCAGTCTCGTACGGAGTGCTCCAGCAGAAGGGTTTTGATGTGGTAAAGGCATTCCCGCCGATCCGCGTATGGGGAACCATCGGTTTTATCTGTGCCATGTGGGTGGTTGATCTTCTGGGATTTTCCCAAAGTCCGGTGCAACTGTACATCAGTGCAATTTCGGCTGTCTGCCTCGGATTATATGCCTTCACAATGCCCGCCTGCCCGCCTGCAAAGGCTAAAAGAAACGGCTCATGGCTATCAGCCTTCGGTCTTGATGCCTTTGTGCTTTTCAAGCAGCGCAAAATGGCCATCTTCTTCATCTTCGCGATGTTGTTAGGTGCTGCCCTGCAGATCACCAATACCTTCGGCGGACAGTTCCTCCAGGAATTTAAATCGGTTTCGTTGTATGCGGATTCTTTCGCAGTAACCCATCCCGGACTGTTAATGTCGATTTCACAGATATCGGAAACCTTGTTTATCCTGTCGATACCGTTCTTCCTGAACCGCTTCGGAATCAAGAAAGTGATGCTGATCAGTATTTTCGGCTGGGTGTTACGGTTCGGCCTGTTTGGAGTTGGCAATCCCGGGGGAGGCCTCGTCCTGCTCGTCCTGTCAATGATTATCTACGGTATGGCCTTCGATTTTTTCAATATTTCAGGTTCGCTGTTTGTTGAAACAGAGGCTGATCCTAAGATACGCGCAAGTGCCCAGGGTTTGTTCATGATCATGACCAACGGCCTTGGTGCTTTTATCGGCGGCACCGGCAGCGGGTGGGTGGTGGATCATTTCACCAGTAACGGCGTTAAGGACTGGCAGAATATCTGGTTTGTCTTTGCCGGATACGCATTGATTCTCGGGGTGGTTTTTCTGCTTGTATTCCGATATAAACATGATCCTAAGGCAATATCGAAACACGTAACACGAAACACGTGATACGAAAGATCATATGTCCAGTGAAGAATCTTTTGATTAATTTTGTGTAATAAGCTGATTTCATGAAACGGTTGGCCTTAATTCTTCTTCTTGCAATCACGGGTCTGGTCCCGGTACTCGGACAAGCCTATTACAAAAACATCACCGTTGCCGAAGCGGATGCCATGATCAGGGATACTGCAAATGCTGAGGATTTGGTTTTACTCGATGTCCGCACACCCGAGGAGTTTTCTAAGGGCCACATCAAAGGAGCTATTAATGTTGATTTCTGGAGTAAGGGATTTCTTGAGTCGATAGCTACCCACAATATCAACCGTACCTATCTGATCTATTGCGCCAGCGGAGTGCGCAGTGCCGGTGCCATGAACAAAATGCGCAAATTGGGTTTCGTTAAGCTCAATAACATGAAGAGCGGATTATTTGGCTGGCGTGCTGCCAAACTGCCGCTAGTGACTGCTGACTGGTGAAAGATGGCAACCGTATAACTTTTTCTCTTCAAAATTCCACTGGTGAAGTCCGCTTCCGCAGCAATACCGGTAATGGCTGCACCCTTCACATCCATTGATCTTAGTCCATTCGCGTTTGCGGAAGGGCACGAACCGGTCGTTCCAGACTTTATTGAAATCATCCTGATAAATATTTCCCTGAACCAGGGTCCGGTCGATATTCGGACACGCCGAGATGCTTCCGTCGGAAAGAATTGACCCGATATGAATGCCTGCGCGACAAAAGAAAAAGCCATCCCGGGCCTTTCCTTCGAAATGCCCGATATAGGACTCACAGCTGAATGAAGATATCGGTGAAGTGCTCTGTTTGCGGTCCTTCTCGATGAACGACAGCAATTTCAAGTACTGATCTTGATTCAGGCTTAGCTCTTCCATTCCTGAAGCGCGGCCTATCGGAGTGATCGTGAACAGCCTCCAGTTTCGGATTCCGGTATCGGTAAGTATTGCCTTGATCTCAGTTAATTTATCGATATTCCGCTGATTGACACAGGTAACGACATCCGCATTTAGCCGGCCGGTACGCGTTACAAGACGAATAGCCTCAATCGCCCGTCGATAGCTGTCGGGATGGTACCGGAGCCAGTTATGCTCGTCAGGCGGACCATCGAGACTGACAGTAACGGCCCCCAGGCCTGCATTCAGCAGTTCATTCAATAACCGGGGCTCAAGCAGGAAACCGTTGGTAACCAGGCTCCACCTGAAACCCATCTTTCTCAGTTCTCTCCCGATATCCGGCAGGTCATGTCTTAACAAAGGCTCTCCGCCAGTCATTACCACGGTTATCTCAGAGGGATTCTGAGATCGGCTGATTGATCGGGCAGATTCCAGAAAATCTTCCGCCGGCATGTCGGGAATGCCGGTTTTGGAGGAACAGTCCGACCCGCAATGCAGACAGGTTAAATTGCAACGCATTGTGCACTCCCAGAAAAGGTATTGCAGTGTGTGAAGCCTGGCTTCATTATTCCTGAAACGGCGAAACCATTCGAGCAAAAATCGCTGGCGGAGTGAGAGTGATTCAGCCAAAGGATTAATTCAGTTCGATATCGACAGTCAGTTCTATCACCGGCTCGTTGGTAAAAGGGTGCCGTATGACGGTATCGCGACAGGTATACCGGTTGTTGCGCGGTGTTTGCTCATCCGAAAATATCAGACGGTATTCACGCATCTGTTCGCACCACATCCGAAAAGTGCCATCGGACCGGGTAACGGTATACTGCCCGGTCTGGTCGATGTCGACCCGAATGTTCGCCAGGCTGGCTTTGGTTGATACGGAGGTTACTCTTCCCTGTATCAGCACATCGGTACCGAAATCTTTTGGAGTTCCATAGCAGGCCTGGAATGCGAAAAGTATTCCTGAAAGGCTGAAAACTCCGAAAACTGTACGCAAAAACTTTCGTTTGCGCAGGTACTTATTTTGATTTGGTGCTTCCATAAGGTTTTTATTTTAAGCCCCTTATTACAAAGATACACCTGAATCGGAAGCGATTATCGTTTTTCGGTAAGTTTTTTTGCTGCATCATCCGGCCAACGGACTGGTTACCCAGTTTCCCAGATTAAAGGCATCTGAGCGTTTTCTAATAGGTGCTGGGCTGTTGCGTATAGAAAAACCGCTCCATCTGATGGCGGTTTTGCTTCCGCCTGGCTCGCAATGGTTCTGATTTGTTTAACAGAAATAGCTTAATCAGCGACTGAAATACCGGATTGATAAATTTGGCTACAAAGGAGCTCTTCCTACCCAGCATCCCGTAATAATCCGCAAGTGAATCCTGCTGAAAATGCAGTATCTCTTCAAGTATGCCGCAATCGGCATAGTTGCCGCAATGGAAATTCTTCTGCGCAAAGGCTTTATCAGGCAGGTTTAGTTTGCCCAGACCCATAGCCTGAAATGCGCCGGCCAGGAAATCCTTATAGTTAGTCCTGCAACTTTCGCCGCCAGACAGGTTAAATGTGCGGCCCTTCAGCTCATGCTGGTGGAATATCGATTCTACTAAAGCAAAGGCGGTGTCGCGCGAGGTGGCGATTTCAAGGCTGGTATCCAGCGGCATATGAAAGAATAGCGGGTCGAGGTGGGTTTGCGGTCCCATGATGGCTGACAGCCGGAATATCGACCACCTGAGATTGCTCTTCCGGATAATCTTCTCTGCCCTGATCTTCGTTTCTGCATAATAATCCCCTTCGCTCGGTAAAAGCGGATCATCTACCGTGATCCATGGACTGTATACCCGGTCGCCATAAACGGAAATCGATGAGGTATAAAGAAAGAATGCCGATGGCGACTGCTTCTCAACGGCATGCACCAGCTTACGGGTTCCCTCAATATTGATTCTTTCTGCCAGGTCGGGTTTTTGGTCTGCCAGTGGTGGTATTACCGCTGCGAGATGAATGACCACATCCACATCCGCCGCGGCTTTTTGCAACACCTCCGGATCGCAAATATCGCCCAATATTAACTTAAAATCCTTACGGTAAGGCTTGAGTTTTCTGAGCACTTCCGATTTATTTCGTTCCAATACTTTAACCTCATACCATTTTTTCTGCTGATACAATTCTTTCAAGACTTCCAGCCCTACCGACCCTGCACCTCCGGTAACCAACACGCGCGTTACTTGTCTGAGTTCACTCAATTCACTAATAGTCATTTCTTTATAATTTTCTTTATTGTTTTTCAATATAGGCCAGCGTGAAATACTCTTCCTTCACGGTGGGGTTGTATACCATATCCGTCATGTTCATTTTACTATACCTTCCGTTCTTCAGGTTTTTTATTTCCATCTCGGAAATGAAATATTTACCGCTCTTTGAATCCATCAGTTTGATTCCGCCATAAGTCATCTCTTTCCAGGGTTTTCCCTCCTGATCGATAAATACGGTTTTGCGGGGCATGTAATCCTTCTGACTTACCCAGGTTGTTTTTTCAGATATTCCATAGTCCGCCGCAATCTGCGGTGTTGACGGTTTTACCTTGATCTTCCAGCAAGCTTGCTGGTCAACGGTCTCAGTTCCGTCCATCACGTAGGTGAAATCATCGAGGTTGCCGACAGCCAGATCAGCATTGGAGAATTCGGAGCCCATGAAATTTTTGCTCTTCTCCGACGAAACGATCTTTCTGGATTTACGCAGCGCCGGCATGTAAACCCACATGTTATCTTCTTTACTTTCGTAATCCCAGATCAGTATGCCAGTACCCTTTACGTCGGCTGGCGAAAGGAATAGGATGGTGCGTTTTTCCGTGCCATCGGGGAATATCCTGGATGCCATGGAGGTTACCCGCATTCGCTGGTTTCCTTTGCCGTCATTTATTTCAAGGGTGGTTTTCGATTCCAGACCGCTCAGTTTCGACTGATCCCTCGATTTTTTCATGATTTCTCTTGGATCCATGGGTGCCTGGGCAAAAGCTGCAGTTCCCAGAATCAGACCGCTCACTAAAAAAAGTATGTGCTTCATATCTGTAAGGTTTTCTTTATGACATTTTTGATAAAAATTTCGGTTTCAGGATCAGTGTCAGTGCCGGAATGATGACCAGGGCACCCACCAGGCATGCGAAAATCGATACCACCATCATGATTCCAAAGAAGCGGATAGGGCTGAATGAGCTGAAAATCAGAGGACTGAATCCGACCATCACGGCAAAGGCATTAAATATGATGGCCTGTCCGGTAGTGTAAATGGTTTTCACAACTGCCCGTCGTGCGGAATGCCCGGCAGCCATCTCATCCCGCTGCCTCCAAAGGAACTGCACCGTGTAATCCACTCCGCAGCCTATCATGACCGAGGTGATCAGCGTGGTTGCGGGGTCGAAGGGTATGCCTCCCCAGCCCATGATCCCGAAAAGCACCACGCAGGCCATCCCCAGCGGTACGAGTACGATAAACGCCGCTGTCCACTTTTTGAAGATCAAGCCAACGAGGAAGCAAACGATAATCATGGCCAGAATGGTTGATCTCCATTGTCCGGTGACCAGGCTGTCGGTCATCTCCGCGGAGATCAGGCCAACCCCGCCGATCCGGGCGATTGCAGGGTCATCGGCCGTGATTTTTCTTATAAAAGTTGCCAGGTTAAGCACGTTGCTGCTGCTGGCATCATTGATCCTGACCAGAACCTGGGCATTCTCATAATTGAAATCCACCAGTTGCTCAAAATCGGCAGGATCGCCGTTCATACTGTACAATTCGAGGTACTGGGCAACTCCGTCGCGGGTTGCTGGAATCGCATCATATCCGGGATCTGCCGGATCAAGCATCGATTTGCTCATCAGCCGGATGACCGATGCTACCGACATGACCTGACCGACACCCTTTTCTTTTTTTATCACTTCTTCATACCATAGCATCCGGTTAAGAATTTTCGGATCCTTGATATCACCGGCAAATTGGATAGAGATAGTTTGTGACCCGCCGAAATGGCTGTCAATCAGGTTCGATGTTACCCGGACCGGATCTTTGGCGTTGAAAAAATTAATCGTGTTGCCTTCAACCGAGATTCTGACCACCCCAATTCCGATAATCAGGGTAATCAGCCCGGCAATCAGCAATACAGTTTTCGGTTTTCCTGATATAATCATGCCCGCCTTGAACATGAGATCTTCAAATTTTGTGATGTGCGGCTTATCGTCTTTCATCCGGATTTTAGAGCGAGACAGGATGGAGAGCATGGCGGGTATATAGGTTAAGCTGAGCAGCAATGCCCAGCTGATACCTATGGCTGCCAGCAAGCCTACCTCCCTGGCCGGAACGATAATATGAGTTAACAGTGAAAGCACTCCGGCGATGGTGGTCAGTGCGCATAGGAGAATTGGCCATGTCAGTGCATTGGACAGGTCTTTCATGAGGTCCGTTTGCCGGATCGCGGGATCGTGCTTTAAAATTTCATGATACCTGGTAACGAGGTAAATACCGTAATTGTTTCCGATGGCAATCATCATGATTGGAAGGAGAACCGTTACCAGTGCAAATTTCCAGCCGATCAGGGGTATGAGTCCGATCGACAGGATCATCGACATCAGGACAACCGATAATGGCAGAACCACACCTTTGTAATTCCGGAAAGAGGCTGAAAGAATCAGCAGCATCAGGATAATCGACATCGGCAATAAAAGCTTCAGATCCTTAAGAATATTGGCTGTTATCGATTGATTGACCATGGCAAAGCCGCCGTAATGAATTTTTTCCACTCCCGGGTATCGTGCTGCTATTGCTTGCACGGAATCGAGAAGGACCTTATTGTCGGTTCCGCTCTTGATAGTGCCTATTATTGCGGCGAGCTTGAAATCCTTGGAAACAACCGTCCCCATAACCAATTCATTGTCTGACAGGTCTTTCCTGATAGAATCTCTTTCCTGCGGCGTCTTTGGAAACGAGGAAAGGGCAGGCGTGACCACCATCGCACCGTCGATCCCCCTGATCGATTTGAGGTTGAAAAGGGACAGGGTCCGCTCTATTTGCGGCAGGCGCCGAAAATCCCGGTCGATACTTTCCAGACGAATCAGAGATGATTCTGAAAGAATGTCATCATGATCCATGATTACCATGATCATGTCGCTTCCTCCGAAAATTTCCTCAATCTTCTCTGTATTCATTTTGGTTGGCATGTCATTGGGAATTAATGCCTTAACCTCCGGGTCGATCACGATCTTCGGAATACACAGGGCAAAGGCTATCGTGATGACCCAGGCAGCAATGACGATTGGCCAGCGGAAACGGAAAATGAAATTGGAAATATTCATTAGTTACGATATCTGATTATCAGGTTCATACGATTAACTCCGGGAAAGAGGGTGAACAATACGCGATCGTAATCGGGATGTTTGAGGAACGGTTTAGCGTTGTTTGCAAAGCCGTAGCCTTCCAGTGGAATTCCAAGCATAGTACTTTCCATCTGGTTGGAATTATTCTCATCGTCAAGTACGCATAACCCGTAACGTCCTGACGGAAGATCCTTTATCGTTGTACGAACCTTTCCGTTCGACAGCGAATCCTTGCTAACCACATAAGTTATGGTTGGGTGGTACGGGTATTGCTCTTCTGCCGTATATACTGAAATTCTCACGACTCCCTTCTTGTTCCGGATATTGGATATCTCGACATTAAGGGTAGTTCTCTCCTGGCTGAACGAGCAAAGAAGGATAATCAGCAAAAGAAAACCAATGTGTTTCATGATTTAGAATGTAAGCCTGAATTCAAAAAACGGACCGTTGAAAGCATTTTTTATCCAGCTGAAACGGGTGAAATCATCCCCGTTATAATATTGGTATCCCGCGGTGGCGAGAAGCCCATCTGCAAGGTGGCAGTTGACTTTGGGATAGATGAGGTATTCGCCGGTAGTGATATTGTACAGCCCGGTTATCTCCACCTCGAGGGTCTCATTAAACAGGTTAACGGAGGGCCGCAGAAGTAAGGAGTGGTTCCATTCATGGGTCTGGTCATAAAGAATCCGGTTGTAATAACTGATCTGTCCGGCCAGCATAGGCGCCAGCATAGGCCAGATTTCCGGATTGGAAAGCATGGCCGGATCAAAATTCTGAGGAGGATCGGCAGGGATAAAGTCACGGACGAACTTGCCGTTATATCCTGCAATAATTCGCACCGGGCCAATTTCGCGGTCCAGACTTAACACCCATTGAATATCGGAATTTGGAATAAAAGGATCGATGCTGTCACCGGTTTCAGGCATTTTCAGAGCAACTTCCCCGCGTAATCCCGTTCCCAGGATTACCGTAGCGAAATCGGCCCCTAAAGTCTGCTGCCGGTAGGGGACCTGAAGCAACTCAAGACTGAGATCGGTAAACGGAGGTTTCGACATTTCCCCGGGTCGGAGGCCAGGTAGAAGATCATAACCTTTAAACCAGGAAATAGAACCTTCAATTCCCTGAAATATAAGGTCGAGCTTGGCGGCGAACGAAGTTTTATCCCATTGAAAAAGTGGAACCGCAGGCGCGTTGATGGTGACAAAGGAGGGCATTTCCACCTGATCGAAACGGTAGACGGATGGGGTATACAGCGGGATCAGATCGGCTTCCAGTTTCATCCAGTTAAAAGGGTTGTATTGACCCCGGATGCGGTATGATCCGATGCGCATGTCATCTGGTTCCGGCGACCTCACGAAATAGTCCGAAGGGGTGAGATTGTCCGTCGGGTTGAATCCGTCGGCGCGGCCCCAGGGAGAGATCTGTTTGCCGATGCGAAAATCCACTTTACCCAGAAAGATATCAACATAAGCCTCTCTGATCGTCAGGGCCGAAAATGCCGAACCGTATTCCGATCCCGCCCGAAACCTCAGGTCGGTGAAAGCCTGGCCCCGGATTCCGGCTTTCGCCTTCAACTTAACAGATGTCTCACTGTAAAGGCTCTTGAGAGTAGGGTCGTTATCCCCGTTTATTCCTAAAAAACCAGTTGCGCGGGTATAGCCTGTGATGGACAGATCCTGAGCCGGGAGTTGAACCCAGCAGGTGGCAATTATCAAAAGGGATAATAATTTCTTCATGGCCTCCTTGTTTTCAAACAAAAGTAAAGGCCTTCATGATGGCAATCGCCCGAACGGCGCGGGCTAGCGAATCAGGACGTACAATCTAAGTGGGGTGCACCATTAACCCGCTGGAAGTCAGTCGGGACGGCCTAAGGATTCCAGATATTCGGAAGGGGTAAAATTTGTGATCCGCTTGAAAACGGAATTGAAAGTGGACTTCGAATTGAACCCGCATTCGAAGGCTATGGCCAGGAAGGTATAGTCTTTGTAGCGTTTGTCTGCAACCATTTCCATGAACTTTTTTACCCGTAACTCATTGATGTAAGCGTAAAAATTCTTGCCCATTTCCGTATTGATCGCCTGGGTGAGATGATGCCTGGGTATTTGCAATTCTTCGGATACTTCGGCGAGTGAAAGCTCAGGATTCAGGTAAAGTTTCTTTTTCTCCATCAGTTCGTCCATCGCAGTAATGTACTGCCGCAGGTCTTCGGCACGAAGGCTGGATTTGGCATATTTGGCAGCCTGGGCTGATCCGTTGCCGGGAGGTAAGCTGGGGCGGATTGTTTTGTTAAATATCCTGGCCTGGCGATTCCCATAAAAACCGAATGCGAAGGAAAAGAGCGTTAAACCGGTGAAGCTGAATATTTTGGGATCAAAGGGCAAATGGATGTAAAGCATCTGGATTCCTGCTGAAAGAAAGGTCAGGAGATAGGAGGCGTAAACTGTTATGGAAACAAATAGAAGCCAGGTCAGGGTGATCTTGCTGGAACTGAAGGAGAATTCCTCCCTGATGGCTTTACGGTGGCGGGTGAGAAGGACGTAAACTATGATGCTGTAAGTTGAGAATGAGGCAAATATCAGGAGTTCGTATATCACCTGGGCTACGCGGCTTGGATGGGTCCAGAAAGGCAGTGCGGCCGATTCATCAGGGTTGGTTCGAAAGAGGAAAGCCAGGCCCAGGAACAGTAGGAACGGGGTGAAATGCAGGAGGTTAGTCCATTTAAATGCCGGTTCCTCGGTAATCAGGGTTTTAACGTAAAGGTAGAGAAAAGGCCCGTAAACGAGGGGAATTACGAGAAATGGGATCTCATAAGGCAGATGTTCGAGCCAGGTCACCTTAACCAGGGCGAGAATCATTTCCACCGCAATGACAAACAGCCAGCTCGCCAGGTACCGGTCGGACAGCATTTGGGGTTTCCGGGTAGCAATAACAATTCCGGCAAAGAACGATTGGGTAATTCCTATGTACAGGACTGGTTCAAGCATGGAGGGTGAACGGTTTTGTCTAATACAAAGGTACTTTTTTGGAATGATCCTAAATACTATATTTATCGTAAGATTATCCTCTCAAACCCATAGCTGCGTGGCACATCATCATGCAATCAAATCCGGTTATTCAAGACTGACCGATCGTCTGAACCGATTTCCGCAGGGTGCACCTCCATCGGAATCACTCTATATGATTCTCAGCATGCTCTTCAGCGAAAAGGAGGCTGGACTGGTTTCCCTGCTTCCAATCAAGCCTTTTACTGCGGAGGTGGCAAGCAAGGCCTGGAAAATGGACCTGGCCGCTACGCGTAAAATGCTGGATACCTTGTGTTCCAGGGCAATATTGTGCGATGTCGACCGCAACGGCCAGTCGGTTTATACCTTACCCCCTCCGATGGCAGGATTTTTCGAGTTTTCCATGATGCGCCTTCGGACTGACATTGACCAGAAGGTGCTGGCCGAGCTGTTTTACCAGTACCTGAATGTGGAGGAGGAGTTTATCAAGGATTTGTTTACCCGCGGCGAAACGCAGCCTGGCCGGACATTTGTGAATGAAGCCGCTCTTTCGGAGGATAACGCGTTACATGTCCTTGATTATGAGAGAGCATCGGAGGTGATAAAAACTGCTTCTCACCGTTCTGTTGGGATGTGCTACTGCAGGCATAAAATGGAACATCTCGGCAAGAACTGCGATGCTCCGATGGATATTTGCATGACATTCAACGATACCGCGGATTCCCTCAGCAGGAACGGTTATGCGAGGGAAGTGGACGTTTCGGAGGGACTCGACCTGTTGCAGCAGGCTTATGATCATAACCTGGTTCAGTTCGGCGAGAATGCAAAAAACAAGGTCAGCTTCATCTGCAATTGCTGCGGCTGCTGTTGTGAGGCTATGATTGCCGCCCGGAAATTTGCCATTCTGAACCCGGTTCACACGACTAATTTTCTGCCTGCTGTTAATGAGCTGACCTGCACCGGCTGTGGAAAATGCGCGGAAGTTTGCCCGGTTGAAGCTATGACTATGGTGTCGGCAAATGACCCTGGTAAACCTAAAAAGAAGAAAGCCCGGCTCAATCCTGATATCTGCCTGGGATGTGCAGTATGCGTCAGGGTTTGCAATCCGAAAAGTATTACCTTGTTAGCGAGGGAAAAAAGGGTGCTAACCCCGCTAAACGGCGCTCACAGGGCAGTTGTTATGGCTATCGAAAGGGGAAAATTGCAAAACCTGATCTTCGATAACCAGGTCCTTTGGAGCCATCGGGCACTGGCGGCTCTGTTTGGAGTCATCCTGAAAATGCCCCCCGTGAAACAAGTCATGGCCAGCAAACAGATAAAATCGAGATATCTTGAGACCTTAACCCAAATAAAAAACTTCTAACATGTCGCAATCGGAAGCTGCTTATCCAAAGACCAGAGAGATCCTGTACCCGCTGATTCTGGTAAACCTAGTGTTTTTCATGCTGGGATTTATCTGGAACATAAACAATGTCCTGATCGGCCTGTTTAAAGAAACTTTTGAACTTAACAATTTCAAGACTTCTCTGCTTACATCTGTTTCTTTCTTCGCATTCTTTGTGATGTCGTATCCTGCCAAACTGATCATCGACAGGTTTAAAACCACAAATTCGATCGTTCTTGGTGGCGTGATCTCCGGTATCGGGCTGCTTCTGTTTATTCCGGCTGCCCTCAGCCTGTCGTATGTATTGTTTCTGCTGGGAACATTTGTGACTTTTTCCGGGGTCACTTTCCTTCAGATCACATGCAACCCTTATGTCAGGGCGTTGGGCGTTCCCTCAAGAGCAGCCAGCCGAATCAACCTGTCGCAAGGGCTCGGTGGGGTGGGTGCCTTCCTTACCGCTTACATAGCCGGTGGATTCATACTTAAGCTGTTCGCTGACGATCCGTTTAAAGGAATCGTCTGGTTTTACCTGATGATGGGCTTTCTATTTATCCTTTTGGCCATACTGGTGAAATTTGCCAACATGCCTGCTAATCCAACCGACGATGCAAAACACGGTGAATCGGAAGGGATTTTTCATAAATCAAAAACCAGTGCCTGGAATTTCCGTCATTTCAGGATTGGGTTTATCATACTTCTTCTTTATATGGGCGCTGAAGCGATCCTTTACCAGCTCATGACCCCCTATTTCATGCAGGAGGTTGAGCTTACCAAAGCAAAGGCAGTCGATATTTCCGGATTATTGTTTCTGGGCCTCATGACCGGCCGATTGCTGGGCGCAGGAATCCTTATCAAAGTAAACCCTGGCAGATTGGTCGGCTGGTTTGCTTCACTGGCAGGGCTTCTTATTGCCATATCGATGTTAACACACGGATATGTTGCGATCTATTCCATAGTGATAACCGGGTTCTTCATTTCCGTGATGTTTGCGACCATATTCTCACTGGCAATTGAAGGAATGGGGCGCTTCACCAACGAAGCCTCCTCGTTCCTGATCATGGCAATATCCGGAGGATTCTTTATCCCGCTGCTGTTCGGACTGGTAGCGGACAGCTTCAGCCTCAAAACCTCGCTTATCGTCGTTTTGATACCCCTCCTCCTGGCCGCCTGGTATGGGTTTTTCGGAGCGAAGAGGAAATAGGCAGCCGGCAGTCTGCAGCAGGCAGTTGGCGGGTTATTTTAAACCGATTTTCGACAAAAACCTGATGTCCTTGATATTGCTGTAATCGTATTGATAGAGACCGTCGTCACCAATCATGATCAGCAGTCCCTTCACCGGAATCACATCATAGGTTTGTATGTCGGGGAACTGAGCGATCATATGTTTGGTGATGCTGAGCGGGTCGGATACGTCAAAGATTTTCAGGCCGGCATCTCCGTCGCATATGAACAGCGTGTTGCCGTCGATACCCAGACCGTAAGGCCCTTCCATCGGGTAAGTTTTGAGCTCCACAGGCTTGGTGATATTTTCGATCGATACCACCACCAGCTGGTTAACGTTGTTGCCGCAGGAATTGCCTCCCCTCAGGGTGATATAGGCGTAATTGCCGCTGACCACCACCGGGTCGCAGCCGGTCATGTGCCAGAAATCGCAGATGTACAGGGGTGAATTGGGTATTGAGATATCATAGATCCTCATTCCGCTCTGTGTTCCCAAAAACATTTTGTCGCCCACGGTAAACATGGTTTCGATGCTCCAGCCAGCCATGAAATCTTTTCTGAATACCGGGGTTTCCGGAGTAGTAATGGAGAAAATGTGCAAGGTGGTATTATCGATTGCGTAGAGCGTGTTCTGATAAATCCCGAACCGGGCCATTGACCCGCCAATTCCAACACCATTGGATGTTACACCACCGCTACCGCCACCACCTGATACCGCGTCGGTATTCTTGCCAAATCCACCGTCGCGATAAACCGGATAGTAATAAGTGGCAATTTCCTGCCTGACCTCCTTAACCTCCCATCCGATAACAACCCCTTTATCTTCCTCGATACGGGCCAGGGGATATTTCTGGTCGTAAGGCGGCAAGGTATACGGAAGTACATCCTCAACCCTGCCAACTTCTTTGATTGCAGCCATATTGGAAACATCGATAGCGACCATGTCGACATAGCTGTCAGCATAAAGAATATTCCCCTTGATTGCGATGTCAGCGTTGCCCGGGACCTCTATATAAGTAAGGTTTACGGGATTGCTGGGGTTAGTATTGTCGAAAACGTGAATGCCCTTCATCTCTTCAACGATAAAAATGTACTGATCCTTGAAGTAGATTTTTCCCGGGTTTTCCAGCGCGGTGGCCGCAGATTGCTTAACCGCCAGCCTGAGATCGCTGTAAGTCATGTAGTTCGGGCTGTTGGCGGTGAATATCTCGATAAACCTGTCCTTGCATCCTCCGGCGATAACCGTGCCAATGAGGATTATGTATATGGCAATTTTTTTCATGTCGGTTGATTTTCTAATTGTTATCTGAAAATAATACCCAGTTTAACAGCCAGGCGGTTATAGTCGACCATGAGCCTTCTTTGCTCACCTGCTGTAAAATACAATCTCTGAACACGATAGCCAACGGAGAAAATTATGCCGAAATTTTCCCCGAACATGTTGCGAATGCCAAATCCCGGATTCAGGAGCCAGCCACCCTGCGCAACGTAAGGAACATACGTCTGATTTGGCCAGTAAACATCGTAGGCGTATCCCGTCTGATTTATCCCTTCATCATCGAGAGCCAGGGCATAGCCTCCATAGAGGCTGAAAAATGGCGAAAAGCCTGTCTTGCGGACGTAATACCTCGCATCCAGTACAATGGGCATATAGCTTCCGGAAAGGAATTCTACCCCAACGCCCAAACCTGCCGAGAGCTGCTCGGTAATGTGGTAACCGTTGGTGGTCATAAATGCAAACGGAGCCGGATGCTGGTTCTGCGTGGAACCGATCAGCAGTCCCATGTCGGTTATATTGAAATAACCTTTAAAAGCACCGCCTTTTTTCTCCGGTGCCTGAGTAAAAGAAATGCTCTGCCCGCTTACGCTGATCAGCCCTGCGAGCAAAATGGTAATTGAAACGATTCTTTTCATGTGTTATATTTTCAATTAGTCTTATCCCTGAATCTTACAACTTAATACTTTACTTCCTGCCCTTCTGCCCTTTGCCCTTTTGCCCTTTGCCTTAGCTTATCGGCCCTGAGCCGATCAACTCCTCTCCATCATGCCAGACAGCAAACTGGCCGGGCACAACGGCGCGCTGGGGCTCATCAAAAAGCAGGTAAATGCCTTCGTCTTCACAGATAACACGGGCTTTCTGCAAGCCCTGACGGTAGCGGATCCGGGCGAGGCATTCCTTGCTTTCACCTGGATTCATGGTGCGGTCGGGCCGTATCCAATGCACTTCCTTCTTTTGCACCAACAGTGCCTTTTTGAACAGCAGCGGATGGTCCTGACCCTGGCCAACGTAAATGATGTTGTTGACGACATCGGTGTTGAGGATGAAGAGCGGCTCCTGTTTTCCGCCGATGTTGAGGCCTTTTCTCTGGCCGATCGTATAGAAATGTGCACCCTGATGTTCCCCGATGACGGAACCCATATCGGGCGTGAGTTCAATGTTTCTAGACAGTTCCTGAACGGATTGACCGTTCATCGGAATCCTGAAATCTTTTGCTATTTCGATGATCCGACCCTTTTTAGCGGCAAGTTTTTGCTGTAGAAAAACGGGCAGGTCAACCTTGCCGACAAAACATATGCCCTGTGAATCTCTCCGATCAGCATTGGCCAGGCCCTGCTCACGTGCGATTTCGCGTACTTCAGGCTTGGTGATTTCACCCAGCGGAAACATCGCGTAGCTCAGCTGTTTCTGTGAAAGCTGACAAAGGAAATAGCTCTGGTCCTTGTTTTTATCCATTCCTCCAAGCAGCCGGTAAACAGGACCATCGGGAGAATCGAACGAATCGACCCTGGCATAATGGCCGGTTGCTACCTTTTCAGCACCCAGCTTCACCGCTTCTTCAACAAAAGCATCGAACTTGATTTCCCGGTTACAGAGTACATCCGGGTTTGGGGTGCGACCTGCCTCATATTCCCTGAAAAGATAGTCGACCACACGTTCTCTGTACTGATCGCTCAGGTCCACTTCGTGAAAAGGGATACCGATTTTTTTGGCAACCATCTCGGCAAACAGCACGTCGTCCTCGTAGGAACATTCGGCAGAGATCAGGCCGGTTGTGTCGTGCCAGTTGCGCATGAACAGACCAACCACGTCATGGCCCTGCTGCTTGAGCAGCCAGGCTGCAACGCCGGAGTCCACGCCACCGGAAATGCCGACAACAATTCGCTGTTTCATTCAACAAATATATGCAAAAACAGTGCCTCGATTACCGGACCAGGGAATCCAGGTTCTCCTCATGCCAGGGGCGCAGTATCAGCCTATTCCAGGTAAGTGTAACCATATAAGCCCGACCGGTAATTGGAGAGGAATTCTTTTCCTTCCTCTGCGGTTATGGTGCCGGATTTTACTGAAGAGGTAACCCAGGTCTCAACCGTTCTTACCATTTTCTTGGGATTGTACTGAACGTAATCGAGAACTTCCGCTACGGTTTCGCCATCAATGATCTGATCGATAGAGTATTCTTTTCCATTCACCGAAACGTGAACGGCATTCGTGTCGCCAAAGAGGTTGTGAAGGTCCCCCAGAATTTCCTGGTAAGCTCCAACCAGAAAAACTCCGATATAGTAAGGTTCCTTGGAGTTTAGCGAATGAACGGGAAGGTAATGCGACAGGTTTCTCGTGGAGATGAAGTTGTCGATCTTTCCGTCGGAATCGCAGGTTATATCCTGAAGCGTGGCCGACCGGTCGGGTTTCTCATCGAGGCGATGAATAGGGATGATGGGGAATATCTGGTCCACAGCCCAGGAATCCGGTAACGACTGGAACAGGGAGAAGTTGCAGAAGTATTTGTCGGACAGTAGCTTGGGAAGATTAAGCAATTCTTCCGGAATATGCTTCAGCTCGTTGGTCATCTGGTAGATCTCCTTGGCGATCGACCAGAAAAGCCGCTCAATTTGTGCCCTGGTTTTTAGGTCGCACAGGCCAAGACTGAAGCGGTCAAGGGCCTCTTCGCGGATCTGCTGGGCATCGTGCCAGGTCTCCAGCATACTCAGCTGGTTCAGCGTTTCCCACGATGAATATAATTCCCGCACCAGTTCGTGATCGTCAGGACCAACCTCTTCATTGTCGTCCCATGCCGGTGTGGTTGTAGCTTCCAGTACTTCAAAAATGAGTACAGAATGGTGCGCAGTCAGTGACCTTCCCGACTCGGTTATGATATTGGGGTGGGGAATATTGTTCTTGTCACTGGCATCCACCATAGCAAAGGTGGCATCGTTTACGTATTCCTGTATACTGTAGTTAACGCTGCTCTCGCTGTTTGAGGAACGTGTGCCGTCGTAATCCACACCCAGTCCGCCGCCGATATCCACGAATTCCACGTTGAACCCTTTGGAGTGCAGCTGAACATAGAATTGCGACGCCTCGCGCAAGGCGAGTTTAATTCGGCGGATCTTGGTTACCTGGCTTCCAATGTGGAAATGAACCAGCTTAAGGCAGTCTTTCATTTCCCTTTTCTCCAGATATTCCAGAGCCTCGAGCAATTCGCTGGAAGTCAGTCCGAATTTACTCACATCTCCACCTGAATCTTCCCACTTTCCGCTGCCTGAGCTGGCCAGCTTAACGCGGATCCCGATATTCGGCTTGATTTTATGCTGCTTGGCGATCTTGGTAATCAGTTTAAGCTCGTTGAGCTTCTCAACAACAATGTAGATACGCTTGCCCATTTTTTGAGCCAGCAGGGCCAGCTCTATGTAATCCTCATCTTTATACCCGTTACAGATAATAATGGAATCGGTATCGGTGTTGATGGCGATTACCGCATGCAATTCCGGTTTGGAGCCGGCCTCAAGGCCAATATTGAATTTTTTTCCATGGTTGACGATCTCCTCAACCACCGGGCGCATCTGGTTTACCTTGATCGGGTAAATGATGAAGTTCTGGGCTTTGTAATCATACTCCTCCGCGGCTACCTTGAAGCAGCTCGACATGATCTCAATCCGGTCGTCGAGGATGTCCGGAAACCTGATCAGCATTGGGGCAGATACATCGCGCAGCTGAAGTTCTTCAACCAGCTCAAGCAAATCGACCTTAGCGCCGTTTGACTTGGGAGTGACCACGACGTGTCCCTTTTCGTTGATCGAAAAATAGTTGATCCCCCAACCGTTTATGTTGTAGAGTTCAGCTGAATCATCGGTGCGCCATCTTCTCATTATGTAACCTGTTATCGGACAAATGAATAAATCGAACGAGCAAAATCAGGCCGCTAATTTACGAGTTCCCGCTCAATTGCAAACGGCATTTTGAACAAAGATTTGACCCCTTTTGGTCTATGTCTTCCACATAGGTGCTGGATCCCATGACGCATGCGGGCACATGGCAATGAATTAACCCAAAGGTATGCCCCAATTCATGGATTACCTCCTTGGAAAAACGTTCGAGTAAGCTATCCTCGGCTTCCTTGAGGCCATAACGTTCGTTACTTAACCTGTAAATGGATGCGATAGCGGTTCGGCCGCCTAAAAATGCCTGTCCGAAAATGTATGTGAGGATAGGAATAAACAGATCCACGTAAAATAATCCGAAGGTTTTAAGGGAATCTGATGAATATTGGGCCTCAACTTCCTTTAATAACATATTGCCGTTATACTGACGGCGTGCGGGATCGTAAAACTCGCTGAGATCGAAATGCCCTTCCCGGATATGCACCGGCAGTGCATATTCCCTTCGAACCGAATCTGCGATCTTTTCGAGAAAGTCATGCTCGAAATATCCGAATGAGATGAGTGCTATGCCTTGTTCATTCATTAGAAATAATCCGTATTAGATTATTCTACAGGTTATTCGAGTGGCTTAAGATTGTATTTCCTGATTTTATTGTAAAGGGTAACCCGGTCGACTTTTAAGGCACGTGCCGTTTGTGAGATATTCCATTCATGGTTGATCAGGGTTTGCAGGATATGGTTCTTTTCTACATCATCAAGGCTTTCCAGGTTGCTTGTGATCATGCTTTTTTGGAGAGGCAGGTCTTTCAACGTTATCTTTTTACCATTGCCAACCACGATGGCCCGTTCAACCATGTTTTCCAATTCCCTGATATTTCCCGGAAAATCGAATTCCTGAAGCCGCTTGAGTGCCGATGGCTCAATTGTAACCGGCAACCGGTTCATTGAGGTACAGTATTTATGAATGAAATAATCCACCAGCTGCGGTATATCCTCTGTCCTTTCGCGCAGTGGCGGAACCTGAATGTTGACTACGTTCAGCCGGTAGTATAAATCTTCACGGAAGGTTCCGTTTTCAACCATGTTCTTGAGATCGCGGTTGGTGGCACAGATGACCCGGAAATCCGAGGTGATCTCCTTATTTCCACCTACCCTGATAAAGCTCTTTGATTCCAGCACTCGCAGGAGTTCAACCTGCATTTTGGATGATATGGTTGCGATCTCATCCAAAAAAATGGTCCCGCCGTCAGCCATCTCAAACCGGCCTTTGCGGTTGTACATGGCGCCTGTGAAAGCACCTTTTTCATGGCCGAAAAGCTCGCTCTCCAACAGACTTTCTGTAAGCGCTCCGCAATGAACGCTGACCAATGGAAAGAAACGACGCGGCGAATTGGCGTGGATAGCCCTGGCAATCAGTTCTTTACCGGTTCCGCTCTCGCCGGTGATAATGACCGAGGAATTGGATTGGGCTACGCTCTCTACCTCCCTCAGGACGTTTTGCATGGCTGGACTGTTCCCGATCAGGTCTTCAATGTTTTCGAGGGAAACCACCCTTTCCTTGAGAACCTCATTTTCCTCCGATAAAGCTATTTGCTTTGATGCGTTCCGGATGAGGTGGGAAAGATCGTCGGGATCAAAAGGTTTGGTGACGTAATCAAATGCTCCGTCCTTAAGGGCTTGAACAGCAGTATCAACTGTTGCAAACGCAGTCATTACTATGACGATAGAATCCCGGTGGATGGATTTGATCCTTCTGAGCATTTCCAGACCATCCATGCCCGGCATCTTAATATCCGCCAGGATAATATCGAACGTGTCGGATTCCAGCAGGGTTAAAGCAATTTTGGCATTTTCAGCACATTCTACCCGGTAGCCGTCCTCGATGAACCAGTTGAACAGGGAGTCGCGCACCGAACGTTCATCATCAACTATTAAGATCGAAATTTGCTTAGCCATCTTTTTATTCATCATTGGTGATCAAAGGCAGGTTGATGGAAATTACGGTTCCTTTTCCAGGCTCGGATTTTACATCGATCTTGCCATTATGGCTCTGAACGATGCCATGAACGATGGACAGTCCCAGCCCGATGCCGGCTCCGTTTCTTTTAGTGGTGAAAAAGGGCTCAAAAATATGCGGTATATCCTCCGGTGAAATTCCGGAGCCATTGTCACAAACTTCTATTCTTATGGTTTCGGAATCCGGGTTGACCGACCTGAAAATTATTTCCCCTCCCTCCTGCACGGCTTCGGACGCGTTGACCAGCAGGGCCACACAGGCCTGCTTGATCTGGTTGGGGCTGCACCAGGTAAGGTCGGCAGTCGCACTGAAATCGGTGAGCAGGGTAATGTTCGCAATATTTATAGGATGCGACATTAACTGGTAGGTTTCGGTTAGTATCTCATGCAGGTGCCTGGTCTCGAAATCGTCCTGATCTTTCCTGGAGAAATCAAGGAGTCCCTTGACTATATCACCGCAGCGCTTGGTTTCGTCTTCAATGAGTTTCAAATGTTTGAGAATGGAATCTTTCTTGCCTGGCTCAATATTTTCTGACATCAGTTTTTTATGAACCAGCTTGGTATAAACGAGAATTCCCGAGAGTGGGTTGTTAATCTCATGGGCAACTGATGATGAGAGCTTTCCAAGAGATGCAATGCGTTCAATATTAATGAGTTCATTCTGAACTTCCCCCAGCTCCTCCGACTTTTTCTGCACTTTGTATTCCAGCTGCTTCGACCAGTTTTGCAGTTCGGTTGTTGCTGTCTGCAGGTTGTCGAGCATATGGTTGAATGCATAGGAGAGCATTCTGATATCATCCAGTTCATTCGGACTGATTACCAGCCTTGCGGTATGGTCACCGGTGGCAACTGCCTTGCTGGCCTTGATAATTGCGTTCAGCGGGTTCTTGATGTTCCTTCTGGTAAAGTATACCAGAAAAAGTGCCAGGAAAAGGGTGATGATGGCAGCGAGCAGAAAAAACTCGGTTGAAGATTTCTGGACTGCCATATCAACATCAGCCAGCGGCATTTTAATGAACAATGCGCCCAACACATCCTCACCGGCATTATGAGCATGGCAGGCTGCGGTATTGTAACAGGAAGGCTCGTTAAGGATCGGTGTCCTGATCAGCAGGTGCCTCGAGTTTTTGTCAGTCTGGCTCATCAGGCATTCACTGTGACTGTCGATGATCCGGTAGGATTTTTCCAGCCTCGGAAACATAGTCTGAATATCCTTGTGGCATCCCTTGCAATTGGGATCTATATGCCCTTCCTTATTTTCAGAGAATGATGAATAAGCCAGGTTGTCCTGATTGTCGTACATGTTGACGTCGTCGATGCCAGGCATCGTATTGATCACGTCGAGCGTGTTCTGCAGGGCACTGCGGTTGTTCTCAAGCATGGAATGGTAAAGGGCGCCTTCAACAATCGACCCTATATTGCTGCCATTCTGATGGATGACGGTATTGATGTAACTGTCATTGACCGACCTGAATATAATGTTGCTGGAGAGTAGCAGCAGGATCGACATCACACCGATAACCAGGACAACGCGGCTGTAAATTGATGATCGGAATTTAAGGTATCTTTTTCTAAGTGAAGGACCTCCGTGTGAGCTTTTATGTGTGGGTTTGCGAGACATGAATAATTTACCCTTATGCTGATCCATGCTCGTAAATTTACACATTTACGAGCAGAAAGTGTTGAATAATTCAATATTTCAATCTACCGTGCTGAGAAAATCTTTCTGGAAATCTTTCCACGATTCGGCAGGCATTTCAGCCAGGGTATGATCCCGCAATTCACCACCGTCCTGCAGGATGATCCCGCTGGTTTCCAGTGAATTTTTTACAGATGAGTTCACTACAAAGTCCTTGAACCTGACCAGTTCACGTGACATCCAACCCGTAGCTTCCTCCGCCATGATGCAGGACTTGGTCTCACGGATCCAGTCAGACGGCCTGATCTGGTAAATCCAGCCCTTGCGGAAAGGATCCTCGTTAAGTACTTCAGGCTGGTCTGCCAGCAGGGCATTTGTCGACTCAACTTGTCCTGAAATGGGGGAAATGATCTGAAGATGCTTCCCGTTATGATCAATCTCGGCAAGTAAATCGCCTTTTTTAATCGTATCACCCGGTTTTGCATGATTGATTACATTCACCACGCCGGTAATGTGAGCCAGGAGGTCGTCCAGACCGACCCTGGCGGATCCTGAACGCTCGAGATGTGTCCAGGTGTGGTTTCTGCTGAAATAGAGTCCCTGCGGGATGGTCAGGATGCCGGTTGTGAGAGTTCCCATGATTTTCTGAACCCTTTTCCTGGCCTTGACTTTTTTGTTCAGGATGAGCCAGAAAGGGATCAGGATCATAAAGAATGCGATGATAGCAAGGTATTCGATCCCTTTTGTCTCAAAGATGTTGGAATAGCTGAATCCGTCCATGGTAATTATTTTTTAAAGTTATTTTTCCTGTTGTTTTGCCCATGCGGGGGAGTCCCGCAGAACCGGCATTCTCCTGACAACCCACCGGAAGATCCATATCTCGGTAAATATGACCGTCAGGGTGACGACCACCTCCATCCAGGTCGGCACATACCTGATCGCATCTTCCCATCTGAAGCCTATAACTGTTACATTCAGGCGGTTGAGAATGACTCCGACCATAGTCAGGATGGCAGCGGTCTTGATTACATTGATGCTCTTCCTTCGGTAACCGTAGACGAACATCAGCATGGGAACAAGCACAAATCCTATCATTTCAAGGAGGTACCAGTAACCCATCGGGGTATTCAGAAGATCCCAGCGTTTCTGGTGTATGAAAATCAGGAATTGGAGGAAGAAGTAGGCAAACATGGCTCCTGCACAGATCCGTGATAATCCGCGGACTATGCTGTTCTGCTCATGATGGTTCTTTTCGCTGATCTGGTTAAAGAATACTTTGTGGCTGATGGATCCTTCGAATATGACCATCGACAGGCCTGCGAAAATACTGGAAACCAGAAAGAGTATCGGTATGAATTCAGAGTACCAGAGCGGGTGTATTTTATCCTTAGCCATCAGGTAGAGCGCTCCCAGTCCGGATTGATGCAATGTAGACAGCGTGATTCCGAAAATTACGGCGGCAATGGTCATGCCCGAAAGGATTTTCCGGGCGCGCTTTGCACCCAGCCACTCTGCAACGGCTGGCGAGAACTCTATGAGCTGGGCAAGCATGTAAAGCAGGAAATGCCATGCCACCAGGAATAAAACCGAGCTGGTTCCGAAACTGTTACCGATAATCGGATTTACCACATTCCATGGCCGGCCCAGGTCGAGGAGCAGTGCGCCCGCATAGAAAACGTAGGCCAGGAATCCGTTCAGCACGGTTATCCTCACAATGGAATGATATTTCTGATTATTAAGGATATAAACGATAAAGGTGAGTACGTAGGCACCCCCGGCAAAAGCTACCCCGGTGACCACATCGAAGCCGATCCACAAGCCCCAGGGAACGTCCTGGGTAAGGTTAGTAACCGAGCCGATCCCCTTCCAGAATCTTATAACTATCAACACGATTCCGAGAAGGATGACCGGCACGGATATAATGTTAAAGGGGGTGAAAATCTTGCCTTTTGGCTTGAATTCACTGATAAAGAACTTCCAGATGGATTTTCCATCGTTATCCTTTGGCAACGGTATGGCTATATTATTCGTTTTCATCTTCTTGGCTATGGTTTTGGTTTCTGTCTTTTGTTGTTTCATGTATGCCCAGCAGGAGTACCGGAAGCAAAACAAATACCGATGGAACGGCGTACAGGAATCCTTTTGACAGGGCAGGGTAGGACTCGTTCTGCAGTTTGGTCTTGAATCCCAGTTCTATTGGGGGAACCTGTGCAACATACAATTCACCGGTTCCGCCAGCTTCATGCTCCCCGTATATGTAATCGGCGTACACATCGGGCTGGCTGTTAATTCTTTTGCGGGCTTCACGAATAAGTTCCCTGCGGGTGCCGAACATTATGGCCTCCGCCGGACAGTTTTCTGCGCAGGCGGGTTTCTTGCCTTCCATGATCCGATCATAGCACATGTCGCATTTGGTTATTTTCGGGTTCGGACTGTGATATTCGAACTTGGGAACATCAAACGGGCAGGAAACCATGCAATACCTGCATCCCATGCATTTGTTGCCCCGCCAGATTACCGGTCCCTCCTTGGTTTTGTACATGGCCTGAGTAAGACAGGCTGCAGCACAGGCAGGCTCATTGCAGTGCATGCATTGGTTTTTTACGTAAACCTCGCCTTTTGAGGTTTTCATCAGATTAACAACGGTACGCCTGTTTTCATCGGTTTTCCGAATCACTCCCGCTTCCGGTGTATCGGTTGGCGCTGCTAGATTATGAGCTTCGGCACAGGAGTTTTCGCAGGTCTGACAACCTACGCAACGGGTCGAATCATAAAGGATTCCGTAAAATTCGATATTGCTCTTCTCCTTTGCCGAGGCGCTGACACTCTTTCCGATGGCAAGCGTGGTGCCTGCTACTCCGAGAGTCTTCATAAATCCTCTTCTGTCAAGTCCCATGGTATATTGTTTTATTTGGATATATCGATGAATTTGGTCTGGAAATCTTCCCAGATTTCGGGAGGAAGGTTCTCCAGTACCCGGTCGGCAATCTCACCGCCATCCTGAAGTATCGCATTGGCAAATTCCGGGGCATCCGGTTTAACTGCGGCGGCCAGAAAGTCTTTCAGGCGCAGGAATTCATTCCTGATCCATTCCGTATATTTTTCAGCCATGAAAAGGAACTGATTCTCGCGTATCCAATTTGAAGGCTCTATGCGGTAGATCCACCCGTCTTCGTAAGGCGATGTGTTGATGAGCGATGGATCACTTAACAGGTTGGTATTTTCTGCAATAATGATTCCCGATGCAGGTGAACTGATCGTCAGCCTCTTCCCTTTCTGAACAATAGTCAGGATGGGATCGCCTTTTTTTACCTGGTCGCCCGGTTTTTTCATGATCAAACTCGAGATGTGCCCGGTGATGTGCTGCAGGAAATCGTCGATCCCGACTTTCAACGTACCCTCTTTTTCCATGAAAGCCCAGGTATGTGTTTTATCGAAAAATAATCCCCTGGGAACCGTTAACGTTCTCGGATTGAAAGACCGGAGGTTTTTCGGCCCTGCTTCCGGCCCAACCGGGATATTGCTCCGGCGGTATTTTACGATGAAGAATACCAGGGCAAAAACTATGGCCAGACCGGCGAGAATGGTAATGACAAGTTGCAGTACATTCACTTTTTCGGCAGGTGCCTTAAGCAGGGCTCCGGCAAGCCTGTCGATTTTCGATAGCCTTTCGCTGTTGACCAGACTGTTGTACCCGGCAATCTGGAGAATGTCCTGACCATCGGTAAGAACATATCTCAAGAAAGCAACCTGGTTGTCGTCAACCGGCTTTTTCGAAGCAACTGCGTATATGTTCCTGCACAGTGACGGTGGGTATTTGCCAATCCATATACCTCTCGATAAGTCGTTTACGTTTGCATAAATCTTCTCGATATAATCCATCCGCCCGTTGGCGTTTTTGTCGATGGGCAATAAACTGATCCCGTTGACCACGTTCTGGCCGTCAGGATTTGTAATGTCGGTGATTTTGCAGAATGCGATGCCATAGGGGTCTTTTTGAAGCGCTGAAAGCATTTCGGCGCTGGTCCCAAAGGTTGTGCCTGTAATGGCTGATTTGTCCAACCCGGAGAATTCTGCAATCGTCGTCCGTATCGATTCGTTGTCCAGCAAATAAACATGTACCGGTTGCTCCTGAGTTCCCTCCAGTAGCATGCCCCAGGTTTTAGCCATCTTGTTATCGAAAAGTCCGGAAAATTCTTTTGCAGATACACCACGATTGGCAATCTCTGTGAGGTTTGGATTGCCAGAATTGATGACCGGTATCACTGCGTCACGGCCGACAACCATTTTCCACTTTGATTCGCTATTTTCATCTTTGACATTTTCATCCGAAGTAAAGGCCAGGTCGGAAACCGGTGCATTTTCACCAGCCACCGTGACTTTCACCTGCGGATTTTTTTCGGTAAAACCGCTAATCCAACGAGCCGTAAGTTGTTGCAGGTCAGGTGTGCTGGTCAGGGTGATTGACCCTTTTGCTGCTGGTGTTTTTTGCATATCCCCGTAGGCAACGGAGGCATTGCGTGCCTGACACTGGAAAAGCACGGCGGCACCGATTAGTACTAACATTAATTTTTTCATGGCCTTAAAATTTGAATTCATAATGGTCTGTTTTTCTACACACGCATTACTTATCCAATAACAGTGCCAATGTATATAACGATAAGATAATCAGGAAAATAGAAGATGGAGTGGTGAAAATAGATACACCTAAAGTGTTGAAAAAATATACACAGATTTTGAGAAATTAGTCTAAATATCAGATAGATAAGACTATAAGGGGGGTGATGAATTATTCTACAGATGATGAAGAATTCAACACACGAGTTATAACAGACAGAAAATCAGATATTAAACAGTCAGCTTGGGAACTGTGCCCTGATCATGTCGGCTGCTTCGCGGAAAGCCTGATGGGCACCTGCCGACTTGATCTGCTTGCCTGCCTTTTCATTCAGTCCGTTTGGAGTGGCAGCATGTTTGGCCAACTCATCGAATTCAATGGGGTCAGCCAGTTGCGCGGTATACGACAGGGATTGAAACAGGTTGGCGATATATTGGTTGGCAATGGTTTTATCCACACCGGAGCCAGTGGTCCAGGTGCTTAGTTCCTGCAGAAGATCGTAATACGGTGTGATCAGGCAGGTGAGGGTCCATAATGCATGTAGTTGATTTTCATCGTTTACGGGCAATGGCTGGCCTATATTGCTGAAAATATCAACAATGCTCTGATCTGAATTGTAAATCGGAATCGGACAATTGTGGTTGATTACTGTCGGCAGAGGTATTGCCCGGGTTATTAATTTCGCGGGCGAAAGCATTTTAAGCAATTCGGCATGACGGATGAGCGGTATCAGGGAGACAATCCTGTGGCGCTCATTGAATAGCAGGCTGGTCAGTGCTTCTTCCGCATGTGGCGGTCGAAGGGCCAGGAAAATGACGTCGGAGTGATCAATGACCTCCTGATTGCTGGCCAACCTGTTAACATTGATGTATTTATTCGCCAGATACTTTGATTTTTCTTCATTTCTAGGCGAGAGGTTGATTAAGGTACCCTTCATTTGCGTAGTGCACAAGCCTTCAATCACCGCGGTGGCGATCTTCCCGATTCCGATAAATCCTATTTTCAAGGTGTTAGCTGTCTTATTGTTTCTGCGTTTTATGAAATTTCAGGAACCAGTCGTACAGTTCCTGACCCGGATAAACCTGCCAGCTTAAACTGTGACCAACTTCGGGTTCAGCTGTAAATCTAATATTCTTATTCTTTCCTTCTAGCGCTTTTATAATCCATTCAGTTTCCTCGAAAGGCACCACAATATCCGTTTTGCCGTGAAAAGCCCAAATGGGAATGTCGGCCAGATTGTTCAGATGTTGCGGTAGGTAATCTGATACCCGCGTGAATCCGCTGATGGGTGCAATGGCTGCGAATATTTCGGGATACCTGGCGGCCAGGTACCAGGTTCCTTCACCTCCCAGACTAAAGCCTGTCAAATAGATCCGCGTCGTATCGATCCTGTATCTGGCAGTTATCTCCTTGTAAAAATTCTCAAACCAGTCATCCGTCGACCATCTGATGTGGAGCGGACAGAGTGGCGAAATAGTGATAAAGGGGAACTGCCGTCCCCGGTAAATCTGGTCGGGTATTCCGGCATCGTAAAGACGTTTAAGATCCGTTCCGCGGGTTGAGCCCCCGTGTAAATAAATGATCAGCGGCCATTTCTTCAGCGTGTCGGTTTCATATCCTGCAGGCAGAACGGGCAAATAGGGGTACAACACCTTCCTGGGATGCAGGTTGATCCCGTTTTTGAAATTCAAATCCTGCTCAAGCTTCCCATCCGGTGTCCAATACCTTACTTTGCCGTGAAGCTGACCTTCGAGCCTGCCCTCGTCTGCCTCGATCTGGCCATCCGGATACCACCACCGGATCCTGCCAGAAGCCAGGCCATCTTTAAAAGTTCCTGAAAATTGGATCTGCCCGTTGTCATACCATTCCTGATAAGGCCCATCCTTGGTGTTAGTCCGGTAGTTGCACTGCCAGCCTTCCTTGATATTCTTATCAAATGAAGAGTAATCTGCCTCCATGTGGATATTGCCGCCGGGGTAGTAATCACTGACATGAAATAACCGTTTCCGGGTATCAAAACGGATCACCCGCTTGTAAGCAACGGTATCGTTTTTTGATTTTGCATAGTGCAAAAAGAAGGTTTCCGGAACCTGAGCTGCAAGAACCATCGAAACCATCAGAAAAACAACAGTCAGCCTGGATTTCATCACCCTAAAATTAGTCCTTTTTTATCGATTATTTCTAACTTTACCGGTAAACCATATTTTGCAAACCAAATGAATTCCAGAGAGTTGGTGCTCGACATACGACGCTTCTGCGAAGCGAATGCCAATCAGGAAAATGTTTTGAAGTACAGCCGGTACTTCAAGGGAGATTTTATTGCTTACGGTCTGGCTAACGGACAGGTGGAATCGAAGGTTAAGGAAATCCTGGCCGACAAAACCATAGATATTCCGGTGATCCTGGCTGCCGCACCTGATCTTGTTGTGTCAGAGATGTATGAGGAAACGGGTTTTGCCCTCTTTATGCTGAATTACAGGAAAAAGAACTATTCCATCGAAGTCTTCGCTGCCATCGAAAGCTGGTTTGTTTTCGGGATTCACAACTGGGCACATGCCGATATGCTCGGGATGTGGATCTTGCCCGACCTGGTCAAGCAAAAAGTTATCGTTATGGAGGATTTTAAATCCTGGCTGGTATCTGAGTATAAGTTCCAGCGGCGCTGCGTTCCGGTTACCCTGATAAAGTCCATTAAATCAACAGATGACCTGAATAAGCTGTTCCATTTTATTGAACCTCTGATGACGGATCCTGAGCGCGAAGTCCACCAGGGTACAGGATGGTTCCTGCGTGAAGCCTGGAAAGTGAACCGCCCGGTCACTGAGGCGTTTCTGCTTAAACACAGAAATACTGCCCCGCGACTGATCATTCAATATGCCACCGAAAAAATGACTAAAGACGAGCGCTTGCGCTACCGGAGGGAAAAATGAAACGTTGGTACGAGGAATTATTTGAGGATTTCGCTGATAGTTATGATAATGAAGCGTTTACCAAGGGCACTATGGGTGAAGTCGACTTTCTCGAGAAAGAAGTCCATTATGATAAATCGATTAAAATCCTGGACGTCGGTTGCGGAACCGGCCGGCATGCACTGGAACTGGCAGCGAGGGGCTATCAGGTTACCGGGATCGATCTTTCCGAATCGCAGCTGGCAAAGGCCAGGAGAAATGCAATAAATCAAAACCTTTCTGTAGATTTTATCAGGAAAGATGCCCGCGACTTTGATTTTAACGGTGCCTTCGACCTGGCCATCATGATTTGCGAAGGAGCGTTTCCACTGATGGAGACCGATGAAATGAATTTCAGAATCCTTAAAAATGCCTGTCATTCATTGAATGATAAGGGGAAACTGATCTTTACCACACTTAACGGCCTATTTCCTCTTTTTCACTCGGTCAGGGAATTCCTGAATGCCGCTGAGTTATCCGGGGAGACCGGACCGGATAATTTCGACCTGCTTACCTTCCGCCAGCATTCCATTTATGAAACTACTGACGACAAGGGAATGCGGAAGGTGCTGACCTGCAACGAGCGTTACTATGGTCCTTCGGAAATCACCTGGATGCTTACCTCCCTCGGCTTTAAAAGTATCAGTATCTGCGGTTGCAAACTCGGAGCTTTCAGTCGCGGGGATAAATTGACAACCGAGGATTTTGAGATGCTGGTTATCGCCGAAAAGTAGATAGGCAGGAGGCAGTAACAATAGCCCGGCATTTCAATGCCGGGGGCAGTCGAGTACCCTCAAACTGGATTTTCAAAACTCAAAACTGGCCTTCGAATCTCGTCTTTTCTACCTCAATGAACCAATAAAGCCCCTGCAGATTCCGGCAATCTCTTGTGATCGGTCTTCTGTGTGTTGCCCTATTTTTCGTCCATCGATCTTCTTCTTCGTCAACCGCTCTTTTTCGAAAGAAGAAAGGTGCCGGATAAACGCTGTTCCGATAATAGCCCCGTTGGCATGCCGGCAGGCCATTTCAAAGGATTGACGGTCATGGATGCCAAAGCCGATCATCACCGGTTTTTCCGAGTCTTTATCCAGGTTAAGATTGTTCCCAATGGCCAGGTTTTCGGGGCTGGCAAGGCTTTGGCTGCCGGTAATGTTTTGACCTGTAGTCGCCGACATGGACAGCCGGTAAAGGAAACCTTTCGTAAGTGACCGCAAATATGCGGCACGCTCGGGAGTAGTCTGGGGAGCAACCAGACAGATAAAATGCAGGCCCGCGGTTTCGAATTTTGTCTGATACTCTTTTACATAAACTCCGGGTGGCAGGTCGGGGATGATTATTCCATCGATTCCAGTGGCAACACATTGATTGATAAACTTATCCATGCCGTATTGATAGACCGTATTGTAATATCCCATTAAGATTTTTGGGATGACAACCGTGTCCGGCAGACCTGAAAGCTGCTCAAAGAGCAGGTCGAGGTTCATGCCGTTAACGAGTGCCTGATGGCTGCTGGCCTGGATGACCGGTCCGTCGGCCACCGGATCGGAGAAGGGAAATCCGATCTCAACCATGTCGGCACCGGCATCGGCCAACCCTGTGATGATCGGTATCGTATCGTTTAGTTCAGGATAACCCGCTGTGAAATAGATAGATAATATCGAGTTTTTCTTGTCCTGAAAGAGTTTGTCAATGCGATTCATGGCTGAAATATTTGCTGTAAGTATCCATGTCTTTGTCTCCCCGTCCCGAAAGTATGATCACCGTATGACTGGCCGGATGCCAGGTCCGTTTTGGCAACAGTGCCAGCGCGTGAGCCGATTCCAGCGCGGGGATGATGCCCTCGAGACGCGTCAGCTCTAGTGCGGCATCCAATGCCTCCCGGTCGGTAATGGGAATGTAAGTGCAACGTCCGGTCGATTGCAGGAAGGAGTGCAGGGGACCGACGCCCGGATAATCCAGACCGGCGGAAATAGAATAGGGCTCGATCACCTGACCGTAGCTGTCCTGTATCAGCTTCGACTTGCTTCCGTGAAGGATTCCGGTCTTTCCGAGAGCCAGGGTGGCTGCAGTTTCAGCAGTATCAATGCCCAGACCGGCTGCCTCGGCGCCCAGCAGGGTGACCGAATTGTTTTCGAGAAAAGCGTAAAACCCTCCTGCCGCATTGCTCCCTCCACCCACGCATGCGAGGATAAAATCGGGGAAAGCCCGGCCGATCCGCGAATTCAGCTGAACCGAAATCTCGTAACTGATAACCGATTGCATTCGGGCTACCAGGTCGGGGTAGGGATGCGGACCCACCACCGATCCGATGATATAATACGTATCCTCCGGATGACTGATCCAATCGCGCATGGCTTCATTGGTGGCATCCTTAAGCGTTTTATTTCCTGATTCCACGGGTACGACAGTAGCTCCCAGCATCTTCATTTTCATGACATTCGGTGCCTGTCGCTGAACATCCAGTGCACCCATGTAAACCACGCATTCCAATCCTTTCAGGGCACATACGGTTGCAGTGGCAACCCCATGCTGACCGGCGCCGGTCTCAGCGATGATCCTCTTTTTACCCAGTTTCTCAGCCAGCAATACCTGTCCAATGGTATTATTGATCTTGTGAGCCCCGGTATGGTTCAGGTCCTCACGCTTCAGATAAATGTTGGTCCTGTATTTTTCCGATAATCTCCCCGCGAAATAGAGTGGGGTTGGCCTGCCTGAATAATCCCGCAACAGTTGATGGAATTCTTTTTTAAATTCTTCACTCTCAATGATCTTCAGATAGTTCTCACGCAGTTCGGTGATATTGGGAACCAGCATCTCGGGTATGTAGGCGCCGCCAAATTCTCCGTAATACCCCTCATTATCAGGGTTATATTTTGATTTACTCATCTCTGA
>CAYHCO010000018.1:0-73243 GCA_964355105.1 uncultured Porphyromonadaceae bacterium
GTCCAGGGCGAATGTCTGTTTGTGTACCCGCAAACTGACCGAGCACGAAGTGATGAAGGCCAGATCAGGCGTTCCGAAACCAGTAAATCTGGCCGCAATCCCTTGACCGTTCCAGGGATGCGATCAATAACTTTGTGAGAGAATTAGCGGTAAAGACAGAGGTGGGAAGGCAAAACAATTAGCGGCCTAAGAAAATCCAATTAGATACCCCCCCAAAGAGTAGTTTATTGCCAAAGTGGTTCTGCTTTCCAACCGGCCGGAAAGCCCATGGCACCTGGGTTCACTTCAGGGAATTTGGCTAACAAGTCATCAAGCTTGGCAGTAAATGTGTTGTGGGGATTGACGGTTGTGAGGAAATACTTAACCATGGACAGGGCAAAATAGGTTTTATCAGTTCTCACGCTGCGATCCGTCATCCAGGGATTCATCGGAGTTCTTATGTTTTCCGGGGTGATGGCCAATTTCCGGTTCCACAGGCGTGAATGGTGTGCACACAAATTCCGGAGGTAGACAATGCTGTGCAGCCAGGTTTTCATCGCTGTATCTGGTAGCCCAAAGTAATTGGCTATCTGGCGTTTCAAATGCCCAGGTTTTAACAGTCCATATAGCTGGGATAAGGTACCAAAGGATGCGACCTCAAGAATCATCCAGCTGGGCGGCATCGGATCCGTGTATTTTTGACTGAAGGCCTGAAGAAACACTTCATCGCTTCGGTTATACTCTTCCCTAATCTTTTGAAGAGATTTAGTGTGACGCTCTGGATTTGAAAATAACTCGGGTTTCTGGTACCAGAAAGGTCCTTGGTCGTGACTCAGGATATAGATCATTTTGGCCCTGACGGCTACCTCAATCTTCTCCATCTCAGTAAGCATCAATTTCCGCAGCTCTTTATCAAAGCAATACAGGTGAAAAGCAGTGGTTAAACGGGAGCCTTCCTTAAACACATGGTTTTCTTTGTCAGAAAGGAGTGGGTACCAATATCCACTCAGTCGGTAATAGCTTATGTTCTCCAGCAGGAACAGGGCTTTGTCGGGATCTTCGATAAGTAAACCACGGGATTGCAGTAAGTCGAGTTGCTCCTGATAAGTAAGGGCTTGTTTGGAAAAGTAGAGTTTGGCCATGGTATAAAAAAAAGCTTACCCTGAGCGCGCTGTTCTGATGGGAAGCGGGGTAAGCATGTTGCTGCAAATGTAAAAGGGAATTCCGAATTCACCAAAGAAAATGGTCAAAATCAGCCGGAATTCACCCTCGAGGTACTAGGAAACCCAGTTTCCGCCAAAAACAGCGCCTTTTTTGGTTCTTTTTTCAAGCTGCGGGGAAAAAAGAACCCCGGCCGGCGGCCCACCGTCTGTGGAGACGGAGTTTCTTTTTGCTTCCTTTTTCTTGGATCCGGCAAAGAAAAAGGAACCCGCCCTTTTGAGTAAAACATTATCAATGTCAAAGCCTTGATAATAAACTGGTTTTACTCAAAAATGATAAAACGGTATCCCGTTTTTACAGCTGTTATGCCGACCCCGCCCTATGGCGTTAGGCGTTTGTGAAAACGCTTTTTCTGCGGAAATATGAGTCCTGTGCCATGATTCAGGCTCATGGATTTGAGTCCTGAATTCATACCATATTAGCGATTAGCGGGGATTTGATTACGTGCGAGCCGGCACGAACGTGTGGCTTGCCGTAAGAAGATGTCCGTATTTAGTCCAGATCCTTTTATCCACGGCATCTGAGAAATGCGTCGCCTCTTCCGGCAGAATAGTCCTGCTCCGTTCGGACGCCTTGTTCTTGGTGAACTTTCCTTCCTTTTGAATGACCTGGGTATTGTTCATCGAAATGAGCGTGTACTTGCACTTGTTCCCATTGAAGCGGACGGCCGGAAAGGCCGGATCGCTGCCTTTCAGGATATTCCCCCAGAGCAGGTACTTGTCATGCTGCGGGGGCTCCTGCCCTTTGTGAACCTCCTGGATGACGCTCCACCCTGCCCGCTCAAACCGTGCAATCGCCTGATCGTTGTAGGAGCTGGACTTGTTGACGTTGGGATTCCGGGAATCCCCGTAGCGATCGCGGTAAAAGATGATGAGCTTATTGAGGTGGTGCTTATAGTAATCCGTGAACTGGTCCACCAGGGCGTTGATCATGACATCACTCGTCTCATCCGGCTTAACATAGAACTCATTGATGAAGTTATCTACTCTACCCGGCATTTTGGCGGCAAAGTCAAAGGATCCTTCCTGCCCGATGGTAAAAAGGCTGATCGTGGATCCCCAGTCCGGCGCCACCTCCAAGGGCTGCGAGGGATCGCAGTCCTGATCAAACCGGGAATCATGACTTTCAAGCTTTGCAAAGTTCCAGTTTGTGTCTTCGGCCAGGTCACGGATGAAGCCGTCATTCAAGGCATTGAAATACACATGCCGGGATTCGTTGATGTGGTAATAGCAATCCTCGACGGTATCCAGCATCAGGTTCATGATCTCCACCATGAAGGTCAGCAGGTTCTGTTTCTCGTATTCCCGGGCGATATAGCTCATTCCCACGTTGTCAATGTTGTCAAAGGCGTTTGCAAGTGTAAAGAGCAGCCCGGTCCCGGAAACAAACGGGAGGATCTGCTTGCGAAGCCTTATGGTTTCATTCCAGATCTCCTGGAAGAGTTTCAGGTCCTTGTCGTAATAGGCCGGAATGAGCTCCATTTGCAGCTTTACGATTCGGTTCCAAAGAGGAAACAGCTGGATCCCGGCTTCGTCCTGGTAATAGTTGGCGAATGATAGGAGCCATTTCTGGGTCTGGGTATACGGCATCGAGGACACGTAATGATACCCGTGATGAAACGGGATCGGCGAAGGGGACTGCGAGCCCCAGAGGGATTCGTTTCCGCGGTTGGTAGGCGAAGTCTCCTGGTCATAGCGCTCCTTGTCGATCGTGAGGGCTTCGTCCAGGATTTCATAATCCACGTTGGCCCCACGGGCTGAACCGATACGGTCCTGGGAAAGCATCAGGATGGCGTTCCCATTGGAAAAAGATATCAGGTTGTCAAACTTCATGACTTTCTCCAGCGGGCAGTGAAAGTTCCGGGGCGGCCGGCGACCCACCACATAGTTCTTTTCCTTCACATACCCCAGGCTTTCCAAAAATTTGAAGGTGGACGGAAGAGTCCTTGTCAGCAGCTGTCCATAGGTTTGGCCCGTTACGGATATCAGGGCGCCGGGCATTTTGCGGTTGACGGTATGGATATCCCAACCCACCAGGTACGATTTCCCGGTTCCGCGACTCCATACATCCACCCGGGATTTGGCTCCATGAACCAGTGTGGTATACTGCGGCCGGTTCAGATCAACCGGTTCTGTCATGATTCAAGGATTTGTCGGGCCTGCTCCTCATCAATCTCCTCCCAAACGGCATCGGCTATATCCTTACGCACATTGACGGGCAGGGTGTCCAGTTGGTCAATATTGATCTTAACCCCGTCTTTCATGCCCTTTACATTGATAATGAAGGTATGCTTTTCGAGCAGTTTGGGATCGGTCTCCTGAACGGGTCTTTCGCCAATGGCCTTTTTCAGGTTGGCGTGACCGGCTGCCCAGGCTTTCATGTCTCCTTTGGCCTTTGCACCTTGTATCTGATCCACGATATCCTGGATCAGCCAGTTGTTCCAAAACTCATAATCGAATGAGTGATAGGTATTCTCCAATTCACGGGCATATTGCAGGTCGTTGTAGGCGGTTTGGCGGCTGATTGCCGGGAACTTCGACCGATGGAGGGAAAGTGCAGTGCGTGGTTGTGGCCACCGCTGGAGAGTGCGCTGCAGGGAAAAGACCCGGTCCAGGAGTTGCCGGTGTTCCGATGAGAGCTCAGTAGATTCAGGATTATCCAGATACCCCTTGATGATCTGCCAGGGGATATGTTCATAGGGCTTTAACTGGTTGCTCATGGTGGGTCTTAGGAAAACGAATGAATCTATTACAGGTTGGAAATTTGCGCTTTGATCCTCAGGTCAAACAACATGGCCTGCGCCGGATTGGAGCCATTGGCAGCTGCCTGGGCGATTGCCTTACGAAGGGGAATCTCCCCCTTGAGCCAGCCTTTTTTATATGCGGCAAATACGGGTCCGGATTCCGAAAGAATCTCATCCCTTAAATCAAGAGGATCCACTTCAATATTGGCCGCAATGTCCGAAGTAGCGAAAAACAATTCGGCCATGGCCTCGATTTCACTAATCTGTTCCCCGGTTAAAAGCATCCTCCAGTATGGTTTTATCGAAGTTGAATATCTTCTCATCCGTGAAAATGACCCCTCGTTCCAGCTTGGGATTATCCGTTGCATTCTGTGAGGTTACTATAGATAGGTTCCACTTATCGTTCCACACGAGAGCCACTTTGGCATGAAGAGAAACGCACCGGTACCGAAATCCTTCCCTTAACATCTGAAAGGGTTTCGGGGACATCACCTTCACCCGGTTGTCAATCAGGAAGCGGATCGAAAGAATCTCCCCCCGGTTGATCCGGTTCTGCACCTGCTCGAGCGAGTCCTGGGAAATGGAGTATGTGGACATCAGGATGTGCGAAGGGCCAGTTTGCCGGAGGATATGGAAAATCAGGCGCAGCAGGTTGAAATTACCATCCGAATAATAATGTTTCTGCCGTCCCGCCTCAATCAACCCAATGCTTTTGGTCAGAACCCCAGGGACAAAATCCACCAGGTCCGGATCCGGATCTACGGGTAAATCAACCAAGCCCAGCGGAATCATCTCCCCTGCCCTAGCCTCCTGCCCATTGCCAGATGGCTGCAAATCAGCTGTTCGAACCAATACCATCGAGTTGCTTTTGCAATTTGGCCAAAAGGACTCTCTTCTCCTTCACACGCTTTTCAATCTCGGCTTGTTTCGGCCCTTTGGGCATGGGATTGGGGTGCGGCTGTTTTTTAAGGGATTGGTAAGTAAGGATGCTCAAGTCCTTATTCAATGACTTTTGGGCATTGGCCAATTGTTTCTGAATCTCATCCCTGGAAATGAGGGGGTCGACCTCCCTAACCCTTTTAGGAAACAGAGTCCCTTCATCCGGAAGGGTTCCATCCTTTTCAAAGGCACTTTTAGCCAGAAACAGTTCATCCATCCGTAAAGAAGCAACAGCCATTTGGTCCAGGAGTTTCTTTCGGGCCATCACATTCTCAGGCCTGTTATCCGGTGGAATGGTCTTGATTGCTTTGTGATCCATGGAACGCCTCGTATACAGCTTGCCATACTCACGGATCACACGTGCCATTACCTTGGGTATCGATCCCGAACTAGGTTCCACCTCAGGCAAAACAACCGGTGGCAAAAAGGATGGTTTTAATTCCTTACTTTCCGGAACCGATACTGGAATTGAAACAAGGGGTTTACCAACCAATTTGCTTAACTCATAGGTTAATTTCCGGTGGTACTTAGCCTCTTTCCCGGGAAATACCTTTTTAAGAATTTGGTTCCTACCCAGTCGGTCATAAAGTCCAATCCCGCTAAGATAATCCTGTTCAGAATCAAGCCAGGCAATAATTTGAGACCTATCACTTTCTTGTAATGTCATACGTAATATCGAGATAGATGGCAAGATAGATGCCTAATTGGCTTGTGGAAAGGACAATCAGGTAACTGGATATTTTTCAACTCCGTTTTAAAGCCCCAGGTACAAGGAAGGAGTGACGGAAGAACGTGTCAAATTAGACTAACATCTGGCTGTTAATCAGAGGATCCCTGGTTCGAGGCCAGGATGGAGCGCGAAGAAAATGCAGCACTTACCTCATCTAACAGGTAAGAGTTTTTCCGTTTATGCCAGGGAGAAGAAGTTGTCAGAACAGAACATTCATGAAATCAGTTTTTGCAGCCGATTTCATTTGTACTCATAGAAAATCAAAATCGGATTGTCATTCTCATTGGTTGCCTTGACCAGGTCTAAAATGGAGTCCTTGATTCCGGGCTGTTTGATAATCGATAGATTCTTATCGGCTTGAATAACTTTCTTATATTCTTCTTTAAAATCAAGTGCCTCAATAATATCAATAAGACCTTCATCCCAGGATCCCACGAAAAATCTGGTTTCGAACAGGGCAAGATCGTTCAGAAAGTTAGTTCGCTTAACGCTGATGGTATTGTTTGAAGAGAGGTTTCCGAAGGCATAGTACATATCCCGGTTATAATCGTAACAAAAACTCAGGTTCTCATTTACGACCTTAATACCGCTAATTAGGCCTGGATAGCCTTTTTGGGAGTTATCTCTCACAGCCGCTTCGAAATCTGTTGATTCTAACAAATGATCCGCCGGTATTTTCGTGTCAAATACAAAATCACAGACCTTCACCAGGTTCAATGCTGTATCAATACGGAATAAACCATGTTGGAAAATCGGAACCACGTAGGCATTTCTGTCCTTACTGAGGAATAAATTGCTGTGAGTGACAACACTTATGCTGCCAGGGATGGTTCTGATTCCTTCATATACTTTTAGAATCCGTCCCTGACTATTAAATATACCTAATACCATCGGCCCAATCGCATAATCATCGGAAAAGAATGGTCCATTATAGCTGTAACCGATATAATTAGTTTCCGACAGTTTCTCAAAACCGCGCACCCAAACAGACCGGTTGGTTTTTATATACTTACCGCTATAGTCAAAAACCAAGATGCGTCTTGTTCCGGTATCGAGAATCTCAATCTGTTTTTTGGATCTGTTCAAAGTAAATCCCGCCGGATTAACCATTTCGCCTGGCCCCTTCCCTTTAGTGCCTATTTTCGCAATAAAATGTCCATCAATGGTGAAAACAAAAAGGGTTTCCTGTCTGTTGTCATAAGCAAAAAGATGGTCTCCATCTACTTTTAGTGTGCAGATACCACCAATCAAACATTCCGGACTGGTCTCCAGTTTTACCAGTTTAGCAGATTTAAAAATCTGGGAATAAGCAACTTTATCATTTGACTTCTCATGGATCCTAATAATATTCTGAGCATTGACAGAATTGATACAAATCAGGATCGGGATAAAAGTTGTAATAACCAATTGCCTCATTCAGTGTTTTGTTGGATGTAATTCATAAATAGGATCACAGCTCAATATTGTCAACTGTGTTTTAATGACCATCTGTGGTTTTTTGTTTGGCGAGGTATATTGACAAGGCCTTAAAGTTAAAGAAATGTTATTGAACAGCAGTCTACTGAAATTGAGTTATTTCAATATCTCCGATTAGTTCAGGTATCCGTTTTTCATTGGAAGTGTTCGATGAGTAACCATGCCATCTTCCAGTTTTCATTCTCCTGTCTGTTGCGGATCGTCGCCTGAATGGACACCGACAGAAAACCAATCCTCGCCGGGCTAATTGACCACTTTCTGCCGAACCAGTTGATCAGTGGCCTCCGGAGTCATCTGACCGCCTGGATCATGGCAACCATCAGGCTTACAAATACATATAAATGATGGATGAATCAACTCGGCTGGGACTGTTCAACATGTCCGTTTTATCCAATTCCTTGCAATATTTAACGTCAAGTAACTCTGAACACTCATTGGTATAAAGTTAAAATGTGTGTTTCTCCTAACAAAGCAATGTCTTAGCCAATAAGCCTCTCACTTGGTCTTTACGCACCGGATTGAATATCCCCAAACCTTCCACTCTTCATAAGTATGTAGAATATCATCACCCGAGGATAAATATCGGGAACAACCCTTATTTATTGGGGTTGCCGTGGATGAAGTCCAGAAATAGGCAAAATCCCTAAGTCCCATGAATTGTGTTCTGCCATTGGGATCCAGACTTTTACAACCGGAAGCACGTGCGCTGAATCCGCTTTCTCCCCTCACTACGGCATCCGGGCCATTCCAATGAGTATCCCCAAGTTCTTTCAGTTTTTCTCCTGCCTGATCATCCAAAAAAACTGCCAGCACCTTCCACTCCTGATCCGATGGCAGATGCCAGCCGGCCGGACAAACCTTCTGGGCAACAGACCATTCATACAATCTGCCATATGTCTTGCAATGGGTCGAATCCAGATTGTAGCAAAAGGATCCCTTGGGTACCTCGAAATTCAGATTTTGTGCCATCCATGTTTGCGACCCAATCCGTATCCAGCGGTAGGTCTGATGATCTCGAAGATCTTCGAATGAACCGGATGGTTCAATATTGACATCCTGTGCCTTTAACCACATCGGACCTAACAATAAGGTTGCCAGTATTAATATGCAAGTCTTCATCTTGTCGAAAATTGTTATGAATTACTGAATATACATGGTATACAGGCTTTTATATCTCTGCTCCTGGCGATCCCGGAACATGAACCAAACTTGATTGTCATGGACTCTGACCTTGTCGATAAATGGATGGTCGGGAATGGAAATTTCCCTGATGATGGTCCCTGTTTCCAGGTTAAGTTCTTTTAGGGTGTACCGACCGGTTAGAGCCGTTCTCCAGATGGAATAGACTTTACCGGTTATGTCGTCCACAACAATATCCTGTGTGAAATTGACAACATCCAGGTCATAGGCCTTTTTACCCAGTTGGTCATAATACATCATGGTATGAAACATGGTTGGGATCTTTTTAACCGACCGGCCTTTCTCATTGAAAAATTCTATCTCATTTGCAAAAAAATTGAACAGGACAATCTGGTTTTTGTAGGTAATGATGGGAACACAAACGTTCCTTTGCCTCAGATACCGCATATTCCCGAATTCATCATAGATATGTTTGACCCTCTTAATGGTATCGGTATTCCGTACAATAAAATAGGTGTCATTATTGTTCAAATCTGATTTCTGAAAAAACAGTTTCTCTTTCAACCGGCACTTAATGGGGAAAAGGTAGTTGTAGCAATCTTCATATTTACTGGGATAAATCAGGTAAATCTTTTCGTCTTTAAGAAAAACCTGCCAGACCTTTGTTTTGGCCATAAGTTGAATCTCACCATACGTGTCTTTGAAGAGATAAATTCTTCTTGATGCCGGATCATCGGGAAATCTGATATCCTTACCCATATCATGCAGATTTCTGTAGGAAAAGATATATCCTCCCAGATTTGTCAAATAGATTCTTTGTTTGAGGGAGTCATTGGCAGACCTTGCCATGATCAGCAATCGATTGTTCCATATCTCATAATCCAGCACCTGCAGGCTGTCTCCTTCCAGAATGTTTCGGAATTTATCGCCGAAAACTGTGACTTCCCCAATGTTTCTGACTTCCGTAGTCAATAAAACTTTCATGGGCAGTGTAGTGCTTTCATCCACTGCAAATTGTCTGATACCATAACCCAGATAGCTAAAGATCAGCACAGCCTTTCGAGCCGGTAGTTTTAGCTTAAAAAATCCATCCCGATTAGTGGTTGTCCCGATATTCGAACCGGCAAGTGAAATATTCACGTTAACCAGGGGCGACATTCCGGCAGAATCGTAAACATACCCTGAGCAGGAAAAGTCAGCGATCTGGGAAAAGCAACTCATTGCAGCTAATGACACCCCGAAAAGTAATGTAATTGATTTTTTCATGGCATAAAATCAATTTCCTTTTGGAGTAACCAGCATGATAACCGGATTGTCATTAACACTGCTTTTTTCCAACATCCGGATAAAGTCCAGCTGCCGGTCGGGATATTTCAATTCATTTTTTGTGTTTGGCTTCCAGTATTGCTTTAACATCACCCGATCGAAAAGCATATACAGTTTCCCGTCGGATGTGGTGCCAATGGGCCAGAAATCAGGTCCGCCATCAAAATCATTTACAATTCTTGTCCTTTCAGGCAAAGTGACTGACCTGCGTGTATCCTTATTGTACAGATGCTGCCTGGTACGCCCTTGGTAGCTGGTTTCAAGATAGATGTACTGATCCGATTCAAATATCCGCATAGGCATCCTGTATTTATCGATCAGTTTTCGATAACCCGGAGTGATAGGGCTGATGGGTAGGACTTTTGGGAGACGGTGTCTCCCCAGGTCGAGATAATATCTGGGTGTAACCTTAAAATCATCGCTGATCCTGTATACCGTGTCGCACAATCCTTCCCAGACGGTTGCACTATCCCGGTATACATACCGTTGGGTATTCTGGACACTAAGATTATCAATATGATCCCATGTATCCTGATTAACTTTGAGCAGATTACAGACGGTAGTGCCATTAAGGTCATTGATCACCACTCGATAGCCATTTGAGCGGGCAACCATCCGGGATGAATGGAGGTTTAAAACATTGTCGCTGCCAAATGGAGATGCATATAAACCGGATAGCACCGACTGCTCCCTGATCAGGTCCCCGTTTAGATTGAATTGCATCATTTTTCCCAGGCGGTCAAAAATGAAGAATGTTTCCCCGGTGGAATCAAAATCAAAACCGGCTATCTCGGTATACTTGCCAGGTTCCTTTCCTTTGCCTGAGATTGAGTTCAGAAATCTTCCCTGCCTGTCAAATCGGAGAAAAGCTTTATCGGCAACGACTATATTATCTGAATTAGCGGCAATATGATGCCCGGGTCCACTGATCCTGCATTGATCGGTGGTTTCCAGAAAAATATATTCAACCTCCTGTGCTATGTCTTTCAGGAGAACCGGCTTTTCTCTTTTCAACCCTTTGCCAACTTTTATTGTTTCAGGTTGTTGAGCGGATACGATAACAGGAAATACAGAGAACATCCCGATCGTAATGAGCTGAATTAGAATTGTTTTCATTATAATTTCAGTATCGATGCAGATGGATTAACGACAAGACGCCAAAAAAACCTGGGGGATAATCAAAGGTAACAAAATGTGTTATATCCAAGAAGAACCCTTCCGAATTGTGTAAGAAAAGATGTTATCAAGATTTAAATGCAATAAAGTCTAAGTGGACCTGGCGACAGAAAAACCAAACCTCGCCGGGCTATTTGACCGCCTTCCGACGAACCAGTTGATCAGTGGTCGCCGGAGTCATCGGACCAGTTGGATCATGGCAGCCATCAGGCTTACAACTACAAATGGATGATGGTTTGATCAACTCGGTAGGGACTGGTCAACATGTCCGTTTTTTCCACCTCCAAGCAATGAAAGAGAGAGACCAATTATCTGTGAATCCTATCCTTTTATTTTACCGCTCGCCTTCCGGACCTTCTTGTCCGGGGTTTCAGTACCGGGGTCCTCACCAGCAACCTCCGGTAACCTTTCCAGGTACGGCAGCCCCGCCTCATACAGGTCCCGGGCCGTCCCGACCGGTAGATTGGCGCCGGCAAAATCGACTATACCGAACCGGGAAGTTTTAACCCTTCCCGGTTCGAGGCCGATCAGGCGGTAGTGCTCCTGCCAGCCCATTACGGAATTATCGCAGCCGAGAGCGATATGCTCCCAGGGTATTCATACAGGCTGTGAGTCCGGTAGGTGAAGGTCATACCCAGACCCCGGCGACCATCGGTCGTGGATCCGGTTCCGGAGCCTTCCCCGGCAGAAAACTTGGCCGAACGCAGCTCCCATCCGAGCAGGTATTACTGGTTCTGGTTGTCCTCGGCGATAAAGATCAGGTCTTAGTTCTTGTTGGCGTTCATAAACCCGAGCAGTTTCTTATTTAGGCCCGGGGCAAACACTTTCAGGGTAAGTTCATACCCTTTCCCACCCTCTTCGCCGATGGGGCTAATATCCAGCCGGGCGGCATCCTCGGTGGTGTACAGCTCGTACATCCGTTTGCCGGCTTTCATGGTGATGTCCCCGGTGAGTGCACCGGCGGCATCGAGAGTGGCCGGCGTAGCAGGCTGAGTTGGCCAGGTTGCCACATCGTTCCAGAGACCGAAGTAGATTTTCTGGCCCAGTCCGCCCAGGTTCCTGCCGTCACTCAAAAGTTTTCCTATATCTGCAAAATCCATTCAGCTCTCAGCCTTACAACTATCAAGGGATGATGGTTTTATTAACTCGGCAGCGAGAGGCCAATTCCCTTTGGCGAGGATTGGACAACCTGTCCGTTTATTCTATTTTGGGTCAGGATGTTCAGTTTGCAATCGTGGACATTGGTTAACAATTTCGGCGGAAAGCGGGCAAAGTTGCACCTCTCCGCTCATTAAAAAAAAGAAAGCGTTGAATTCCCCAACTCTGTTGTGTCATGGATTTTAAGTTGGTACAATCGGCGGCGCCGGCACTCCGCTTTGGGGTATAAAACGATTGAAGAGTTTTATATAATAAATAGTATTCTTAAAAATGCCGCTTTGCTTAACTCAGACTCCGGTTATTGGTAGCAAGTCCAGTGCCACACTGTTGCTGATTCTAAACACGGGTTATAACTTGTCTCCTTCGTTCTGCATCATAATAATCTGTTTCTCCAAGGTTTCAATTTCCGAGGGGCGGGCAGCATCTTTGTTAATTATTTTGCCATTTTCATCAATCAACAAATACCAGGGAATTGCAATTATCCCATTTTCATTGAATATCCTAATCAAGTCATCCTTGAACTCTTGGCTAGCCCTAATGTGGTGGCCGTCGAGTTTGTAAAATTTGATCATTTCTTTCCATTGCTCTTCCTTGTCCTGTTTGTCAATGGAAATATAGAGGACCTCAAATCCTTTTGATTTCAAGAGAGTATCCAATGAATCCTTGTATTTAAATTCCGCTTTGCAAGGCCCACACCAAGTAGCCCACACATCGACGTAAACTTTTTTACCCTTAAACTTTGCTATACACTCTTCAAAAGTTGAAATATCATCGGCATTATCGATGAATTTCACCTGGTTACTGAAACTTGTTTTCGCTAGTTTTTGGTATTCGGCAACCGGATTGACCAATGGAATCAAGTAAGGAATTGCCATGCTTTGAGGATACTTGACATTAAATCTTTCGAAAATCGCTATCAATTCCTTTTCAAAATTTTTCTGCAAGCACCTTTCATATATTAAAGAAGCAGCGAAAGTTTCAGCCATTTTCTTAGAGAATAACTTTTCAGATAATGCAATCGCCTCCGTGTATTGCAACCCTTTCTTTAAGCTGCTCTTTAATACCTTAAGATCACTTGTATCACCAAGATATTGTTGGTACTCTACATAATATTTTGCGTATTCAAACCATCTGGGGGATAGAAGATTTTTGGGGTCAACTGGAGGGTTTTTTTCGAAGATTTCCTTCCATTGTTTTTTTAATTCTGCCGGATAGATTGCAGGGTTAAAAACATCTCCCCTATAGAGTTTTATAAGGGGAAAAGTTGAAAGCAGAGTGGAGAAATAACAGTTACGATCAATCAAAACTTCGTTAAAAAAACTCTCCGATATCGAACCTTTTTCAAGTAATTCCTGGAATTTTTTTATTTGCTCATCCTTTTGCAATCTAACCTTTTCGGAGTAAAGAGAAAAATTCTCAGCCTCACCAATCCTTCCAAATTCCATTTGAACCAAATACGGTGAGGGTAGTTCGTTATATAGTTTTTGTCCAGCTTCATTCGGCCCTAAAATATTAAACAATGTTTTTCCATCCTTAAGTTCAAACGAAACCTGAAATGATTCACCTGGCTCGGCAATGATAAATCCATCAGTGAAGGAGGCATAGATTGTAATAACAGTAGGTTGTTCAATTTGAATTTGTAAAAGAAAAGTCCCATCTGCATTAATGACAATTGAATCACGGAATCCAGGGAATGGGAATCCGTTTATCGGATTAACATACTGTAATCGCGTTGGGACAAATCCAACTACCTTACCTTTGATCGTTACGGTATTATTGTCAGTACCATAAGCAGTAATCCTTCCGATGATTAGAAGAAAAAGAAGCAGTGATTTGATCTTCATAGTTGGCGGTTGAGGTGAAATAATTGAAATCTCATAAAGTTAGTGAATTGTTAAACAGGTGGAGCCTTCCGGAAAAAACTGTGTTTACCTGTTTTCCCAGATCAGTCAGAAACACCCACCACAACAAGTAAGAAAGGCCCCCCACCTTCCGGCAGGGAGCCTCCAAGCAATGAAAGAGAAAGACCAATTACCTGAGAATCCTATCCTTTTATTTTACCGCTTACCTTCCGAACCGGCATGGCAGGGGTTTCAATCACCGGTTCCTTATTGGAAGCCTCCGGTACCCTTTCCAGGTAGGGCAAACCCGCCTCATACAAGTCCCGGACCGTCCCGACTGGTAGATTGGGGTCGGCAAAATCGACCACACCGAACCGGGAAGTTTTAACCCTTCCCGGTTCGATGCCGATCAGGCGGTAGTGCTCCAGCCAGCCCATTATGGAATCACCGCAGCTGAGAGCGGTATGCTTCCGGGGTATTCATACAGGCTGTGAGTCCGGTAGGTGAAGGTCATACCCAGACCCCGGCGACCATCGGTCGTGGATCCGGTTCCAGAGCCCTCCCCAGCTGAGAACTTGGCCGAACGCAGCTCGCATCCGAGCAGGTATTTCTGGTTCTGGTTGTCCTCGGCGATAAAGATCAGGTCCTCGTTCTTGGTGGCGTTCATAAACCCGAGCAGCTTCTTGTTTAGGCCCGGGGCAAACACTTTCAGGGTGAGTTCATACCCTTTCCCACCCTCTTCGCCGATGGGGCTGATATCCAGACGGGCGGCATCCTCGGTGGTGTACAGCTCGTACATTCGTTTGCCGGCTTTCATGGTGATATCCCCGGTGAGTGCACCGGCGGCATCGAGAGTGGCCGGCGTAGCAGGCTGAGTCGGCCAGGTGGCTACATCGTTCCAGAGACCGAAGTAGATTTTCTGGCCCAGTCCGCCCAGGTTCCTGCCGTCACTCAAAAGTTTTCCTATATCTGCAAAATCCATTTTTCCTGTATTTTAAAGGTTAATGAACCCTGATTACCCGCCAGGGGCAACAGTGTGTTGCAAGTTGGTCCAGACGGCTCCGTTCATGCCAAAACCGAGGCCTTCCCACCAGTCGCAGAGGAACGAGACCTCACGCTTGCTCTCCTCGATGGAGAATTTGGTTTTGTTGGCGCTCTTTTTGGTAATGTGCAGGAGGTTGTCCTTCGGTGTGGCAAAGATTACGTTGGTGCCGTTCAGGCAAGGAAGTTCAACCACGCGCTGGCTGGTAAAGTCGATGGATTCATCGACATCCTTGTCGGAGGTGCGGAAGTAATGCCCGCTGTCACGCTTGTCCCGGAGGTAATGTTTCCGCCAGGTCTGGGACATGAAGACCGACATTGGGATCCCCTGGTAAATTTGGTCGATCCCGTCGACGAATGCTTCCACCTGGTCATAGATGGAATCCTTGTCCAGGGCGCCGATATTGACCGGGTTGACGGTTTCATTGTCCACACCATGCTGAAGCTGAAAGACAAGTCCGTTCATCCCAGAGCCCGTAACACCGGAGGTGCCAGCGGTCGGTTCAGCATACACACCCTTGCCATATTCAAAGAGCTCCATGTCCTGGTTGATCTGCGGGATGTAACCGCGTTCAATCAGGAACTTGGCCAGCGGCCAGTCCTTGCGGGTGACGTTATCGGCTGCCAGGAACCCCAGCCAGGTAGCTTCCACGTCGTCCGGGGTGAGATCCTCATCAACTTTGAAGTGGAATAGCCGGATCTCGTTCGGGGTGATGGCTGCAGCATTCCTCGGGGTCCAGCCTTTCTGGAACGGCTGCACAATCCTCTGCAGGGAGAGCTTGGCCAGTTTAAAAACGGTATCGTCGGTTTTGATCGGCATGCACACGCCCGGGGTGACAAGACCCTGGGTCAGCATGGTTTTCACACGGGCCTGGTTCTGGCCCGAGTTCTCGTAATAAGCGCCAAAGGCGCTGATGATTTCATGAATATCCATACGGTTGGTTTGTTTGGTGGTTAGCGGTTAATAGCGATCTTCCTGCATGTGTGGCAGGGAGTTCAAAAGTTCCCAGTCAACCCCGTCCGGAGATGGGGTTTTGTCGCTCGCGGTTTGAACGCCGGTAGGTGCAACGGCCGGTTTGGCGGCTAGAAGCATCCGGATGGCCGATACTTTCCCTTCAATGGTTTCTTCGGCGGCCACTTTGGGATCCAGAGCATTCAGGGCGGTAATTGCCGATTGGCGGTCCCCTATGGCCTGGTCCCGGTCAAGGGCAGCCTGGCGTGAGGCTTCAATTTCCTCGTTGAGAGCGGTTAGCTGCTCCTCATTCAGGTAGGTGCCCTCGGGGGTAAACTCAAGCGTTGGCACTCCCAGCAGAGAGTGCAGTGCGGTCAGGTTTTTCATATTGAGTATTTGGTTTACGGTGGTTTTAATAACCGGATAAATCTGGGTCAGAATCGTCTGTGTAGGCGGTTCTTCGCTTGTCAGGCTGACTATCGGTGAAGGTTGGCCGGCCCTGAGCGGTATTGGCAGGTTGGCGCAGTTGAGCATCGTAACAAGCTTTCGGTTCATGAGCGGGCTTTCCCCCAAAGGGGTCTCAAGAATCTCCTCAATGAATCCCCAGGCCAGTGCTTCGTCTGCCGTCAGCCAGGTTTCCTGCTTCATCAGATCCAGAATCTCGGGGGTGGATTTACCGGATTTACGGGCATACATTTTTGCCAGTACGAGGGTGATCTTCTCAAGTTCACTTTTTTCCTTTTCCAGGGAAAGAATCAGCGCATCCAGATCATCCTCGTTCATGTTACCCCAGGTATCCACCCATTGAAGGGCTTTGTGAATGAGGTAAAAGGAATTTGAGTGCATCTGGATCCGTCGGGCTCCTAGCGTTATGAGCGTGGCCGAACTGGCATTAAATGCCGTGAGGACGACGGTGACATTTCCGTGCTCCACAAACTGGTTATGAATGGCAATGGCGTGATCCACGTCACCCCCAAGGGAAGAGACCCGAATGGTCACGGGATCCTTGCCGCTGGAGGCGAGAAAATTCCGGATGAAGGATTTTGAGTACCCCCACCCTCCTATAAAGCCATCAATGTCCAATACGTGCTGATCCATTTTGTCCTCCCTGGAATACTACCCAAGCTTAATGGCACCAAATTACAGGCGCCGTGGGCCCCCAAAAAGGACAAAATCCCCGGAAACACAGGGATTGCCAGTTGGATCAGAAGGGATTGGACATAAATATCGAAGGGTACGGAGAAGTCCCGGTAAATTCCAGACGGATGTGGTTCAGGTCGGAAATCTCAGCTCCCGTGTTTCTTGCAATACCCACCCTTAACGGATAGGCCTTGCTTCCAATCAAACGATAGAGCCCGTTCTGATCCAGGGTGAGAAGGCTCCAGCGCCCGGACTGCAAGTCCTCGAGGTATGCCTTGAGCGCCGGGGAATCCCTGGCAATGCTCAGGGATAGGGTTGACTCATAATAGGTTCCACCTGACTCTGTCTTACTCGTCTCAGAAAATCTTAGTGACTGGAAGATCGGAAGGATCTCCAGGCACTCCAGGGTAAACTCATCGGGTAAAAAAAAGCTATTGGGCTCGGCCGGTTGCCGGGTGATGTCCGCCAGTGAGGATGGTATAGCCCATACTTTGGCTATCCCCCCAAGATTGTTGGTGCTTTTGGGTGTTACGTTCATACTCTTTTAGGGTCAAATTCCCAACTGTCCCAATTTCGGACAGCTGGGTCAAAAATATTTTGGTCAGGTTTTCGGAAATGGTGTTCTTGAAGTTGAACCGATGGACCGCTGCATGCCGCATAAAGTCCTTCCGGATGGATTCATGGGGCCAGGTATCTTCCGGGATATCGAAGTCGAGGGTGAACCGGTCGATGGCCGTTTCCAGGTTCCCGTAAAAGGTGAAGTTGATGGCCACAATCACGTGCATCATGTGTTTAAAGGAGCGCTCCACCTCTTTGTTGAATACGATGGCCCCGATCCGGGAGAGGTCAAAGCCAACCCTCAGAAAGTCATCCTCGGAAAGCAGGATCGAAACGGATTGGGAATAGATCTGTGCACTGAGTCTGCGCGCCGGGTACTTGTCTCTCCTCTGGTTATGAAGGAGAAGCTTCAGTAGCGGCAAAAACGGGTTGTCCCCCTGGTAGAGGTTCACCGGGTTCCCGAAACTCTGAACCAGGTAATGCCTGACATAAGGCTTACAGGGAATTTGTAATGAAAAATCTGATTTCATGCGGCTTGAGGAATGGTGGTGTAAGGTGACATCGTATGGCTTTTTGATAGGAAATCTGTTCGGTCATCTATTTCCGGAGTTCTTCAAGCAAGCTGGAAAGGGAGTACCGGTCAGAATGGTCCTGTCCATACAATTTGCACACTTCACTGTTCTTACCCCAGGTGTATGCCGTCCGGATCATCGATTGGACTTCTTTGTTTTGAAGCAGCTTGCGCCTCTTAAGACTTTGGCTCAGCAGTTCTGTGGGGTTGAAGGTCAGGATCCTGGTTACGAAATTTAGGTTCATAAAGTTCCCAGTTTATTGATTAATGTGTTAGTCAGTAGGCGGATAGCCTTTTGCTAAAAGAAATGATTGCAGCCAGATGGCGATCACGGGTGACTGCCCGGACCTGAAAAAGCCTCATGCTACTTTAAATGAGAATTCGTCCCTGTCAAAAACCATAACACTGCCGTCCTCAAGCTCTATGATAGCTTTAAGGGGGTCCTGGCTATCCGGGTCGTAAATCCATTCATGAAACGCTCCAAGGTCTTTCTCCACGAGGGGTGACCCATCATCATGGGTGGTACAGTATCTACACTCCACGATCCGGTAGCCCATTCGTTTCATCTTCTTCGTCCATTGTTTTGTTGTCATACCAGTTTCTTCTAAGGTGGTTTCTTATTGTTGTTTTGGGGTTCCCGTTAAAAGGCTGTTGTATTACGAGGATCCTGTAATCCGAGGTAAAATACAGATCACGGAGCCATTCCCCGTCCATGAGTTCCTTGACGGCTGCGATAAACCGTTCCGGTTCCTTGAGGGTATCAACCGGGTAGCGGCCCGGCCTTAGGGCTCTCACCTCTACAAATACTCGGTCCAGGTAATCCATCAGAAAAAAATATATGGCTGCTTCCACAGGTGCTATCTTTCAGAATTCTTTGGAACAGTCGGAACAATGATTGTAACTTATTATTATATAGTTATTTATTTTAAAAAAGTCTGTTCCAAAGGTGTTCCAGGCTGTTCCCATCTGTTCCAAAGTGTTCCGTATCGTTCCCAGTTGTTCCGGAGAATAACTTCCGGAATGATTTATTATCCATGGTGTTCCGTCTGTTCCGTCTGTTCCGGGCGTAATTTCTTCTGGATGGGTTCATAAAATTTTTCAGTTATTAGGGTTAAAAGGGCAATTCGCCAGTAACCGATTGAGAATCTTTCTTTTTAGGCTCATCTTGTACCTTGGTAATCGATGTTTTTTCACTTTGGTCTTCTGTATGCAGGCTTACCTCGAGTTTGTCGTAATCGAAACAGTAAGCCCATTGAGGTTTGGTCTGATAAACCCCTTCCTGACCCGGTGTCGGATCAATAAACCGGAACCGGGTTCGCTTTTTGCCATAGTAACGCTTGTCATTTCTAAGGTAATAATCAATGGAATCGGTCGGCAAAACTTTGTCTCCCGCGGATTTGCCATGTTTTCGATAGAGAAGGTAGATGCGGGACATCTGGATCAACAGGACATTGACCGGAAACTCGAACTCCGTTTTCCGCACATCGGTCTCAATGGTCCTCTGGCATTCGATCTTATAATCAATTCCTTGCTGAATAAGACCGTCCGAAGCCAGGAAGTTGACCATGTTCCAGAAGTTTGCTACTTCGCTTGATCGCTTGGTCTCAACATTTTGTAGCTGTATCTGAGAGGCCGCCTGACCAATCAAGTCCTCATAACTGAAAGCCACCTTGAGGTTCTTTCGGATGGCATGAAATGAGGCCAGCAAGATCAGCCAGTTGCGGAAAATACGGTCCTCTATCACCACATCTTCGAGGATCTTGTTCAGCTCAACGGCAACCTGGTCATAACTGGTGGCAAAGTTGACGATGAAGTGGCTTCTCAGTCCCAGGATTTCGTTGGTGATATGGGTATTACCGAGTTGCTCAATTTGCTTTAGTTCATTGAACCGGGCCTTGGCGGCCTCGTCAAATTCAGCGGTGGTAAAGGTCAGGTAGACAAGACGGGAGAACAGGGCGATATCTGCCGTTGGCATTTCCTGCCCTGATAGGATTACCCCGCAATCGACGGCCGTGGTTTCCTTCTTCTTGTCTTTATCCATGTTCATCCGGGTCCTGCCGGTACCATCCCATAGGCCTTTCAGAAACTCAATTTTCTCCGGCTCGATGTTGTTCTTGTACTCGTCGATATGGACACAGGCGTTGGCCACGGTAGCCACATGGTCCGCCAGTGCGGCTTTAGAAGTGTTGTTGATATTGGGCCCCTTCCCTTGCCTGCCAAAGAAACTCATGAGGGAAACGGCCAGCTCCGTTTTGCCGGCTCCCTTAGGCCCAAAGAGGTTCAGGATCGGAAAAAAATGAAAACGGCCGACAATAACGTCCCTAAACAGACTGGCAATGAAAAAACAAAGCGCAATGGATGCATTGGGCCCGAAAACGCCAATGAGTTTTTCGGAATAAGAATTTAGTGTGATGGTATTGGTATCCCGGTGGATGAACTGACGTTCATTAATGAAGAGCCCGAGTTCATTGGCATAGGTTCGCGAGAAGGCCGGCAGGTAAAAGTTGGTATCCTCATGCTTGACGATCCCGTTTTCATCGACCGAAGTGAATCGGGAATTAAAGATTCCGTTTCCCCAGGCAAAGAACTGGTCTTTTTGCCAGCCCAGTTGCGTGATTTCGAGGCAGGATTCTGTTTCCTCGTATAGAAACCGCTTCAAGCGGTTCAGCTCGACCTCGGAAGCTTCCCAAAGGAAGTTACCGAGGGATTCAATACGCTCCTTGAAGCGGACCAGGGAAACCAGGTCTTTTTGCGGAAGTTCGATCACACGGCTTTTCCCCCGGTGGTTGGTGATGGTGAAAAGGCGCTTGGCGTTGAGGGTGGATTCTATGTGGAACAGGGGTTTCAGGACAAAATTGCACCCCCTGATAATGCCCTTGGAAGTATCGAAAAAGTAACAGTTATTGTCTTCATAGAATCCATAATTGTCCCAATCCACAAGACTGACATGGTCAGGTATTTTCTTGAAGTCTTTATCATGAATTTCTTCGGATGCATTGTCCCGGAGGATCTCACGGATTTTATCCTTGAAAGCTTTCTTGGGTTTGATCAGTCGCCCTACCTGCTCGATGTAAACTTCATGACTTGAGGCACTGAGCTTTGATATCAAGCCTGATATTTCCTCGATGGCTCTGAGCTTAAAATCCGGTGCATGGGCCCGATCCTGCCATTGGGTTGCCAGATCCACGATATAATCACGAATGTGGGTTTTAACGGTTTCCTTGAACTGCTGTTCGTCAGTAAAGTAGCTGTCCGGATCCACCTTTTCCCCTTCATCGGACGGAAGACGAATTACGTTGCAATTCATTCCTTCCTCAATGATCAGACGGGCTGAACGGTCGACGGCCATCTGGCCGGCTTTGTCGGTGTCCCCGATGATCGTGATACTGTTGCAAAGTTTTTTAAGCTCCAGGATCTGCTCCCTGGAAAGGGCTGTTCCGGATGAAGCAACAGTTTCCAAAATACCAATCTGATGCAGCCGGATAACATCGGCATTCCCTTCTACCAGATAGGCAAACCCTTTATTCTTGATCGTATGGCAAGCCCAGTTCAGGCCAAAGAGCGCTTTGCTTTTATAGTACACCGGGGTTTCCGGGGTATTGAGGTATTTTGCTTTGGCCTCAGGATCGAAGGATCGGCCGGTGAACCCGATGATCCGGCCATATTTGTCATGAATCGGGATCATGAGGCGGTTCCGGAAGAAGTCATAGGCTCGTCCATCCATTTTTTGACTCTCTTTGATCAGTCCGGCTTTGAAAAGGAATTCACTTTTCATACCTGCCTTTTTCGCGGCATTGATGAGTCCGTCCCAGGATTCCGGAGCAAAACCTATTTCCATACGCTTGAGGATCTCTTCGCTCCAGCGACCCCGGGCATATTCCAGGGCACTGTAGTGTTCCGGCAGGTACAGGCAATCCTTAAAATAGGATCCGGCAAAGGAGTTAACAATGTACAGGGATTCGATTTGGTTCTGGGCGGCCTTTTGATCAGGTGAAAGGCTCTCTTCCAGGATGTCGATTTTGAACTTTTGGGCTAGTTTACGACAGGCATCGATAAAGGATACCTTTTCGACTTCCATAACGAATTTGGTGGCATTCCCGGCCATCCCGCATCCGAAGCATTTGAAGATGTTCTTGGCCGGGCTGACCGATAAACTTGAGGATTTCTCATGATGAAACGGACAGGGTCCAAGCCAGTTTGCTCCTGATTTTTTCAACTTTACATAGTCCTGGACCACCTCCAGTACTGGTAATGCCGTGATCTGCTCGATAACATTTTGTGGGATCATTGAAATCAGGTATTGCGCTGGGAAGGGTATAAAAGCTTGGGGTTATCCAAGGACATTTTGTGGAGCATGGAGGAATCCTGTTAGTTAAAAGAAAACGCTGGCAATGGAAGGAGGACGTTTGTATCCATGGCGATGGCCCTGGCCATTCGACTTAGAACGGTAAAGTTCAGGATGGTAATTTCGTGCACTGGACTTCTCCGGCCCGGAATTAGTGCGGCGATTTCCTGGGAGTGCTGGATCCAGAACCGGGCCATCTTTAGGTCAGTATCGTATTGATATGCATCCAGGTATTTCTCCAATTCCCAAAGGCAGGAATTGATGAAACCCGGATCGGCCTTTGACTGACCCGATGCAATGAGGTATCTACGCTGCCTGATGAGCATCTGAACAAATTCAGCAGCAGCTACGTGAAAAGTGCTATTCATCATCCGTGCGTTTCTGAATATAATTGCCAATGTCTTCGGCTAACTGGGCAGTTGAGTTGTACTCGGTTTCATAGGATTCCCCTTCAATGACGATTGGCATTCGGGAATTGCGGTTTTTTGCCAGGTGCATCAGGTGGGACAAAAGGGCCCGATGGATTAATTTCAGGGCCCTGGTACTGGATTGCGGATTCACCACTAAGGCCATGGGATCAATAAGAGTTTGAACGGAGCGTTTGGTTTTGTTCATGATACATTTGAAAGCTTAATGAATTGGATAGCACTTGCATTAGTCATAAACTCTTTGTAAGCAATACCCAGCTCGATCTGAATGTGGTATAACCGTTCCTCATCCGCAGCATCACAATTATTGAATGCTGCTTCAAGAATTTCTATACGTATTCTTAGAGCTTTGGCTGCTGTTAGCGCCTCAGGTTTGAATTGGGAAGCTGGCTTGCCCATGATCGGCAAACTCATTAAGAATATTCTCGAACCGTGTAACTGATTGTTTCTTGGCCTGTAAGGATTCTTCGAAGATGTATACGGCACAATCAATAATCTGTTGATTGTAACGCTCCCCTTTTAGAACAAAGTCAATGTGTGGGTAAGAGAATCCGGTTTCTTTGTGTATACGCTTCCTGTAGCCTTTAGGAAGCAATTTTCTAAGTAGCTTTAACTGTGAGTTATTCATTGAATAAACAATAATAATTTGGATATTGTATAAAAAATGTATAAACTTCGTAGTGTAATAATCAATATCTAAGATTCATTATAGATGAACAAAGTAACTACTTATTACAACAACTTATAGCTTTTGGGCGGTTTTTAACTAAATATACTCTTGAGATGATTGATTCTGAGCGATTAAATCTTTTCCTGCACTCGAAGAAGGTTTCAACAAAGGATTTGGCCAAACTATTGGGGGTTAGCCATGCTGCCATTTCGATGATTAGAACCGGGAAGAATAATTTGAGTTCCCAAATGTTGGTTAAGCTAATAGAGCTTTATCCGGAACTATGCCCGAAGTGGTTGATAACGGGTGTCGGGGACATGGTATGTGACTTACATAAGGATCATTGGAAGACACAAAGCGATGGAGATCAATTTGCAGAAATCCAAAGGCTTAAGGAGCAACTGGCAGGAAAGGAAGCTCTATTAAAAGCGAAGGAGGAGATTATTGAACTTCTTAGGGAGAAGAAGCAATGATTAGGAATGTGGGAGAAATAGTCAAGCAACGGCGCTTGCAGGTTGGAATGAGCAAGGTAACTCTGGCCAAGAAACTTGGCTGCAGTCCTCAGAATGTGGATTCATTGGAGAAGAGAAAATCTATCGATTTTGAACTGGCCCAGAGAATCTCCCTACTCCTGGATTTTGACTTGTTCTCTTATTATCGGATGCCGGATCCCGAACAGGAAACCATACTATCCGACCTACAACGAACCATTGCACAACTCACAGAGAAATATGTACAGGTCCTGGAGAAAAACAATGAATTGCATGAACGGATAGCTGAACTCACTCACAAACAAACATAAAAACAAGTCATTAGTTGATTATTTGGAAATGACAAAACTCCAAACATACAATTTCGTATAAGTAATTGTGAAATATGTAACTAACAATTAACTTACTATTAATTATAAGACAAGTAAATTGATGGAATTTGTCACAAACGGCTAACCTGGAATAACCTTGAGAGGACTGATTACAGCAGCTTTTGCACAATTAAATTAATATATATTTGGTGGAAATTGACATTCCCATGAAAACCTTGTCGACAATTTTCGCAATAGCATTTCTTATGATTGCAAACCAATTAAACGCCCAGACTCCCGACGACCGCGGATACCTGGTAAAAGTTGGCCAGCAGGTTCCGGAGATTTCCCTGAAACTCACGGATGGCAAAACCATATCAACTAAAGATCTCAAAGGAAAAGTCGTGATGCTTCAGTTTACCGCCAGCTGGTGCGGTGTATGTCGCAAGGAAATGCCGTTTATCGAGAAGGATATCTGGCAGGTTTATAAAGATAAAGGATTGGTTCTGATCGGTATAGACCGAGAAGAACCTATTGAAAAAGTCATCGCATTTAAAAAAGAAATGAAGATCACCTACCCTCTTGCCCTGGATGAAAAATCTGAGGTCTTCACCACATTTGCCGACATGAAGGCAGGCGTCACACGGAATATACTGATAGACAAAACGGGCAAAATCGTCTTCCTCACCAGACTTTACGATACAGTTGAATTTGAGGCACTTAAGAAAAAGATTGCAGAGCTGACCAACCTTTAAGGCACAAGGCAAAAGGCAGAAGGCATAAATTGGTAATAGGGAATAATTTAAAGGAAGAAGGCGGTACGCGCACTTTTTCCTTATTCTTAATCCTCTTACTAATTTATGCCTTCTGCCCTCTGCCCTCTGCCTTATTTCGTCACTGTCATTCGTAGAGTTTTCGTAAAACCTTGTCCGGTAACGGTATACAAATAAGTACCCGGCTGGAACAGGGCTCCATCGAGAGTAACTGTGTGCTCCCCTGCCCCCATGTTGCGATATTTTCTGCTAAACACCAGCTTTCCGGTGATATCATTAATATTCAGCTGAATATCTGATGGTTGATCCAATTTATAAGTAATTGCTGTCTCCCTACTGAACGGATTCGGATAGTTTTGCATCACCATTCCCTGGTTCAACTCAAGGTTACCGGTACCGTCGACCAGATTGGAGTGATCCTCCAGATTCATCCTGATCATGAAAAGGTCATTGCCACTCGACCACCAGGCCTGAATTTCCGTCTGGTAAAACCAGCATTTCCCGCTGGGATAGAAATTGCTCCGATCGGACCCGATGGAATACCGCGGAGAATCGTAAGCGGTCTGGAAATCAAGGTTATTGAAGAATTCAATGGCGACCATGTAGGATTCACCTGCTTTAAGGAATTCCCCTTCCCCATCCTTCATCAGTGGCAAGGTTACCCAGTGGTTTTTCAGGATTGTAGAATCCATCTGCATGAATTCCGAACCGAGCAATTCATAGGTGGCATCGTCGGTGGCATTGTATCCGAGGAGGACAAATCTGAAAGTGCTCCGGATATCGGCAGTATTGATATACGCAGAGATACCATTGATTTCAATGTCCTTTTTAATGGTATACCAGGTTCCCATCTGATCGCCTTCATGCTGATACGTATACCAGCCCCAGGTTGAGAAAGAGACCTCCGGCTGGTCATCGCATCGCGAAAACACACTGTCGGTTATATTAAACGGGACCGAGGAAAAATTGTCGACTGGAATCTCGTCGGGGTCATCCATTTTAGCTGAGAATTCCATTCTGTAATGCCCGAAATCCTGAGGTAAAAACTGCTGCGCAATCCGGAAAGTGTCGGTTATTCCAGGATACAGGACGTAAGGAGTGGTATTTTGGTCGAAAACCGACTGGTTATTCTTGATGACCTTAACATTGAAATGAGTTCCCCATTGTTCGAGGTTTCCAAAATTCCGGATCACTGAAAGCATGTCATATCCGGAGATCTGCGTTTTTGGGACCTGGTAAAAGAATCCCTCATTGGTATCTGTGCCGTTATCGTAATCAGCTTCGGTATGCAGCATCTGGAGATCATTATCCCAGCCTTCCATAAAGGTAATGTCGTCAATCATCCAATAATACAACCGAGCTTTGCGCCAGGAGATCCTGAACTGAACTTCCGGTAAACCTGCCGCTACATCGGATGCATTCAGGTATAGGTCAACTTTTCCGCCGGGAGCAACATGACCGACCCTTTCGCTGTAAATTGTGCCCATTTTCATGTCGAATGAGGCCCAGTGGACGCCATTATCATTCGTCACCTCGAAAATCATATCAGCATCGGACCAAAAGCGAAAATTCTGCTCGATCCTGATTAACACTGATGAATGGCCGCTACAGTTGATTTTGGGACTGACAATGGAGTTGTTTACAGCTATGTAATTGTTGTAATTCCCGATATCCTGGTTGTACCCGTCGAGATTAAGTGCCAGAAAACCGTTTTGCTGTGAGGTAGACTTAATTGGTGGTTCCCGGGTATAGAAACCCTTTAACGTATCGTTTGCCCAATGCCAGTTATATCCGATATCGGTTGGGTCTTCCAGCTTCCAGTCTGAAGGCAGTCGCCACCCAAGCGGCATGCTGGGATCGCCCCAGTTGAATTCCTCTTTCCAGAAAACATCGCCACCGCCCTTGAGATGGTTGTAATCGGGCAATGCTGATGTGGATAAGGAGCTACTCTCCTTTGTTGGTGGCTCCATGGCTGCAGGTTTTACCTTCTGTCCCCACAAATTGGCCGTGAAAACAAGCAGAATGAGTGTGATGGTAAAGTGTTTCATTTTAATAATTCTGTTTATTTTCGTTAAGTTACGTAAGATTAATTTTTCGCAAGGTACCTTGTGCCAGAGTTTTTATAAATGAGTTATTTATGCCTATAACTATACCTAGTATTTTCAATGATGTACTTGGCCCGGTTATGCGGGGCCCATCCAGCTCACATACAGCCGGTTCTTACCGTGTCGGTCTTCTTTTGCGGGATCTTGCAGGAGAGAAACTCAAATCCGCTCTTTTTGAATTTCATCCCGAAGGAAGCCTGGCAACCACCCATAAAACGCAAGGCTCTGATCTGGGACTGGCAACGGGTTTGGCGGGATTGAATATTCTTGATGCTGAAATGCCCCAGGCGCTTGAAATCCTTCAGCGCTCAGGTGTGGATATATCGTTCGTTATTGCTGATTATCCTGCTGATCACCCGAACACCTATAAATGTACAGTAACCGACATCAACGGTGGTGTTTATACTGCCGTGGCACTCTCCACCGGTGGCGGCATGATCCGCGTCATCGATATCATGGGTTTCCCGGTGGATTATCTTGGTGATGATGCGGCGTTTTTTGCGATACTCAGAAATGATTCAGACTGCACCGCAAGAAAGAATATTGAGGACCTCATGAAGGGTGTTCCGGGCTATGCCGGGTGCCATTGGACCACTAACGGCCCGGACAACGGAGTCCTTTTTCGCTTTTCGACTACACCCGATCTGGGTATCTATACATCAGATTTCGAGGCGCATCTGGCGTTTTATCGCATGCTCCGTCCGGTTATGCCGATCCCGGGATTGACTGCTACCCTACCCTTTTCCTCCTTATCGGAATTATTGCAACGAACAGATCTAATGCAGATTAAGGCCAGTCGACTGGCGCAGGAATTTGAAAGCGCACGTTCAGGCTATTCCATTCCGGATCTGAATAAGATGATGGAAGAATTGATCTTAATCTGGAAGAGCAGCATACGCTCCGGTTTGGAAGGGACGGTTTACCGCGACAGGCTTATCGGTTCGCAATCGCCCGGATTTATTGAAAAGCAGAAAAGCGGCCGTCTGATAGAGGCCGGCCCTCTGAATACCATGATCGCCTACTCTACAGCATTGATGGAAGTTAAGAGCAGCATGGGGGTCATCATTGCCGCCCCGACTGCGGGTGCCTGCGGCGGTTTGCCCGGCTGCCTGATCGGCCTTGCCGATTATCAGGATAATCATGATAAACTGATGGATGGATTTTGGGCCGCCGGTCTTGCCGGCCTGTTTATCGCCATGGATGCTACTTTTGCTGCGGAAGTTGCAGGTTGTCAGGCTGAAACGGGTGCAGGAGCCGCAATGGCCGCTGCCGGACTCGTTGAAATGGCCGGGGGAACTGCACAACAAGCTTTCGATGCAGCTTCAGTTGCCTTGCAAAATGTTATCGGCCTGGTATGCGATCCTGTCGCCAACCGGGTTGAGATACCCTGTCTGAGCCGTAATGCCAATGCAGGTGCCAATGCGCTGACCTCGGCGAACATGATTCTGGGGGGCATGGATGCGGTGATACCATTCAATGAGACCATTATTACCATGATGGAAGTTGGCAAGTTAATGCCGGCTTCCCTGCGCTGTACAGCAATCTGTGGGCTTTCAAACACTCCGACAGCAAGAAAACTGGAGGCCGGAGCTTACAATATTTTCAATCGTGATAACTATAATAAATAATAGGGGAATATGTTAGTAATCAATGAATCTGCCCTGGCTCAAATGACCGACTGGAACTTGCTGGTCGACCATATGGTTAAAGCCATGATTGCCTATGAAAATGGCGATTTTGTTCAGCCCGACAGGGTTAGCATGGGGTTCGCAAACAACACCCTGCTGCTGATGCCTGCCCAGAGTGGCAAGTACTTCAGTACAAAATTATTAAGCCTGTTTCCCGATAATCCTTCCAGAAATGAGGCGGTTATCCAGGGAGTTGTCATCCTGAACAGCGGGGAAACCGGTGAACCGCTTGCGATCCTTAATGGTGCCAAGCTGACTGCCATCCGCACTGCTGCTGTTGCTGCAGCCGGAATCCGGTACACCACGCCTGAGAATGTGAAAAGCCTCGGCCTGATTGGGGCCGGTGTTCAAGGGACTCATCAGATCCTTGCAGCGTGTGCGGTCAGGCCGATTGAAAAGGTTTATGTCATGGATAAATATGCCGACCGTGCCAAGACATTCATTTCTTGCCTGGTTTCCTCCCTGCCTGACGTTGAGCTTATCCGTGTGAATACCAGTGAGGAGCTTATGGAGCGTTCTGAAATCATTATCACAGCCACCAATTCCAGCAGGCCTGTGCTTGCTGACGATCCTGCCCTGCTGACCAACAAGCATTTGATTGCCATAGGTTCCTACAAGCCGCAGATGTGGGAGCTGCCCGATTCACTTTTTAAACTCATCGACCAGTGTTTTGTGGATGTGAGGTTTGCCCTGGAAGAATCCGGCGATATCATCCATCCTATCGAGATGGGACTTTTGAAGCAGAAACAGGTTATTCCCTTAGGCTCGCTGATCGAAGGAAAGGTTACTGCCGATGTCACAAAAACTACCTTATTCAAGTTAGTTGGAATGGCGTTGTTCGACCTGTTTACCGCTCAGTGGTTCTACGAAAAGGCCATTCGGCTGGATGCCGGCGACAGCTTTCGATTGTAACAGACCTAACCAAACGGTCTCGTTTGTCAACTGATTCTACCCGCTTAATTAGTTATTATCCGGTTTTTGTGTTTTTGGATGTTTTGGCAAGTCATTTGCTTGTCAAGGGTATCAATAACCCTCAAAAATCCAAAGCCATGAAAAACTATTTAACTTTTGCCATGATACTGGTGACTGGATTATCCGCTTACCCGCAGGCTACCAGGACCGCAAAAGAATCAAAAAACGAAAAAAGCGGCAACAGGACGGAAACCGTCCATCGCAAGACAGAAAGAACCGACAACAAGGCAGCTACGCGGTCGGCAACAACCGAAAGAAGCAAAGCTGCATCCGCCTCACCTGAGAGGACCCGAACCAGGGTTGAAACCAGGAGTGCCGAGCGTCCGCAGGCAACCACAAGAACTTATGAGCGTCCACAGGCAACGCGGTCAACCAATCCCGGTGCCCGGTCAGACAACCAGGGAGCACGCAGGTCGGTTGAAACCGCAAGGCCATCAGTTAACACTGGCCGCCCGGGTGGAACCTCTGGGACCTCATCCGCAACCAGAACTTTCCGGGAAGGTAACGGTACACTTACCCGCGATGACGGGACGGTTATCCGTCACCAGAATGATGAAATATTCAGATCACGCAAATTCCGGCTGGATTACGACAATTATGAAAACCTGAGAAGGTCGGACGAATTCAGACGTTACCACCGTGATTACAATAACTGGTGCGGCCACAGATACGTACGGGTTATCAACCACTATCATAACAATTACTTTCCACTTGCCTGGGAGATTCGGAGAGCACGCTATTATCACAGGATGCCTCACCACATCGACCTGATCTGGACTCCACTGTTGTTCCACCGGTTCATGTTTTACTACCCCACTCATCTGGATTGGAACCTTGAGTTCGGCAGCCAGATTGAGACCATCTCAGCCTACGAAGCACAGAATTATGCAGGAACGGTAAGACAGGTTTACGGAAAGGTTGAAGAAGTGTTCTATTCACCAGAGGATGAGAACTATATCTTATATATCGGTGGGCCATTCCCCTACCAGGACATGAGCATCGTGATCCCAAAAGAAATAGCCAGAAATATCAGCCTGAGCCCCAAATGGTATTTCGAGAATGAATACGTCTGGGTCATCGGACTTATCAACATCTGGGAGGGAAAACCTGAAATTATTGTCCGCGATGAGGACCAGCTGAGAAAGTATTAATGACTACTTTTAAGCCCTGATATAAATGTAAACTGCACGTTTAGTTTGGTTGACAGGGCTTTCATAGAATGGTTTTCGCAGAAAAAGTACGGAATCTTTGGTACCGTACTTTTTCATATGTTGCTGGTCGTAATAATACTGTTTATCAAGGTTAACAGTGTTCAGCAGCCTCAGGAAGAGCTGATCTATGTTGATCTCAAGATGCTGGAACAGATCAGGAAACTCGAGACCGTGAAAGATCAGCAGGCAGCCCGTCCAAAACCTACAGGCAGGCAGGCAAGGAATATCGCGGTTAACCAGGCGGAAGACAAAGTTGAAAAGTATGAGGATTACAAGGCTCCTCGAACCTCCAGCCGCTCGATTGAACGGGAGGCCCAGGGACGGGTTAACCAGGCAGTTAAAGACATTATCAAGGAGAATCGCCTGAATCCCAATGATAAGGAGCTTCCCAATGTGGAATCAAAGCCCATCGATTTTTACCAACCCAAAAAGATTGAGGAAGAGCAGGTTTACAAGGGTCCGACCAATATATATTTCAAGCTCGACGACCGGAAGGTTGCCTACCTTCCCATCCCGGTTTACAAATGCAAGGGAGGAGCAACGGTACAGGTGGATATTCGGGTGAGTCAGCGGGGAAAAGTGGAGCTGACCACAATAAACAAGGCGGGAACCGACACATCAGATGCCTGCTTTCTCGATGCGGCAAAAGAAGCAGCGCAAAAAACCCGGTTCAACTTCAGCACCTCATCGGCAGCCTTTCAGCAGGGATATATCATTTATCATTTCGTTGCCCAATAGGTTACTGGTGTTTAACAGACGGGGCTATTCCGATTGCCTGAAATCCTTTTTCCAGATCACTTCGCCAACACCCAGGTCGTAGGCCGTTTTTCGCGCTAAAACAAAAAGGTAATCGGATAAGCGGTTGATATATTTGATGAGCATCGGATCAATATCGGCTTCCCTGGAGATGGTGATCATACGTCGTTCGGCACGCCGGCAAACCGTTCTGGCAATATGACAATAGGCAACTGACGCGTGGCCAGCCGGCAGAATGAAATTAGTCAGCTCCGGTATTTGATCCAGGAGGAAATCCATAGCCTTCTCCAGGTCAATGATATCATCTTCAAGAATATGAGGCAACTTTTGAAGCAGCTCATCATTATCGACCGCCAGGTTGGAGGTGACAATAAAAACGCGATTTTGGATCCCGGTCAGCCGTGTCTTTTCGCCCTGGTCAGGAATGACCGATTGTATAAGGCCAAGATGTGAATTTAGTTCATCGACTGTTCCGTAAGCCTCCAGGCGAGGATGATCCTTTGGTACCCTGGTTCCTCCGGAGAGTGAGGTCTCGCCTTTATCGCCGGTTCTTGTATAAACTCTCATGATGAATACTTTTACCTAAAGGTTAATTCTTGTTTTCCTCAATATTTATCAGTACCGGCCGGCCTTTCCTGAAATTCTGAACCAGACAGGTGATGGTCTCAGGATTATATAAATCCTGTTGCGTTTGCCAGGATTGTGGCTTGACCTTTATTTCCTGACCGTAGATATCCAAAACAGTAATGACAGCTTCCATGCGGCCAAATAAATCGATTGTTTTTTGAAGGCCGGAATATTTGAAAGCATAGCTCTCCCCGATCTTATAAAACGGATGAACCGGTTCGATCAGACATTCTCCGTTCGGCTTGTATTTCACCACCATGGCTTCGATAACCTGACCGGGTCTGAATCCATAATTAATATAGTGCATTAAAGGCAGCCGGTGGAAGTTTCCGATGGTATCCTTAAGAATATAGAATTCCTCATTCTCGAAAGTCTTGATATCCTGCAATCTGAATGAGTAGATCAATCCTGCTTTCAATGAAGTGAATCTACTGGTCATAGCGGGTAAGGACAAAATCAATTCTCCTTTCTTAATCCGTTCAACCCTGCATGCCAGGTAACTGTATCCCGGCTCAATATCCTCCGCCTTATCGATGGGACATGACCACTCAAGACCATGCAGGTCCCGTACCCAGGCGATGAGCTGGGTTCTCCCCAAAAAGTTTTCCTGCTCAGCAAGCCTGAGAACAAGAAAATCATACCGTTCACCGATTTTGTAGTACGGATGGTCGGGTTCAAGAAAAATCTTCCCTGAACAATTAACCTTATCAATGGTGCAAGTGATCACCTGACCTACTTTAAGATGGTAGTTTTCATAGTATTGCTCAGGCAAGAGGTATTTTTTCTGATCCGGCCCCAGTAGGATAAAGTTGGCTTCATCAGTCCCCGGAAGCACCAATTTATTGGTAATCTGGAACTGAAACCGTTGTCCTTCCTTATAGATAATTTCTTCAGGCATTGAGCTATCCCAACCATTGCGATATGTAAAGATGCAAAAATATTTATCTTTAGTCCAGTGCATGATTTAATAACAGTCCGATGTCTGAGACCAGCAAAATTGACAGTATAGACAGACGTATCATGAGATTGCTGTCCGAAAAGGGAAGAATTTCATTTCTCGAGGTTGCCCGCGAATGTGGAATGTCCGGAGCAGCTATCCATCAGCGGGTTGCCAAGTTAGAGCAGCAGGGAATCATTACCGGATACAGCGTGAAGCTTTCTCCCGAGAATCTGGGGTACAGCACATGTGCGTATGTCGGTGTTTTTCTCGAAAAGGCCATCATGTACCATTCGGTTGTCAAGGATCTGGAGAAGATAAGTGAAATTGTGGAAGCCCATTATACCACCGGCAACTACGCTATTTTCCTGAAAGTTTACTGTCGGAATAACCAGCACTTAATGGATGTTCTCAATAGCCGCATACAGACGATTCCAGGCGTTGCCAGTACGGAAACGTTTATCAGCCTTGAACATGGGATTATGCGCGACGTGCAGCCCTGACCGCGCAAAGGATTTATTTGTTTTCGTCGACTGAGTCAAACCGGAATCCCCGGATCCTGTAGTCCTCGTTTATATCGAAATAGAGCCGGATAAAAGCTTCCTTGCTGTTGGTCAGCTGGAACACCTCGATATTCATCATCTGGTTGTCGGTAATCATGATCTGCCTGATCTTCAGCGGGCCGGTACGTTTTTGCAAATCCTTAAGATTTCTGACAAGCGTATCGTTGCCAAATTTGTTTATCAGGCGGCTCGAAAGGCAGGTCTCCGTGAAAATCTTGAAATCCTTTTCCGTTCCGTTGGCCAGAAGGGTGAGGAATTTTCCGCCCAGAAAACCGAGCCGGTTATCAGGAAGGGAATCCAGGCATTGTGTTAGACTACCGGCAAGTTTTGGTTGATAATCCTTCCAGAAAATACATTTTGCAATTTCATAGGGGATGCTCTGATTTCCCTTTCTGTATTTGTTAGATAACATGATGATGGTTACCTTTTCATCAAGGTACCGCAGAAAATCAGAATAAAACCGTCCGTTCCATCCATTGTGGGCAATCACATTTGTCTGCCTCATGGTTTTAAAGACCATCCACCCGTAACCCGATGAAGCCACTTCATCGATTTTAACAGACTGTTTGGGATAATAATATTTTCCTTTGGCTGATTCATTAAGTATTTGATCACCAATGAGTGCCTCATTCCAGGCAAACAGATCCATCACCGTGCTTAGCATGCCCCCGCTGGCCCTTCGGTTCCAGGAGGGTCCGTCCTCGACCCAACCGGCATCCATCGGTCCGCCCCAATCATTGCAAAACCTGTACCCATGAGCAACGCTCGTGGAATTCCAATCCGGTGCACGGTATCCGGTATACCGCATTTTAGCAGGCTCGAAAAGGTTGGTTTGCAGATAACTTTCATAATCCATACCGGAAATCACCTCAATCAGCAATCCTAAAAGATTGTACCCGGCATGAGAATAATGGTACACCATGCCAGGGAGGTTAATTAATTGTGTGTCATTGATGCGGTTAAGCAACACTTCCCTGGTGATGACTTCGGTATCAGATCCGATATCTGTCGGTAATCCTGATGTATGGGTCAGCAACTGGTGAAAGGTAATAGATCTTTTTTCTACTGAAATATTTGGCAAATACTTGCCGATGCTGTCTGTGACAGATAATTTGCCTTCCATCTCGAGTTTCAGTATTCCAGCACCGGTAAATTGTTTCGTAATGGATCCGATATCAAAAGCAGTTTCAGGTGCATTAGGTACCTGCCTCTCTTTGTTCGCATAGCCGAACGATTTGATCATAGGTGCATTACCGGGAGTCTTGACTAATACAACCCCATCAAAACCATTTTCACTTTCCCACTCCAAGTAACGGCTGATAACCTGCAGCGTAGAGTCCTGTAAAGGTTTACCCGGGCTGTTGCCTGGGGTGCAGCTAATTACTGTTAAACCCATTACCAGTGGCAATACCAATATTATATATAGCCGTTTGATTTTCACTCTGTAAAAATAGTTGGATGTAAATTACCGAGAGTCATGAATGTACCGCGAAAAACTTAAAAGATGTTAAACACGCAAACAGCCCAATCAAATGGATTTCAGGATCTTAGGCAATATTCCCGGGCCTTCATATATAAAACCGGTATATAATTGGACCAGAGTGGCGCCTGCCTCTATCTTTTCAACGGCATCCTCCGCTGACATGATACCCCCGGATGCAATTATCGGATACCTGTCACCCAGCTTGTCATGCAGATATTTGATCACCGCGGTGGAAGTCTCTGAAAGGGGCTTGCCGCTCAGACCCCCGGCGCCAATTGCATTCAATTCCTCCCGGGTATAGTCCAAGCTGTTTCTTTGGATACTGGTATTCGTGGCCACCAAACCGTCGATACCGGTTTCTCTGACCACTTCAATCACTTCATCCAGCTGAATGAATGAAAGATCGGGGGAAATCTTCAGCAAGATCGGTCGTTTTTCATCCATTTCTTTCCGGTAATCCACCAGGTGGTTAAGAATCTCCAGCAGATGGTCGCGGTTTTGAAGCTTACTGAGATCCTTAATATTAGGGCAACTAACGTTAACAATGAAGAAATCAACGCAGGAGTACAATCCTTTAAAGCAGGTTAAATAATCTTTCCAGGCATCCTCGTTGCTGGTCAGTGTATTCTTACCAATATTCCCGCCTATGATAAATCCCTTTGGCCTGCGAAGCAGTCGTTGCCGGATCTTTTCCAGTCCGTCGTTATTGAAACCCATACGGTTGATGAGGGCCGAGTTCCTTTTTAGCCTGAATAACCGGGGTTTTGGATTTCCCCTCTGGCCAAGAGGGGTGACTGTTCCGATTTCCATAAATGAAAATCCCAGGTTCCTCATGAACTTAAGTGCTACAGCATTCTTGTCCAATCCACCGGCAATGCCAACCGGGTGATTAAGATTTAAACCAAGAAAGGCTCCATTTGCCAGCCGGTCGGTCTGTAAACGCGTAATGTTATTTCTTAGAATCTTACCCAGGAAAGGAAAGTGCCGGAAAAAGAAAAATGTGAAAGTGTGGATAAATTCAGGATCGAACAGGAAGAGGATCGGGCGGACAATTTTTCTATAAAACATTCATGCCGGGTTAATCGGCACAAATTTACATAAATCAACGAAATTTTCAGGATTCAGTTTTATCAGCCTTTAAAAACTCATCATAGGTATGATCCGAGTAAAATATTAAAACCTTATCGACGTATCTGTCCTTAATTTTAATCTGATCTACCTGTTTTTCAATAGGTTTTGTCTCCTCAACCACTATCGGTTGCTGGGTTACCTGTGGAACGGAATCGAAAATTGAAGGTTCCCTGACTGCAGAAACTGGTTTTTCGGTATAATCCGACCGATACATGGCCCCGGTTCCGTTCAGCAACCATTCTGGATTGATCTTCGGAAAGCTTTGTATGGTTTTAACGATAAAATCCAGACTTGGATTATTTCTTCCGTTTATGATGTGGGACATGCTGCTGCGCTGCACACCGATCATGTCTGCGAAAGATCCGGAGGTCAATCCCTCCTTCAATATGATTTCTTTTATACGTTCTACCATGTAACAAATGTAAACAAATCAATGTAATTCACAAAATCACAATTGTCAATTGTAAATATTCATTGATGTAAATTGTAATTCACAATTTGCAATTTTTTGCAATTTGTGATGGCACATGTAATTTTTAGAGGGCATATGTCAATTAATGCTTTAACCTCCACGTAAAGGCGAACATTCGGAGATTGCGAAGTAATACTGTTAACGGAACACCATATATTATTCGCACTTATAAACGATATTATATCAATCTATTACAAGCTAGCCTGATTTACATGGTAAATTGGCCGGAATATCACCTCTTCTGCGCCTGTTTTAGTGTTAGTTAATGCACTAAAACATGATTTGAGAGGGGACAAAGCACTGTTAATCAATTAATATAATACAATTTAGTATTTGTAATTTCAAGACCCTCCGGTCAGGGGTCATTGGGACCTGTTTATCTATAGTTAAACAAGAGTAAATACTATCTAATTAACTGATTATTTGTTCACTATGAATTATTCAAGATGCATGTTATATACTTAATGAATAATTTACAATTGACATTTATTGTGATTGGCATCTGTTAATTTAAACGGTTACTTTAGATAGAGCTATGTTAATTAGTATTGGATTCAGCCATGACGAATGTAAATAGTGTGGGTAGGGCTAAATTGATTTCCTCATTTCCCTGCAAAATTTGATTCTTTATCGGGTAATGACAGCCATTTGTAAATCATTCAATTCTGGTTGAGGTATAGGCATAAAAAAACAGGCCTAAGTGCCTGTTTTTCTGTACCTGAGCGGGAAACGGGATTCGAACCCGCGACCCTCAGCTTGGGAAGCTGATGCTCTACCCCTGAGCTACTCCCGCCTGATTTGCTGCAAAAATAGAATTATTTGTAGATTTTAGGTTCAAGTTCCCCATTAATAACCATTAGAACGTTCAGTGCCAGTGCGCGCATCTCATCTTCGCCCGGGAAGACCCTGATTTGTGAAATCCAGGCTATCCGGTAGGTAAGTAATTGTATGAACAGTTCATTGAAGGCAATACCACCAGTTACGAGGATGGCATCCACCTGCCCTTTCAGCACCACAGCGCATGCCCCTATTTCTTTTGCCACCTGGTAGGCCATGGCTTCATACACCAATTTGGCATAGCTGTCGCCCTTGCTGATGCGTTCTTCTATTACATTGGCTGCACTTGTTCCAAGGTAGGCAACCAGACCACCCTGCCCAACCACCATTTTGCGGATTTCTTCCTCTGGGTATTTCTTGCTGAAGCACATCGAGATCAATTGTCCAACCGGCAGTGTTCCGCTTCTCTCCGGAGAGAATGGCCCTTCGCCGTCCAATCCCTGGTTAACGTCGATAACACGGCCCTTTTCATGAGCTCCCACGGATATTCCTCCCCCCAGATGAGCCACAATAAGGTTCAGGTCGGAGTATTTCCTTCCTATGGAATTGGCATAAGTCCTGGCAACGGCTTTCTGATTAAGGGCATGGAAGACCGAAACCCTGCTAAAAAGTGGATGTCCGGCAAACCTGGCCAGGTCGCTGAGCTCGTCCACAACGATGGGATCGGCAATGAAAGCCCTGGCGCCCGGGATTCTGGAGGCCAGATCATGGGCAATAAGCCCACCGAGGTTGCTGGCGTGCTCTACTGCCATCGGAGAAGTCAGATCGTTAATCATAGCCTCATTTACCTCGTAAACGCCTGATTCGATGGGTTTGATCAGTCCTCCCCTGCCGACAATGATTGAAATCCTTGTTATGTCGATCTCCGCTTCGATTAATTCCTTGATGATGATCTCTTTGCGGAACTCATATTGGTCGGTAACGCGTTGAAACGGTTTTAAGTCTTCCGGAGAATGCTTGATGCTTTTCTGAAAAATAGGCCTGTTATTCTCGAATACTGCAATCTTGGTCGAAGTTGAGCCAGGATTAAGAACAAGGATTTCTTTCGGATTCATTGTTTTCTTGGTTCTCTTATTTATGACCGGTCACCGCAGCAGCCAGCAATATGCTGTTTAGCTTGGCTTCTTCTGAATCTGATCTGGAGGTAAGTACCACGGGTGCCGAAGCTCCGAGGATGACAGAGGCAACGAGGGAACCGGCAAAATAAGCCAGCGCCTTGTATAATACGTTGCCCGCCTCGATATCGGGCATGACCAGCAGGTCCGCATCACCAGCAACTTCACTGACCAGATTCTTATGTTCGGCACTCTCCCTGCTGATTGCTGTATCAAAAGCCAGCGGTCCCTCGACCAGGCAGTCACGTATGATATGGTCACGGTTCATCTGGGCAAGACCAGCGGCATCAACGGTGGCAGGCATCTGTTCGTTCACCGTTTCCACTGCCGCTATGAGGGCTACTTTGGGATTTGAAATACCAAGTCGCTTAAGGAACTCAACCGCATTGCTGATGATGGCCACCTTGTCTTCCAAAGTAGGGGCAATATTGATTGCAACGTCAGTGATACCGAGCAGTTTATGGTATGCAGGGATCTCGAAGAGGGCAAAATGCGACAAAAGCGCTCCCTTTCGAAGGCCCCACTCCTTGTTGAGAACTCCCTTAAGCAACTGAGCCGTGCTGCATCCGCCCTTCATCAGGACATCGGCAATTCCGTCATGAACCAATGTTACGGCGATTTCAACCGCCTTGATCGTATCCGGCTCATCAACGATTTCCCAACTGTCAAGCTGAATATTTTCATCATGGGCAAGCTGAACGATCTGCTCCTTGTTCCCGACCAGCACAGGTTTGATAAACCCCTTTGCAGCAGCCTTTGACACCGCATCGAGGGCATAGGAATCCTGGGCAACGGCAAGTGCAAGCTTAACAGGTTGCTCCAGACCCTCCAGCAGTTTTTCGAGATCAGCTATTCTCTTCAACATTATCGTTTTGAAACAATTCTTTCAGTATCCTCAGCGATGACAAGCTCTTCGTTCGTTGTTACCACCATAGCTGTAACTTTCGAATTTTCACGTGTTATGACGACATCCTTTCCGCGTTTGCCCGCGTTCAGGGTAGGGTCAAAATCAACACCCAGATAGGTAAGGCTTTCGCAAATGGCTTGGCGTGATTCCGGTCCGTTTTCACCGATACCGCCGGTGAAAATGATCAGGTCGACACCATTCATGGCTGCAGCGTAAGCACCGATATACTTGATAACCCGGTAATGGTACATATTCAATGCAAGCTGCGCCCGCTTGTTGCCCATGTCCCAGGCTTCCGTCTCAATTTCCCGCATGTCCGACGAAACCCCCGACACGCCCAACATTCCGCTATGCTTATTAATCAGCGTATTGGCTGTCTGCTGATCGATCTCCTCCTTATCCATAATGAAGGTGAGAACACCCAGGTCGAGATCGCCGGTGCGGGTACCCATGATCAGTCCTTCCACAGGCGTGAATCCCATCGATGTATCCACGGATTTGCCTTTATGGATGGCCGTTACCGAAGCACCGTTGCCCAGATGGCAGGTTATCATTTTAATCGCATGGTAATCCAGTCCGAGTATGCCGCAAGCCTTCTTGGCCACATATTTGTGCGAAGTACCGTGAAAGCCGTACCGCCGGATTTTGTATTTGCTGTAAAGAGAATAAGGTATACCGTACATGAAAGCATAATCAGGGATGGTCTGGTGATAACTGGTATCGAAAACCGCCACCTGGGGAATGCCTGGGATTAACTGCGACATGGCATCAATTCCCTTCATGTTGGCAGGATTGTGCAAAGGTGCCAGTTCGAACAACTTGGCAATCTCAGTTCTCACATGCGGGTCGATAAAGGCACTGTCGGCAAAGTGCTCGCCGCCATGGGCAACGCGATGCCCTGCAGCATCAATCTCGTCCAGGCCCTTCAGGCAGCCATGATTCTTGCTGGTAAGCACACCCAGAATATATTCAATACCACTCTGATGGTCAAGTATTTCCCCTTCAAGAGTGATCTTCTGTCCATCTTCTTTATAGTGTTTCAGAAAAGAACCCTTAAGACCAATTTTTTCAACGACACCCTTGGCCATAACGGTTTTATCCACCATGTTCCAAAGTTGATATTTAATGGATGAACTTCCGCAGTTCAAAACTAGAATCTTCATGGTCAAAGAGTTTAAAAAGTTGATTTTTCGATACGCTGCCCATCATTGTCATACGCGTAGAATCCCTGGTTGGTGATCCTTCCCAGCTGGTTTGCCCTGACCTTGCGCTTGAGAATTGGCGAAGCCTTGTATTTCATGTCACCAAATTCGTTGTACAGGTTTTCCAGCCACCGCAGCACCTTGTCGAGTCCGATTTTGTCCGCCAGCTCGAAAGGTCCCATACCCAGACCCAGGCCGGTTCTCACGGAAAGGTCGATATCTTCCATCGTTCCAACACCCTCCATGTAGATCTCGCAGGCCTCGTTAATGAGGGTTGAAAACAGGCGGACCGACATCAGTCCCGGACTCTCAACCACGGGGATCATCTTCTTGTCAATCAGCTTGATAAATTTCTTGACATTGTCGTAAGCTTCCTGCGAAGTGTACAAGCCACGTGCGACCTCAATAATATTCGCAGCCGGGTTTGCTGTAGAGAAATGCAGGCTGACGCAACGATCCTTATATTTCAATTCCGATGACAGCTCAGTAGTAACGATGGTCGTAGAATTGGTGGCAATGATGGTGGTAGGATCGACATATTCTTCAATACGCTTGAAAATTTCTTTCCTCAGACTGACCCTTTCCTCCCGTGAGCGGCTTTTTATTGCCTCGATAACCAGATCGCATCCGGCCAGGTCGCTGCACCTCATGGTACCCTTAATGCGGCTCATCACTCCCCTCTTCTCTCCCGATGTCATACCCCAGTGATTGATCATATTGTCGAGTTCTGCCTCGATACCGCCGAGTGCGGCTTCGATTTTTTCCTCATCGAGCTCAACAAATGTCACCTCGATACCCTGTGATGCGATCATGCGGGTAATGGTTTGCCCGACTGATCCGCAACCCACGACGCCCACCTTGGCGAATTGTGTTTTAGCACGGTTCTTTTTACTTAAAGCATATTGTTCAATGCTTTCAACTATATCAGCCATAATGATTTGAATAAAATTTTATCAATAGCTGCCACCAGCCTGATTAGCTGTAATGGCTACAAGATTTACGATGTCACTAACCGAACAACCTCTGGAAAGATCATTGATCGGAGCTGCCATACCCTGAAGGACCGGTCCGATTGCCTCGGCTTTCGCCAGGCGCTGAACAAGCTTATAGGCGATATTTCCCGCTTCCATAGTCGGAAAAACCAGAACATTGGCGTGGCCTGCGATGGGGCTGCCCGGGCATTTCATGCGACCTATTGATTCCACGATGGCGGCATCTGCCTGCAATTCTCCGTCGAACATAAACTGTGGTGCCATTTTCTGAGCAATCGCAGTGGCTTCCACAACTTTATCCACCATTTCGTGTTTTGCGCTGCCTTTAGTCGAGAAACTCAGCATAGCAACCTTAGGGGTGATCTCAGCGATCGCCTTGGCAGTCTGAGCGGTGCAAACGGCAATTTCGGCCAGCTCCTGTGCGGTCGGATTGGGATGTACGGCGCAATCGGCAAATACCATCATTCCGCCTTCACCCCACTGGGTATCAGGCATGATCATGATGAAAGCACCAGAAACCACAGATATTCCCGGCAGGGTTTTAACATATTGAAATGCCGGCCGCAAAACGTCACCGGTAGCATTATTCGCACCTGCAACTTCCCCATCTGCATCACCGGCTTTGATCATCAGGGTAGCCAGGTAAAGGGGATTCTCTATCAGTTTGAGTGCTTCTTCTTTGGTGAGCCCTTTGCTTTTGCGCATTTCCACCATCATATCGGCATAAGCCTCCTTTTTTTCATGATCAGCCGGATCAATAATGGTAGCTTTTCCAAGGTTTTTCAAACCGAATTTTTCAGCTTCACGTTGAACGGTTTCAGGCTTTTCCAACAGGATGATCCTGGCGATTCCTTCGCCTAACAGAATATCTGCTGCCCTGAGTGTTCTCTCTTCCCATGCCTCCGGTAAAACGATCCTTTTGTTGAATTTCTTGGCATTCGTTTTAATTTTCTCCATTAATTCCATGCTAATCAATATTTTAGGTGACAAATTCTGATTTTACAAAGATACCCAAAAAAGCAACCCCAAGTCAGCTAAAACCTATGATTTTTGTCAGTTTCCAGACTTTTCTGCGTACACCTGATGTTTCGCTTTTTTTTTCGTGGATTGTTGTGTTAATTTACCCCTATTAAAACCCAAAATTTTATTCATCATGGTTTTCGACATTGAAATGATCCGTGGCATTTATGAATCTTATCCTGAACGGATTAGCAAAACAAGGCAATTATTGGACCGGCCTTTATCGCTGATTGACAAGATTCTATATGCTCACTTGTACGATGGTTTCCCGAACTCTCCCTATAAACGAGGAAATGATTACACTGAGTTTTCTCCCGACCGCGTTGCCATGCAGGATGCGACTGCGCAAATGGCCCTTCTGCAATTCATGCAGGCTGGTAAAAGCAAGACGGCAGTTCCCTCAACGGTTCATTGCGATCACCTGATCCAGGCTAAGATTGGTGCCGTGGCGGACCTCAAGGTTGCGCAGGAAATTAACCAGGAAGTTTTCAGTTTCCTTTCCACTGTTTCCAATAAATACGGGATTGGCTTCTGGAAACCGGGTGCGGGGATTATTCATCAGGTTATTCTTGAGAACTACGCATTTCCGGGAGGCATGATCATTGGAACCGATTCCCATACGGTAAATGCAGGCGGTCTGGGCATGATCTCCATTGGCGTTGGGGGTGCGGATGCAGTGGATGTCATGTCGGGCATGGCATGGGAACTTCTTTTTCCAAAGTATATCGGAGTCAGGCTCACGGGCCGGCTGAATGGCTGGGCTTCGGCTAAGGACGTCATCCTCAAGGTTGCCGGAATTCTTACCGTTAAAGGGGGAACCGGTTATATACTCGAATATTTCGGCGACGGAGCCGAATCGATATCTGCAACCGGTAAAGGCACCATCTGCAACATGGGCGCTGAAATCGGTGCCACCACTTCCGTTTTCGGATATGATTCCAAGATGGCCGATTACCTTCGGGCTACCGGACGTGATGAGGTAGCCACCCTGGCCGATCAGATAAAAAATCACCTGACCGGTGATCCTGAGGTATATGCAAATCCTGAAAAGTATTTCGACCAGGTCATTGAAATCGACCTGGATGAACTTGAACCCTATATCAATGGTCCTTTCACGCCTGACCGTGCATGGCCGATATCGGAATTTGCGAAGGCAGTAAGGGAAAACGGTTTTCCCCAGAGGCTGGAGGTTGGCCTTATCGGATCCTGCACCAACTCTTCCTATGAAGATATGACCCGGGCTGCAAGTATTGCACGCCAGGCTGTCGAGAAGAATCTGAAGGTAAAATCCGAATTTACCATTACTCCCGGATCTGAGCTGGTCCGCTATACTATCGAACGCGATGGCCTTCTGGAAACATTCGAGGAAATCGGCGGAATGGTTCTCGCCAACGCATGCGGACCCTGCATCGGGCAATGGGCCAGGCATAATGCCGAAAAACAGGAAAGAAACTCAATTATCACTTCTTTCAACCGCAATTTTGCCAGCAGGAACGACGGAAATCCGCATACACATGCTTTTGTGGCTTCGCCTGAGATTGTAACCGCTCTGGCTATTGCCGGTGATTTAACATTTAATCCACTCACCGACCAGCTGATCAACGACGACGGCATTGCCGTATCGTTCGACGAGCCATCAGGTCTTGAGCTTCCCCTCCGGAATTTTGCTGTTGAGGATAACGGTTATCAGGAACCCGCCAAAGACGGTTCCAAAGTCAATATCATTGTCAACCCCGAATCCGACAGGCTTCAGCTTCTTCAGCCTTTCGAACCCTGGAGCGGCATGGACTTGCATAACCTCGGCCTCCTGATCAAGGCTTACGGAAAATGCACCACCGACCACATCTCCATGGCAGGTAAATGGTTAAAATTCAGGGGCCACCTCAGCAATATTTCCAATAATATGCTGATCGGAGCCACCAATGAATTTAACAAGGCCATCAATCAGGTTAAAAACCAGATAACCGGGAAGGTGATGACTGTTCCCGAATCAGCCAGGGTATACCAGACACAGGGTTTAGGGTCCATTGTTGTTGGAGATGAAAATTACGGCGAAGGTTCCTCCAGGGAGCATGCAGCCATGGAGCCGCGGCACCTGGGTGTTAAGGCCATTCTGGTGAAATCGTTTGCCAGGATCCATGAAACCAACCTCAAAAAGCAGGGAATGCTGGCATTGACCTTTGCCAATAAGGAGGATTACAACCGGATCAGGGAGAGCGACACCTTCGACATCATTGGTTTAAAGACCTTTACTCCGGGATTGCCGTTAAAATTGACCATCCGTCATAACGATGACGGCACCGAGGAAACCATTACCGTTAATCACAGTTACAACGAGAATCAGATCGACTGGTTCAGGGCCGGTTCAGCCCTGAATCTGATACGTCAGAACCAGCTGAAATGATCGACATATTCAAAGTATATAAAAAGATATATATTTACAGAAACTAACTATTACTTGACAAATATGAATAAAATCCGGGTGCTCCATCCCGTTGTAGAGATGGATGGAGACGAAATGACCCGTATCATCTGGAAAATGATCAAGGAGCGATTAATCCTGCCCTATCTGGATCTGGACATCCAGTATTTCGATCTGGGGATTGAACACAGGGATGCCACCAATGATCAGGTTACCATTGATTGTGCGGAAGCAATTCTAAAGACCGGCGTAGGGATAAAATGCGCCACCATTACGCCTGATGAGGCCAGGGTGAAAGAGTTTGGCCTGAAGAAAATGTGGAAAAGCCCGAACGGAACTATCCGGAACATCCTCGGAGGTACTGTATTCCGTGAGCCAATCCTGATCAAGTCGATTCCCAGACTGGTTCCCGGGTGGACTCAGCCGATCTGCATCGGCCGGCATGCCTTCGGTGATCAATACCGTGCCACTGATTTCCGCGTTAAGGGGAAGGGCAAACTGACTATCACCTTCACTCCTGAAAACGGTACTCCCGAGGTGCATGAAGTATTTAATTTCAGTGATGACGGGATTGCACTGGCCATGTACAATACGGATGAATCGATCCGTGGATTTGCGCATTCCTGCTTCAACATGGCCCTGGACAAGAAATGGCCGCTCTATCTGTCCACCAAGAACACCATCCTGAAAGCCTACGATGGACGATTTAAGGATATTTTCGAGGAGATTTACCAGGCAGATTATAAAACCCGTTTTGCCGCTGCTGGCATACATTATGAGCATCGTCTGATCGATGACATGGTTGCCGCTGCACTGAAATGGAGTGGCGGATATGTTTGGGCCTGTAAGAATTATGATGGTGATGTTCAGTCGGATACGGTTGCCCAGGGATTCGGATCTTTAGGTCTGATGACCTCGGTACTGGTCACTCCTGACGGAAAAACCATGGAAGCTGAGGCTGCCCACGGTACCGTTACCAGGCATTACCGGATGCATCAGGAGGGCAAACCTACCTCGACAAATCCAATTGCATCGATTTTTGCCTGGAGCAGGGGTCTTGCCTTCCGTGGCAAGCTTGATGACAATGCCGAACTGATTAAATTTACCGGGATGCTGGAAGAAGCCTGCATCGAAACGGTTGAGAACGGTTTCATGACCAAGGATCTTGCGGTATTGGTGCACGGTGACAAGGTTACCACAGACCAATATGTGACCACAGAAGGGTTCTTTGATGCGATAGAAAACAGATTACATACTAAAATCTCCTCCTGAATATGGGACAGATAAAGAAAAAATTCATTGAAAGGGCACTCCCTAAAGCCGAGATCGTAAAAAAACTCAAGAACGAATACGGCAGTGTTGTTATCGGGGAAGTAACCATCGGACAGGTATTGTCGGGCATGAAAGGAATTGTCGGACTCCTCACCTGTACCTCAAAACTTGATCCTGAAGAGGGTATCCGGTTCCGGGGATATACCATCCCTGAATTGCGTGAAATGCTTCCAAAATTATCACCGGAAGATGAACCGCTGCCCGAAGGGCTCTTCTATCTTATGCTGATGGACGAAATGCCTACGAATGAGGATGTACAGTACATCCAGAACGAGTGGGTCAAACGGGCTCATGTGCCGAAGCATGTTTTTGATGTTATTGATGCACTCCCAAGGGATACCCATCCCATGAACCAGTTTGTCACCGCTATAGTTTCCATGGCAGGTAGCTCCAGGTTCATGAAAGCCTATGAAGCTGGTGCCGCTAAAAAGGATTACTGGGATTCCACCTACGAAGGTGTTATGGACCTTATCGCAAGAATCCCCAGGATCGCAGCCTACGTATACAGGCATACCTATCACAACGGACGCCATATCGAACCGGATTCTGACCTCGACTGGGCAGGCAACCTGGCTCATATGATGGGTTACGACAATGATGAGGTTAAGAAGCTCTTCAGGCTTTACATGACTATCCATGCCGATCATGAAGGCGGCAACGTAAGTGCCCATACCACGCACCTGGTGGGATCGGCCCTCGCCTCCCCTTACCAGGCTTATGCAGCCGGGATGCTTGGTTTAGCAGGACCTCTGCACGGACTTGCCAATCAGGAAGTTATTAAATGGGTGTTTGAAATGATGCATGAGATCGGAACTGAAGATCCTTCAAAAGAACAGATCTCCGACTACGTTCACAAAACCCTTGCTGACGGTCGCGTGGTTCCGGGATATGGGCATGCCGTTCTTCGCAAAACCGATCCCCGCTATGTTGCGCAAAGGGAATTCTGCCTCAAATATCTGCCGAACGATCCTCTGTTCAAGGTGATCAGCAGAATTTACGAGGTAGTTCCCCCGATCCTCAGCACCGTAGGCAAGATCAAGAATCCGTGGCCCAACGTGGATGCCCATTCGGGGTCCATCCTGGTTCATTACGGAATCAAGGAATACGAATTCTATACCGTTCTTTTTGCTGTTTCGCGGGCACTCGGAGTTCTGGCATCGCTGGTATGGGATCGTGTTTACGGGCTACCTCTCGAAAGACCGAGCTCTCAGAATACCCGCTGGTTTATTGAGAAAGCCGGTATTGATTCCCCGGTAAAATTTTAACTGGAACAACCTAACTATCTAACTTATATGGACAGAAGAATAACAATTATCGGTGCCGGAAATGTCGGCGCAACCGTTGCTCATGAAATCGCCAGGCAGGATCTGGCAAAGGAAGTTGTAATTGTTGATGTTAAAGAAGGTACCGCGGAAGGCAAAGCCCTTGATATGTGGCAGACTTCATCTATCCTGAATTTCGACTCCAGGGTTGTTGGTGTGACCAACGACTACCTGAGAACTCGCAATTCGTCAGTGATCGTCATTACTGCCGGTATTCCCCGGAAACCGGGGATGTCGCGCGACGACCTGATCAAGACGAACGCGGCGATCGTAAAGGAAGTAACCGAAAAGGCTGTTAAATACTCGCCGGATGCCATCATCATTGTGGTTTCGAACCCATTGGATGTCATGACCTATGCCGCTTACCTGGCTGCCAACAAGGCACCAAACAAGGTATTCGGTATGGCCGGAGTACTGGATACAGGCCGTTATAAGGCTTTTCTTGCTGAAGCGCTCAACGTATCTCCCAAAGATATCCACGCCCTTCTGCTTGGCAGCCACGGAGACACCATGGTTCCATTAAAGCGTTACACCTCTGTTTCAGGTATTCCGGTAACCGATTTACTGGGCGACGATGTCCTCGACAAAATCATTGAAAGGACCCGTAAAGGCGGCGGAGAGCTGGTTAATCTTATGGGAACCTCTGCCTGGTATGCTCCGGGCGCTGCAGTCGCCGCCATGGTTGATGCCATCGTCCGCGACCAGCACCGTGTTTTCCCCGTCTGTGCTTATGTTGACGGCGAATATGGCCTGAATGACATTTACCTGGGTGTACCTTGCATTATCGGTAAAAACGGTATCGAGAGGATCATTACGCTCAATCTTGATGAAGATGAGAAGAAATTGCTCATTGAATCGGCTAAGTCAGTGAAACAGACCATGGATGTGCTTGACGAGATGAAACTTTTCTAAGTTTCACCCTTCAGATGAAATATGCAAAAGCCGGGTTAGCGATAACCCGGTTTTTGCTTTTTTTAATCACAAGTATTTCTCCATAAACTCGCTGCAACTTAAAACCTCAATTTCCGCAAAATGAAAATCCCCCTTGTCTTCAGTAACAATTGTCTGGCAGCCCGATTCAACTGCTGAATAATATTCCAGGCCATCCTCGAAATCAAGGATCTTATTATTGCTGATGGTCAGTATGACTGCATTTTTATTGGTTGGAGCTATTTGGATATGACTCACAAGAAGCGCGATTTTTCTTCCTGCCATGCTCGGACCACTTTTCTTTTCGGCAAAATAAAAGGCAATTGCAAGACAAATCGGAGAGGTGAATAGCTCGATGTTCTTCTTGTCACCAGCACTTAGGATTCTGGAAGCATAACTGAAAAGCGGGTACTCCTTATTTAGCACCGTAACCAATACGTTGGCATCCAAAAAGACCTTCATTTTCTGGAATTCAGAAATTCGTTTCTCATTGATTTACGGTTTGCCGGCTTGGTTTTATAATGTGCTTCCCCCTCGGCCAACTCATTGACCCAATCGGATACCGGCAAGTTTTCGAGGCTGGAATAATTCCCACTCGTAATCTGGCGAAGAAGAAACTCCATCATCCGGGACAAACTGATATTTTGAGCCTCGGCAAATTTTTTTGCTTTTACGATCACTTCCTTATCGAATGACAGGGTTATTTTGGCGTCCATAGATTGAATTTTTATTACGACAAATATAATATTTCTATACGTAAAGAACGAGTATTTTCAGTCTTTTCCGCTTGTGAAACCATTTATTCTTTCAGATTGATCAGGGATTATTCAGGATGTTCCTATTTTTACCCGTCACATCAAAAACCTGCGATCCCTGATGGAAAAAAGATTTCTGGACCTTGCGGTGTCTCTTGACGGCGATCTGTTAACCGATAGCCTAACCAGGACGATATACGCTACAGATGCTTCCATCTATCGCGAAATCCCTGCAGCAGTAGCCTACCCCAAGAATGCAGCCGACCTGGTCAGGTTGGTGAATTTTGCCGGGAGGAACAATCTTTCACTGATTCCACGAACGGCAGGCACCTCCCTGGCAGGCCAGGTTGTTGGCACGGGGATTGTCACCGATGTTTCGCGTTACATGAATAAAATCCTGGAGATCAATGTAGCGGAGAAATATGCCTGGGTGGAACCCGGCGTTGTACTGGATGAAATGAACGCGGTACTTCGGGGATACGGACTGTTTTTCGGGCCCGAAACCAGCACAGCCAACCGCTGCATGATCGGGGGAATGCTTGGGAATAACGCTTGTGGGCTGCATTCCCTGGTATACGGCAGCATGCGGGATCATACGCTGGCTGTAAGGGCAATACTGAGCGACTGCTCCGAAGCGGAGTTTTCCCTGCTCACTGTAGCGGAATTCGAAGATAAGTGTAATGAGAACAGTCTGGAAGGCAGAATTTACCGGGAGGTTCGTGACATTATCGGTGACCCCGCGAACAGAAAAGCGATCCGCGAAGGATATCCCGACCCTTCGGTACCCAGGCGCAATACCGGTTACGCGCTGGACCTGCTGCTGGATGCCGAACCTTTTGCCGTTGGCGGTAATCCGTTCAACATGTGCCGTATACTGGCCGGATCTGAGGGTACCCTGGTCTTTTTCCATGCAATAAAAATCAATCTCGTTCCCCTGCCACCGGCTCATCAGGCCCTCATCTGCGCTCATTTTGAATCACTTTCCGATTCCCTTCATGCCAATGTTGTGGCACTACAGCATAAGCCAACCGCAGTGGAGCTGATGGACAGCGTTGTCCTGGAATGCACCCGGACCAATCACACCCAGCAGGCAAACAGGTTTTTCCTGGTTGGCGAACCACGCACCATTCTGATCATCGAAATCGACGAAAATAGCCGGGAGGAGCTTGAAACAAAAATCGAGGAAACCATCGGCGACCTGAAAAAGAACAATCTGGGTTACGCTTATCCGGTTGTTTACGGATCTGATATCCGGAAGGTCTGGGACCTCCGGAAGGCCGGTCTGGGATCACTGGCTAATATCCCGGGTGATCAAAGATCGGTTACCGTTATTGAGGATATCGCCGTCCCGGTTCAGAATCAGGCAGCTTATATCCTTGAAATGGAAAAGCTTTTTGCCGATAGAGGTCTGACCTGCGTATTTCACGCACATGCTGGTACGGGTGAGCTACATCTGAGGCCGCTTCTGAATTTGAAGGATCCGGCTGATGTTGAACGCTTCAAGGAACTTGCCGCTGCTGCGGTGCCGATCGTGAAAAAGTACGGAGGATCGCTAAGCGGCGAACACGGCGACGGCAGGCTCAGGGCATCCATGATCCCGCTTTTCCTTGGTGAGCATAACTATCAGTTGCTCAAACGAATAAAAAACACCTTCGACCCGCAAAATCTATTCAACCCCGGAAAAATCATTGAGGCACCGCCAATCGACTCTTTTCTCCGGAACGAACCGGGTGTGCCGACCCCGGAGATAGCCACCGTTCAGGATTTTTCTGATACTCTGGGAATCGTGCGGGCTGCAGAAAAATGCAACGGTAGCGGTGATTGCCGTAAATCGCCGCAGGCCAAAGGCTCCATGTGTCCTTCCTATCAGGCTACCCTGGATGAGAAGAATACTACCCGCGCCCGCGCCAACATCCTTCGCGAGTTTCTAATCAAACCCGCCGGGAAAAATCCTTTCGACCATCCTGAGATTCATGAGGTACTTGATTTATGCCTTTCCTGCAAAGCGTGCAAATCAGAATGTCCCTCCAATGTGGATATGGCTAAATTAAAGGCCGAATTTTTACAGCATTGGCATGATGTTCATGGATTATCATTCCGGACCCGGTTTGTGGCTTATATGCCCCTTATTTACAGATTTGCGCAACCTTTTGCTCCATTAATCAACCGCATGATGCGACCGGGAGTTATTTCCAACCTTTTCAAGGGTATTGCCGGATTCAATAAAGCCAGGTCGATACCGGCACTGTCGGTGAAATCCCTCGACCGCTGGATGTCTTTCAACTTACTGGCTGTGAATCCTTCAGGGGGATCGGTAAAGGGTTCGGTTTTCCTGTTTGCCGACGAATTCATCTCTTACCAGGATTCGGTTATCGGAATTAAAACCATACAGTTACTCACACGCCTGGGATATGCAGTCAATATTGCCGGGAGAACAGGCAGCGGACGCACTTTCATTTCGAAGGGTCTGCTGAGAAAGGCAGCTGCTGTGGCGCGGGAAAATACTTTGCTGTACCATGGACTGGTCAGTGAAGAACGCCCACTTATTGGAATCGAGCCTTCCGCAATTCTGGGTTTCAGAGATGAATTTCCCGATCTGGTCGGTGGAGAATTGAAGCAAAAAGCCCTTGAGATTGCGCGCCACACCTTCCTTATAGATGAGTTTCTGGAACGTGAAATGCGGGCAGGCAGAATACTGGTGGATGATTTCACCGCAGAAAAGAAAGATATTTTATTGCACGGGCATTGTCAGCAAAAAGCGGTAGCCTCTACATCATCAACAATTTACGTGCTTAACTTTCCAAAGAACCACACCTGTTCAGAGATTCCTTCAGGTTGCTGCGGAATGGCCGGATCCTTCGGTTTTGAGAAGGAGCATTATGAATTATCCATGAAAGTTGGCGAGCTGGTCTTGTTGCCCGCTGTCAGGGCTGCTGATGAAAACACGCTGATTGCCGCTTCGGGGATGTCGTGCCGTCACCAGATTCTCGACGGTACCGGCAGGAAGTCATTACATCCTGTTGAAATCCTGTACGATGCGCTAAAGCTCAACTAGCTCTTTTTGCCCGGCGACCGTGACGCCGGCTGTTGAGTCTCTTATTCATCCTCACATTCCGGCGCTCAGTCCTTTTCTCCTTCCGTCGCTCAACGCGCCGGTCATGTCTCTCATGGCGATCGACCGGGAGGTAAAAATTTGCCGGAAACTTGGCCTGTATGGTGGAATAGAAAATAGCTATTTCCTTCATGTCTTTCGCTATATCATCGCCGGGATAAAAAACCGGACCCACGCCAACCACTTTCCTTCGATAATCCATATAACCAAGTACAATCGGTACACCAGCCTGTTTGGCTATATGATAAAATCCCCGTTTCCACACCATAACCTCTTTTCTGGATCCTTCTGGCGCAATCGCGAGGTAGAAATTTTCAGAATTCTTGATTTTTACACCCAGATGTTCGACCAGGTTGCCATGCTTTTTTCGGTCCACCGGAATGCCTCCGATCCAGTGAAAAACCCATCTGAAGGGGAAAAAGAACAGCTCCTTCTTCATCAGGAAGCGAATATTCAACCCGTAATAAAGCTTGTAAATCATTCCGAAGAAGAAATCCCAGTTACTAGTGTGCGGTGCTCCGATAATCACGCATTTGCTGAGCTCCGGAATCTTGCCTTCCAATTTCCACCCGGAAAGCAGCAATAATAATTTTGCCAGAAGTCTTTTAAAATTCACAAGTCCCCTCCTCCAGATTAAAAGCCCTTCGCAGTATCGTCACCACGGGGGTCCGCTCCACCTTCCATTGTTCCGTCCGGCCATATCAGGATAGCATCCACCCGCCCGATATTTCCAATTTTTTTTAAATGATGACCCATTCCCATCAGTCTTGCCACCTTAACGGTATCAATAGCCTCCGGTTCATACTGAATCATGTCGGGCAGCCACTGGTGATGAAAACGTTTGGCAGTGACTGCCTGCTGCATGGTCATTCCATGATCAATTACGTTGAGGATCGTCTGAAAAACCGATGTGATGATCGTTGATCCCCCAGGACTTCCCACAACCATGTACAAATGGTCATTTTTCGTGACCAGGGTCGGGGTCATGCAGCTGAGCATTCTTTTTCCGGGCTCAATCGCATTCGCCTCATTACCAACTAATCCGTATATATTTGGTGTCCCGGGTTTGGAGCTGAAATCATCCATCTCATTATTCAGGAAGAATCCCCCACCCTTCACCACGATCTTGTTACCATAACCCCCGTTTAGGGTTGTTGTGGCTGCCACTGCGTTACCCCACCTGTCGGCTACGGAATAGTGCGTGGTTTCCAGGCTTTCAGGTTTTACAATTTTTCCCGCTTTAATAGAGTCCGAAGGGGTGGCTTTCCCCTCTTTGATGCCGAGGGCGCGCTTATGGAGGTACCTGGCGTTAGTGATTTCATCAACAGGCACCTTAATAAATTCGGGATCTCCAAGATATTCAGCCCGATCGGCATAGACCAATTTCTCAGCTTCCGCCATATAGTGGATGGTTTCAACGGAATTGTGGCCCATCGAACTGATATTGTATTCCGATATGATACCCAGCAATTGCTTTAGTGCGACACCTCCGCTCGACGGTGGCGCCATGGAATAGAATTTATAATCCCGGTAGGAACCGGTCACCGGCTCCCGCCAGACTGAATGATAATCCTGAAGGTCCTGGTGCGTAATCAATCCTCCTGATTCCTTCATCTGCCCGACAATGAAATCCGCTGTCTCACCGGAATAAAATCCATCTCGTTTTGCATCCCGGATCCGCTGCAGCGTAAGGGCAAGTTCTGGCTGGACCAGCAAATCCCCCTCTTTCCAGGTGGAATCACTGACGAATGCCGGCTTCCAGGTATTTCTTTCGAGTAAGGTTTTTTTAATCGAATTCAGGTCGTTGGCCTGTTTTCGGGTAATAGGAAATCCTTTGGCAGCGAGGTCTATAGCTGGCTGAATGACTGCCTTCCAGGTTAAAGTGCCGAATTTTTCATGCGCCTTAACCATGCCATCCACGGTTCCGGGAACCCCTGAGGCTAGAATGGTTTGGGTGCTCAATCCCGGCACGATTGCTCCGTCGGGTCCGATATACATGTCGCGGGTGGCAGCCAGGGGTGCCTTTTCCCGGTAATCAAGCGTGCAGATCTTGTTGGCTGAGGTGCGGATGACATAAAATCCGCCACCGGCAATATTTCCGGCGGCAGGATAGCAAACCGCCAAAGCAAATTCAATGGCTACAGCTGCATCAACCGCATTTCCTCCCTGCTTAAGGATCGTTAACCCGATATTGGTTGCCTCCGGATGTGCGGTTACCACCATTCCCTGCTTTCCTGTAGGCCCGAGACCTTCGCGGGAATGAGCCCCGCAGGAGACGAACAAGCTGGCGACCAGAAATAACCATGCAATCCGGATCCCTGAATTTGCCTTCATCATTTATTGATTTGGCCTAAAAGTAACTATTTTCTTGCATCCATATTTAACACAAAACCTGCTCTTAACCATGTTCCGGGCTGAGGCACGCTGCCCAGGTCGAAATAGGCGGTATTGAACAGGTTGCTGCATTCCGCAATGAAAGTTACTCGTTTTATTCTATAGGAAAGCTTAAGGTCAACAAGCATAAAAGGTTTGTAATCAACCTCCGTAATCCTGTTTTGGGAATCATAGGCGGTATAAGATCCGTTTCTTTCCTGCCAGATCAGGTTTGCCGACAGGCGGAAGGGAGCTCCCACTTTGAGGGTAAATCCTGTGGTCATCTTCCATTTCAGGTAATCCAGAACATATTGAGAGAGGTAATCTCCGGCCTGGTGATGTTGAAAGTAGTAGCGATACCCTAAATTGAAATGGTCGATAAATTTCTTTATAGCCCCGCTGGTCTGCGGAGTCCAGGATAATCCGGTTTCGAAGCCCCATGTTTTAATCTGACCGAGGTTCTCCGTGTGCCACACCGTTTCTTCGGCGGTCCTCACCCAGTCGATCGACTGCGAAGCGTACCGGTAAAAACCCAGTATTCTGCTGGTGAATCCCCCCCGGTTGAAAACGGTTCCAGCTTCAGCGTGCCATGCCGTTTCGGGCAAAAGGTCTGAATTTCCCTGCTGGACCGGTGATTTATAATAAAGCTCGGTGAAGGTTGGCAGGCGGAAAGCCCGATTGAATGAAATAAAAGCCCGCCAAGCCTCGCTTCCGATAAATCCGATATCAACACCGGGATATGCCTGGAAATAATTTTTTACCGATCTGACTTCATGCAGAACGAGTCCGCCATTAAACCGGAACGCACCTGCGACAATATGCTGTTCCGCAGAAAAGCTGAAATGTGACCGTGAACCGAAATGATTGTATGCTGCTGAGTCGGAACCCGCGACAGGCCATGTTTGCTCCGAAAGTTGACCCAGAACCGTGCTCCGGATCGATTCATGCCTCATCTCGAGTCCAAAGGCAGTCTTTCCCAGTTTGCTGGAAAACCATGCGTCAGTTTTTCCTCCGGCAATCTGGGTCTGGTGGTAATTCGGCGAGGTATACCAGGATGGCGGATTGGATCGGAATAAGGTGAATTCATCGGAATGGATCCTGTAATACAAAGATTGACTGACATTCACCTTTCCCTGAACGGATAACTGAAGAGCCATTAATCCGGAACCGGAATTTTCAAACTGGTTCGGGTATTTTGGCGAATAAAAACTGTTGGCTCCAAAGGCCTTCTTCAGGCCCCCTGCCATCATGGATAAGTCAAACTGTTTATGCCGGAAACCAGTCTGGAAGAATCCGTTAAGTGTTTTGAAATCAGTATTTTCACGATATCCGTCGGACCTGACAAGTTCGATTCCACCCTGTTGCCACCATTTTTTCCGGACATTTCCGGCATCAATACCGGCATTCACATATCCGTACTGACCTGCCTGCAATCTCAGGTTTACATTTTTCCCCGAGGGTGCTCCGGTAACAAGATTAACCGCCCCGGCAAAAGCGTTTGAACCCAGGGATTTCACATCGGAGCCGGGTAAAATCTCAATACGTTGAACCATCGACAGCGGAATCGGAATATCCAATTGAAAATGACCGGTTTGAGGATCATTAAAATTGATACCGTTAACGAGAATGGCTGTCTGGTCAAATGTGCCACCCCGAAAACTGATATCTGCCTGAACTCCGGCTGGACCGCGCTGCCTGATATCGAGATCGGGAATGTACCGAAGAATTCCAGCCAGGTCGCTTGCCGGGAGCTGTTGTATAGTCTTTCGGGTAAGAATATTAGTCAGCCTGACCGATTGCCGGGAGTCCTCCGGTATGCGGCTGGCCTTGATGGCTACCTCATTGAGGGAAATACGTGTGGTATCGCCGGATTTTACCTGGCCAAAAATTGGTGACGCCAACAAGGCACCCAGCAATATCCATGAGAAACTAATTCTTTTTCTCACCTGCAGCTTTAAGCGTATTCTGTAACAGCACAATGCGGGTCATAGGCCCAACCCCACCGGGAACCGGAGTAATGAAGGAGCATTTAGGTGCTGCTTCTTCAAAATTCACGTCACCCGACAAACGGAATCCTGATTTGGTGGTGTCAGAGGGTACCCGGGTTGTGCCCACGTCTATTATAACGGCACCCGGTTTCACCATATCGCCGGTAAGGAAGGCAGGTTTGCCTAAAGCTGCGATCAGGATATCGGCCTGAAGGCAAATCTCCTTTAATCCCCTGGTTTGACTGTGACATAGGGTAACGGTACAATTTCCCGGGTTCGATTTTCTGGACAGCAGGATGGATAAAGGAGTACCCACTATATTGCTGCGGCCAATAATGACGCAATGACGACCCGAAGTCTCAATCTTATAGTAATCAATCAGCTGCAGGATCCCCGAAGGGGTTGCAGGAAGGTATGAAGGCAAGCCGAGGGCCATCTTGCCGATATTTACCGGATGAAAGCCATCAACATCCTTTGCCGGATCAATAGCCTCAATCACGTTATTCTCATTGATATGACGCGGTAACGGAAGCTGCACGATAAATCCGTCCACTGACGGATCCGAGTTCAGTTTATGCACCGCCTCAAGAAGGTCTGTTTCAGACACTGTATCCGGAAAACGGATCAGCGTGGATTGAAAGCCAACTTCAGCGCAATCCTTAACCTTGGCAGCCACATAAGTTTCGCTTCCGCCATCGTTTCCAACCAGGATAGCAGCGAGATGGGGTTGTTTAAGGCCAAGCGCATTTCTTCTGATCACCTCTTCGCGAATCGCCGACTTGAGTTCGGCTGAAACCATTTTACCGTCGATGATTGTCATGATATTCAGATTATCTTCTGCCTAAAGGGCTGTTTCCTGCCATCCTACCCAGGTTTTTCCCGGTGGCAACCATTTTCATCATTTTACGCGTTTCATCGAATTGCTTGAGTAACTGATTAACAGCCTGCACGGTAGTGCCGCTACCCGTAGCTACGCGCTTCCTCCTGCTGCCGTTGAGTATGGAAGGATTCTGGCGTTCATCGGGAGTCATGGAATGGATGATCGCTTCAATGCTTTTAAACGAATTATCGTCCATATCAAGGTCCTTAACCGCTTTTCCCATTCCGGGGATCATCGCTGCCAGTTCCTTGATGTTGCCCATTTTCTTGACCTGCTGTATCTGTTTCAGGAAATCGTCGAAATTGAAAGTGTCCTTGGCGAGCTTCCGCTGCATCCTGACTGCTTCCTCGGAATCAAACTGTTCCTGTGCCTTTTCCACCAGGGTAACGATATCCCCCATTCCGAGGATCCTGTCGGCCATACGCTCAGGATAGAAAATATCCAGTGCATCCAGCTTTTCACCGGTACCCACAAACTTGATAGGTTTGTTCACCACCGTGCGTATCGAAAGAGCAGCACCCCCACGGGTATCACCGTCAAGTTTTGTCAGAACGACACCGTCGAAGTCGAGACGGTCATTGAATTCCTTGGCTGTATTTACGGCATCCTGACCGGTCATGGAATCAACCACAAACAGAATTTCTTCCGGATCCACTGCGGCTTTTATGGCGGCGATCTCGTTCATCATGGCTTCATCAACCGCCAGACGGCCGGCCGTATCAATGATCACGAGGTCGAAACCGTGCTGCCTGGCATGACGGATACCGTTTTTAGCCAGCGCTACCGGGTCGAGGTTTCCATCTTCGGTATATACCTGAATACCTGCCTGCTCGCCAATTATTTTCAACTGTTCGATAGCAGCCGGCCGGTAAACGTCACCAGCTATCAGCAGAGGCTGTCTGCCCCGTTTTGTCTTCAGAAAATTCCCAAGTTTTCCACTGAAAGTGGTTTTACCCGATCCCTGTAAACCGGCTATCAGAATAACCGTAGGATTTCCCTTCAGGTTGAGGTCGCTTTTCTGACCGCCCATCAGCTGCACCAGCTCGTCATGGACAATCTTTACCATCATTTCCGACGGCTTGACCGCGGTAAGAACATTCTGTCCCAAGGCTTTTTCCTTCACCGTAGCGGTAAAATCCTTGGCAATTTTAAAGTTAACATCGGCATCGAGCAGCGCGCGTCGCACCTCCTTAAGGGTTTCCGCAACGTTGATCTCGGTAATTCTGCCCTGGCCCTTAAGTAATTTCAGGGACCTTTCTAATCGTTCGCTAAGGTTCTCAAACATAATTCAATACAATTATTTTACATCCTGTCGGGAATATGAATCCCCAACAATCCCATACCATCCTCGATATGATTCGCAATAAATCTCGATAATGCCAGTCTGAAATCACGTTTAGCATCATCGGGTTCTTTAATGATCGGACAAAACTGATAAAAATGGTTATACTCTTTCACCAGTTCATAAAAATAATTTGCCACCAGCGCCGGAGAGAGCGTACGGCCGGCCTCTTCCAAAATATCGGGATACTGGTAAATTCTTTTCAGCAAGGCGTTTTCCCGCGGATCAAGATGATCAACCAGTGAAAGATCCGTCTCCTGCCTAAGTCCGCTTTCGGCTGCCTTGCGCTCAACCGAGCGTATCCTCACGCAGGTATACTGGATGAAGGGGCCCGTATTCCCGTTAAAATCAATCGATTCTTCCGGGTTGAACATCATGGTTTTCTGCGGGTCGACTTTCAGGATATAGTATTTCAACGCACCTAAAGCAATCCTGTAATTAACTTCTTCTTTCTCCTCATCCTGAAATCCTTCCAGCTTGCCGAGCTCGGATGATACCTTCCTGGCTGTTTCGATCATTTCCTGAATAAGGTCATCTGCATCAACGACGGTACCTTCGCGGGATTTCATCCTGCCATGGGGCAATTCAACCATACCGTAGGATAAATGATAAAGCCTGTCCGCCCAGTCGAAGCCCAATTTTTTCAGAACTAGTTTCAATACCTTGAAGTGATAGTCCTGCTCATTTCCAACGACATATATATGCCTATCGAAAGTAAATTCTTCAAACCGCTGATGAGCGGTACCCAGATCCTGGGTCATGTAAACACTGGTACCGTCGGATCGGAGCAGGAGTTTCTGGTCGAGACCGTCGGCAGTAAGATCAGCCCACACGGATCCGTCCTCTTTGCGGAATAGGACCCCTGTATCGAGTCCGGCCGTTACGAGATCTTTTCCGAGCTTATAGGTCTGTGATTCCTGATAGAATTTATCAAAAGATACGCCAAGCTTACGGTACGTTTTATCGAAACCCGCATAAACCCAGTTATTCATCCGGGTCCATAATTCAATGGTTTCGGGATCATTGTTCTCCCATCTCAGAAGCATATCCTGTGCTTCCCGGATGATGGGAGCCTCCGCTTTCGCTTTTTCCTCCGTATAACCCTGTGATACAAGCTCCTGAATCTGGATTTTATATTCCTTGTCAAACCGGATGTAAAAATCCCCGACCAGCTTATCGCCTTTCATACCCGATGACTCAGGTGTTATACCGTTACCCCATTTTTGCCAGGCAAGCATCGATTTGCAAATATGTATCCCCCTGTCGTTTACGAGGTTTACCATTTTCACTTTATTTCCTGATGCTGCGATAATTCTTGAAACGGCATAGCCAAGAAGGTTATTCCTGATATGTCCGAGGTGCAGGGGTTTATTGGTATTCGGCGAGGAGTATTCCACTACCACGACGGGTGAATCGCCGGTCACCGGCTTATGGCCGTATTCCAGTTGTGATGAAATACCTGAAAAGAATCCAATCCAGAATTTATCAGAAAGGACAAGGTTAAGGAATCCCTTAATTACCTCGAATTCTGATATTTCAGGAAGATGGGCTTTGAGGTATAGTCCGATCTCCTCCCCGGTTTCCTCCGGCTTTTTTCGGGATATTCTGGTCAGGGGGAAGGTAACTACGGTATAATCGCCTTTCTGGTCCTTGCGTGTGCTCTGCACCTGAATATTTTCAGGTTTTTCATCGCTATTATACAAATCACGGATTGCCTGGGCAGTCATGCGGGCAATTCGATTTTCAATACGCTCCATCTTTTAAAATTAAGAGCCGCAAAGATAATAAAGATCAGCCAATGGAGCTTACTGAGCCAAGCTTGTATAAATCAAGCAGTAAAAGGGAAGGATTGGTGCCGCAAAGCCTTTTTTCCAAGCTTTTTCTGCGAATTTCAAACCAGGCGGAAACCAGGCCGCTCAGGCCCGACTTCTTCAACCTTTTCCAGGTTAGCAGCAGGCTGATGTCGCGCTCCATTCCGGGTGGAAAGGCCTTTTTTTCATGAAGGTCGCGCAGGCTGGCAGCGGATTCCCGTATTTTTTCCAGATAATTCACAGATGGTTCCAGTCCCAGGTGTATGAGTCCGTTATCAATATGCTCAATATCAAAGCCATTCTGATGCATCTGCATTCCGAACAAGGTGTCCTCGTGGCCATAGCCACTTACTGATTCATTGAATTCAATCTTTTTGAAAACACCGGCCGGTACCAGGAAATTAAAGGTTGAGAAGGATTTCCATGGCTTCACGCTTCTTTTTGCTGCACTCTTTTGCTCCCTCGCCTTGCCATATTTCCATCTGAGCATGAATTCTTGATTTTCCGGAGGGTCCTGACTATATAGCGTTCCTCCGCATAAAACCTTATTCGGTGCCAGCGTGGCCAGGTATCTGGAAATGAAGTCCGGGTGCGACATGCCAGCATCACCATCGATAAATAAGAGATAATCCCGGGATGCCCGGGAGGCCAGAAAGTTTCGGTTGGCGCTGCGGCCCAAAGGTTTCTCACGTGTAAATACCTGTACGCCTGATATTTTATTCAGCTCAGCGGCTAATGCCGGAGAAGTTTTAGGATCACTGTCATCGCTGATAATGATCTCATACGCCACCCCGCTTTGGGCAAGCTGATCTGCCAGTGACCGCACCAGTTCTGAGGGATCCCAATCTTTCAAGGGTATAAGAACCGACAGCATAAACAAATAATTTCTTCAAATGTACTTATTGTCTGCCTATCTTTGCGGCAAAAAGCAGCATGAAGTCCGTTAGATTTTCGATACCCCTGCTGATCATTTCCCTGTTTTGCAGCAGCCCTGTGTTTAGCCAGGGTTTTAAGTTAAGTGTTTCTATTCCTGACCTTCCCAATACCGATATCATACTGGCTCATCGTTTCGGGTTAAAATTCTTCACTGACGACACAGTCAAAACGGACGATCAGGGCAAGGCAGTATTTGAGTCACAGAATACCATGGCAGGCGGCATGTACCAGATTGTTTTTCCTGATAAAAAATTTGTTGAGTTCTTCATCGATGCCGACCAGAGCTTCAGTTTGTCTACCAAAGTTTCCAATCCATCTGAGGCTCTTGCCTTTAAAGGCAGTGCCGAAAACAGCCGCTTTCTGCAGTGGCAGCGAGATTACGCAGCCAACCGAAGCCGGGCAACGGAGATGCAAAATCGGATCAAGAAAGGCGGGCTAACCCCCGACAGCTCGAAAATCCTCAACGACGAGTTAAAACGGATACAGGTATCCAATACAACCCTATGGGATTCAGCTATCTATGACCTGGCCGGTACTTTACCTGGTAAATTCATTGCAGGCCTGAAGCCTGTGAAAATCCCTGAATCGTTGGGTAAGCAAGGCGATCCGGCCAATCAGGCAAAACAGTACCAATATCTGAAGGATCATTTCTTTGATGGGGTGGATTTTACTGATTTCAGGCTCCTTAACACTCCTTTGATCGAAACCAAGCTCGACCAGTTCTTCAAGCAGATTGCGCCACCGGTGGCTGACAGTATCGCTGCCGAAGCGACCCGGTTAATCGAGAAATCCCGTCCGGCACCACTGGTTTATCAATTCGTAGTCCAATACCTCTTTAACTTATATTCTACCCCTGAAATAATGGGTACCGATGCGGTTTACGTCTACATTGCCGAAAAATATTATCTCACCGGTCAGACTCCCTGGATAGATTCCGCCAACCTGCAGGGAATAAAGGAACGGGTGAAGGAATTAAAACCATTGCTGCTCGGGAAAGATGCACCGGTACTCGACGGTCTTGTGAATCCTGAAGAACAGCCGGTTGAAATAAAAAACATTAAAGCCAATTACCTCATTCTTTACTTCTGGAGCCCCGATTGTGGCTTCTGCAAGGAAGCAACACCAAAATTTGCTTCCATTTATCCGGAGTTAAAGCAAATGGGAGTTGAAGTTGTGGCCGTTAATACCCGTATCGAAAAGGATATCTGGACCCAATTCATAGGAGAACATCATCTGAACTGGATTAATGTATACAGTCCTTTAAAAGTCCGCGAATTGATTGATAAGTACCAGGCATTCACAACACCTACGCTATTCATATTGGATCCGGCCCGAAAAATTATTGCCAAAAGCATTTCCTATGATCAGGTTAAACCTTTTCTGACCAGGTACATCTCAGATCGTAAATAAGCTGCTATTTATTTTAGGATCAAGAACTTCGTAGGAAACGAATCTCCGTCAACCGTAAGGCGGAACACGTAGATTCCCGGTACCGGCGGCTTTATCCGGAAATTAACCTGGTTGTTCATGATGGTTTCATCGCCGGCCACCTTCTGTCCGTTCATGTTAAAAACAGCTACATCGAGGTGGCTGAAAATTAAATTACCCAGATCGGCAGTGAATACTCCGTCAGAATAATCGGCAACGATCTTCCTGGTTTCGTTGGCTGCAATTAGCGGCATCCAAGCTTCCACCGCTATATCAAGTGACGTATGCACCCCAGCATATTCATCCATTGGATGCCAATTCCCCTCATTGATGATATAGGCGGTATTGGCCCCTTTTTCACCACGGTCTGTGGCCATTTTGGATACGAATACACCTTTATCCGCTGAAGGTATTTCATACCCCACGTATATAAGATCATTGTAACTGATCGGGTTCTTAAGCCATTTCGTAAACCGTGTGTTATTCTGAAAATTCTTTATCTGAATTGAATCTTTATAAACCATCTGCTGTTCTGAATTCCAAACATACACACGGAGGTAATAATCAGGTGCATACCTGGTGAACTGTGCTACGGGAATGGTTATTCCCTGAAGATAATAAGGGAAATGAGACTTCGTTGGGAAAGCCTCGGCAAAGGCGGCCGCTTCCTGGTAGAGGGTACCGGGGAGATATCCGTCCTGCCGTTTCAGGAACCCGACATGTTCATCATCGGCCACATTTTTAAAAGAAAACATCCTGAATGCATTCACTCCGGTTAATACCTTTACCTGATTGTAATGAATCAGGGTATCCGTTTCATCGGAATATTCAACTATTTCTTTTACCGTATATTCTCCTGAGTTTGCGAAAGAAAGGTCGAAATTCTTACCGATAAATACCGGTTTGGAGGCTCCATCCACAGCCCAGGACACGGATTGAGGATTTCCGGAGCTGTTATCGCTGAGCTCAGTTAAAAAATTTACCGAAAGGCGGCTCTCCCCTATTTTGAATGATGGGCTCTCCCCAACCACCACGGTTTGAATCAGTGAGTCGGTTCCCAGATCATTGCTGACTATCAGTTTAACATGGTAGATTCCGGAAGAAGTAAAATTTACCGGAGTGGGTGTTTGTTCCGTTGAGGTTGCCGGCTCCGCTCCATCGAAAGACCAGCTCCAGGTTTTTATCAGCCCCGATGAAAGGTCGGTGATGTAGGTCTTTTTACCCGCCTGGATTTTGTCAGGTCTGATAACGAAATTTGCAATCGGCTTCCCGCCTGCAAACGGATCATATCCGTTGGCCACAAATGCCCCGGTCTGATCAGGATCGAGCCAATATTTCAGCTGGTTGGTTGAATCAGGATATTTATCCCAGCTTATCGAAAACTTCTCAAAATAATCGTTGAAATTGTAGGAACAGCTTGCATCTCCACCGGTCAGGTCACCGACAATCCGATGATCCTTGTTAAAAAGCGGACTTCCTGATGAACCCGGCTCAGTGGTCCCCATATTCCACTCACTGATTTTCCAGTGCGTATTGGTATCGTATCCGCCTCCAAAATCAGCAGTCAATATCTTTCCAAATGCTTTTGATATTTTTTTCGCATCCCCGTTGGGATGATGAATGCAGGTTACCGAGTCGAGGTATGCGTATATCCTACGGTCCCACCCTGCATAATAAGGTTCATAGCTTTTGGGTGGCGTAGTGCTGAGTTCAACCAGGCAGAAATCGACCTTGGAGGTTGTGGCCAGTAACTTTGATCCGTAGATTGACAGTATGGCAGGGTTTCCGCTCCCGCAGGATACGCGTTCAAACTTGAAGTAAAAGATGGATGTGCGCGCATGCTCCGCTGTGCCGATGGTGTGATTTGCAGTCAGGAGTATCGGCCTTCCGTTATTTCTAGTGTTGTTGATCAGGGCGCCCGAACAAAGCCAACTGCCTCCGCGGATAAATTTCACAACGGCTCTTTTCTCTGTTTGCCAGGCTGCACCGGCTGGGCAATTGATATCCACATTGCAATCCCCAGATTTCATCAGATCAAAAAATCCCTTAAAATCATGACTGACCCTGGAGATCACGACCAACGGATTGTCAGAAACATTAGCCGGCACATCGAGTTCAAGGATGAGTTTGTCACCCGGAAGCGGAGTGGTGGCAAATTCACCTGAGGAGTTGCCGCTGGCTGCCGTGTAAGCGCCCCGGATGGTTTGATAATCCGGGGTGTAAAGGAACAGCGCCGCACCTTCAGGGATCACAAACCGACTGAATAACAGGTTAAGCGACAAGGCGTTAGGAGAGTGAATTAATAACCTCCATATTCTCGATCCGTCAGGAAGCGTTTCCCAGGTACCTTTCTCATCCGAGCTCACCCGGGTTTCGAAAGGATAGGCAAATAGCATCGCCTTCAACCGGGTAGACAGCGTATCGGCATATGCCTCTTCAGCAGTTTTTGTCAGGCCGGGAAAATTAATGGCTGCAGGAGCTGACTTAAGCTTAAGACCCATGGACAGAGGCTTTCCCGGAAATTCAATCTGGGCCGCCAGTGCCAGGGGTATCAAAAAGGCAATAAAAACAAGTAACGGCTTTTTCATTTAATCCTGCATGATCAGCGCCGTCAAAAGTAGACAAATTCAGTTGATTCCCTCTTTTTGCGGTGACCGGATGGTGGCCTCAAACCTGTACTGTGCAAAAGTACTGATAATTTGTAGGGACACATAAACCCTATACACAGAAAACTGTTATATTTTTAAACAAATGTTGGAAAATGGACCTTGCTTCTGTAAATCAGCGAATTGACTATCTTAAAAACGAGCTTAACGGTCATAACTATCGCTATTATGTTATTAACCAGCCCTCGATTTCGGATTTTGAGTATGATCGTTTGATGCAAGAGCTCATTGAACTCGAGCGCGAGTATCCACAATTTGCAGATCCCCTGTCTCCCACTCAAAGAATAGGCGACGACCGTAATCAGGAATTTGTTCAGCGCGACCACGGAATTGCGATGTATTCCCTTGGAAACACCTATAACCGCGAGGAGGTCATTGATTTCGACGTGCGACTGAGAAAGCTGATTGATGCTCCAGTCGAATATGCCTGTGAGCTGAAATATGATGGAGCCGCGATCAGCCTTACCTACGAAAACGGACGGCTTGTACGTGCCCTGACCCGGGGCGACGGAACGCGGGGCGACGATGTAACAGCCAATATTAAGACCATCAGGAGTATACCTCTGATCGTCAAAGCTGATTTCTGCCCGGCGCTCTTCGAAATAAGGGGTGAAATAATCCTTCATCGGGAGATTTTCAATAGTCTGAATGAGGAGCGGATACTGGAAGGTGAAACTCCTTTTGCCAATCCCAGAAATGCCGCTTCAGGGACTCTGAAAATGCAAAACTCCTCACTGGTAGCTAAAAGAAAGCTCGATTGCTGCTTATACAGCCTTGCCGGGGAAAACCTGCCGGGCCTCACCCACAGCGGGAATCTTGAATGGGCCAGGGCCGCCGGGTTTAAGGTTCCGCCCTACCTTACTGTTTTCAAGGATGTGGAAGGAGTATTATCCTATATCGATAAATGGCGCGATGCCAGAAAAAAACTAACTTTTGATACTGATGGTGTTGTTATCAAAGTCAATTCCATCGAGCAACAAAACCAAGCCGGGTTTACAGCGAAAAGTCCGAGATGGGCGATCGCTTATAAATACCCACCCGATCAGGCAGAAACCCGCCTGTTATCGGTGGTATTTCAGGTAGGACGCACAGGCGCAATAACGCCTGTCGCCAACCTGGAACCGGTTCTGCTTGCCGGTACCACGGTTAAAAGGGCTTCGCTCCACAATGCCGACCAGATACAGCTTCTGGATCTGCATATCGGTGATTATGTCACCATTGAGAAAGGCGGTGAGATCATTCCTAAAATCACGGGGGTGAATCTGGCCAAAAGGGATCTTTTCGCCACACCCGTAATTTTCATCACCCATTGTCCCGAATGCGGAACTGAACTTACCCGGGATCCCGGTGAGGCCAAGCATTTCTGCCCGAATGAGGATTTATGCCCTCCCCAGATAAAAGGGAAAATCGAGCATTTTATCAGCCGGAAAGCGATGAATATCGACAGCGCTGGGATTGAGACGGTTGGGCAGCTTTATGAGGCAGGCATCCTGCAATCCGTTGCCGACCTGTACGACCTGAATTATGATCAGCTGATCAGGCTGGACCGGTTCGCCGACAAATCGGTAACCAACCTGATTGCAGCCATCGATGAATCCAGGAAGGTTCAATTCGAGCGGGTGCTGTTTGCATTGGGAATAAGATTTGTCGGTGAAACCGTGGCAAAAAAGCTCGCACGTACACTGGGCAGCATGGACGCCATCCTACAGGCTTCCAGGGAACAGCTGACTTCAATCGATGAAATTGGCGACCGGATAGCAGAAAGTCTGATGGCCTGGCTGGCAAAGGAAAAGAACCGACTACTGATCCTCCGGCTTAAGGAGCATGGGCTCAGCATGAGTCAGGAGATTCAGGATAATGTTACCCGGATTCAACCTCTTTCCGGCAAATCCATTGTAATATCGGGAACTTTTAACCGTTATTCCAGGGACGAACTGAAGGATCTGGTTGAGAGATACGGTGGTAAAAACGTATCTTCGGTATCATCCAAAACCAGCTTTATTCTGGCGGGTGAAAATATGGGGCCTGAGAAATTGAAGAAGGCCACCGACCTGTCGATTCCTATCATGGGAGAAGATGATTTTATAAATTTATTAAGTTTGTAGCGTTATGATAGCATTCATTCAACGGATATTTTTGATACCAAGGCTTTTAGCTTATTTTCACCGAAATCAGTCAAAGAAAGCCTTTATTCACCTGAAAGAGGCAAAGTCTATCGGCATACTTGCCGATCTCAGGAAACCCGGTAATGTGCCAACCGTTGTTCATTTTGCCAAGGCAATACACAAACAGGAGCGCAGGTGCCACCTGGTCGTGGTTATTCCTGACAAAAGAAAAGAGCTTAACGCTTTTGAATATGAAAAGAATTTCCCGGGGATGCCGGTTGAGCTGATCTGCCAGGAAGAGCTGAATTTCTTTCAAGCTCCAAAAAAGGAAAAGATCAAGCAATTCATCATCAATAACTTCGATATCCTTTTCTACCTGGATACCGAAGACAGTTTTACTCTCCAAAGCGTTCTGTGGCAGTCAAAAGCCAAGATGTTCGCTGGTCCTGAGGGTTTTTGCGGTGGCGTTTTTGATTTCGAGATCGGGTTAAGGGATCGTACAGACCTGACTTATCTTGCTGATAATCTGATGAAATATCTTCAGAATATCCAGAACAAGTCTGAAGGCAATCAGACTGAAAAAGAATCTTTTAAGCTTTTCTAACATGAATACAACCCCACTTAGAGGTGCCGGGGTAGCCCTGGTCACCCCGTTTTTGAATGATGGCAATATTGATTTTCCGGCCTTGAAGCGGGTTACGGAATTCACCATATCCAAAGGCATTGATTTTCTGGTAGTGCTGGGCACGACAGCTGAAACCCCAACGCTGGAAAAAGAAGAGAAACAGGAAGTTATCCGCACCATTCTTGAAGTCAGCAGCGGTCGCCTGCCGATTGTTCTCGGAATCGGGGGTAACGATACGAGGGCGGTGGTAAAGCAGATCGGTGAACAGTCGTTCCAGGGGATTGATTATCTGTTGAACGTTGCGCCATATTACAACAAGCCTAACCAGAATGGCCTGTACAAGCATTTCGAAGCGGTTGCGGACGCCAGTCCTGTCCCGGTAATCATTTATAATGTTCCCGGACGAACCGGATCAAACATTTCAGCGGATACTACCCTTCGATTGGCAAATGACCACAAAAACATTATTGCCACTAAAGAAGCAAGTGGGAATCTCGATCAGATCATGGCAATCCTCCGCGACCGGCCAAAGGGATTTGCAGTTTTCTCCGGCGATGATGCCCTCACCCTCCCCATAATCGCACTGGGAGCTGAAGGAGTGATCTCCGTTATTGCAAATGCCTGTCCCGGCCAGATGACAAAAATGGTAAGCCTGATTGCCGACGCCAACATGGTGGAAGCCCGCAAACTGCACTACGCGATGCTTGAACTGGTACAGTTGATTTTCGCCGAAGGAAGTCCTGCAGGAATCAAAGCCGCACTCAAAAACATGGGACTTTGCGGCGATACCTTAAGGTTGCCGCTTGTACCCGTTTCATCCGGACTTGAACAGAAAATAATCGAGAGCCTGAAGAAAATCTGATCAGGCAATTCCTTGAATTTCAGTCCTACCGTGACACTGCTTGTATTTCTTGCCGCTACCGCAAGGACATGGATCGTTACGCCCGATTTTTTTCTCAACCCTGACCTGCTGAATCTGCCTTTGCGGTGGGGGCATCGGTGGCCCGTCAGTATCGGTCACTGATCCCGGACTGTATGACGGCATATCGGTTTTGCTGGTCTGGTATTTACTCATATCCAGTTTCTTGCGCGCCTGGGCTTGCTTAACCTCTTCCGGCTGACTGATCGGGATCTGACCTTTCATCAGCATGGAAATCACTTCCTTGTTCACCTTGTCGATCATGTTCTTGAAAAGATCGAAGGATTCCAGCTTATAGATCAATAATGGGTCTTTCTGCTCGTAACTGGCGTTCTGCACGGATTGTTTCAGATCGTCCATTTCACGAAGATGCTCTTTCCACGCATCGTCAATAGTCATCAGGATAACCGCTTTCTCGAAAGTCTTAACCAATTCCCGGTTGTGTGTTTCGTAAGCTTTTTTCAGGTTTGTACTGATGTTTAACGTCTTCTGACCATCGGTAATCGGAACCATGATATTCTCGTACTGATGGGAAGCACGCTCATAAACTTCCTTAATAATAGGCCAAGCCTGCTGGGCCATGAAAAGGTTTTTGTTTTCGAAAACCTTGAGCAGCGCCTGATTCAATTTCTGGCTAACCAGCTCATGCTTAAGTTCGAAAAACTCATCTTCAGTAACCGGTGAGTCGACAGCCAGGTATCGGATCAGGTCGAGCCTGAAGGTTTCGAAATCTTCATTATTCTTGTGTTCTTCTACAATGGAGGCAGTTAGGTCTGCCATCATGTTTGCAATATCTATTTCTATACGCTCACCGTAGAGCGCATGCCGGCGGCGACGGTAAACCACCTCACGCTGGTTATTCATGACATCATCGTACTCCAGCAGCCTTTTCCGGATGCCGAAGTTATTTTCTTCCACCTTGGTCTGGGCGCGTTCAATTGATTTGGTAATCATCGAGTGCTGAATGACTTCACCCTCTTTCAGACCCAGACGATCCATCATCTTCGAAATTCTGTCGGATCCGAACAATCGCATCAGGTCGTCTTCCAGTGAAACAAAGAACTGCGAACTTCCCGGGTCACCCTGACGGCCGGCACGACCTCTCAACTGTCGGTCGACGCGTCGCGATTCATGACGCTCGGTTCCCAGGATAGCCAAACCACCGGCATCCCTCACAGAAGGATGTAACTTTATGTCGGTACCCCTACCTGCCATGTTGGTGGCTATGGTAACTGCACCCGGCTGCCCGGCGCCAAGCACAATCTCAGCTTCACGCTGGTGTAACTTGGCATTCAATACATTATGCTTGATGCCGCGGATCTTCAACATTCTGCTGAGCAGTTCGGAAATTTCCACCGAGGTGGTTCCAACCAGAACGGCACGCCCTTTCTCAACAATAGTAACGATCTCATCGATTACGGCATTGTACTTTTCCCGCTTGGTCTTGTAAACCAGGTCCTCACGGTCATCGCGAATAATCTTTTTGTTGGTCGGGGTTACCACAACTTCAAGTTTGTAGATACTCCAAAGTTCACCTGCTTCAGTTTCAGCAGTACCGGTCATACCTGACAATTTGTGGTACATCCGGAAATAATTCTGAAGGGTAATAGTGGCGAAGGTCTGGGTAGCAGCCTCAACTTTAACATTTTCTTTCGATTCGATAGCCTGGTGCAACCCGTCGGAATAACGACGGCCCTCCATAATACGGCCGGTTTGCTCATCTACGATCTTAACCTTGTTGTCGATAAGCACGTACTCAACATCCTTCTCAAAAATCGTGTATGCCTTCAGAAGCTGGTTTATGGTATGTACACGCTCTGATTTGATTGAGAATTCACGTATCAGCTCATCTTTACGGTGAAGCCGTTCCTCATCGCTGGTTGAGATCCTTTCGATCTCGGCCATTTCAACGCCGATATCCGGAAGAACAAAGAATTCAGGATCCTCGCCCTCACCGGTTATCAGGTCGATACCCTTTTCGGTCAGTTCAACGGAATTATTTTTTTCATCGATAACAAAATACAGATCATCTGTAACCAGGTGCATATTTTTACTGTTCTCCTGCATGTAAAAATTCTCTGTTTTATGCATGAGGGCTTTCATCCCCTCCTCACTCAGGAATTTTATCAGGGCCTTTGTTTTCGGCAGGCCTTTGTTGGCCCTCAGAAGAAATTTACCACCTTCCTGTTCATTGCCTTCTGTAATCAGTTTCTTGGCCATCGAAAATGTTTCATTGAAAACATTTCTCTGTGCATTGACCAGTTTAACCACACGCGGTTTCAGCTCACCAAACAGCTGATCGTCGCCTTTTGGCACCGGACCGGATATGATCAGCGGGGTACGGGCATCGTCAATAAGTACGGAGTCGACCTCGTCAACAATAGAATAATTATGTCCTCTCTGAACCAGGTCGTCCGGCGAAATAGCCATATTGTCACGGAGGTAATCAAACCCGAATTCGTTGTTCGTCCCAAAGGTAATATCAGCCAGGTAGGCCGTGCGGCGTGCTTCAGAGTTAGGCTGATGCTTGTCGATACAATCAACCGTCAGGCCGTGGAACTGAAAAATCGGGCCCATCCATTCCGAGTCACGTTTGGCCAGGTAATCGTTAACGGTAACCACATGCACTCCACGACCGGGCAGGGCATTCAGGAAAACCGGCAAAGTTGCAACGAGGGTCTTTCCCTCACCGGTTGCCATCTCGGCTATCTTACCCTGATGAAGGTTCAGACCCCCGATAAGCTGCACATCATAATGCACCATATCCCAGGTGATCTCATTACCTCCGGCCAGCCATCGATTCTTCCAAAAAGCCTGGTCGCCCTTGATAATTACACTCTCCTTAACGGCTGCAAGATCGCGGTCATATTGCTGTGCGGTTACGGTTAATTCCTCGTTCTCCTTGAACCTGCGGGCAGTTTCCTTAACAATCGCGAAGGTTTCCGGGAGTTTCTCATTCAGTTTAATTTCAATCTTTTCCTTGATCAGCTCCTCAAGTTTATCGATATGGGTGAAAACCTTCTCCCTTTCATCCATGGGGATCTCATCGGCTTCAATCCTGGCTTTCAGGTCGTTGATTTCCGCTTCCTCTTTATGAAAATCAGCCTTAATTTCCTCACGCATGGTGAAGGTTCGCTGCCTTAATTCATCGTTGGTGAGCGCCCCCAAATCAGACATAAAGGCATTAACCTGTTGTACCACAGGCAATGCAGTCTTATAATCCTTTTCAGATTTATTTCCGAAAAAGCCTGATATTATGTTGTTTAGTAT
>CAYHCO010000019.1:0-72761 GCA_964355105.1 uncultured Porphyromonadaceae bacterium
GTATTCCGATCGCCAGCGGTGCTTATATTGTTCATATCAACGCACCGGGAATCGGAGAAAAAGTGGTCAAGTTCTTCGGCGTCCTCCGACCGCAGGACCTGAATTCGCTGTAACTCCCCCCGATACCCGATACCCGATACCTGATACCCGATAACGAATTGTCGAATTATCGAATTATCGAATTTATATTCCTTGCATCCAGATAAAATCGAGTCCGACCGGTAACAGCTTATCTCCGACCGGTTTAACGGTAAGTACATGCATCCCTTCAGTCAGGTCAAGGCTTTCGCTTGAGATGTTTCTAGCGACACTCTTGAATGATGTAGACACATCCGTAACAGCTGATCCGTTGAATTTTACGGGTTTGTTATCCAGCAGGAATTCCATTTTGCCCCCGCCCGCTGTCTTGGCAACGGTAATATTGATTCTGAACTTCCCGGTTTTTGAAGCTGGCAACAGGAGGATCATGGATTCACTTTTCGATTGCGGCTTCCACAGAACCATCTGTTTTGCTGCCCACATCGGGTCTTCAACCAATTCAATATTCTGAGGTTTAGCGATCAGGTCCTCCACCTGATAAAAGATTGAGTTCCCAGCAGCTCCGGCAGATTCCGGCCACCAGTCGGCAGGCGGCTTCAGCTCTCGAACATCGGCTTTGGTAATGGCCAGGTGATCATCATGGGCTCCCGGAGCGGCGTAGGTGTAAATCATCCGGGCATAGGAGAAATGCTCGACCGCACGGTGGCTGTACAGTTCCATAAAGAAATCGAAACCCTTGCTGAACGGTATATTATCGAGAATATGCCATCGGTAATTGGTCACGTACCCGCGATTGGCCGGTCCGTCATTACGCGGCTGTCCGCAATAGCCGTAATCAAAAAGGTCTTCCGAGGACCACGCGTAATTGTAATAATCCTCCGACCCGGTGCCGATAAAGGATGGCTTCAGGTTATCGTCGATAAATATTTTCTCATCCCCCTCACCCCACCAGTTGCCTGCAGAAGAAGGCACAGATGTTGGATTCAGCAGGTAACAGGCCGCTCCTACCATCCGACCCTTGCCCCGAATCATCAGGTAAGGGATATCCTTTACCTGCCGGGGATCGGCCAACAGCTCATGGTCAACGCGCCACCGTGCCCTGAAATGCATGCTCGTGCCCTCCTTCCATGCGTAAGGCTCTGTCAGGATCTTTGTGACAACGGTAACTTCCTGATCCCCCATATTCTCGATCATCACCTGTACTGAATCCCTGAAAGGCATGAAATACCGGCATACCATCCGCCCATCATTCATGACCGTAAACGGGAGTGATTCAAAAGGATTGATTCCGGGAGCTGCGCCGAAAAAGTCACCCAGCGGTGATTGCACCTGGCCCCACGGCGATCCGTCGAAACGAATTTCCAGAACCGTTTGCCTCAACGCCTTATCTAAATTTCGTGCAGTGACGAAAGAAGCCAGACGCTTGATTGCCGCACTACCCTTGACCGATTTGACCACTTTCTTCTCACCGGGCTTCAGCCAGATTGTTTCGTACTCCGCATTGAACAAAACAGTATCAAGATATTTAAAAGGCTCAGCCAACACGGCTGCAGCATGATCCAACTTACCCTTTACGTCGGTTATATCTTTAACTGAGAAGGTTTTAACCTTTGCGCCCTGATCATAAAGGCGAACCTGCACATGATAAAAGTGAAGATCCGACAGTTTGCCCTTCCATACCATTTTGCATCCTTTGGCAAATGGAATCGGATAATATGCAGCCATATTCTGATTGAGACTCCCAATCCAATTTTCACGCGGTTTTTCATTCAGAAAGGCTTCATAGGTATGCAGAAAAAATGGCTGGGCAGCTCCGCTGTAGATAGGATCCTTTTCCTGATCAAGCCAGAGCATCAGGTCACCGCCGATCTGGGCGGTCCATAACCTAACAATGGCTCCGGGGCCTTTGATATCGCAGATCAGGTACTCCCCGATGCCGTTGGCATCCGGTTTTTTGAGCACCTCGGCAAAACCGGGAATGGGCTCGCCGCCAAAGCCGTCGTCATTGGCAAACCAACCTGGCAAATCAGGGCTCACAGTGCGCCTGTCGTAGGATGAATACTGAACCGATCGGAAGACCGGATCCGGATATTCTGACAATTTTTTCAAATCAGTCAGTTCATCCACCAGCGAGGAGGTCGTAACTACCTGTCCCTGTAATACTTGAAAGCACATCAGGACAAGAGTGAAAATTAATGATCTAAGTAATGTTCTCATAGGTTTCTCTTTTGTAAATTCGTCGGCTTCGGCGATCTGTGAAATTAAGACTTTTCATTATACAGTTACTAAATCCGTATACAAATAGAAATATGAAATTATCCAGAAAACTCACGGCATCCGCGCTTTTCCTGATGGTTGCGCTGGTTATGATGCCGGTAACGGGTTCGGCCCAGGACAAGAAACCGGCTGAGGCAAAACCCGAATTTCAGATGACCGTGCTGAAACAGATACCTGCCACCTCAATCAAGAGTCAGGCTTCAACCTCTACCTGCTGGTGTTTCTCCACTACCTCGATGCTGGAAAGTGAAGTCATGCGTCTCGGAAAAGGCGAGATCGGACTTTCGGAAATGTTTACCGTCAACAATGTGTATAAAGAGAAAGCCAGTCAGTACGTAAAGTTCCATGGGACCTGCAATTTTGCGGAAGGCGGCGAACAGCACGATGTAACCAATTCAATCCGCAAATACGGCATCGTGCCCCGCGACATTTACCCGGGACTGAATTACGGCGAGACCACCCACAAACATGGAGAATTGGTAACCACCCTGACAGGCATCGTGCAGACCATCGTGAAAAATCCGAACGGAAAACTCAGTCCTGTATGGCTTAAAGGCATTGAAGGGGTTACCGATGCCTACCTCGGCGAAAAACCGCTGTCATTCTCCTATAACGGCAAAATGGTCACGCCACAGGAATTTGCGAAAGAGATCGGCATCATCCCAGATGATTATGTTGAATTTACCTCCTATACCCATCACCCGTTTTATAAGCCTTTCGTTCTGGAGATCCCCGACAATTGGGCACAGGCACCGGCTTATAATGTGCCGATTGATGAGCTGATGGAAATTGTTGATTATTCGCTGAACAAGGGTATCTCAATCGCTTGGGGAGCTGACATATCCGATTTGGGATTCAGCACCGGCTTTGGCCGGATCATGGCTGACGGGGCAGATGTGAAAGACCCTTCCGCCGCGGAGAAAGAGGTTACCCAGGCCGATCGCCAGTATATGTTTGATTCCTGGCAGCTGACCGATGATCACGGAATGCACCTTACCGGAATCGCACAGGACCAGTTGGGCCATAAATTCTACATGGAGAAAAATTCCTGGGGCGAGGGTGGAAAATTTAAAGGCTACTCTTACGTATCAGTGCCTTTCATGCGCCTGCGCACCATGTCGGTTATGCTTCACAAAGATGGCATTCCGCCGCAGATTGCACAGAAAATCGGTTTAAAATAACAACAGCTGAAAGTCATGAATAAATTATCATACCTGAATACCGGGATTGCACTGATGGCATCCCTGCTTATGTTGCCTTCACCTGTGGAGGCCAAGAAGAAAAAGACCCCTGAGCCGCCTTACAAATTCACCATCGATGTGGAATATCCGAGGACGCCCGTGAAAAGTCAGGGATCGTCCAGCACATGCTGGTGTTACTCAACATCTTCCTTTCTGGAAAGTGAAATGCAGCGTATCGGTAAGCCGGCCGTTGAGCTGTCGGTCATGTACACGGTTCGGAACATCTATATTGATAAAGCGGAGCAGTTTGTCCGGTGGAACGGCAAATGCGAATTTGGACCGGGCGGCGCCGATCACGATGTGATCAATTCGATAAAAAAATACGGCATCGTTCCCTGGTCGGCCTATCCGGGCAATGAAATCAAGGAAAATGGCGTCATCCACAACGAGATGGACGGAGTCTTACGTGCCTATGTCGACGGGATCGTCAGAAACCCCAACGGCAAGCTCAGCACAGCCTGGAAGAAAGGCTTCACCAACCTGATCGATGCCTATCTGGGCGAGGTGCCTGAAAACTTTGAATACAAGGGAACATCCTATACCCCCGCAACTTTTACTGAATCGCTCGGACTGAACATGGATGATTATGTACAAGTCTCATCTTTCTCGCATCATCCGTTCTATCAGCAGTTTGTACTCGAAGTACCCGACAATTGGGTGCGTGCATCAGTCTATAACGTGCCGGTTGATGAGCTGGACCAGATCGTGGAGAACTCTCTGAAAAACGGTTACACAGTGGCATGGGCATCCGACCTCGACAAGGGATTTAACTTTGGTCTGGGTGTTGGTGTTGTCCCCCCCGATTCATGGGACGGCAAAACCTACAAGCCCGGTATGGAACCTGAGATTACCCAGGAAAGACGGCAGTTGGAGTTCGAGAACTATCAGACAACCGATGATCACGGCATGCACCTGGTGGGTATCGCTCACGACCAGAACGGAGGTAAATACTATTTTGAGAAAAACAGCTGGGGACCGGCAAACCAGTATAAAGGCTATTCCTATATCTCATCGGCCTACCTCAAGCTCAAGAGCACCTGCATCATGGTCAACAAAAACGGCATTCCGGCTGAGATCAGGCAGAAACTAGGATTGTAGGCAGTTTTTACTCCGCAGTAAACTTATAGACCGTGGTATGTTTGTACCGCTGCCCGGGCCCCAAAATGGTCGACGGGAAAGTCGGTTGGTTCGGTGAATCCGGAAAATGCTGTGTTTCCAGACAGAAACCCCAGTGCTGATTGTATTTTACATTACCCGATCCGGTTAGGATGCCGTTGAGGAAATTTCCTGAGTAAAACTGAACACCGGGCTCCGTGGTGGACACTTCCATCACGCGTCCGCTCACCGGTTCTTTTACCGTGACCACCTTACGTATGGCTACAATGCTGTCTGACAACACATAATTGTGATCATAGCCACCATCAACCTGGGCTATTCTTTCGCCAATAGTATGTGCGGCATTGAAATCCATTGGGGTCCCTGATACAGGCCTCAGCTCGCCGGTCGGTATAAGGGTCGAATCCACCACCGTATAGCGATCGGCGATAATCTGCATTTCATGTCCCAGAATATCGGTTTTTGCATTTCCGGTCAGGTTAAAATAGCCATGATGGGTAACATTCACCGGCGTGGCCTGATCAACTGTCCCGTCATAATCCACCTTAAGGCTGTTGTCTTTCATCAGGGTATAATACACGGTAACAGTAAAATTACCCGGATAGCCTTCTTCCATGTCCTTGCTGAAATAACTGAACTTAACACCCTGACCTTCATCATTCGTAAACGTTTCGCTGTCCCACACAACCTTGTCGAAGCCCTTCAGACCTCCGTGCAGTGAATTGGGCCCGTTATTGATGGCCAGAGAAAAATCACGGCCGCCGAGAGAAAATTTGCCCTTGGCGATCCTGTTACCGTACCTACCAACGATGGCACCCAGGTAACAGCAGTTATTAATGTAGGGATCAATCCAGTAAGACTGCACTTTATCGAATCCCAAAACTACATTCTCAAACCTCCCAGCTTTGTCGGGTGCTGTCAGTTCCGTAACGATAGCCCCGTAATTAGTGATCTTCGCGGTCATTCCACTCGCATTGGTCAGGGTATAGAGGACAACTTCCTTGCCATCCAACAGTCCGACAATTTCTTTTTTGATATTCATAGTTTCATCAGTTGTTTTTTGCTGTTTGCTTTTACATCCTCCAATCATCAGCAGCGAAAGTCCGATCACGGATATCTGCATCAATAAAGCCTTGGTTTTCATGCACTTAAATTAAGTTGATCCAGTAGAGCAAGTATAGTGTTTTTTGTACAATTATTGGCTTGGCGGTCCGATTTTATTCTATTTTTACCGGAACAAAACGATAAACAAACAAACCAACAATGACCACTGATATTTTAAGAAAAGAACTGGAATCCAGGTACGGGGCTTCCGATTCGCCCATTCACTGCTACTTTTCCCCGGGGCGTGTCAACCTGATTGGCGAGCACACGGATTATAACGGGGGCTACGTCTTCCCCTGCGCACTGAGCTTCGGAACCTACCTTGCCGTCAGAAAAACTGACAAGCCGGTCATCCGCATGGCCACAACAAATTTTGAATTCAGGACTGATATACCCATCAGCACGAGCTATAAAAAGATTGGTGAGGAATGGGTGAATTACCCTTTGGGGGTCATTCAGGAATTCACCGGTCAGGGAGTAAAAATCCCGGGTATGGAGATGCTCTTTTCGGGTAATATTCCCAACAAAAGCGGACTCTCCTCCTCTGCCTCCATCGAATTGGTGACTGCCGTAGCCATTAACGAACTTCTCGGATTGGGCATATCGCGGATCGACCTGGTAAAAATCGGACGGGCCGCAGAAAACCGTTTTGTTGGCGTCAACTGCGGTATCATGGACCAGTTTGCCGTGGGAATGGGAAAGAAGAATCATGCCATTTACCTGAATTGCGACACTCTGGATTATGAGCTGGTTCCTGTTAAACTCGAAGGGTTCAAGCTGGTTATTGCCAACACGAATAAACCGCGTGGACTGGCTGATTCCAAGTACAACGAGCGTGTGGCCGAATGCCAGACTGCCGTAAAGATGCTGAGCAAAGGCAAGCCGATCACGCTGCTCGCCCAGATGAACATGAAAGATTTCAATACATACAGTCACCTGATTACCGATGACGTGCTCAGGCGAAGGGCCAGGCACGTGATTTCAGAGAACGACCGGACCCTCGAAGCGGTGGCAGTCCTGAAAACCGGCGATCTGGAGAGGTTTGGCAAGCTCATGAACGATTCGCACGACTCCCTCCGCGATGATTATGAAGTAACCGGCATCGAGCTGGACACCCTGGTTGCTGAATCCCGCAAGATACCTGGTGTCATCGGTTCACGCATGACCGGCGCCGGATTCGGCGGCTGCACGGTAAGCCTGGTCAGTGACGAGGCTATCGACCAGATGATCAGTGAAGTGGGCAAACAATACCTGGCAAAGACCGGTCTGAAGGCTGATTTTTATGTTGCCGAAATAGGCAACGGAGCGCAGGAAATTCAATAATTTAAAAAAGTGCCACCGATGAAAAATCTAAAATCCATAAACCCCCTAACCATTGTGATCGCCGGCCTGCTGGTTCTGGCCCCTTTCGGATGTAAAAATCAAACTCAACAGAAACCCATGGAGAATAACCCTCAAGCAGCAGCTTACCAACCCGGAACTTTCGGTTACGACCTGAATTTCCTCGACAAGCACCAGAAAACAGTAGTACTTAAGCGTGGTGAGGCCATGATGGCCATTATTCCCGGTTACCAGGGCAGGGTTATGACTTCTGCTTCCGCCGGAATGAACGGTATGAGCTTCGGATGGATCAACTACAAATTGATTGAGTCGGGTCAGAAAGCTGCCCATTTCAACAACTACGGAGGCGAGGAACGGCTATGGCTCGGACCGGAAGGCGGCCAGTACAGCATTTTCTTCGCACCGGGCGTGCCGTTCGCTTTTGAGCACTGGCAGGTTCCGGCGCCAATTGATACCGACACCTTCAACCTCGTTCGTTCGGATGATACCACCGCCATATTTAATAAGGATATTGAGCTGCTGAACTATTCCAACGTAAAATTCAACCTGAAAATCGACCGTACGGTTACCCTGTTGACCAACAGCCAGGTAGAAGCCCGCACCGGGATAAGCCTGCCTGCATCCGTTAAGCCGGTAGCTTACGAAACTGTCAACCAGCTGACCAATACCGGCAACAACGCCTGGACCCGCGACGGCGGCCTGCTGTCGATCTGGATGCTGGGACAGCTGATCTCCTCACCGACCAATATCGTTATGGCGCCCTTCATTGAAGGCCCCGAAAGCAAACTGGGCCCGGTAGTGAACGACAGCTATTTCGGGAAAGTCCCGGCCGACCGGCTTAAGGTCCTCAAAAATCTCATCCTTTTCAAGGCTGACGGCCTCCAGCGGGGAAAGATCGGACTCTCGCCGCTCAGGGCTAAGAATTTTATCGGCAGCTACGATTACGGCAAAAAGGTTCTGACGCTTGTATACTATAACAAACCCGACCAATACGAAGGTTATGTCAACTCAATGTGGGAGATACAGAAACAGCCTTTCGCCGGTGATGTGCTGAATTCCTATAACGACGGTCCTCTGGAGGACGGCAGTCAGCTCGGACCTTTCTATGAACTGGAAGATTCTTCACCGGCCGCGGCACTGAAGCCGGGCGAGAACCTGAAGCATATCAACCTTACTGTGCATCTGACGGGCGAAGAAGCCGACCTGAGCAAGATCATGACCACCCTGTTCGGAATCTCAGCAGAGGAGATCCGGTCGGCATTCACCAATAAATAGCCTGTAATAGTGAAAAACGGTTTTGGTTTGATCGACTACCTGATATTTGTCGGGTATTGCGGCCTCATTATTTTTATCGGGCTGTTCGTCTCCCGCACACGCAAGGGAACCAAGAAGACTGCCAAAGATTATTTCCTGGCTGATAAGTCCCTGCCCTGGTGGGCAATCGGTTCATCTCTGATTGCTGCAAACATCTCGGCGGAGCAGTACATTGGCATGTCGGGCAGCAGCTACGCCATCGGACTTGCCATAGCCTCATACGAATGGATAGCCGCACTGGGACTGATAGTGGTCGCAATTTTCATTCTGCCGGTCTTCCTGAAGAAGGAGATTTACACCATGCCGCAATTTCTCCAGATGCGGTTTGACAACCGGGTTCGTACCACCCTGGCCACCTTCTGGCTTCTGGTTTACGTTTTTGTCAATCTTACCAGTGTGATGTGGCTTGGAGCCCTGGCACTCAATACAATTTTCGGGATACCGGTTTTCTGGGGTGTTATCGGACTAGCCCTTTTTGCCGCCATATATTCTATCTACGGCGGGCTTAAGGCTGTTGCATGGACCGATGTGATCCAGGTCGTCTTCCTCATCGGCGGCGGACTGATAACCTCCTATCTAGCCCTCAAGGCCATTGGAGGCGGTCATGGAGCTGTTGCCGGATTCCACAACCTCACCAGCCAGGTTCCCGAGAAATTCCACATGATCATTAACAAGGGCGACCTGATGATTCCCGACGGAAAAGGAGGTACCATGGATGCCTGGACAATCCTGCCCGGATTGAGTGTGATCATCGGTGGAATGTGGGTAGCCAATATCGCCTACTGGGGCTTCAATCAGTATATTATCCAGCGCGGCCTCGCCGCCAAATCGATTCAGGAAGCCCAGTACGGATTACTATTCGCCGGTTTTCTGAAGCTGCTGATCCCGCTGATAGTTGTCATCCCCGGCATTGCAGCTTACCTGATCTCAAAAGATCCGGCTGCCTACGGTCTCGACGGGGTTGCCGGGATTGTAAAATCCGACCAGGCCTACCCGTGGCTGCTGCACAATATCGTGCCGGTGGGCGTTAAAGGCCTTGCCTTTGCCGCTCTGGTTGCTGCCATTGTTTCATCGCTGGCCTCCATGCTGAATTCAACCTCAACCATTTTTACCATGGACATCTACCGTTCCTGGTTCAAGGAGTCGCCCAGCGAGACGCAACTGGTCAGGGTTGGACGTATCACCAGCCTTGCAGCCCTGGTGATAGCTGTGATTGCCGCCAGGCCTCTCCTCGGCACCCTCGACCAGGCCTTCCAGTTCATACAGGAATTTACCGGGTTCATAACCCCTGGCGTGTGCGTAATTTTCCTGTTCGGACTGTTCTGGAAACGAACTACTTCCAACGCCGCACTATGGGGCGTGGGCCTCAGCATACCGATATCGTTCGCATTCATGCTCTTCCTTCCCCAGGTACCTTTCATGAACCGCTGGGGATACGTGTTCCTAATACTCTCGGCCATCATGATAGCCATCAGCCTGATCGAATCACGGACCGATCACCCCAAGGCAATTATCCTGGAGAAAGGGATCTTTAAAACAACCCCCGCATTCAAATTCTGGATGATCGTACTCATGGGAATACTTGCCGCCCTCTACACGATCTTCTGGTGACAGCATAATACCTGTATTCCAAAAGGGCGGATCTGGCAGATCCGCCCTTTTTTTCATTCCGAAGATTCTTTTACCTTTGCGCAACCTATACTAACTGGAGGATTGCTATATAGATGATTACTAAGGATTTACTGAACAAAGACCTGGCATTGCAATTACATGACGAAGTAGCTGGAATGAGCATTCAGGATACCCTCCGGTATCTTTCGACCCGGTTTCAGGGGGAGATTGTTTTTTCCACGAGTTTTGGCCAGGAAGACCAGATAATCACCGATATGATTTTCACCGCAGATCTTCCGATACTGGTATTCACCCTGGATACCGGCCGTCAGTTTGAAGAGACCTACAAAGTGATGAATCAAACCCTGTCGAAGTATGGGAAGAAAATCAGGGTATGTTTTCCAGAAAAGGACCAGGTTGAGAAAATGGTCACCCAAAAAGGACCGTACAGCTTCTACGAATCCATTGAAAACCGTAAGGAGTGCTGTCATATACGAAAGGTTGAGCCCCTGAAGAAGATCCTGAGCCAGGCCACCTGCTGGGTTACAGGGTTACGCTCCGGGCAGTCGGGAGCCAGAACTGAACTGAAGCAGTTCAGCTATGACCATGCACATAAGGTGATCAAGTATAATCCACTGATCCAATGGTCACTGGAAGAAGTTAACTGTTATCTCAAGCAAAATCACGTACCTTACAACGTTTTGCACGACCGCGGTTTCCTGAGCATCGGTTGCGCCCCCTGCACAAGGGCGGTTTCTGAGGGCGAAGATATCCGCGCCGGAAGATGGTGGTGGGAAAACAATTCGGCGAAAGAGTGCGGATTACATCAGAACGATCAAAAAGCATAAGAATAATGACCGGTTACAGTATAAATCACCTGAGCGAACTCGAAAACGAATCCATCTATGTGATGCGTGAGGTGGCGGCGCAATTTGAAAATCCCGCGCTCCTGTTCTCCGGCGGTAAAGATTCCATCGTCATGGTTCACCTGGCCAGAAAAGCCTTCTGGCCCCAGAAGATCCCGTTTACCCTGGCCCATATCGATACCGGTCACAATTTCGAGGAAACCCTGGAATACCGCGACAAAATGGTGGAAAAATTAGGCGCCAGGCTTGTTGTGGGTTCGGTTCAAACCAGTATCGACGAAGGCAAGGCTACCGAAGAATCCGGGTTCAATGCCAGTCGGAACGTACTGCAGACAGTCACCCTGCTTGATACTATTGAAAAATACAAATTCGACGTAGCCATTGGCGGTGGGCGTCGCGATGAAGAGAAAGCACGCGCCAAGGAGCGCTTCTTCTCCCACCGGGATGAATTCGGACAATGGGATCCTAAGAACCAAAGGCCGGAGCTCTGGAACATCTTCAATGGCAAGAAGCACATTGGCGAGCATTTCAGGGTCTTTCCCCTCTCAAACTGGACCGAGATGGACGTATGGCAATACATTTACCGGGAAAACATTGAAATGCCGAGCCTCTATTTCACCCACCGGAGAAAGGCTTTTTACCGCGATGGTGTATGGCTCGCCTGGGCACCTTTCATGAAGCTCAAACCTTCAGAAAAAGTTGTTGAAGACGATTTCCGTTGCCGCACCATCGGAGATATCACCTGCACCGGGCTCTCGCTCTCGAAAGCGGATTCACTGGTCGATATTATCCGCGAAATCGCCGCAACCCGTGTTACCGAGCGTGGTGGCCGCTTCGACGACCGCCGCTCCGAAGCAGCCATGGAGGACCGCAAGCGCGAAGGATATTTTTAACCCACACCCGATACCCTATACCCTATACCCGACACCCGATTATTATGAGCGAAACCGAATTTAGCTCCGAAGCCTACCTGAATATGCAGCTCCTGCGGTTTACAACCGCCGGAAGCGTCGACGACGGTAAATCAACCCTGATCGGAAGGCTTTTGTATGACAGCAAATCGATCTTTGAAGATCAGCTGGAAGCCATTGAGCGCGACAGTATCCGCCGCGGGAACGAGCAGATCAACCTGGCTCTCCTGACTGACGGTCTCCGCGCCGAACGGGAACAGGGCATTACCATCGATGTCGCATACCGTTATTTCGCGACCCCACTGCGAAAATTCATCATCGCCGACACACCCGGACATATCCAGTATACCCGAAATATGGTAACCGGTGCTTCGACTGCCAATTTGGCACTGATCCTGATAGATGCCCGAAACGGAGTGTATGAGCAAACGATCCGGCATTCATTTATCGCTCACCTGCTGCAGATCCCCCACCTGATTATCTGTATTAACAAGATGGATCTGGTGGATTATTCCGAAACCAGGTTTAACGAGATATGCGACGACTTCAAGGCCATGTCTGCCAGGTTGTCGATCCCTGATCTGCGCTTCTTACCCATCAGCGCGTTGAACGGCGACAACGTGGTAAACCCGTCGGAGAACATGAAATGGTACACGGGACCTACCCTGCTGCACCTGCTGGAAACGATAGATATCACTTCCGACCTGAACCGCATTGATGCCCGGTTCCCTGTTCAGTATGTCATACGCCCGATATCCGACGAGTTTCATGATTACCGCGGATACGCCGGACGAGTGGCCGGAGGCACCTTCACCAAAGGGGATCATGTGGTGGTTCTGCCAGGACTGAAGGAATCAACCATCGAATCGATCGATCTTTTCGAGAAATCCATACCGGAAGCCAGGGTTTCTGAATCGGTGACCCTCAGACTCGCCGATGATATTGATATCAGCCGTGGCGACATGATCGTAAAAAAAGGCCATTTGCCTTCGGTTAATCAGGAAATCGATATCATGATCTGCTGGTTCCATGAGAAACCGCTCAACCCGGCGGGCAAATACATCCTCAGGCATACCTCTCGCGAAGCCAGATGCCTCATCCGGGAGATCGATTTTAAAATGGATATCAATACCCTCCAGCATAACCATACCGATCTTACAATCGGCATGAACGACATCGGAAAAATAAGGATCAAAACGACGCAGCCTCTGTTTTTTGATTCCTATTTCAACAACCGGATCACCGGAAGCCTTGTGTTAATTGATGAGGGCAGCTACGAGACGGTGGCCGCAGGTATGATTATCTAAAACGATCAACCATGGATAGCTCCAAATTTCACTTCATCTGCCGGAATTGCGGAAACAAGATTGAAGGGTTCGGACAATGGTTTGCGGAAGGGCAAAAATGTGCTGTCTGCGGAGGGAAATGGGTCGATACCAAATATTCAAACGGTTATCTCAAACTGCCCGACCTGATCAACAACAGGGCCGGTCATCCTGATTCCCTGTTCCATTATTTCGATTATCTCCCGCTCAACAACCGGAACAATATTATTACCGAAGGCGAAGGGGTTATCCCGGTTGACCGTTGGAAATTCCTCGAGGATTTTGCACAGGAGAATTACGATCTTGACATTTCCGTTCTTGCCTACCGGAATGATGAAAATCCCGGCACCGGCACCTTTAAGGACGTTGCCGCCGCGGTTGCAGCGTCGGTTCTGAAGGAAAACGGAATCAATGAATATTGCGTGGCTAGCACGGGCAACATTGCCAATGCTTTTGCCCATTATTTGGCCCTGGCAAACATATCATTGTCTGTTTTCATTCCCGATGATGCCCTGAAAGCCAATGAGGCAGGCGTTGGATGCTACGGCCAGAGGGTCTTTCGCGTAAAAGGGGATTACGCCCTGGCGAAGAAATTGTGCGCAGAATTTTCAGCGAAACATAATATCCCGATGTCGGGTGGAAATATCGATCCGGCACGCGTTGAGGCTAAAAAAACCCAGGTTTTTGAATGGCTCAGGCAGCTGGGCTACCTCCCCGATGTTTACATCCAGGCACTGGCAGGAGGCACGGGCCCCATCGCCATACATAAAGGAATCGAAGACATCAGGCATCTCAAATTGTTTGAAACACAGCCCAGATACATCCTCGTACAGGCCAGCCGGTGCAATCCGATGACCATAGCCTGGGAAAAGGCAAAATCTGAAGGATTCACGGATGGCTGGCAACAGCGCTTTCCCATAATCGACAGCCCGCGCACCTGCATCCCTACCCTGGCAAACGGTAATCCTCAGACGTACCCGATCCTGGCAAACCTGGTAAAGGATACCGCAGGTGAATTCCTCACTTTTGATGAGGACCAGCACGTGAATGTCGCCCGTCTGGTAGCCTATGAATCCTCGGTCCGGATAGGTCCCGCAGCTGCCATTGCTGTTGGCGGATTCTTTGAAGCACTGAAAACAGGCTCGATCAAAAGCGGGGAAAGAGTGATGATCAATGTAGGTGAAGGCATCCAGCGCGCCCCGGAATTGCTCGAAAAAATGAATTATACCACTGAAAATGTGGGGACCGTTGAGGAGTGTCTGCCTTTCCGACGGAAGGATTACCGTAAGATGCTTTACGAGCCCTTCATCAGCAAATCCATCTAAAAAAAAACCGGCCGTCTGAATATCCTGTTCCAGACGGCCGGCAAAGGCAAAATTATCGGCAGAAGGCTAATTCTTTATAATCTTCTGTATCCCGAGGTAATTGTTTTCACTGTAGAACCTTACAAAATACATCCCCCTTCTCCATGTGGAAGTCGGAACCGTAACCGTGGTCTGGCCTGAATTCTGTATGTCGGACATCGTCTGCCCAAGCTCATTGAGAATCAGAATCCTGTCGAGGGGCAATGCCGGTTCGATGGTGAGTTTATCGGTCACCGGATTCGGATAAGCTTTTATACTGGTGATCCAGTCGCTGATCTCGATGCCGGTATTAAACTCAACCGTTACCGTGTACTGCAGCGAGGTTCCGTCTTCAGCCGTAACTGTGTAGATTACCGGGTTGGTAAAGTCGTTCGGCGTAACCCCGGAAACTTGCGGAGTGAGGCCCACCCGGATGTTGCTTAAAGGTGAGACAATGAAGGTAGCCACCAGGTTGGTTATCGGAGTGCCTACCCTTAATTTAAGCGTAATGTCGGTTCCCACGATCTGGCCGATCACCGGCGGATCAAGCTGGTTGAAGCTGTATGCGAGAATCGACTTAATCCTGCTGGCTTCAGTGATTACCACCACATTGGCGCTTGGTGTCGAAATATTCTGGGCAAGGCTGATATCCACCGCATAAGCATGATAGTTTCCTGGCTCAAGCTGGAAAATGTTAACCGATACCGGTGTGTTTGGTGAGATCACCAGGCCCTTGGCTCCGCGCTTGGAATTCACGGCAGCATCAAAATCTGATTTTGATGCCTGAGGAATGCCTTCCTTAACCAGGTAAACAAGTCCGTTGTCGCTGCTGGTGATGTCAACAGTGTGCGTGAGTGAATTGGTAAGCGTCTGTGCTGCTACCGATACGGTTGGCGGCATGCGGTCGAGAACGAAAATATGGTTGCTTCCCATCGCCGATTTGTTGCCGGCGGCATCAATGGCATACGTGTTATAAGTACCTTCAGGCATACCGGCGGTCGAGATGGGGATATCCTGGTTTGCTGCGGAAACGTAGGCTGATCGTGCCTGTTTGGCGACAACCGAGGCTTCCAGGTCGGCGATGGTAGCCTGGCTCGCCGAATTTATAACGATATAAACTTTTCCTGCCGACTCGTTGCTCTGAAGCAGAACAAATTGTCCGGCAGAATTGCTTACCGTCTGGATATTGTTTTTAACTACCGGCTTTGTGGTGTCCGGTGCCTCAAAAATATTCACGATATAAGTCTTGACGGTACCATCCTGGGCTGTGACCTCATAGGAAAGAGGCGCCCTGAAATCGTTAACGGTAACACCACTCTGCTGAACGCCCATATTGGTTACCCTCACTGTTGAAAGCGGTGAATTCGTAAAAAATGCCCTGAGCGCACCGCGGTTTGTACCATTGGGGACAGTTCCCGTAATATTCAGCGTGGTGGTATTGATCGAGCAAACCACATCGGGATTAAGATCCTCAAACGCAAAATAGGTGATATCCTTGGCTGAGCTTCCCGGAGTCATGGATACAGTAACCACATATTCGCGTATTGCACCGCTCTCAGCTATACATTTAAAGATCAGCGGACTGGTGTAATCATTGGCGGTGACTCCGCTAACCTGGTTCACCCCGTTCAGCTGAACAAGAGAGTAGTAGGATTTGGTAAATGTTGCAACCAGGCTCGTCCGGTTGGTCCCGTAAGGTACCGTTGCCGTGATGAGGTTAAGTGTATTGTCGATGCTGCCTGCAACAGCCGGATTCAGCGCATTAAAGCTGAAAGCCGTGATCAGGTTGTCGGTTAAGGGGGCAGCATGGTAAACTGTCACCACGTAGTTCTGGGTCGACTGGTCATGTGCCGTGATCAGGTAATTGCGCGGAACGGTAAAATCATTTGCGGTAACGCCTGTTACCTGCTGCACTCCGTCAACTGAAACAGTGGCAAACAGGGAAACGGTATAAGAAGCTACCAGGCTGGTCTGACTGATGCTTGCCGGTATCGCAACCTGAACAGTATGCAGCGTTTGGTCGATAACCCCAACCACCGGAGGGGTCAGCTGGTTAAAGGCAAAAGTCAGGATTTTCTTTTCCGTATTAGGATCCACGATTACCGTAACGGTATATAATTCTGAGGTAACATTATCCTCTGCCCAAACCTTGTACACTACGGGTGCGGTGAAATTGTTCCAGGTATTTCCTGATACCTGCAGAGTTCCCGTAACCGCGGTGGTTCCGCCAACTCTGGCAGTTGCGTAAGGCGACAGGGTAAAGGTGGCTACCAGTGCAGTAACCGGAGTGCCGAAAGGCACGTGTATGGTCACAGTTCTGGCAGTCTGGTTGACTACCCCTGTGGCATCCACATCGTTGATATTGGAGTTCAGTCCGTTGAATGTAAACGTCAGAAGCTGCGCGGCGGTGCTAGCCGCATTCCTTACGATGGTTACCGTATAAATATTGATGGATAACCCGTCTTCGGCTGTACACTTGAATAAAACCGTTCCGGTGAAATTCAATGGCGTAGCAGCAGAAGTCACAGCCTGATAGGTTGTCCCGCCGTTTACAGATGCCAAAATACTGGAAAGCGGACTATGGGTAAAAGTAGGAATCAGGGCAGTGATGTTTTGCGAAAAAGGAACATTCATCGTAATGCTGGAAGATGTCTGATTAATGACACCGATCACATCAGGGTCAATACCCACCACGAAATCAAAGGTGAGGATGCTGTTTGCTGTCGATGCAGTTGTTTTGGTTACGGTAACCACATAAGCCTTGGTTGAACCGTCCTCGGCTGTAACGGTATAAGTTAAGGCATTGGTAAAATCATTGGCTGTAGTACCGCTCACTTGGGCGGTGGCACCGATCTTCACCGACGCAACAAGCGGGGAAGTGGTAAATGTGGCAACCAGAGTGGTAATATTGGCAGACCATGGAATGGTAGCGGTTATAGTGCCGTTTGTGGCGTCAGTATTGGTGATAACGCCGTTTACTAACGGGTTAAGTCCGGCAAATTTAAAAGTCAGGATGTCTTTTGCCGTGCTGGCCGGAACTTTTGTCACGGTAACCACATAATCCTGGGTGGCACCGTCCTCAGCAACAACCGTGTAGGTTTTAGCTGAAGTAAAATCATTGGCTGTGGTTCCGCTGACCTGTGCAGTTGTCCCGATTTTGACCGTAGACATGAATGAACTGGTAAAGGTGGCAACGAGTGCGGTGACGTTTGTGGCAAAAGGAACCGTCAATGCAACGGTATGCGCCGTTTCGTCGATCGTGCCGGTAACAGCAGGATTGAGCGCGTTAAAAGCGAAAGTGAGCAATACCTTGCCGGTCTGAGCTACATCCCTCACTATGGTTACCGTATATACCTGGGTCGACTGATTCTCAGCCTGAATGACATAACTCACGGCACTGCTGAAATTATTGGCGGTCACTCCGCTGGTCTGAAGGACTCCCCCAACATAAGCCTTAGCCAGTGGCGAAAGCGTAAAAGTCGGTATTAGTGAAGTTACGTTCAGTGTTAAAGGAACTGTTACAGATACGGTCCTGTTTACCTGATCGATAGTTCCTATTGCACTGGTGCCTCCCGGCAGCGGAAGGCTGAATGCCGTCATCTGTTTTTCCAGGCTTGGTGATCTCCTCTGAATGGTGACCTTCCAGTTTTTTACTGAAGTCCCATTGGTAACCCGGTAAATAATCATGCTGGAAAAGTTGTTCAGAGTGGTACCCGACACCTGGACAACACCTCCGACAGTGACCGTGGCGCCTGCCGAAACGGTAAAATTCGCCGCAATGCTCGTCACAACGGCCGTGTTGTTTACTGGTACGGTTATCGAGGTATCGGTCTGATTGATGGTCTCAGGGAAAGATGGATTCAAAGCTAAATTGAATGCAGTAATGTCTGCAGGAGATTGGGCATGCGCCTGGTTAGCAAACGCAAAACCTGCTAAAATGACAGCTAATGACACTGCCATTCTCTTTACAGCAAGAAAAACTGATTTCTTCATATGACTCTTATGGTTGATTAAGGCAAAAATAATTCTAAATTGTAGCTTTTGTAACATCTACGGCGATTCGTTATCAAATATACGCTAATATTTATTACGCCTGACTCCAAAATATGGATTGGACGCGGCTTTTGATAATTGGAATGAATTTTGATCTGGTAAAATATAAACCATTAATAAAATGAAAAACAGACGTAACCTTTGGATTATCGTAATTGTCGTTTTGATCGGAATGATAGCTTTTTCAGCTTACCGTGGCTATAATGGCATGGTGACCAAGAATGAAAAAGTTGACGAACAGTGGTCAAACGTTGAAAACGTTTACCAGCGCCGCTCTGACCTGATCCCCAACCTCGTTAATACAGTTAAGGGATATGCTGATTTTGAAAGCAAGACACTCACCGCTGTGATCGAAGCCCGTGCAAAAGCCACTTCCATCCAGATTGATCCCAAGAATATGACCGCAGAGGATATGAAGAGATTTCAGGATGCACAGGCCGGCCTTAGCGGGACCCTGTCAAGGCTGATGGTTACCGTGGAGCAATACCCGAACCTGAAAGCAAACCAGAATTTCCTCGACCTCCAGGCTCAGCTTGAGGGAACGGAGAACCGCATTACCACCGAAAGGAGGAAGTTCAACGAAGTTGCCCGTGATTACAACACCTTTATCAGGATGTTCCCTAAAAACATCTGGTCGGGATTATTCAATTTCGATAAAAAGCCCTATTTCGAGGCAGCTGAAGGAGCAGAAAAAGCACCTGAAGTAAAATTCTAAGCTGATGAACGCGCGAAAATTCTTCAGCGAAGAGGACCAGGCGGCTATAAAAGCTGCCATCATGCAGGCCGAAAAAAATACCTCGGGCGAAATCCGGGTACATATCGAGGATTCCTTCAAGGGGGATGTGCTCGACCAGGCCGCATTTATCTTTAAAATGCTTAAAATGCATGAAACGGAGCAGCGTAACGGGGTATTGATATACCTCGCCGTTAAAAACCGCAAATTCGCAATTATCGGAGATGCCGGCATTAACGCGGTGGTTCCGGCAGGTTTTTGGGACCGCGTTAGTGAGATCATGACCAAACATTTTCGCGATGGCAGATTCACCGAAGGACTTGTCGATGGGATCAAACTGACGGGAGAAAAGCTCGTTGAGTTCTTCCCTTTTCTCAAGAACGACACTAACGAATTGTCGGACGAAATCTCTTTTGGCAAATAAATCTATGCGAATGAAAAAATTACTGGCCCTCAGCCTGATTCTTGCACTTTTCACCACCTTACTGCCTGCTCAGGATTTCCCTGAACCCATGCAGCCGCCCAGGCTGGTGAATGATTTCACTAACCTGCTGAGCAAATCGGAAGCAGAAAGTCTGGAAAGCAAATTGCTTGATTTCAACAATCAGACATCCACACAGATTTTTGTGGTGACTGTTCCATCCCTGAACGGTTATGAGCCTAATCAGTTCACCACCCAGCTGGCGGAGAAATGGAAGATAGGAGTCAAAGGCAAGGACAATGGCGTTCTGATCCTGGTTAAGCCAAAAACAGTGGAAGAAAAAGGACAGGTTTACATTGCAGTCGGTTATGGACTGGAAGGTGTTCTCACTGATCTGCAGGCTAATCAGATTGTTGATATTGAAATGATCCCGAGATTCCGCTCGAACGATTATGCCGGCGGAATCGATGCTGCAGCCAATGTGATCATGAAGATCACGGCAGGAGAATTTACCGCTGATCAATACCTGAATAAAAAGGGCTCTTCAAAAAAGAGTAACCCCATACTGGGACTGATCATCATGGCTATCCTCCTTTCAGTGATTTTCGGCGGAAGATCAAAAATGAACAGGCACAACTCGATAGGAGGTAATCTGCCACTCCTTCTGCTGCTCGGCATGATGGGCAGGGGCAACGGCGGATCATTCGGCGGATTCTCCTCAGGAGGCGGCTTCGGCGGCGGTGGGTTCGGCGGTGGCGGAGGCGGAAGCTTCGGCGGCGGCGGTGCCGGTGGCAGCTGGTAGCTATTTGTCCAGTTCCCTCAGCGCTGCCTGAGCCTGACGGTTAATTCCATCGCGGAAACCGTACTTGTTCAGATCCAGGCAGATATGATAATACTTGCGGGCCAGATCAGTCTGGCCCGCTTTTTTATACAGGTACCCCACCTGCAGAGCGGAATTCGGAACCACATATGTTTTGATCTCATTTTCCCGGTCGATTACCTTCATGAAAGTCTGAATCGCGTCGCTGCTTCTTCCCAGGCGCTGTTCCGACCTGGCTTTCCGGTAATAAAGCTCCCCCAGATCACGTCCGCTATAAGTGCCGGAAGCTATCATCTTACCGCAAAAATCCAGGCAGCGGTCATAATACCCGCCATCAAAAATAAATCTGGCTTTCAGCAACTCCGGAGTTGGAAGTTTCTCAGCCGTTGCCTCATTCAGGGCTTGCCTGTCATACACACACAGGGGCTCGGGAAGGCTTTTGATGCCCGACAGTATCTGGTAGGCCTTGTCACGCTGGCCGTGAATCAGGAAATACCAGGCCGAATACGCCATCGCTGCATGCCGGTAATTGTCGCCGCCGGGATTCTTCAGAAATCTGGCCAGGTATTCCGGGCATCCTGGATTGTCCTGATAAAGCTTGGTCCGGCCCAATTGGTAAAACCAGTAAGGAAAGATGGCCTGAACATCGCCGGCCGGCAGGTTTTCCAACAGTTTGACAGCCATGTCGCAGTCGCCTGCCTTCAACGCTGCGAGGGCACTCTGGTACCTGACTAGTGGATTATCGAGCATCGGCTGGCCTTCCGCCCTGATGAAATTCCACGCGGCTGCCGGATCCGGACTCAATTCCTTCATAGAAGAAATCAGCAGCAGGTACCCTTCAATGCGCTGGGCACTTCCGGGCCGGGCTGATCCGTAATACCTCTCCAGTCCGTTATAGCCGCTCAGAGATGACGGTCGCACCCCGAGAAGCTTTAGGTATTTGCCGTACTGATCCGGAATCTGGTGAAAAAGCACCCCTAAAATTCCAGAAAGCTTATTCCGGTCATTGGCACTGAAATCAACCCCGTAACGGGCAACAATTTTGTAACAGGCGATCATTTCGGTCGCCGAAGTTTTGTAATCCGAAATCTGCGAAGCCAGCACCGACCGGTACAGATGAATCTCAGCCATCGCAGCCTGATTGGATAGCCGGTCACCATCGGCCTTTTCAAGCAAATCCAGCCAGGCACCGGACGATCGCGAAAATTGCTCGATATTGGCTTTTGACTGATGCAGAAGACTTCCCAGGAATTCACGGTAACCGGCAATCCGCACATATTCAGCATCATGGGGCTTGTATCGATCATTAAGCAACCTGTTACCAGCTACTGTATCCAGGTTGAGAAAAAGCATCCGGATGGCGGGATCAAAAGGATCGGACTGGGCGAAAATAAAGTTTCCTGATAATACCAGGTTTAAAAGCACTATCAGGAAACCAATCCTCATTTTATGGAGGAATTATTCGGTGGGCATAGCCACACCGGCAATCTCATCGTCAACGAGTATCCGGCCGCAATATTCACAAACAATGATCTTCCTGCGGGAACGGATATCCAGCTGCCTCTGCGGGGGAATACGGTTAAAGCAACCACCGCATGCATCACGCTGCACCGTTACAACACCCAAACCGTTTCTGGCGTTCTTGCGGATGCGGCGATAGGCTGAAAGCAGGCGCTCATCAATCCTGGTGCTGATGAGTTTCGATCTCATATACAGGTTTTCTTCTTCGATCTTGGTTTCGGAGATGATCTCTTCAAGCTCCTTCTTTTTTGCTTCCAGATCACGCTTGCGCTCTTCAAACATCGCACGGGAATCAGCAGTAACCGTCTGCTTGTCCTGCAGGCGTACGCTGAATTCCTTAATCCTTTTCTCGCTCAGCTGAATTTCGAGGGACTGAAATTCAATCTCCTTGGAAAGCGAATCGAATTCCCGGTTGTTCCTCACATTATTCTGCTGGGCCTCGTACTTCTTGATCAGGGCCTGCGCGTCGGTTATCTCTACTTTTTTCTTGGCAATGACGCTCTCCAGCTCTTTTACCTCATCCTCAAAATTCTTGATACGGGTTTCTAAGCCAACCAGCTCATCTTCAAGATCCTGAACCTCAAGAGGAAGCTCGCCGCGAAGGGTCTGAATCTTATCGACTTCCGACTCAACCTTTTGCAATTCAAATATATCCCTCAGTTTTTCTTCTACGTTGGCACCCTGCTCCTTGGTTCCTGTTTTTGTTGCTGTCATAGCTATATCAAATAGTTAATCGGATTGGTATTTACCTCAGTTAAACAAACCGCAAATTTAGGGAATTTTTCGATAAGAGATTCGGCTAGTACGTTAATCGTAAATTGCTCACTTTCAAAATGTCCGAGATCTGCGACTACAAGATGGCCCGGAAGATCGAACCATGAATGGTATTTTAGGTCGGCGGTAATGAAAATATCCGCACCTGCCGCTGCTGCCTGACTGATAAAACCGGCACCACTGCCTCCGCAAAGAGCTATCCTGCCAACTTTTCTGTTGTTAAGCCTGGAATGGCGAACAACAGGTACCCTGAAAACATCTTTTACTCTCTTCAGAAAATCAATATCGGAACATTCTTCGGGCAATTCCCCGACAATACCCAGGCCTTGAGCCGGATTGGCATTCATCAGCGGATAAAGATCGTAGGCAACCTCTTCATAAGGATGATTCTTCAGCATGGCCTGCACTACGGGCTTCAGCCGGTGTTTCGGCAGAATGGTCTCAAAGCGCGTCTCCGGCTCATAATGCACCCCCCCTACAGATCCTGCAAAAGGATTAGCCCCCTCCCCGGCCCTGAAAGTTCCGTTTCCGCTCAGCTGGTAGGAACAGTGGTCGTAATTGCCGATCGAACCTGCACCCGCAGCAAAAATCGCCTCGCTAACCACGGTAAGATGTGAAGCGGGAATAAAGCAGACCAGCTTCAGGAGATCATTTTCACGCGGTACCAGAATTCGCTGATTGATTAATCCCAGCCGTTTGGCCATATCACCGCTTACCCCATGGGAAACAGAATCCAGATTGGTATGGCAGGCATATAGTATCAGGTCGTTCTTAACCGCCTGGATAAGAATCTCTTCCTGCAGCGAATTTCCGGAAAAACGCTTCATCGCGCCGAAAAACGGTGGATGATGGGAAAGTATGAAATTGCATCCGCGCCTGATAGCCTCATCCAAAACAGTAGGTATCACGTCGAGGCAAACCAGGACGCCGGTAACCTCCTGATCCCTGCGACCGAGCAAAAGCCCCGAATTGTCATACGACTCCTGCAACCCCGTTGGGGCATTGGCCTCTAAAACGGAAATAATGTCTTTTACCTGAACCATCTGTTGAATTAAAGCTCGTCACGCATTCCGGTGAGCAAATCCCTGATCTGTTTTAATTTCTTAACGATCTGATGGTTGCTTTCCGCATCGTTCCGATTGTCCTTGAGTTTTTGCTGAGCACCCGTTAAAGTCATCCCCTTTTCCTTGACCAGGTGATAAACCAGATGTATCTGCTCAATATCCTTCAGCATGTAATGGCGCTTGCCGCCTGCCGTCTTTTTCGGATTGATATTTTCAAACTGGCTTTCCCAGTAACGGATGAGCGAGGGATTAACCTCAAACATCTCTGCCACCTCGCCAATCGAATAATAGACCTTCTCTATTTTAGGTTCTTTATAAGGCAAAATAAATCAGATTAGTCAAGTGACTGGCCGCCAAGTTTCGACATCTCGATCAACTGCTGGTATTCTACCGGGGTAATATCGGTAAACAGGTAGTTGATCGGATCAACCGGCGACCCGTTATGGTGAATCTCAAAATGAAGGTGCGGTGCGATGGTCAGACCGGTATTGCCGCTGAGAGCAATTACCTGACCCCTTTTCACACGGTCGCCTACCTTAACCATGGCTTTGTTCAGGTGAGCGTAAAAAGTTTCATAGGAATACCCGTGGTTGATGGTTATGGTGATTCCGTAGCCGGAAAAACCTTTCACGGGGTTTACCTCTACCACGGTGCCGTCGCCGGCAGCGCGCACTTTGGTCCCGACCGGAGCGGTAAAATCAACGCCGTTGTGAGGCCGGTAAACCTTAAGTATCGGATGAAGCCGGTGAGCGGAAAAGAACGAACCTATCCTGTTGTAATGCTCTAGCGGTATGATACTGGGGATTGCGGTCAGCATCTTCTGCTTGTCCTTGCCCAGATTAAAGAGGAGATCGTAGGATTTCGACTGCACATAAAGCTTGTTCATGATATCGTCGAGCTTCTTGGAAGTCTCCTTCACAATGGTTGAATTCTTGTATCCCTCCAGGTCGGCGTATCGGTTAACACCTCCAAATCCTGCATTCCTGATGGAGGAAGGAACCGGGTCTGCCTCAAAAATTACACGGTAAATGTTGTCATCCCGGTTTTGCAGCTCCGCAAGAACGCTCTGGGCCTGGTCCAGCTTTTTATTCGTCAGCTCAAATTGGGTACGTAAAAAGGCTACTTCCCGGCGCAAAATCTTCTCTTTGGGCAAATCGGCGAACATCGAAATAAGCAGCAGGAGCCCGCCACCAACCACAAGGCTGGATAACAAATACGCTATTACCCTGAACAACTTCTGACCGATCGTTAAACGAATGCGGTCAAACGAAAGTGATTCCGGGTTAAAATGATATTTGAACTTTGCCATACTAATCCACTGCTTTCACCAGCGCTATAACGAAACAGGAGGTGCAAAATTATCGAAATTATCTAACTTTGCAACACTTTTTACAAACCAGTAATATAAGATAAACCTGATGAATTCCAAAATTATACGGCAAAAATTCAAGGATTTTTTCGAATCTAAAGGCCATCTGATTGTGCCATCGGCTCCTATGGTAGTTAAGGACGATCCTACGCTGATGTTCACAAACGCCGGAATGAATCAGTTCAAAGATATTTTTCTGGGAAACCAGACACCGAAATCCCTCAGGGTTGCAAACTCACAGAAATGCCTCCGCGTTTCGGGAAAACACAATGATCTGGAGGAAGTTGGCCACGACACCTACCATCACACCATGTTCGAGATGCTCGGCAACTGGTCGTTCGGTGATTATTTTAAAACCGAAGCCATCGACTGGGCCTGGGAATTCCTTACCGGATGGATGGAAATCTCTCCGGAAAAACTCTACGTCACCATTTTCGAAGGCGACAAATCAGAAAACATTGAACGCGACAATGAGGCTTATAGCCTTTGGGCCAAGCATTTAGCCAAGGACAGAATCCTTGAGGGATCGAAAAAAGATAATTTTTGGGAAATGGGCGACACCGGCCCCTGCGGTCCCTGCTCCGAAATACATATCGACCTGCGGTCGGATGCCGACAAGGCCGCCCTCGACGGCAAGCTCCTCGTTAACAAGGGACACCCACAGGTGATCGAAGTGTGGAACCTGGTGTTCATCCAATACAACCGGAAATCCGACGGATCCCTGGTTCAGCTTCCACACAAGCATGTGGATACCGGAATGGGTTTCGAGCGCCTGACCATGGCCCTGCAGGGAAAACAATCCAATTACGATACCGACATTTTCCAGCCGGTGATAAAACGGTTGTCGGAAATCACCGGGATCGCATACGGAGCCGTCGACAGCACCGATATTGCCATGCGCGTGATTGCCGACCATATCCGCGCCATCGCCTTCTCCATTGCCGACGGCCAGCTGCCCTCGAATACCGGTGCCGGGTACGTCATCAGGCGAATCCTTCGCCGTGCCGTCAGGTACGGATTCAATTTCCTGAACCTGAAAGAGCCTTTCATGACCGGACTCATCCCGGTTCTTTGTGATACCATGGGCGATGCCTTCCCCGAACTCATCAGCCAGCAACAGCTCATCACCAGAGTAATCGCCGAAGAGGAACACTCCTTCCTCCGGACCCTCGAAACCGGTATAACGCTGCTGGAAAACCTGGCGAGCGCCCAGAAATCAAAAGATATGCCTTTCAGCGGCAAAGCGGCTTTCGAGCTCTATGATACCTATGGATTCCCCCTCGACCTGACCGAACTGATCCTCCACGAAAAAGGGATGACAGTGAATATCCCGGAATTCCATCTGGAAATGGAAAAACAGAAATCACGGTCAAGACAGGCCTCAGGACAGGAAACGGCCGACTGGATCATCCTTCAACCTCAGGAAGAGCAGAGTTTTGTGGGGTACGACCAGTTATCGCTTGAGGTTAAGATCACAAGGTACCGTCAGGTCAAAACGCCTAAGAAAACCTTTTACCAGCTGGTGTTCGACAAGACACCTTTCTACGCTGAAAGCGGCGGACAGGTTGGGGATACCGGCTTTCTCACCTCGGTCAGCGAGCAGATCCGGATCGAGGATACCAAAAAAGAAAATAACCTCACCGTACATATCGCCGATAAGCTGCCTGCCAATCCGGGTGCGGTTTTCGTAGCCTCGGTCGACGAAAACTCCAGGCATAATACCATGCGGAACCACTCTGCCGCACACCTGTTGCAGTTTGCCCTCCGCACGGTTCTGGGCAGGCATGTAGAGCAGAAAGGATCCCTCGTTGATCCGGACTATCTCAGGTTCGACTTTTCACATTTTCAGAAGATGACCGAAGAGGAGGTCGACCAGGTTGAGATGTTGGTTAACAAGCTAATCCGCCAGAATATCCCGCTCGCCGAATTGCGTTCCATACCCATCGCCCAGGCTAAAGAGATGGGCGCCATGGCTTTATTTGGCGAAAAATACGGGGATCAGGTGAGAGTCATCAGGTTCGGCGAATCCGTTGAACTCTGCGGCGGCACGCACGTTGCAGCTACCGGGCAGATCGGGTTTTTCCGGATCACATCGGAAAGCAGCATAGCTTCCGGAATCCGCAGGATCGAAGCGCAAGCCGGACAGAAAGCGGAGGAAAACGTTCGCGAACAGCAGAAAACCGTCAGGGAACTCAACCTGATGCTTAAATCCAACCACGGATTGGTGGAAGCGGTAACCCTTCTCATGGAGGAAAACCAGCAGCTCCGGAAAAAAATTGAACAATTTGAAAGGGAACAGATCAGGCATATCAAAAACGACCTTCGCGGCAGGATACAGCCTCTGAACGGGGTTAACCTCATATGCGAGCGTGTCGATCTGGCCGATGCTGCCCAGGTTAAAGATCTGGCCTATCAGATAAAAGCTGAAACAGAAAATCTTTTCCTGGTCATTGGATCAGTCATCCAGGGCAAGCCCCTGTTAACGGTTATGATTTCTGAGAACCTGATTTCCTCCATGGGATTTCATGCCGGAAACATCATTCGCGACAGTGCGAAAGAGATACAGGGCGGCGGCGGCGGTCAGCCGTTCTTCGCAACCGCAGGGGGAAAAGATGTTTCGGGAATCGACCGGGCAATGGCCAAAGCCACAGAGGTCCTGCTGAATAAGATAAAGTAAGATCAGGGAGCCAGAAATGGCAATGCGCCGGGCAGGCATTTGTAGGTTACAGGTGCCTGTCCTGCTATTTCGCCGTCTGCCTCAACGATGGCAAGGTTCCCCAGCGATAACACCGTAATCTCGCTTGCCTCATAATAACGCGCCTCAGGATGGATAACCCGTTTAGAGTTCCTCACCCTTCCGTAATTTTTCAGGTAATCAATGATGCTCAGATCGGCGAAGATCACCACTTGAAACTTGCCGTCATCGGGTTTGGCATCAGGGGCAACGCCAAGTCCGCTGCCGAAAAAATTTCCGTTGGCAACGACAAAGCTGAGCACCGAACCTTCCCATTCAAAATCTTTCCATGAGACCCGGATCTTTTTAGGCTTATAGGTAAAAAAGGTTATCAGTACCGAAAGGAAAAATGTTAACGTCCCGCCAAGCAGTTTTTTCCTCAGATTAACCCCGTTCACCTTGACAACCACGTCGGCCCCGATCCCCAGATCCGCGATATTATCGAAATAACTGGTTCTTATTGATCCGTCAGGTAGAGGAAATTGCATGGATCCCGCATCCAATATCCTGGCCTGCTTATTGGCTATCAAAGCCTCCAGCTGGTCGAGATCCCTGCTGATACCCAGGCCGCGGGCAAAATCATTGCCTGTTCCGTAGGGCAATGAACCCAGAACAGTTTTATATTTTTCCTTCCCGCCGGCTTTCAGGAAACCGTTTACCATCTCATTGACTGTACCGTCACCACCAACCGAAATCATAAAATCGCAACCGTCATTCAGAGCGGCTAAAGTAAGTTCTCCGGCATGCCTGGGATGGGTTGTCTCGTAAAAATGCACCTCATAATTCATTGAAAATCTGCTGATCAGCGACTTTTTCACCGATTCCTTCCCCCGGATCTTACCATGAAGAATAAAGGATATTTTAACCATCCGCCAAACGGTCCGTGCTCAGGTTTCACGAACCGGGCACAATTTAAGAACAATTTTAAGGATTTGTGAAACGCGCTTTTGAATTTGGCAAACGATGTTATTTTTACATCTTTACATAAATAACTATCGCGATGGACTTCGTTGCTCAAGACAACCGATACGATAAAATGATTTATCGCCGCTGCGGCAACAGCGGAATCAACCTGCCCGTCCTGTCCGTCGGCCTCTGGCATAACTTTGGGGGTGTCGACGATTTTGAAACCGGCAGGGAAATCATCCGCTATGCTTTCGATCAGGGAGTTACACATTTTGATCTGGCCAACAATTACGGCCCGCCACCCGGATCAGCTGAAAGCAATTTTGGCAGAGTGTTAAAAAAAGATCTTAAGCATTATCGCGACGAGCTAATTATCAGTTCAAAAGCCGGATACCTTATGTGGCCCGGTCCCTATGGCGATCATGGCTCCCGAAAATACCTGCTCGCATCGCTCGACCAGAGCCTCGACAGGATGAACCTCGATTATGTCGATATTTTTTACTCTCACCGGTATGATCCTCTCACCCCTCTCGAAGAAACCATGGGTGCACTCGACCACGCCGTCAGATCAGGTAAAGCCCTCTATGCGGGCATTTCCAATTATCCGCCCGATGAAACCCGTGAAGCGGCTAAAATCCTGGCCGAAATGGGCACACCCTGCCTGATACACCAGGTAAAATATTCTATGCTCAAACGTGAGGCGGAAGATGGACTGGCTGAGGTGCTGCGTAAAAAGAAAATCGGGTGCATAGCCTTTTCCCCTCTAGCTCAGGGTCTCCTGACTGACAGGTACCAGAGCGGCATACCGTCGGATTCCAGGGCAGGGAAACCTCACGGCTTTCTCAAAACCGACCAGATAACCCCTGACATCCTGGAAGTGGTGGAAAAACTCAATGCTGCAGCTGGCAAACTGGGACTTACACTGGCCGAATTAGCGCTGAACTGGGTTAAAAGCCATGATTTTATTACTTCCGTGCTTATCGGCGTCAGCTCTAAAAAACAATTGCAAACCAACCTGAAAATTCTTGACCTCCCCGACTTTACCTCGGACGAGATCCGGGAGATAAATTCCAATCTACCTGAAATAACCTAACCTAAAAAGCATGGAAATACGGAGAACTTTCGATGTACTGGATTCTGCCATCAAGACACATCCACGTACCGACGCACTGGCCTCAAAAGTTGATGGACAGTGGGTTACCTGGTCAACGGCTGAGTACGTCAGGATTGCTAACCAGGTCAGCTACGGGCTTCTTGCCCTAGGCCTGAAAAAGGGCGACAAGATCGTCAGCGCATCCAACAACCGGCCCGAATGGAACTTCCTCGACATGGGCATGATGCAGATCGGCGTGGTACATGTTCCGATCTACCCAACCCTCAGCGATGAAGAAACAGCCTATATTTTCGAGCACTCGGATTCAAGGCTGGCTCTGGCTTCCGACTCTGCTTTGTATAAGAAATTTGCAAAGAACAAGACTCCGAACATTGAAGAGATCTACACTTTTAACGAAGTTGACGGCGCGCATAACTGGAAAGAAATAGCCGAGCTCGGTGAAAAACACCAGAAAGAATGGGCCGATAAACTGCCGGCCATCAAGGAATCCATCCAGACCGAGGACCTCTTCACCATCATCTATACTTCGGGAACAACCGGCGTACCCAAAGGAGTCATGCTTTCGCACAAGAATATGATGTCGAACCTGGCCGATGCCCTCCATATCCTCGATCTCGAGCCGTCAGTCAGGGTTCTAAGCTTCCTCCCGCTCTGCCACGTTCTCGAGCGCATCGTTCATTACGGGTACCAACTACAGGGATACGGATTGTACTATGCCGAAAACCTTGGAACCATCGGAGCCGACCTGAAAGAGATCCAGGCAAGCGCTTTCGTTACCGTTCCCAGAATTCTTGAGGTTATGTACGACAAAATCATCGCCAAAGGCAAGGCTCTCAAAGGAATAAAGAAACAGGTATTCTTCTGGGCAGTGAACCTCGGCCTGAGGTATGAGCATGGCGGAGTCAACGGAGCCTGGTATAATTTCCAGATGAAAATCGTTGACAAGCTGGTTTTCACCAAGTGGAGGGAAGGTCTGGGCAATAACGTACAAATGGTTTTCTCAGGTGGTGCCGCTCTGCAGCCCAGGCTGGCCAGAGTTTTCACCGCTGCAGGAATCCGTATTCAGGAGGGCTACGGATTAACCGAAACTTCGCCGGTGATCAGTATCAATGAGAAAAATTACCCTGATAACATGTTTGGCACCGTAGGGCTCGTCCTTAACAGCGTAAAAGTAAAAATTGCCGAAGACGGTGAGATTCTCATGCAGGGTCCGTCACTCATGATGGGCTACTATAAAAATGAAGAACTGACCCGTGAGGTGATCGACAGCGATGGATGGTTTCATACCGGCGATATCGGAGAAATGATTGACGGCAAATTCCTCAAGATTACCGACCGTAAAAAAGAGATCTTTAAGAATTCCGGCGGTAAGTATATCGCCCCGCAATCAATCGAAAACAAGATCAAGGAGTCATTCTTTATCGATAACGCACTGATTATTGGAGAGAACCAGAAATTCACTTCGGCGATTATTTCTCCAAACTTCAGGTTCCTCCACGACTACTGCGCTAAAAAGAGCATCCACTACCGCGATAATGAGGAGCTGATCACCAAACCGCAGATCATTGCCAGGTATCAGCAGGAGATCAACGCCATCAATAAAAACCTCGGACCGCACGAACAGGTAAAACGGTTCAGGCTGGTTGTTGATGAGTGGGCTTCGGCAACAGGCGAATTATCGCCGACTCTGAAACTGAAAAGAAAATTCCTGCACGAGAAATACGATGCCCTGATCAAGGAAGTTTATTTCATGTCGAAGAACGACGACGAATAAGCCAAAGGAACAGGAAAGTCAGCAGACCATTTATCAGCAGCAATTCAAAGCTGAACACGTAGTTGATCAGCGGCTTGGAGAAGTGCTGAATTAAAAAGGTAAGAACAGGTGCAATGACCACCACGGCGGGTACGAGGTGGTCATTCACTTTATAGCGGGTAAACATGCCGAAAGCATACAGTCCGAGCAGCGGTCCGTAAGTGTAACCCGCAATCGTGAATATGGTGTCGATGATGCTGCGATCGTTGAGCGCCCTGAAAAGCATGATGACCAGCAGAAAAATAAATGACAGCAATACGTGAACCCGGTTTCTCACTTTTCGGGTTACCTCCTCAGGAGCGTGTTCCTTGTCGAGGATGTCAATGGTCACCGAAGTGGTGAGGGCTGTAAGAGCCGAGTCGGAACTCGAAAATGCCGCGCCGACCAGCCCGACGATAAAAATCACTCCGACTGCCGGAGTCAGAAAGTCACCGGTGGCAATCATCGGGAACAGGCTGTCCGAAGCAGCGGGAATCTCAATGTTCCTCGTTTTGGCAAAAATGATGAGCAAAGCACCCAGGGTGAGAAACAGCAGGTTTATCGGTATCAGGGATAAGCTGAACCAGGTCATGTTCTTCTGAGAATCCTTTAATGTCTTGCAGCTCAAGTTCTTCTGCATAAGATCCTGGTCGAGGCCGGTCATGGTGATCGTAATAAACATCCCGCCAAGGAAATACTTGATAAAATGTCTGCGGTCGCCGCCAAAATCGTCAAAGAAAAACACCTGTCCCAGGCCGGTCTCCCTGATCTGGCTGGCCATGGCCGACCATCCCAGGTTGAGGTCCTTCATTATCAGAACAATGGTGAGTACCAATGCGGTGAGAAACATCATGGCCAGGATCGAATCCGTCCAGATAATGGTGCGGATACCGCCCTTATAGGTATACAGATATATCAAACCCATAATGATCAGCACGTTAAACGCAAATGGTATGTGCAGGGCATCGAAAAATGCAAGTTGGAGAACGGCCGAAACGAGGAACAGCCGGGCGGCTGACCCGATGGTACGGGATAAAAGGAAGAATGAAGCTCCGGCTTTGTACGACCAGTATCCGAATCTCTGTTTTAGATATCCGTAAATCGAGGTCAGTTTCAGTTTATAATACAGTGGCAGAAGCAGCCAGATAATCACCTGATAACCTGCCAGATAGCCCAATACCATCTGCATATAGGCAAACTGGCTCGAAACCACCCATCCCGGCACTGAGATAAAAGTGACCCCGGAAATCGATGCGCCGATCATGCCGATTGCCACAATATACCAGGGAGATTTTCTGTTTCCTATGAAAAAACCCGCATTATCTGCGTTCTTGCTCGTTAAGTGGGAAATGAACAGAAGCAGTCCGAAATAGCTCAGGAGAATGACGGCAATCCAGATTGGGTTCATTGTTTTCGGGTAGAAGTGGCAAATAAAGTCAAAAAATTGCTAATCGACCGCAACGGTGTTACTTTTGAGAATTAAACCGAGTTAATGGATTCATCAAAATATACTTCCCGGCTGCTGGAAAAAGCAGTCAATGAATTTGCCAAACTACCGGGCATTGGCCGCAAAACGGCTCTGCGCCTGGTACTGCACCTCCTCAGGCAGGAGGTGGCCGAATCGGAAGCCCTGGCTTCCAGCCTGCTTCAATTGCGCAAAGAGATCCATCACTGCAAGATCTGCCATAACATCTCCGATCAGGAAATCTGCCAGGTTTGTTCCAATCCGGGCCGCGACCACTCACAGATCTGTGTGGTCGAGAATATCAGGGACGTCATGGCGCTGGAATCCACTCACCAGTTTACCGGTGTTTACCATGTGCTCGGAGGCATCCTTTCACCGATGGACGGCATAGGACCGGCCAATATTTCGGTGGGCTCACTGGCGGAACGGGTTGCTTCAGGCAACATCAGGGAAGTCATTCTGGCTTTAAGCGCCACCATGGAAGGCGATGCAACGAACTTTTTCATTTACAGGAAACTTTCCGACCATCCCGTAAAGATCACCACGCTGGCCAGAGGTGTGGCTATCGGCAACGAACTGGAATATACCGATGAGATCACCCTCGGCCGTTCCCTTCTGAACCGCACCCTGTTTGAAGAATCCATACGTAAACCCTGATCCGGCATGAAGTCACCCAGGATATCGGTAATCATTGTCAGTTATAACGTAAAGTTCTTTCTGGAACAATGTATCAAGTCGGTGTACCGGGCGGCAGGCGACATGCCAGTTGAGGTTTTTGTTGTCGACAATAACTCAGCCGACGGATCCTGCGTGATGGTCAGGAATCAGTTTCCCGATGTCATACTCATTGAAAATCATGAAAATACCGGGTTCTCCAAGGCAAACAACCAGGCTATGCGCCTTGCCCGCGGAGAATTCCAGCTGATCCTCAATCCCGATACGGTGGTCGAAGAATCGACCTTTGTCAAGATTCTTGATTTCATGGATACGCATCCCGATGCCGGAGCCCTCGGAGTCAGGATGATCGACGGAAAAGGAACTTTCCTGCCCGAATCCAAGCGCGCCCTGCCTACCCCATGGGTATCCTTCTACAAGGTTTTCGGACTGGCAGCGCTGTTTCCGCGTTCCCGCAAGTTCGGGCAGTATCACCTCGGTTATCTTCCCCAGGATGCAACCAATCCGGTGGATATCCTGCCCGGAGCATTCATGTTCATCAGAAAATCCGTTTTGGACAAGACCGGGCTTTTCGATGAGACCTTCTTTATGTATGGTGAGGATATCGACCTGTCGTACCGGATTTTGCAGGCCGGATACCAGAACTGGTACTTCCCCGAAACAACCATTATACATTATAAGGGTGAGAGCACAAAAAAGGCCAGTATCAATTATGTGTTGATGTTTTACCAGGCGATGATCATCTTTGCCACCAAGCATTTCAGCAAAAGCAATGCACGGTGGTTTTCACTCTTTATCCGCCTGTCGGTATATTTCCGCGCCGGCATTTCCATGATCAGGCGGGTAGGTAAACGTTTCCTGTTGCCACTGACCGATGCTGCGGTCTCATTCCTGGGTTTTTACCTGATCAATCCCACCTGGGAAGCCATAAAGTTTCCTGAGGGCGGGCACCATCCCCCTGAATTCCTGATGTTTTTCGTGCCGGCCTATATCATCATCTGGCTCATTACCATCTATTTCTCCGGCGGATACGATCTGCCGGTGAAAATTCCCAGAATCCTCAGGGGAATCATCTACGGCACCGCTATTATCCTCGTTGTTTATTCTCTGTTGCCGGAGGTTTACCGGTTCTCCAGGGCATTGATCCTGCTGGGATCGGTGTGGACCCTTGCCGGAATTTTCCTCATCCGCGCCCTCCTTCACCTGTTGCGCGTTCCCGGTTACCGGTTGGATATCGGCAGTCGCAAGAAACTGGTTATCGTCGGCAAACAGGATGAGGCCGACCGGGTGAGCGGTATTATCTCACTCTCCACCCAGCCCGTTGAGGTTTTCGGCTACGTAGCACCCGACCTGCAGCTTGAGGAGTCAGGAAAATACCTGGGCTCTGTGGTCCAATTGTACGATATCATCAGGATCAATCATATTGATGAAGTGATTTTTTGCTCAAAGGATCTAAGCACCAATGAAATAATCAAGCACATGCTGGCTCTCAGTTCACTCGAAACCGAATACAAAATTGCCCCGGAAGCGGCTGAATCCATTATCGGAAGCAACTCTTCCAATACAGCAGGCGACCTGTACGTCATTCCCATCAATTCGGTGGGCGAGCCCCATAACCGCCGGATAAAAAGGGTTTTCGACGTCACGGTATCAATATTTCTTCTGATTACTTCGCCGATTGGAATCTGGTTCTTTCTGCCGAGGCCCCACCTCATGCTCTGGAATTGCCTTCAGGTATTATCCGGAGCCCGCAGCTGGGTGGGATATGCCAGTGAAGGAGTCCGCCCGGGATATCATCTGCCGGCGATCCGGAAAGGCATCCTGAACCCTGAAAACGGAAAGGCAACCCGTGACTACGCTGCGCAAACCTGGCTCGACATCAATCAGCGTTATGCAAGGGATTACAAGCTGGCCAAGGATATCCGCATCCTTACCGGAGGATTGAAGTACATAGCCGGCAAATCAAAACAATTGTTGATGCTCCTCCTGTTCCTGTCAGCTTTTGTGCCCTATGCCCGATGTCAGGATTTCAAGGACCAGCTGATTATGATCAGACCGGCACCGGAAAACTGTCTCGTGTACGGCACCGTTTCCCTCCAGAACAAAGAGATGTTGCCCACCGTTCGTATCAGCCTGATCGATAAAAAGACACATTCGATTACTGAAAGCATCCTGACCGACCGCAATGCGTGGTACCTCTTTTCTGTCAGGCGCGGAAGCCCATATGCGTTGCTCATCGAAAAGAACGGATATTTCCCTTATTACACGGAAGACATGGTTCCGATCGATCTGGCAGACAACAAGGTGGAAAAAAACATCGTTCTCCCGGATGACCTAAAAAATGATTTTACACTCTATTACCCGGATTCTGATACCGTGCTTGGAGAAAAAAGCCGTCAACTCATGATGCAGCTTGCCGATCTTATGAAGAAGCAGCCCAGCCTGAATGCGTGGTTCGATCCCCAGGGCGACTCTCTCGACTTTGTCAGGATCAACAGCCTCACGGCGGAATTCATGAAAAAAGGCATACATATCTCCCGACTGAATACCGGTGGTCGCCCGGGTTCCACCGATTCCTATATCAGGATAGAGATTAACACCGGAGCTGAAAATGCAGTCCTTATGCAGAGTTCGGCCAGGGAGGAACTCAGTGAGGATGCCTGGACCATTCAGTTCGCGGCCTCAAAAACCCCGCTGGGGAAAAAATCCTTCAAGGATCTCGAGCCGGTCAACGAATTCCGCGGCAAAGACGGATTTTACCGGTACGCTTACGGGAATTTTAAATCCCAGGCCGAAGCCAATAAAAAACTTCAGATGGTCAAGAAAAAGGGATTCAAGCAGGCCTTTGCAAAAACTGTCGGCGCAATCAAAAAACTTTAACACGGATGGATACGCTCAAAGGAACGAGAATTCGCCTCCGGGCCATTGAACCTTCGGATGAGGACATCCTTTTCAAGTGGGAAAACGACCAGTCTGTCTGGCAGGTCAGCAACACCCTGGCCCCTTTCTCCAGGGAAATCCTCAGGCAATACCTGTCGCAGGCACATCTCGATATATTCCAGTCCAGGCAGCTCAGGATGGTGATCGAGTCCCTGACAGACAATGTGCCGGTGGGCCTGATCGATCTTTTTGACTTTGACCCCCATCACCAGCGTGCAGGCATGGGCATTCTCATTGGCGAAACTTCGGAACGGGGAAAAGGCTACGCCAAGGATTCCCTGCACACTTTGTTGAATTACGTATTTACTGTCCTGCTGCTGAACCAGGTATACTGTTCAATCGATGAATCGAACATCGCCAGTCTAAGCCTTTTTAAAAATGCAGGGTTCCGCATCACCGGCATCAAGGAAAAATGGAACCGTAGTTTTAACGGATGGACCAATGAGTGGTTTCTTCAGATGACCTCTGACGACTGGCTGGCCAGAGAGCTGAAAGATGGCACCTCTTTAAGGAATGCGTAGGATGACGAGGCTGTATCCATACGGATGCAATAATGGCTCATCCCATTGGTAACCACAAGGATAGCAACTCCAAGAACCATATTGTACCGGGCTATCTGGTCGAAAGCTTTTTGATTCAGCACCACTTCCGGCGCCTTGCATTCCACCAGGATGACCGGCTCGGCAGCCCGGTTGAAAACAATCAGGTCGCACCTGCGGGTAAGTGTATTATGCGTGATGGATCCCTCAACCAGGATCAGGCTTTCGGGATATCCGAGAGTTTCGGTCAGGTACCGCGCAAAATTCTGACGTACCCACTCTTCCGGCGTCAATGTGTACCATCCTCTCCGGAAAATATCAAAAATCAGCTGCCGCCCGCCCTGCGATTTTATATTGAATGAATAAGTTGGTAAATTTAGCGACTGCATGATGGCGTAAAATCGGCATAAATATACTGATCACAGGCATAATCTCTTCATGAAAACCAAAAAGGAAATTGTTGAGAACTGGCTTCCCCGATATACCGGCAGGAAGCTGGAAGACTTTACCAAGTACATTATACTGACCAATTTCAACCAGTATGTCGAAACATTTGCCCAGATCAACCAGGTGGAGATGATCCGCGACGTTAACATGCCCAATGCATGCGCTCAGGGGATCACCATCATAAATTTCGGCATGGGATCCGCCAATGCCGCCACCGTTATGGACCTGCTGAGCGCCGTTCACCCCTCGGCGGTCCTTTTTCTTGGAAAATGCGGTGGGTTGAAAAAGAAGAACAAGCTGGGCGACCTGATCCTGCCGATCGCTGCCATCCGGAGCGAGGGTACATCCAATGATTACCTCCCCGCTGAAGTTCCGGCGCTCCCCGCATTCATGTTGCAGCGTGCCGTTTCAACAGCTATTAGGGATTACGGCCGCGATTATTTTACCGGCACGGTATATACCACCAATAAACGGGTATGGGAATACGATGCCCGGTTTAAAAAGTTTTTGGTCAAGACCCGCTCCATGGCCATCGACATGGAAACAGCCACTATTTTCATTGTGGGCTTCGACAATGAGATCCCTTCCGGTGCCCTTTTGCTCGTATCGGATCAGCCAATGATCTCCACGGGTGTGAAAACAGCCGAAAGCGATAAGGAAGTCACTAAAAAATTTGTTACAGACCATCTTAATATCGGTATACTTGCAATGCAGGAAATTATCGGCCAGGGCCGGTCAGTTAAACACCTCAGGTTTTAAAATATGGCTGCAGCATTCACCTTCGAGCAAATAATCTCTGATATCCAGAACCGGAAATTCTATCCGATTTACCTGCTCATGGGCGAGGAGCCCTATTTTATCGACCAGATCTCCGACCTGCTCCAGGCTAATGTTTTGGATGAAGGGCAAAAAGCCTTTAATCTCAGCATCCTTTACGGCAAGGACGTGGAGGGCGCCCAGGTCGACAATGCTGCACGCCGGTTTCCGATGGGCGCAGAATACAATGTGGTCATCGTTAAGGAAGCCCAAATGATCTCCAAGATCGACAACCTTCAGTACTTTGCAGCCAATCCTCTGAAATCAACCATCCTGGTGCTTTGTTATAAGTACGACCTGCTCGACAAGAGAAAGAAACTGTATAAGTCGATCGATCAGCACGGAGTTGTCCTCGCAACCAAAAAGATGTACGAGGATCAGATACCAAGGTGGATCGAATCTTATCTCAAGCGCGCCGGCTATCATATTGAACCCGGAGCGGCAATGATTCTGACCGAATACATGGGGAATGACCTCTCCAGGATTTCAGGGGAGATCGATAAGCTTCTCATCACCCTTGAGCCGGGACAGACCAAATTAACACCCGAGCACATTGAGGAAAACAGCGGGATCAGCAAGGACTTCAACAGCTTTGAGCTGGTCAAGGCACTCTCCCGTAAAAATATTCTCAAGGCTAACAGGATCATCAATTATCTGGGTGAAAACCAGAAAAACAATCACATATCGATCACGATTTCAGCCCTGTTCTATTATTACGGCAAGTTGCTTGCCTATCATTTCATGGATGACAAAAGTCCCAGAAACGTCAGCGCATCCCTTGGAATCAACTCCTATTTCGTTCCCGATTATCAGCAGGGAAGCTTGCATTATCCGCGAAAAAAGGTGATACAGATTATCTCGCTGCTCAGGGAATTCGATCTTAAATCCAAGGGCTTTGGGAATGTTTCCGCTGACGAGGGAGAATTATTGAAAGAATTGATATTTAAGATATTACATTAAAAACTATGCTAACCCTTGTCATTGTCCTGGTGACTTCGATTTTTTCGGTTATCGCTTTCAACCAGCACAGCCTGGTTTACAAATACCAGTTCAATGCTTACCAGATCATTCACCGCAGGCAATATACCCGCCTGATCCTGCATGCTTTCCTGCATGCCAGCTGGACCCACCTGATTGTTAACATGCTGGTCCTCTATAGTTTTGGCATCGCATTAGAAAGATATTTTCAAGTGCATTTTGGCAACAACTGGATACCTTTTTACCTGATTCTCTATTTCGGAGCCATCCTGGTTTCCCCTCTTTACTCGCTATACAAGCATCGCAACGATTATAATTACAATGCAATAGGCGCTTCTGGCGCGGTTTCCGCAGTTGTTTTTGCCGCCATATTTTTTGATCCCTGGAATAAGATATATTTCTTCATGGCCATCCCGATGCCTGGGATTGTTTTTGCCGTGCTTTACCTGATTTACAGCTGGGTCATGAGTACCCGCAGCAAGGACAATATTGCTCACGATGCGCATTTCTTCGGTGCGGTATTCGGATTTCTCATGCCGGTATTTCTCAATCCTGAGTTGTTTAATTTCTTTATTAACAAGCTCCTGAGCAGATAATACTGTGAGCAACAGGTATATTCTATACAACCAGTCGGTCATTCCGCGGGATTCGCTTAATCTGAGTCCGGAAGATTGGTTCGATATTTCCACTCAGTGCATTCGCCAGAGCCTTTTTACCTCAGGAAACCGCATCCCGTTTTTGAAGATGTGGCTCGACATGCTCGCCAAACGCTTCGCCACTGTGGGCTGGCACCTGCCGGATGAGTTCAGCCTGCCGGAATTCAAGCTCCTGCTGGAAAAATTACTGAACAGGAACCGGCTTTTCAAGGGTAGTTGGATACACCTCCTCATCATACCGGTTTTTCCTTCCACCGAGCTCGACTGCAGTCCGGCCTTCAAGTGCATCGCATTGACCGAGGAATCGGAATACGACTATTTCCCGCTCAACATAAAAGGCCTCACCATCGGTGTCTCGGAAAAGTACCATAACACCGCCGACCCCTTTTACAGCTCCATGGTACGCAATCCGCTGAGGAATCTGCTGGTAACCCAGGAAGCGGCCATGAACGGCTGGGATGAGATTATCCTGACTGACCGCGACGGAAATTTTTCGGAGACAGCGGGCAGCAATATCTTCATCAAGATCAAGAATGAAATCTTTACCCCGTCGCCCCTTAATTACGGCTTCCCCAGAATGGTTACCGGCATTGTCAGTGACCTGATAAGCCGCACGGGCTGCACCCTAACTGTCAGCGACGGATTGAAAACGGCCGACCTTTCCAGGGCCGAGGAAATTTTCATAACGGACGACATGAGGGGAATCCAATGGATTCTGGGTTATGAAAAGAAAAGGTATTACCGGAGAATTTCGATCACGCTCCACGAGGAGCTCACGGAGCTGGTTCGAACAACCGATCAGTTCCAGCCCGGATCAGCGGGATAGCGCGTCCAGAGCTGATAACGCTCCTCCTGGTTCTGCAGGATGCTTTCCCATAAACGGGTATCGGAGCCATGCATGACATCGAGCCTGTCGATGTGGGTGACCAACCAGGAGTTTTCTTCAATCTCCTTGGCCAGCTGCCCCTTATACCAACTTGAATACCCTACGAAAAACCGGATCTGGTATTCCTTGATCCAGCCTTCATGTATGCCTGCCTTGATCACTTCCAGATTGCCACCCCAATATACCTGGTCCATAACCTCTTCGCAATCGGGTATCACGTGGCCCAGCGTATGTATGTAATGAATGGTATCGGTGCGCACAGGTCCTCCGATGGACACCAGTGAATTCATCGGGGGAAAATCCTTGAGAATCTCATCGATACGGAAATCTATCGGGTTGTTCAGGACAAAGCCCAGGGTTCCCTCTTCATTATGCTCGGTCAGCAACACCACTGAACGCTTAAAATAGGAGTCCTGAAGAAACGGTTCAGCCACCAGCACCCTCCCCCTTTCCGGGAGATTATCGTTGTGCTGAATCTTGAAAAAATCGAGGTTTTCTTTCATGTCCTTACTATCTTCGAGCTTCTATTCCTGAACCATAGCCTGCACTCCGGGCGATTGCCAGGTCTTCAGGCTGCCATCCGCATCGCTGTATATCAAATATACCTGAATTCCCGGAGTTTTGGCATAAAATTCCTTAGCTTTTTCAAATCCGATAACCATCAACACAGTGGCATAAGCATCGGCATAGATGCATTGATCTGCAAAGACAGTGGCTGATAAAAGATTGCTCCGTGCCGGGTAACCGGTCTTCGGATCGATGGTATGCGAATATTTGATCCCGTTCTCCTCATAAAACTTCCTGTAATTCCCTGACGTCGCCACCGCAACGTTACCCAGGTGAAAGACCTGCTGAATCTGGCGATCCACCATGTCCTCAATCGGCTTGTCGACCCCGACCCTCCAGGCATTTCCCTCCTTGTTCTTTCCCTTGCACCTCAGCTCACCTCCAATTTCAACCAGGTAATTTCTGATACCTGACGAATCGAACATTTCTGCCACCTCATCGGAAACATATCCCGGCGTTATCGCGTTGGGATCGATCATGATCCGGGGATCCTCCTTGACCAGTCGATCGCCTTCTAACCTTATCTTCCGGTAGCCCGTAAACTCCAGTAAGCTGTCGATCATCGAGGAAGTAACTTTTTCCCGGGCGGTAAAACCAAAACCCCAGGCATTCACCAGGGGTGCAACGGTCATGTCGAATGCTCCGCCGGACTGTTCCGATACCTGCCAGCCCACTTCGAGCACACGTTTCAGATCGGGATCCACCCTTGCGGCCGTGTCATTTCTGTTAATCCGGGAAAGCATGGAATTCGGGTCATAGGTCGACATCGATTGATTGATGCGCTCAAGGATTCCGTTGATCTCCTTCTCCAAAGAAGCCGATTGCTTGTATTCATAAGTTATATGGTAAGTGGAGCCGTACACCGGACCTTCCTGAAAATGGTAAATCAATTTCGGAGAGCAAGCCGTCAGCACTGCCATTATCAGGATAAAAAATATCAGTCTGTAACGCATGACTGCAAAGTTGTCAACTTTTCATCACCTATTCAACTCTAAAAACAGCCTGCCTCCGCTAATGTTTAATTAACTTTGCAAAGCCGATGGCATAGTATTTGACAGCATACCGATCACAATGAGAATATTCATATACCTGGGCTTCCTTTTCCTGGCAGCAGCCAATTTCACGCACCTCAATGCGGCGCCTGCACAGGACAATATCATTTATGACGACCGCGCTTATCTGGATAACATAAAAACCGTGGAAATGTACCGCACGGGATGGAGACTGTCGCCCCCGGTAAGAAATCTCCGCGACAGCTCCTCTCTGATCCTGGAGTTTGATGACCTGACCAATAAAACGCCGAATTACACCTATACGCTGATCCATTGCACGGCAACCTGGGAGCCTTCCGATATTCTCAATACCGAATACCTCTCCGGAATTGCTGAAAATGAAATCAGGGATTACCGCTTCTCCAGGAATACATTGCAACCCTTCACGCATTACCGGCTTACTCTGCCCAACGAGGATGTCCAGATCAAGCTGCCCGGGAATTACATTCTTTACGTTTATAAGGAATTTGATAAAGAACAGCCGGTACTCACCCGCCGGTTTTATATTGTAGACCCACAGGTCCAGATCACGCCCGATGTTCACAGAACCGATGATGTAAGGTACCTCACGACTACCCAGGAAGTGGATTTCAACATTAGTTACGGTGCGCTCCAGCCCGACGATCCCAGGAGGAACTTTAAGGTTGCCATCTGCCAGAACCTCGTTTGGCAGACTGCAATCACCGGATTGCTGCCCAAATACATACAGCCCGGCGAGTTGATTTACAATTATGAGGAAGGGAATCTATTCGACGGGGGAAGCGAGTTTCTGCATTTCGACACTAAAAGCGTAAAATACAATACCGACCGAGTAAGGGAAGTGCGTTTTGAGCGCCCGATCAAGCATGTTTACCTTTACCCCGACAAGCCAAAAGCGTTGAGCTCTTATGAATTTCAGGAAGATCTCGACGGCCGGTACCTGGTAAAGTGGGATGATGCCTTTGATTCAGATACGGAAGCGGATTACGTGATGGTACACTTTCTGCTCAATACCGGGGATTCAATTCCCGGAACCGATGTGTATCTGTATGGAGAGCTCACCGACTGGCAGACTGCTGAGGGCAACCAGTGCCGTTACAATCCGGAAAACGGCTGCTATGAGATTAACCTCCTATTGAAACAGGGTTATTACAATTATAAATATGCAACCAGGGAACGGTCCGGCAAAAAGGTTGACCTCACCACCATCGACGGGAACCATTTTGAAACTGAAAACGACTATTACATATTTGTTTATTACAGGGATATCAGGGAGAGGTTCGACAGGCTGGTCGGAGTTCAGAAAGCCAATTCGGTGAACCTCCCAAAAGCGGGACATTGAATAAATAAACGACTAATTTTGCATCTGAAGATTAAGGGATATGCGCAATAAGATTTTTACCTGGTTTTTTCTCCTCTTTCTGGCTGCTTCAGCCAAAGCTTACTCACAGGGTGAGATTAACAAGGAACCGAAAGTCTTTTTCAGAAATGAGCAGTCATTTTCCGGCAGCCTGAGTTCCAACGGATGGGGTTTCAATTACCGCTATGCCAAGAGGCTTAATGCTTTCAGCAGCATTATTTTCGACGGCGATCTGGCCAGCCTTCACCATCCCAAGGAGATTAAAAGCCAGAGTCCCTATCTCGACCGTGGCAGGCCGTTTGTTTTTGGGAAGACCAATGAGGCCTTTTCCCTTCGCGGAGGAGCGGGATATCAAAAAATACTTTTCAACAAATTCGACCAGAATGGGATATCCATTCGGTTCTTTACTGACGGGGGACTCTCTCTGGCCCTGATGAAACCCGTTTACTATCAACGCGTTGTCAGCTACAACGACAAAACGGGAATTTTAACGTACGAAGAGTCCCTTTTTGATCCCGATAATATGCAGAGTATCCTGGACGTCTTAGACCAGATGTCCTTCTTCAAGGGCATCGATGAATCGAAATTTATACCGGGAGCCTTTGCCAGGGCAGGATTATGTTTCGAATACGGATCGGAAGACCGTGTAATTCACGCAATTGAAGGAGGAATACAACTCGAGGGATTTCTTAAAAAATTACCAATCCTTGCCTTTGATAACAACCAGCAAATCATGCTGACTCTATTCGTTACCTACCGCTTTGGCAGAGTAATCGATGCTTTGACTCAAAAATAGTCCCCATTTTTTGAAATATTCATTTTTTTTGTATTTTTAGGGGCTATAGTCACAGGGGGACCTGTGCTTTTATCGAAATTTTAAGATTATGAAAAACAAACATTTACTCTTTGCTCTTACTCTTGTTTTATCCATTGGCTTCACTGCTTTTGGCCAGGTGGCCGGGGAAGGGAAAATACTCCTTTCCGGAGATGGCAACCAGACCGTAAAAGACCTTGACCCGATGAATCCTGCTAACTGGCTGAGTGCCCGCAGGGTTAACCAATATTCGGGTGATGTAAACATCGCGGATATCGTCAAGGCACAGGAACAGGTTAAAGCGCTCACGCGTAAAGGCGGTAACTCGCTGAACATGGCGTGGTCGGAAGTCGGCCCCAACAATGTCGGTGGCCGTACCCGTGCATTCCTGATTGATAAGGACAATGCTGATGTTTGTTTTGCCGGCAGCGTTAGCGGCGGTCTGTGGAGATCTACCACAGCCGGTACCTCCTGGGAAAAAACCAAGACCGCTTCAGGCGAACTTTTCGAAAATCTGGCGGTGTCCTCCATTTGCCAGGCTTCGAACGGTGACATTTATTTCGGTACCGGCGAAGGCCCGGCTGTCACCACCGGAATAAATCAGGATTCCCATATCGGCGTCCTCGGACAGGGAATCTGGAAATCTACTGATCATGGTATCACTTTCAGCAGATTGGAATCCACTTGGTCCACAACGGACTCAAAAGCAGCTTTTGTGCTGGTTTACGCTCTTGCAGCTGACCCGACAAATGCTTCGAAAATCTATGCAGCAACTATTAAAGGTCTCCGCGTTTCTACCGATGGCGGTCAGAGCTGGGCAAATCCGATTCCGGACAAAACCGTTACAGCTTTTGATGTGCAGGTTGCAAGCGACGGTACCGTGGTTACTTCAGTTGGAAACGTGGCTTACCGCTCAGAAAACGGCGATGCCGGAACTTTTACTGCAATTTCAGCGGTTGACGGACTGAAAAACAAGCTCATCCAGGACAAGGATGTTTCCCGTATGGAGTTTGCTTTCGCTCCGGGCGATCCCAATTATGTTTACTGTCTCGCAGTAGGTACTACCAAGTCAGGAACAACCATTACCGGATACCCGCTTAGTCAGGTTTATCAGTCAAAAGATAAAGGCTTAAGCTGGTCAGTTATCGGCCCGGGAGGTTCGGGATATTTCCAGCCACTGGGTTCGGAAGGCAACTACGCCTGTGCAATTGGTGTTGATCCGTCAGATCCGGGCAATATTCTTATTGGCGGAAAAGATATGTACTCATGGTCCTACAAGACCGGTTGGGAACGTGTTACCATTGACGAGCCTACCGCACTGGCAAACCGTGGATTTTATGTGCACCGCGATCAGCATACCATTGTTTTCAGTAAAAACGATCCGAATACGGTATTTGTCGGAACCAGCGGCGGTGTAACCGTCACCAACAATAAGGGAAGAACCTGGAGGACACTCAACCGTAATTATAATGCAACCCAGATGATGACCGTCGCTTTCTCCCCTAAAGGTGAAATTCTGAGCGGCTCCATGGATAACGGAATCCTTTACATGGACTTCCAGGGCAATGACCCGAAATACGCAAACTGGTGGGGTGGATCTTTGTTCTCCGCATTCCTGAGTTTCCGTCACGGTGGCAATGCCAACATCCCTGTTTTGGACCCGAACTTCAAGTTCTATACCACTCCGGGTGGAGTTGTTCATCGCCGGATGATCGTAGAAGGCCAGACTTCCTACCAGGAATACTGGGGCTACGGTGAAGGTGGCGCCTGGCTCTCTCCGCTTGCCATGTGGGAAAGCTTCAACGATACCAAATCATGGGACTCGGTAAACTTCATCGCCGACCGTGATTATTCAGCTGGAGAAACTGTTGTTGCACAGAGTATGATTGCAAAACACCCGCTGCGCAAAGTTCTCGCCAAGCCATTGGTTACCGGTGATACCGTAAAGATTCAGGATACCTATCAGGCTATGATCGCTTTCGGTAAAAACGGTCTTGCAGGCATCAAGGTGAACCGTCACCCGCTGAACGGTCTGGATGTTTACAAAACCCAGGCTTACTGCGTTATCGTAAGGAAACGCCTCCAGGGTACCGCACCGAACGTTGACCAGGTTATCACCCTCGCTTTCTCGCAGGATGGCAATCACCTCTACGGCGCAGTATGGGATGCTTCAGAAAAGAAATACAAGATCTACAGGATATCGAACCTCGAGAATGCCCGCATCAGGAGAAACATGGATACTGCAACCGCTTTTGACGGTGTCACCGGTTTGCCTACCTATGTTGAAACTACTGCAACCATCGGCTCCTTCTCACAGGTGGTAACCAGTATCGCAGTTGATCCGACCGATCCTAACAAAGTGCTTGTTTCAACAGGAAACTACGGTAACCCGAACTTCATCTATCGCTGCGTGAACGCAACAACTGCAAAAGACTCCACCGAGAACTTTACGGCAATTCAGGGTAACCTGCCACAGGCTCCGGTTTATTCTATCTGCATCAATACACGGAACAACAATGAAGTAATTGTTGGAACCGAATACGGCGTTTACTCAACTTCAGATGTTTATGCTGCAACTCCGGAATGGTCAAGCGAAAACAGGAACGGCATGGAAATCGTTCCGGTATTCCAGATCCGTCAGCAGGCTGTTGCCAACAATGCTGAATTTGGAATTGAGAACCACGGCATGGTCTACGCTGCAACTTTCGGCAGGGGAATTTTCACCTCCGACACGTTTGCTTCCAAAGGCGGCACATCCTCGGCTCCTTCCAATGCCATCAGCGACCTGAATGTCATGATCACTCCGAACCCGGTCAGCGACAATGCCGTTATCCGTTACAACATGGGTAACAGTTCCGACATTAACTTCCAGATATACGACCTGCAGGGTAAACTCGTTAAGACAATTAACCTGTATAACCAGCCGGCCGGCAACAATGAAATGAGTGTCGACGCTTCCGCCCTGGGCTCGGGTACCTACCTGATCCGCATGACTGCAGGTACACAGCAGGCCTCATCAAAATTTGTAGTTAAGTAATTAATTACCATACTTCCGAAAAACCCCGGATCTTTTGATTCGGGGTTTTTTTATGCTGTTTTTCTAATAACAAAGCGATGTAATCGTTTGAAAAACGGCTGTGTTTTTATTACCTTTGTGGCGAAATTTTGAGACAGTAGAAAGATTAATAACAAAGAAATCATTATGGCAAAAATTAAAGTTGGAATCAATGGTTTCGGCCGCATTGGAAGGAATGTTTTCAAGCTCGTTCTTGAACAGCCGAACCTGGAAGTTGTAGGGATTAATGACCTCACCGATACGAAAACACTGGCACATCTGTTGAAATACGACTCAACCCAGGGCCGTTTTAACGGTACGATTTCCTTCGACGAACAAGCTATCATCGTTAACGGTCTGCGAATTTCCGTTACCGCTGAAAGAAGCCCGATCAACATTAAATGGACTCAGACTCCTGACGTGGTTATCGAATCGACCGGCGTATTCACAAAAAAGGAAAGTGAAAAAGGCGGTTACGGCGATCACCTGAAGAATGGTGCAAAAAAAGTTATCCTCACCGTTCCGTCAAAAGATGAGATTGACAACATGATCGTCCTCGGCGTTAATGATGACGCCCTGCGCTCAACCGACCAGTGCGTTTCCAACGCTTCCTGCACAACAAACTGCCTGGCTCCTATAGCAAAAGTTCTGCATGACAATTTTGGTATCGAAAGCGGTTTCATGACCACCATCCACGCATATACCAACGACCAGCAGATTCTCGACGCTCCGCACAAGGACCTCCGCCGTGCACGCAGCTGCGCCGTTTCACAGATCCCAACCACCACCGGTGCCGCTAAGGCTGTTGGCAAGGTTATTCCTGAACTTAAGGGCAAACTCGACGGTTGCGCCGTCCGCGTTCCTACCCCCACCGGTTCACTGGTTGACTTTGTAGCTATCCTGAAAACCGAAGTTACCAAGGAGCAGATCAACGCCGCCATGAAAGCAGCCGCTGAAGGCCCGATGAAAGGTATCCTCGAATATACCGAAGATCCCATTGTTTCCGTTGATATCATTCACAATACCCACAGCTCGATCTTCGATGCACTGAGCACCATGGTTAACGGCAAGATGGTTAAAGTATTCTCATGGTACGATAACGAATGGGGCTACAGCTGCCGCGTTGTCGACCTGATCCCGAAACTCTTCTAGTTCCCGGTTTCATAAAAAAAGAGGCTGCCCACTCCGGACAGCCTCTTTTCATATCTTTCGCGTCTCGCGTCTCGCGTTACGTTTATTCGAATCTTAACGACTCGATGGGGTCCAGCCTGGAGGCCTTCATAGCCGGATAAATGCCGGATATCACCCCGACGATCAGGCACAGCACAAAACCCATGATCATCCAGGCCCAAGGCACCACAAACACTCCGCCGGCAATCAGAGGAATAAGGTTACCTACGATCATTCCGAGTATGATTCCCACGATTCCACCGATCTGGCCTACCAACACCGCCTCAAAAAGAAATTGCTGCTGAATGGTCTTGTTATTGGCACCGATGGCCTTGCGGATACCGATCTCCTGCGTTCGTTCGGCAACCGCTACCAGCATGATATTCATCAAGCCGATCGCTGCACCCAGAAGCGTGATGATCCCGATCAATGTGGCCGCAATGGTTATGCTCGATAAGGAGCTGATCATCAGCTCGGCAATACTGTCGCTCTTAACCGTATAGAAATCGGATGCATCCACGGGATCAAGCCCCCGGATCACCCGAAACAGGTTTTCCGCCTCTCCCATCGCTTCCGACATCACCACCCCTTCGTTCGGAAGGATGGTAATATTAAACGACATGTTCGGATAGGAAAAATATTGCCGCACATTGGTAACCGGAATGATGCAAAGCCGGTCGCCGCTTCCCATCATGCTGGCTCCCTTTTCTTTGAGTACACCGATAACCCGGTACTTGCCGTTGGATACGGTAATCATTTTGTCGATGGGATCCTGCTGCTGCTTGAAGAGACTCTTGACCACTTCGGATCCGATAACCACAATATGCTCACCGCTGCGGATATCGGCCTCCGTAAAATTGCGCCCCTTGGAAATCTCGTAACCGGCAGTTACCAGGTAATTCTCATCCACACCCCGCACCGACACGTTCGGATTGGTCTTCTCCGATTCATATTTGATAGTAGCATTCCCCGTGGCCCCAATAGATACCGATACCGCCGCCGGGATCGTGTATTCCTTCTTGAAGCGTTCCGCATCACTGAAGGATATCCTCGAATAATTTTTTTGCCTTTCCCTGTGACTGCCAATCTGCACATTGTATCCCCTGCTCCTGATACTGAAACTGTTTGCGCCCATCGAAGAGAATGAAGAGTTTACCGAGCGTTTCAGGGAGTCAATCGTAGTTAGTATCCCAACAAGGGCCATAATGCCGAACGCTATGATCAGTACCGTCAGTATGGTCCGCAGTAGATTCGACCGGATGGATATAAAGGATATCCGGAAATTCTCCTTCATCAGGGCAACTTTCCGGAAATATTGAGTGGATTGTTTCACGTTGGTTAAATTCAGCACCGCAAATTACGGAAACCAGAGCAGAACAGGAATTTTCTAGCTATTTTTAACTTTTTACAGCCTTGAATGGACCTCCGCACAAGATTATCGTCATTTGCCCGACTGGGATCTGCGCTTCCCGGCCTGATGAAGACCAGCCTCCCGGATGAGGCCTTCACGGCGAACGATTGGTTTACCCGGAGCGAAACCGGAAGGGCAATTAACTCCTGGGCGGAGCTGCTGACTGCCGATAATCTTCTGAAATGGACTGATCCGTACCGAATTGCCGATATAAACCCTCTAAGGGAGATACTTGTAATTACGGCAGGCAATATACCTCTAGTCGGATTTCATGATTTTTTATCCGTCCTGATCTCCGGAAACCGTTTCACAGGAAAGCTCTCATCCCGTGACAATATCCTCCTGAAAGCAATAGCCGGCGAATTAATCCGCATCGAACCGATGTTTGCCGGATTCATCAATCTCGATGGACAAACGGCGCCCCCCGATGGAGTGATCGCAACCGGAAGCAACAACAGCGCCAGGTATTTCCAGATGCAATACGGGCAATTACCTCATATTTTCAGGAAAAACCGCAGTTCTGCCGCTATCCTCGACGGAACTGAAACCGATGAAGATTTAATGGGCCTTGCCAACGACATACTTCAGTATTACGGTCTGGGCTGCCGTAGCGTTTCACACCTTTTTTTACCTGCAGGCTATTCGCCCGAAAGGCTGGTCAATTGCCTCGCCTCCTGTAACGGTCCCGACCCCTGTCAGCCCTTCGCCGACAACCATCGATTTCAGCAAGCCAGGCTTTCGATGCTCGGGGTACCCTTCATCGACGCGTGTGGCACAATGCTTGTGGAAAATGAAAGCCTACATTCCCAGATCGGAATAGTAAATTACAGCTATTACCATGATCTTCATTCACTTACAAGCCAGCTTCAGGCACAGTCCGGCGAACTTCAGTGTGTCGTGGGTCATGGTTCGCTGATTCCGGGACTGCTGCCTTTTGGATCCGCACAGCAACCCGAACTTTGGGATTATGCCGATCAGGTTGATACTTTGGAATTCCTGAAGAATATTCCCGACCGATGACCCCTACCCTTTTCATACTGGCAGGCCCCACTGCATCCGGCAAAACGGATGTGAGCATCCGGATTGCAGAACACTGGAACACCGAGATCATATCCTGTGATTCCCGGCAGATGTACCGCGAACTGACCATCGGAACGGCAAAACCCGATTCCGCTCAGCTCGCCAGGGTTCGCCATCACCTGATCGACAACCTGTCGATCCACGACTATTATTCCGCTTACCTTTTTGAACAGGACGTGCTGCGCCTACTGAAGGATTTGTTCACCCGGCATGATATTGTTGTCATGACCGGTGGTACCGGGCTCTATATGGATGCCATCTTAAACGGGATCGATGATATTCCGGATCCTGATCCGGTGATCCGCTCACAAGTCAAGGCAAGGCTTGATTCCGGCGGCCTGGAAAGCCTGTTGGAGGAACTCAGCCGCCTGGATCCCGAATTCTACTCCCTGGTAGACAAAAAGAACCCGGCCAGAGTCATGCGTGGGCTGGAAGTATGCCTCACAACCGGACGAAAATTCTCCTCTTTCAGGATCAGACAGGCAGTCACCCGCGACTTCAATATCCTGCTTGCCGGTCTGGAATTGCCGCGCGAAGAGCTGTACAGCCGCATCGACAGCCGGGTCGACGAGATGATGGAAAAGGGGCTGGTGGAGGAAGCCAGGGGCCTTTATCCTGTCCGACACCTCAATGGTTTGAATACCGTGGGGTACCGTGAGCTTTTTGACCTGTTCGACGGCGCATACGATCTTCCGGAGGCAGTCCGACTTATTAAAAGGAATACGCGCCATTACGCCAAGAGGCAAATCACCTGGAATAACCGATATCCGGAAATGAAATATTTCCACCCACAGGCAATTACCGAAATTCTGGATTGGATCAGCTCTTCTTTGAGCGGCCGGGATAAAATCCTTTAGTCAGGACACCGTACCGGTCGATCCCCCTGAGGGCAATGGTATACCAGGCATTTATAAATCCCAGACCATAACCACACAGCTGTATGAAGGAGGTGATGACAGAAAGTAGTCCGGTTATCGGTGAAAGGTTACGGATGGTGGAATCAATCAGAACAGCCGATGCCCAAAAAATTACCGGAGCCAGAAACCACGGAGAGAGAATCACGGAAAGCGCCGCCAAACCGGCCGTGCCGAGCAGGAAAGCTGCCGGGGCCAGGTAAAATAACTTGAATGTTGACGGATATACCCTGGAGATGATATAACGTGTTTTCCCAAAGCCGAAAACCTGCTTGTAAAATTTTTGCAGGGTGGTCCTGCGCTTATGGTAAACATAGGCATCCGGAATAAACCCTGAAGCGAATCCATTGTTGATCAGTTCAATACTGAGCACCATATCTTCTCCGGGATGCATTTTCGTTTCAGGATAACCTCCAACGGTAAAGAAAGCATGCCTGGAGATTCCCATATTAAAACTGCGGGGATAAAAAGTATCGATTTTCTTTTTGCCGCCCCGTATTCCGCCGGTGGTCAGGAACGAGGTCATCGCGTAGGAAACCGCTTTCTGAACCCTGTTGAAATCTGACGATGCCCGGTCGGGACCGCCAAAGAAATTCGTTGGATGATCAGTCAGGTATCGGTTGACATTATACAGATAATCAGCGGGCAAGATACAGTCACTGTCGACATACAGGAAATAAGTCCCCCTGGCTGCATGGGTTCCCACATTGCGTGCGATGGAGGGACCGCTTCTTAAAAGATCGAGGTATTCGATCTCCAGTCTCCCGGAATATTTACCCACCAGCCGTTCCGAACGAAGGTCGGAACCATCCTCGATAACGACTACCTCAAAATTGGTATAGGTCTGTAAGGCTAGACTTTCCAGTAACTCAGCCAGCTCATCCGGCCGGTTATATACGGGAACAATGAATGAATAAAAACGTTCCATCAGGGTTTAAATGCAATATATAAAGTCTCATCAGGTGCGAGTCGGTAGCGGCTGATTTGCTCAGCGCTGAAAGTAGCGGACACCGGATGTTCATTGACATTGAATCCGCGCTCGGCGAGCCTTCCGGCATAATCCCTCCCATAAACCCTCACATGATCCTTCTGGCCGAAATATTTCTCGCGCTGGCGGGGATCGGTTATCGAAGGATCCTCGAAAGTAGTATCCCGATGAGGCTCAAGCGGAACCTGAAGTATGGCAAAACCGCCCGGACGGAGTATGCGAAGGAATTCATCCATTACCCTGCGGTCATCGGTTACGTGCTCAAGCACATGATTGCAGAGAATCATATCAAACGAGGCATCTTCAAATGGAATCTCATGGAGGTCGAAATGAAAATCGGCCAGGGGCGACTCAAGATCAGCTGTAACGTATTCTATATGATTGAGTTTCTTTAATCTCGGGTAAAAACATTGCTCCGGAGCCACATGCATCAGCCTCCTGGGTTTGGTGAGAAAGTCGGACTGGTTATTCAGCCACAACCAGATCAGGCGATGACGCTCCAGCGAAAGGCAGGTCGGACACAGAACATTCGATCTGGAGTTTACGCCGTAAGGGAGAAATTTCGCGAAGGTCGACCCGCAAACCGGGCATTCTACTGTATTGCCTTTCAGAAAGGGCTTGAACAGACCCATAAATACATAGCTGGCCCGGATCAGAAATGGCCGCGGGAATATTCTGAGGACGCAGCGAATCAGGCGTTTCATATTTCCTCGGCAATCAGGTATTTATTCCGGTCGGTAGCCGAGCGTGACACCAGTTCAGCCAGAAATCCGGTGAGGAACAATTGAACTCCAATAATTACTGCGAGTAAAGCGAGATAGAAAAGCGGTTGTGCGGTTATTTCCCTGGGAACAATGTGATGAGTAATATCGTGAATCTTTATACCTATCAGCCAAGCCGTTACAACGGCACCAAAGAGCATCATCAGCATGCCCATCGACCCGAAGAAATGCATGGGTTTCTTGGCAAACCGGGTAATAAAGCTCACGGTCAGGAGATCGAGGGCTCCGGTAAAAAGCCGGCCGATCCCATATTTTGATTTACCGTATATGCGTTCCTGGTGGGCAACGATTTTCTCGCCAATATGACCGAACCCGCTGCGTTTTGCCAGGATCGGAGTATAACGGTGCATATCGCCGAATACCTCTATGCTTTTGACAACCTCATTGCGGTAAGCTTTCAGCCCGCAATTGAAATCGTGAAGTTTTATGCCGCTGTTGAGCCTGGCCACATAATTGAAGAACTTCGAAGGCCAGCGTTTTGAGATCGGGTCTTTCCTCTTCTTTTTCCATCCGGATACCAGGTCGAACCCGTCCTGCCGGATCATCTTCACCAATGAAGGAATCTCGTCCGGACTATCCTGAAGATCGGCATCCATGGTTATGACAACATTTCCCTTAGCCAGGCTGAATCCGCATTGCAGTGCAGCTGCCTTGCCGTAATTCCGCTGGAAACGAACCCCTTTAAGTGCAGGATACCTCGTTGAGAGATCCCTGATGACTGACCAGGACCCGTCGCGACTGCCGTCATCAATCAGGATAACCTCATGTGAGAGCTTCTCCGTTTCCGTTACACGCGTAATCCACTGCAGCAGTTCAGGCAGCGATTCAGCCTCATTAAACAGCGGGATGACTATCGATAAATCCATAGGGGATGCGGTTGCCTATTCTTCAGTGTTTTCGATTTCCGACATAGCCTGCTTGTAAGGATCGCCCTCCTTGCGGATGAAGATCGATACGATGAGAGATATAATCACACCAATAAACGTGGTTCCGATAATGACCGAGAAAAATTGCATCCCGGTACCTCTGAGCTTGGAGCCAAATGCCATGGCAGCCGACACTTCTTCTTCGGTAAAACCACGCCGGTAATATTGCTCTTCCATGAGGTTCAGCATGCGCTCAACCGCCTGGGGATCAATCCATGTCAGATAGATAACATTATAGAACGCATAAATAATCGAAGCAAAGAACATGAACAGAATACCGGCACTCAGGGCTTTACTGTACTTAATGTACCCTCCGTTATGCTGATCCCGCCAGTTTTTAAGGCAAAAATAGAGCACCACGAAGTAGGCTAACCAATTAATCCATTGCATCCACCAGGCCCCCTCAAGACCGGTTATCCATGACAGGAGGGCAAGTATGATGATAACCAACGCAATGATAAGTCCGTAGGTCATGGCTGGCCGAAAAATCGAGTGACGATTGGATTCCATATTTAGTTGTCTGATTTGCTGACAGGCAAATATAGCGCGAAAATCTTTCAACTGGAAAACATTTACTATCTTTGCAGCAGGGTAAGTCTTATACGGCCAGCTCCCGCCGAACTCCCCCAGGGCCGGAAGGCAGCAAGGGTACGCGGTTGTAGCGGCGCGATATAAGTAGCTTACCCTTCTTTTATTTTATGCAGTTTCCTACCTTTACCGCGTCTTAACCAAAAGCAAATGAAAAGGTCATTCAGGATATTGCTAACCCTCATAATTCTTTCTCCGGTTTTCTTCAGTGGGTGCTTTAAAACTCCCGATATCAATTATCCGGAAGGTTTCTTCTCGGATACCGTTAAAAACCTATCAACCGTCAACAGTGTATACGATGATTACAACACTACCGGACCCGGAACCTTGTCATTTGGCATACCTATCGTCTTCTCATCCAACCGTTATTCGCTCGGGAAGAAGTATGACCTCATAAATTATCAACTTCTGGTTTCTTTCAACCAAACCTCAGGCTTGCTTGGGCTCACCGGCTACGAGGGCCAGGCTTACCCTTACAATTACCTGACCGACATGGCCAATACGGAATATGACGAGTTCGGACCTTTCACTTCTTACCTGGGCGGACAGGAAAATTTGTTCATGTTCTCCAGCAACAGGACCGGCAACATGGAGATCTATTTCTCCTATTATAACGATGGCAGTTTTGGCGGGATGTCACCGATCGATCCAACACCGGCAAGGCTTAAAGGATTGAACACGCCCCAGTATGATGCCTATCCGACGCTCGATGCCCAAAAGAAACAGGTGGTATTCGGTTCCAACCGCGACGGGGATCTCGACCTGTATCGGGTAAAACTGCCCGACAATGTGGATTACCTGGTCTGGGCGCGGGCCGATACTCTTTACCAGGCTGAGCGCATGTCGGTTCTCAATTCTGATTCAACTGACATGTTCCCTTATATCAACGGTAACACCCTGGTATTCTGCTCGAAGCGACAAGGCGGGTTCGGTGGCTACGACCTCTATTATTCCAAGTTTGACGGTACCGATTGGTCGGCCCCGGTAAATTTCGGTCCCACCATCAATACTGCCTATGATGAATACAGGCCGGCAACCTTTGTTGCCACCTATTTCACCAACGACCTCATGATCTTCTCCTCCAACCGCCCTGGCGGCAAAGGTGGCGTTGACCTTTATTACGTAGGAATATCGAAAACCCTGAAATAAATGATCAGGAAGATATATCCTGAGAATCCCAACCCAAAGGAAATCGACCGGGTGGTGGATATCCTGAAAGATGGCGGGGTCATCATTTACCCGACCGACACCGTTTACGGGTTGGGCTGCGACATTACCAAGGCAAAAGCCATCGAACGCGTGCACCAGATCAAGGGTCTCCGCCCTGAAAAAACAAATTTCTCTTTCATCGTTTACGACCTGAGTCACCTGTCGGATTACACCAAACCGATCGACAACCAGACGTATAAACTGATGAAGAGGAACCTTCCCGGACCTTTCACCTTTATCCTGGAAGCCAGCAATAACGTACCGAAGATTCTCAAGAGCAAGAAAAAAACCGTGGGCATACGTATCCCTGACAATCCTATCATACTGGAAATCATCAGAGTACTGGGCAATCCGATACTAACAACCTCCGTTCACAGTGGCGACGTCATTCTTGACTACACCACCGATCCCGAGCTGATTCATGAAGAAATGGGACACCTGGTCGACCTGGTCATCGACGGGGGCTTCGGCAACAACGTTCCATCCACCATTGTCGACTGTACCGGTCCTGAATTAAAGATTGTTCGCCAGGGCCTCGGTGAGCTGGAATATTAAGCTATCAGGCAGCTAACAGCCTTCCGGCGTATCTCACCACTAAGAGGATTCCCGTACCTGCCAGCATCCGCTTAACATTTTCGGGATGGGGCTTCTCGAGATAAAACCGGAGCGACACGAAAAGGAAATAATAAAGAACGACATCCGTCCAACCCAGTCCTTCAGGCTTGATCAGGTTTCCAGGCAGGTTTCCCAGCCATGCCGCTCCATTCATCGCCAGCCCGATAAGCAGGTCCATCCCCTTGTTTACCAACCCGATGGTTATTCCGGCGATATCCATAGCCATGATTACCAGCCCCAGATAAAAGCCAAGCACCATCAGTGGGAGCAGGAAAATGTTCCCGATCAGAAAATAAAGTGGAATCCAGCCAAACCAAAAAAGCAGTAAAGGAGTGATAAGAGATTGTGCAGCCAGCGAAATGAAGACCGTTCCTGCAAAATATCGCCCTACCCTGCGCAACCTGGCGACTACCGGATTGAACAGTGGATTCCAGAAAAATATTCCTGCCACGGCCAGGTAGGAAAGCTGGGCACCTGCACTGAAAACGGTGTAAGGATCAATAAGGCAATGAATTACTGCAGTACCGGCCAGAACCTCCAGTCCCGGTGTACCCCGCCGTCCGAGCCGCGACAGCTCGAAAAGTGTTATCATTCCTGCTGATCGAAGTGCGGACGGACTGAAACCGGTGACACCGGCATAAATCCACACCACCGCCAATGCGGCAACCGAACGAAATCGCATTCCCAGGACCGCAATGCGTTTCAGAAGCCAGGCAATGATGAAATAGATGATTCCAACATGCAACCCTGAAACGGAGAGCACATGAATGATTCCGGCACGCGAAAAATCGGTCATCACAGTGGCCGATACATCGCTCCGGTCACCCAGGACCATTGCCTTGACCAGCCCGCGACTGCCGTCCGACAGTGGAATACGGTCGATCCGTTGCGACAGTTTCTCCTGCCAGCGGATAAAATAATCAGAAAGGCGGACACCGGTTACCGGCTTCACAAGCCTTCCGTCGCTGCGTGAAAGCCTTGCCTCATATCTCACCCCGCGCGACAGCCAGTATCGGCTCGGGACAAAGCCGTTTTTCGATGGGACGGAGGTTACCGGAGATATTTTCAGGTTGCTGAATTCCCAGATTTCGCCATTATGATAACTCACCGAAGGATCAGGCCGGATCGTAAGCAATAATTTCCCTGTGCGTTTTACTGGCACGGAATCCCGATACTCATGAGTTACCCTTATCACCACCTGACCCAGCCTGTCGGTCACCTCACGATAACTGACAACCCTGGCGACAAGGGTAACCGTGCCAGAGGAATCAGGCCCAGGCTCATACTTGCTCAGTTCGACCGAGATCCAGCCTGCCGCAAAAAAGCAGGAGAAACCAAGCAGCACCGATAACACCCGTAGCCGGCTGCAACCGAGTCCACCCGGATTCCACAGGAGACTGGATCCAATGCCCGCAGCGATCGGAATAAACCAGTAAAGCAGGTGCCCATCGGGAAAACCACAGGAAACAAGAATGCCGGTGATCAGCCCCGCAAGACAAATCAGGATTTGAGAACCCATAAAAAAAGCGTCTATCCGAGAGAATAGACGCTATACGATGACAGGAATGGAAAAATTATTTGGAATTATTTTTATCCCACTGCTTGATCAGCTCCTCAATTGGCTTACCCATATTGTCAATCGATGCACGGGCATCCTTTGCCAACACGTGATCAGGATATTTATCGATAAACTCCTGGTAACGTGCTTTGGCCTGATCGTACTGATTCATCTGGTTTTCCAGGATAAAGGCCTGTAGAAAAATGCAATAAGGTGTTTTACTGAATCCCGGGTAGGAAAGTAATATCCTGTTGTAATAATCGATTGCCATAGCTGATTTGTTCATGTTCATGGCAATCTCAGCGGCTTTAAACAGGTATTCAGCGGAGATGGTATCTTTTGGCCACGCTTTGGAATAGTCGGTATAAGCCGTGATCATCTCCAGTCCCGTCTTCTCGTCGGGGATAGTAGCGGTTGAATCCCCGAATATTTTAGCTTCGCTGGCGGCAATGACCTCCTTTGCCTTTTTCTTCTCGGAATTCTCTCCACAACTTACCATGAAAATAACGGAAAACGCGATCAGCAAAAATTTAACAGAGTTCATGTTTTACTTTTTTAACGGAAAATACATCTTATACTTTACGGCAACCTTGCCTTTCGAAATATCGCGCAACTTGCTTCTGAGCAAGGTCTTCTTGAGCGGATTCACCAGATCGGGAAACATGATGCCATCGAGGTGGTCATACTCGTGCTGTATGATCCTGGCAACCATTCCCTCATACCATTCATCCACGGGGTTGAAATTCTCATCCCTGTATTGAATATGAATCTTCCCCGGTCGGAGAATGTCCTCATGGATATTCGGTACGCTGAGGCAGCCTTCCTCAATAATCTCCTCTTCACCGCCCTTTTCCAGGATATGCGGATTGATGAAAACTTTCTTGAAACCGGCAAGCGAAGGTTCATGCTCGGCATAAGCACGGGCATCCATCACGAAAAGCCTGATCGAAAGCCCGATTTGGGGAGCGGCAAGCCCTACCCCGTCGGCATTCTTCATGGTCTCAAACATGTCTTCAATTAGTTGGCTCAACCCCTTGTAATCCGGAGTGATATCGGGCGCCACCTTTCTCAGGACCGGCGATCCGTATGCATAAACGGGAAGGATCATAATTGTCTGTCTCGCTCGTTGATTTTTTGTTGTAACCAGGATTCCAGGATTATAGCTGCACTTACAGCATCTATATTGCCTTTGTCCCGGCGGTCGGCCTTCGATGATCCGCCATCGATCATGGACTGAAGAGCCATTTTGGAGGTAAATCTCTCATCGACCCAGAAAATGGGGATCTCAGGGAATTTTTTTGCCAATCCTTTGGCAAATGCCTGCACCAGCGGGGCCGATTCGGAAGGTTGGAAATTCATCTGGCGTGGAAACCCGATCACGAAGCCTTCTACAGGTTCCTTGCTGACATATTTGGTAAGATAATCATAGATGTCATAAGACTCCACGGCACCTAAAACACCGGCAATCCGTTGCTCCGGATCTGTCACCGCCAACCCTGTCCGTTTTCGGCCGTAATCTATTCCTATTAGTCTTCCCATCTGCGATTTGCCTGCAAATATATAATAACATAACGATCAATTTTTATCTTTGTTCATTATCAACAAGGTCAACAACTAAAAACTGGCTTATGAAAGATCCTAAATTAATGGTGATGGAGGTGCTCGGAAAGCATCCGAAAGTTTTCTCCAATATTTCTCGTAAAGAGATGATCAAAGCGGCTGTGGAGCGTCGTGAAGCAATGGTAACCGAATCCGGTGCCCTTGCCACCTGGACGGCACCGGAATCAACCGGTCGCAGTCCCAAGGACACGTACATGGTTAAACGGGCGTCAAGCGAAAACAATATCGACTGGACGGCTGCCAACAACCTGCCTATTGACGAGGAAACTTTTGATCAGATATTTGCCGAAGCCGTCGGGCATCTGAAAAATGCAGGTCAACTGTATGAAACAGACCGCGTAATCGGTGCTGACAGCAAATATGCCCTCCCTGTTAAAGTAGTTACCTACAGAGCATTGCATACTCTTTTCATTGACAACATGTTCCGTCCCGTTCCGGCGGATATCAGCAAAAGTTGCTACGCCGACAATGGATTTCTTCTGATCGCACTTCCCTACCACAAGCTGGATAGCGAGAAATACGCCGGAAAACTCAGAAAACTTCCTAACGGCAAGACTTCTGACCTGATCGTGGCCATGGATTATGACCGGCAGATCGGAATGGTTTTCGGCTCAGCCTACATGGGCTCGATGAAAAAGATGCTCTTTACGGTCATGAATTACCTTCTTCCGCTCCGTGGAATCCTTCCCTTGCACTGTTCAGCCAACGAAGGTGAAAACGGCGATTCAGCCCTGCTCCTCGGCCTTTCAGGTACCGGCAAAACTACCCTGTCCGCCGATCCGGCAAGGGCATTGCTGGGCGATGATGAGCACGGATGGAGTGAAGACGGCATTGCCAATTTCGAGTACGGTTGCTATGCCAAGATGATCGATATCAATCCTAAAAAAGAGCCTGATATTTACGATGCAGTCATGCGTAAGGTGAATTACCTGGATCACGGGGCGATGGTTGAGAATGCCATGGTTTATCCTGATGGGGTATTTGATTTTTACGACAACAGGTTCACGGAAAACTCAAGGGCCTCATTCCCATTGAGTTTCCTGAAAAATATCAAACCCTCCTCGGTAGCCGGTCACCCGAAAACCATTTTATTCCTGACCGCGGATGCTTACGGCGTTTTGCCTCCGGTTTCCATTCTGAACAAGGAACAGGCCATGTTGTGGTTCATGATGGGCTACACATCCAAGTTAGCCGGAACCGAGACTGGCGTTACTGAGCCACAGGTTGCTTTCTCCAGGTTCTTCGGGGCACCGTTCATGCCTTGCAAGCCTGAAGTTTACGCATCCATGCTCGGCGACAAGATGGATAAGACCCAGACCCGCGTTTACCTGGTCAATACCGGCTGGAGCGGTGGCGGATACGGCGTCGGCAAGCGTATCGATCTTCCATTGACCCGTCGCATGGTGAATGCCGCCCTGAACGGTGAACTGGCAGATGTTGAGGTTACCCAGGACCCACTGTTCCATTTACAGATCCCAACCAGCGTTGAAGGCGTTCCGTCGGAGATGCTTAATCCGATCAATACCTGGTCTGACCATGACGCATACAAGGCAGCTGCTCAGAAGCTTGCGCGTCAGTTCAGTGATCATTTCGATAAAGCTTACGGAAAAAGTAACCTGCCTGCCAGCCTGATAGCCCAGTGCCCCGGTAAATAGGAAGGTTCACCCCTATAAATTGCTAAACCCCGATCTCCTGGAGGAAATCGGGGTTTTTGCAACTTTAACCGGATAACTCAATTTAGATAACATTATGACAGAAAACCTTGGTTTTCTGACGGCCCACACCTAATTCGGCGCGGATATAGAGAAAAGAAAATCTTAAATCAGAACGCAGTTTATCTCATGCCAAATGAAAGAATTATTTTCTTAATAACCAAATGTTTCCAGGATTATTTTCATTCAGCCCCAATTCAGCACCGGCCAAAAACACGTAGAGGCGCATATATGCGCCTCTACAATGTTCATTATCTGGCAATTATATGCCGATCAATTATTTTGTATAATCCATCGAAGCCAGTCTCTCATAGCTCTTGTACCTCCATTTTGCATTATCCTCTGCAACGGAGAAGAGTTCATCGGCAACTTCCGGGAAGGCCTGCTTCAGTGAGGAGAAGCGGACTTCGCCAAGGAGGAAGCCTTTAAACAGTGACCAATCGGGCTCTTTGGAGTCCAGTTCAAAAGGATTCTTGCCTTCAGCTTCGTTCATCGGGTTGTAACGGTAGTTAGCCCAATAGCCGCTCTTCACTGCCATTTCCTCTTCCAGCTGGGTCTGTCCCATACCTGCCCTCAATCCATGGTTGATACACGGTGAGTAGGCGATGATGAGGGATGGTCCCTTATAGGCTTCAGCTTCCTTCAGCGCCTTGAGGAACTGATTGTTGCTGGCACCCATAGCCACCTGGGCAACGTAAACATATCCGTAGGACATGGCCATCATGCCAAGGTCCTTCTTGCGGATACGCTTGCCGGCAGCTGCAAATTTAGCGATAGCGGCAACCGGGGTGGATTTTGAGGACTGTCCACCGGTATTCGAGTAAACCTCGGTATCAACAACCAGAACATTAACATCTTCACCGGAAGCCAGAACATGGTCGAGGCCGCCGTATCCGATATCATATGCCCAGCCGTCGCCACCCATGATCCATACCGATTTCTTGATCAGGTACTGCTCGAGGGCACTAATTTCCTTAGCAACCGGAAGGGTTTCATTTTTCAGGACGGCTAACACTTTCTCCGAAGCAACTTTTGATTCATTGGCATTTTCACGGTTGGCAATCCATTCGCCGAAGGCTTCACGGGTGGTCTCATTCACCGCTTCCATGTTTTCCTTCATCAGCTTTTCGATCCGGTCGCGAAGCTTGTTCACGCCCAGTGCCATACCGTATCCGTACTCGGCATTGTCCTCAAACAGTGAGTTACCCCAAGCCGGGCCTTTACCGGCCTTATCGGTGGTGTAAGGAGTTGAAGGAGCCGAACCGCCGTAGATGGATGAACAACCGGTGGCATTCGAGATAATCATCCGGTCGCCGTACAGCTGGGTGATCAGCTTGATATAAGGTGTTTCACCGCAACCGGCGCATGCACCTGAAAACTCAAACAATGGCTGTGCGAACTGTGAATTCCTGACTGATTTCTCTTTGCCGAGAACGGTATCCTTGTATCCAACTTTCTCATGCATGTAAGTCCAGCGGTCAATCTGCTCAGTCTGGGTACCCAGCGGCTTCATAACCAGTGATTTCACTTTCGACGGACAAACATCGGCGCAGTTACCGCAACCGGTGCAGTCCAAAACGCTGACCTGGATACGGAACTGATATTCTTTCGTTCCGCCCGTGCCTTTGGCTGATGTGGTTCCGGCCGGTGCTGCAGCAAGTTCATCTGCAGTCATCAGGAACGGACGAATAGCAGCGTGGGGGCAAACGTAAGCACACTGGTTACACTGGATACAGTTTTCAACCTGCCATTCGGGCACGTTGACTGCAATACCACGCTTTTCGAAGCGGGTGGTTCCAGCAGGGAAGGTACCGTCTTCACGGCCCAGGAATGCGCTGACCGGAAGGTCGTCACCTTTCTGTGCGTTGATCGGTTCAACTATATTCTTGATGAAAGCAGGGATATCGCGATCATCCTGATCTTTTTTAAGCTCGATATTTTTCCATTCTGCAGGGATAGCCACCTCAACATAATCGCAACCGCGGTCGATTGCGGCATTGTTCATGGCAACAATTTCCTCGCCTTTTCTTCCGAATGATTTCTTGATGGCATCCTTCATCTGAGTAACTGCCAGCTCATAAGGAATAACATTGGCAATCTTGAAGAAGGTCGACTGCATGATGGTGTTCGTACGTCCGCCCAAACCGATTTCTTCAGCGATCTCGGTGGCATTGATCGTATAGAACCTGATGTTTTTCTCGGCCAGGGTCTTTTTGAAATGATCCGGCAGGCGTCTCTTGGTTTCCTCAACATCCCAGATTGAGTTGAAAAGGAAAGTACCGCCGGGTTTCAGGCCCTTCAGCATATCATATTTGTCGAGATACGACGGAACATGGCAGGCTACAAAGTCAGGAGCGTTAACCAGGTAAGGCGACCGGATCGGTGTATCGCCGAAACGAAGGTGCGATGTGGTAAACCCACCTGATTTTTTGCTGTCGTAAGCAAAATATGCCTGACAGTATTTCTCGGTGTTTTCGCCGATAATCTTGATGGAATTCTTGTTTGCCCCAACGGTTCCGTCGGCACCCAAACCGTAGAATTTAGCCTGGAAGGTTCCTTTCGGAGCCAGGTCGATATCGGGAAGCAGCGGCAGTGACTTGAAGGTCACGTCGTCTACGATACCCAGGGTAAAATCGTTCTTCGGCTCATTCATTTTCAGATTTTCGAAAACGGAGAGAACCATGGCAGGTGTAGTATCTTTCGAACTAAGACCGTAACGGCCGCCGATGATCATCGGTGCATTTTCCTGATCGTAGAAGAGGTTCCTTACATCTAGGTAAAGAGGCTCTCCAGGGGCACCCGGTTCTTTTGAACGGTCGAGAACGGCTATTCTCTTAACTGATTTCGGGAACACTTTCCAGAAATATTTAGCGGAGAACGGACGGTACAGATGGCAGGTGATCAGACCCACTTTTTCGCCTTTAGCAACCAGATAATCGATTACCTCTTTTGCCGTCTCAGTGATGCTGGCCATGGCCAGTATAATGTTTTCAGCATCCGGTGCACCGTAATAGGTGAAAGGATGATATTCGCGGCCGGTAAGCTTGCTTAACTGCTGCATGTAATCTTCCACGATATCGGGAACCTTGTCGTAGAAGGTATTCGATGCTTCCTTAGCCTGGAAGAAGATATCAGGGTTCTGAGCTGTTCCGCGGGTTACAGGATGTTCTGGGTTCAATGCGCGGTCTCTGAATTCCTGAAGTGCTTTTTGATCCAACAGGGGAGCGAGTTGTTCTTTTTCGAGAACTTCAATCTTCTGGACTTCTGCCGATGAGCGGAATCCATCAAAGAAATGAAGGAAAGGAACCCTTGACTTAATGGCTGACAGATGTGCTACGGATGCCAGATCCATGATTTCCTGCACGCTGCCCGTGGCAAGCATTGCGAAACCGGTCTGACGGGTGGCATATACGTCGCTATGGTCACCGAAAATCGACAAGGCATGAGCGGCAACGCTGCGTGCACTGACGTGGAATACGGCAGGTAAAAGTTCGCCGGCCATTTTGTACATGTTCGGGATCATCAGCAGCAGACCCTGTGAACAGGTATAGGTTGAGGTCAGGGCCCCGGCCTGCAAACTTCCGTGAACTGCACCTGAAGCTCCACCTTCCGACTGCAACTCGGCTACGCGAACTGTTTCGCCCCAAATGTTTTTCCGGCCATGAGCTGCCCATTCGTCCACATTCTCAGCCATCGTGGATGATGGAGTGATCGGGTAAATCGCAGCAACTTCGCTGAACATATAGGCTATATGCGAAGCTGCCTGATTACCGTCACAGGTGATAAATTTCTTTTTTGACATGTTGATGATATTTAGATAAAACAACCTTCTTGAAATCGCGGGCAAAAGTACTAATTATAGATCGTAAAATCTATGACAAATGCCACGAAAATCGTCAGGTTTTATTCACTGTTCATTGAGATCAGGAACTCTTCGTTGGTGCGGGTTCCATTGAGTTTATCGCGCATGAATTCAAGAGCTTCAGCGGGATTCATATCGGACAGGTAATTCCTGAGAACCCACATCTTGTTAAGGAAATCTCTTGAATGCAGAAGGTCTTCACGGCGGGTGCTGGATGCCTGAATATCGACAGCCGGCCAGATACGCTTATTGGCGAGTTTGCGGTCGAGCTGGAGTTCCATGTTACCCGTGCCTTTAAACTCTTCAAAGATGACCTCATCCATTTTGGATCCGGTATCGATAAGAGCTGTGGCAAGTATGGTCAGGCTGCCTCCATTCTCAATATTCCTGGCGGCACCGAAGAAACGCTTGGGTTTGTGAAGGGCGTTGGCATCAACACCGCCGGAGAGCACTTTCCCTGAGGCGGGCTGAACGGTATTGTAAGCACGGGCTAATCTGGTAATTGAATCGAGCAGGATAACCACGTCGTGTCCGCATTCCACCAATCGCTTGGCTTTTTCAAGAACAATGGTGGCAACCCTCACGTGTTTCTCAGCAGGCTCGTCGAAAGTGCTGGAGATAACTTCAGCATTGACGCCCCTGGCCATATCGGTAACCTCCTCAGGCCTTTCATCAACCAGGAGAACCATGAGGTAAACCTCCGGATGGTTGGCGGCTATGGCGTTGGCAATTTCTTTCAGGAGGATGGTCTTACCGGTTTTCGGTTGGGCCACGATCAGTCCGCGCTGGCCTTTGCCAACCGGGCAGAACATATCCACAATGCGAGTAGATACCGTACATTCGGCATGGCTGGTAATATCGAATTTTTCATCCGGGAACAGTGGAGTCAGGTAATCAAATGGTACGCGGTCGCGAACGAACTCCGGACTGCGGCCGTTGATCTGTCCGACCTTGATCAAGGGGAAGAACTTCTCGCCTTCTTTTGGCGGCCTGACGGTTCCGGTGATGGTGTCACCCGTTTTCAGCGCAAAAAGCTTGATCTGCGATTGTGATACATATATATCATCCGGGGAATTCAGGTAGTTGTAATCGGCTGAGCGAAGGAAACCGTAGCCTTCCTGCATAATTTCAAGCACGCCTGTACTGGAGATATATCCGTCGAAATCATAGGGTTCGGATTTTTTGTCATCGGATTCCTTTGATTTCTGTTCATCAGACGGTTTCTCCCGGATCGTAATTTCGCGGGCTTTAGGCTGAACGGGCTTTTGTTCCTCCTGATCCTTTTCAACCCTTGCATGCCTTTTGAAGGCAGGTGCAGGCGGAGCAACCGGTGCGGCTGCGGGACCATCGGCGACCGGAGCTTCGGCAACCGGTTGCTGGGCCGGCTGAATAACCGGCTTGATAACGGTAGGTGGAGCCAGAACGACAGTTACAGTCGGTTTTACCTCTGCCTCATCCTCTTCCTTCACCGGTTTGTTTTCCGGACGGGTACTGAAAAGGGGTCCGGATTCCTTTTTCTCAATTGTTATCCTTCTTCGGTTAGGTTTGGGAACTTCGGTTGCTTCTGCCGGCTCGGCATCTTCCGTTCTGACCTTTGTGGCCATTTTCTTTGCTTTGCTTTCGGAAGCCTGAATTGCCTGCTGATCAAGTATCTGATAAACAAGATCTTGTTTCTTAAACGACTCAACACGCTTAATGCCCAGCTCTTTCGCAATATCTCTTAGTTCAGTCAACAACTTATTGTTGAGTTCGAGAATATCATACATAAAACATCATTTTGAAATTAACCACAGTAAAAATTGGTTCGGGGAAATTTTCGAGATTCTTCAAACGAATTATCCGAGTAACTCCTGCAGCTACCTGTCATTGATATTGTAGCCGGTACAAAGTTAGGAATTAATTGTAAGAATAAAAAAACATGTTTTTACTTTCCATATGCAACATTTATAATTCGTTGCCGTAAATATCACTCGAGAACACTAACCACCTCGCGCCATGCGACAATTAAAGATCACCAGGCAGGTTACCAACCGGGAACTTCCTTCGTTGGACAAATACCTTCAGGAAATTGGCCGCAAGACTCTCATCAATCCAAATGAAGAAGTTGAACTGGCCCGCCGAATCAGGGAAGGTGACAGAAAAGCGATGGAGAAGCTGATCCTGGCAAACCTGAGATTTGTAGTCTCAGTCAGCAAACAGTATCAAAACCAAGGACTTACACTTCCGGATCTTATCAACGAAGGCAACATTGGCCTGATCAAGGCGGCTGAGCGGTTCGACGAAACCAAGGGATTCAAATTCATTTCATACGCGGTTTGGTGGATCAGGCAGTCCATTCTGCAGGCTATTGCCGAGCAATCGAGGCTGGTCAGGCTGCCGCTGAACAAGATAGGCCTGATGAACAAACTGAACCGGACCATTTCCAAGATGGAACAGAACCTGGGCCGAATGCCGTCGGAAGACGAGATTGCCGAGACCGCCGGTGTTGAGAAGGAAGATATTCAGCGCTACCTGAACAATCACGGCCGTCATCTCTCCATGGATGCACCGCTGGCGCCGGGTGAGGAAACCAATCTGTATGATGTTATCCTCAATGCTGATGCCTCCAGCCCGGAGGAAGCCCTCCTCAACGACTCGTTAAATCTGGAGATTGAGCGGGCCCTCAAACATATTGGGGACCGGGAGGCTGATATCATCCGGCTGTTTTACGGGCTGCATGGGATTCCACCCCACTCGCTCGACGAGATCGGCGAAAAATTCAACCTCACACGCGAAAGGGTACGCCAGATCAAGGAAAAATCGATCCAAAAACTAAAAAGCCAGACCAGAAGCTGCCTGCTGCGGAATTATCTGGGGTAATTCGATATCAATTTGTATGTTTGTTCAAGTACTCAATGATCTTTGGCCTTATCTTTAATTATCGAATTATCGAATTGTCGAATTATCGAATTATCGAATTGTCTAATTGCCTAATTGTTTTCGAAAATGCCCCACCTAGTAGCCGCCTCGCTTCTTGCAGCCGATTTCGGCAATCTCCAGCGTGATATTAATATGGTGAACCAAAGCCAGGCCGACTGGTTTCACGTGGATATCATGGATGGAAATTTTGTACCCAATTTCTCCATTGGTACCCCGGTGGTTGACGCGATTCGCAGGCATGCGCTCAAGCCGCTCGACGTGCATCTGATGATCAGGGAACCCGAAAGGTACCTGGGGCACTTCATTCAGCTGGGCGCCAACATCCTCACATTTCATCTCGAGGCTACCAACCACGTTCACCGGGCCATTCAGATCATTAAGCAGGGCGGAGTAAAGGCAGGGATCAGCCTGAATCCGCATACACCCGTTTCTTTGCTGGAAAACATCCTGCATGATCTCGATTTGGTCCTGATCATGTCGGTAAATCCCGGTTTCGGCGGCCAGAAATTCATACCCGAATCGCTCGATAAGATCCGCAAGCTCAATCATATACGAAAGACCATCGGTGCCGGATTCCTGATAGAGGTCGATGGCGGTGTTGATGAGGTGAATGCTCCGGCCCTGATAGAAAGCGGTGTCGACATACTGGTGGCCGGCAACACGATTTTCTCTTCGGCACACCCCGACAGGACGATCCATAATTTAAAAAACTGCTGCAATCGTGTTGAATGACAAGCAGCTGGATATTCTGATCCAGGGAATACGCGATGCATCCGATATCCTCCTGTCCTACTATAAGAATTCCGGATTATCCATTGAAACCAAGGAAGACCAGTCGCCCGTGACGGAAGCCGATCTGGCTTCGCATCATTTTATTGCCGGACTGCTCAGCCGGGAATTTCCTGGAATTCCACTCATCAGTGAAGAAGCAGCCAATCCTGATTATTCCATCAGGAAAGATTGGGAATATTCGTGGGTCCTGGATCCACTGGATGGAACGCGGGAATTTATCGCCCAAAATGATGAATTCGCAATCAATCTCGCTCTTCTGCATTTCGGGAAGCCGGTTTTCGGAATCATCTCCATACCGGCGAAAGAGGTTATATATTATGGGGCCAAAGGAAAGGGAAGCTGGAAACTGTTTGCCGACCGGACTTTCCAGAGGCTTCCCATCTTCAAGAGCGACTATAAGAAAACCAAAAACCTCATCGCGCTCATCAGCCGGTCTCACTCCGGGCAGGCGGAGCAGGAATTTGTCGAAAAACTTTCAGCACAGGGATGGACTGTAGATATTCAGCCTGCGGGATCTTCCTATAAACATGTACTACTCGCTGAAGGATCGGCCCATCTGTATGCAAAACCCGGCAGATGCTGGGAATGGGACACTGCGCCCGGCCAGATTATCCTGGAAGAGGCCGGCGGGTCGGTCGTTCGCATGGATAACGGACAGCCATTAGTTTACAATAAGGAAGAATTCCTCAACCCGCATTTTATCATGTGGGCGCCGGGAGTCACTATTCCCCTCTGAGAAAAGAATCGAGGTAAAGGAACGGCTCATTCAGATGCCCTTCGAGGGTGATCGTTGCCCGATCCACCACATGACAGGGATCCTGTCCCAACAGGCAAGGGAAAACCTTCTCGATAAGCACTTTTGAAAACTCCTGCGACGCATCGCGGGGCAGCTCGCCCGGCAGGTTGTCGATCGACATGACCGTAACTGCTTCAGGATCCGAGAAGGCAGGCAACTCCCGGAGCAGATGCCGGTCCCAGTCGTAGAAAGGATCTGCGATGGTGGTAGCCCTTATAGTGGATGGGAGTGAGCCGTTGATGTCGCAGCTTATATCGGCGATAACCCTGATTTTGAAATCATCATCATTCATTTCCTCAGGCAACCAGAATTTTGGGGAAGCGGGATCCCAGAAATGCGCTGCCACCAAAATATCTGTTGACCCGACAAAACGGTGAAAGCAGGATTTATGAGCTAGCGGATTTTTACAGAAATCATCGTATACAAAAGGCTTACCGTCGGTGCGCTCGGCATAATGCCACGGGTCGATACGGCACATCACCGGAGACAACGAAGGATTATCGAGATATTCCTCCGGAGAAATCAGCGGAATGCCGAGTTTGCCCAGTGTTTCCATGGCTCCCATGGCCACACGGCCTCCACCGGTCACCAATATTCGGACCTTGCCGATATCGAGGTTTTCAAGTTGCAGATCCATCTCAGCGCGGTCGTGGCACTCATGCGCCGGAGTCAGGGTATATTTTCCCGTTTTCAGGCCCCAGCCCAGGATTCCGTTAAAGGCGCCGATGATTCCCGCCCATCTGCCAAAAGCAATCAGGCGGCAATTCTGGTCATCTTTGAGGTATTCATAATCTGCCAGCGTAATTTTCCTTTTCACGACTTCCTGAAGGAGCGGTCTGTTATAAGCCTGTTTTTTAGCCACATGCGCAAACAACAGATACTTTTTCCCCGCTATGAGTTCCGGAATATGAACCTCTTTTACCCCGATCAGCCAGTCGCAATCCGAAAGATCCTCCTGGAGGGTCAAACCCGCGGCGCGGTACTCATCATCCGGAAAACAGCGGATCGGGCTCGGTTGGATAACGATATCAACGTTAGGAAACCGATGGGTCACTTCAACGACTGCGGCTGGTGGTAGAGCTACCCTTCTGTCGGGAGGGGTTTTAGTTTCGCGGAGTATTCCGATTTTTATGCGTGGCATCAGGGGTTTGCGTTAATCAAGGCTCTGAAAATAGCATTTTTTTGTGTATATTTGCAGCCTATTCGGGGCTGACCTGGTTTTGACAGCAAGGTGAACTGGTAGACAAGCATGTCGAGCAACGCAAAAACGCTCGTTAATCAGGATTGCAAAATTTCAACTGGCGAATCTAATTACGCTCTCGCCGCTTAATCGAAGTAACAGTAGATTAGGCATAACTCCCGGCACCAGGTGCTGGGACGGGACATCACGCCGGAGGTAATGACCTGTTCCATCCGGATCCCGTGGTGCTGACCAATACAGGGATAGTTTCTGCCCCGCCCCGTGGCAGGAATGAAATTCAGGGGATAGGGCCATGATCGGTTGCCGTATACCAGCCATGGCATGAAAACCCAAATCCGGCTAAACATGTAGAAACCCTATGGGTTCCTTGTCTGGACGCGGGTTCGATTCCCGCCAGCTCCACAAAAAGAAGATCAACCACTTATCGATTTTGTTCGGTAGGTGGTTTTTTCGTTTCTGCGAGTTCTCTGCTGCTTTTTAGGGATGAGTGGTGGTTTTTGGGTCGTTTAAATTTGGATGAATCTGTTCGCTAGACAAAACGCTTAAATTGACCAACTATCGGCGGGGTTTATGACCAATCATGCAAGCGGCCACCTTCAG